>JAJYWD010000021.1 GCA_021791655.1 Nanobdellota archaeon | reverse complement strand
GAAATCGTGGGACTGGTCGGGGAGGATGAGATAATCTCCTGGGTATCCCTTGTAGGACGGGAATACCGTGGAATAGGTGTCCCCGTCGACTGTCATGCTTATGGACGTGACGTTTATCTCGCTCCCTATGGAGTCCCCTATGCTCATCGCCAGTCCACCGGCCTGGCACTGTGCCTGTATGCTGCCTAATCCTGCGAATCCGCTGACTGATTCGGTGGCTACGAAGGAGGTAGGGTTGAATATCCCCAGGCTGTAGAGGACGGCTGCGACTATGACTATGATGAGGATGGCCCAGCCGTAGGTCATCATGTACTCGAGGGCGGACTGGGATTTTTTGTCTGGTTTGGATAAGTTAATCAGTAGAAATTTTTCTTTCTTTCTTTCTGTCTGTAATATATTAGAAAAGTACTTTTTGATCCTCATATCGCTAATAGTGTTACACAGGACTTAAACATTTACTTTCGATTGTCTCCGCCAAAAGAAGATAATACGGCCTTTATTTCATAAAGCATGTTCTTCATCGGGACTTTATACTTTTCTTGCACAAGTTTTTCATAACCTAGTCCGTCTGCTTTATAATATTTTTCGTTTTCTATATTGTCGATAATTTCTCTTGATGTTTCTTTTGCTTTTCCAAACATGCCAAGATACCGTAGCAATTTACCTCTATTTGGCTGCATCTGTAGACCAATATAGGAGTCGTATATGTCTTTGTAAAGCATTCGCTTGTGCAGCGCATATAATTTATATGCCAATAGATACTCAAATGGGTAAGAATTTACTTGGATGGTCTTTACTGGTATGCCGACATATTCCAAAATAGAGTGCAGTGTAAGACTAACTGCTTTCACAGGATTTTGACGGGGCATAATATCAAGTTTTAATTCTCCCGCTGAGTCGCCGATAAAAACATAGATAGTATGCCTCCCTTTGGACTCGCTGGTTCTGATGGTTCTTATATTAGAGTACCCTGCTCTTATGATAAATGATTCGATCTGTTCAACTACTGTTTATTAATAAATACATTGTACAGTAAGGAAAGATATTTTACGCATATGATTTTAAAAAGGCCATCGATTTGGGCCCATTTTATGGATTGCTTTTAATATTAATAGCCACGCAATAGTAGCAAAGTATATAAATAATAATGATCATTGTATCAGTATGGAAAAGACTGAAAGGGCAGAGAAAGCGTTTTCCCGGACAATAAAGATAGCGGCAAATCGACTAGAGCGGTTGACAGAACGTAAAAACGCGGAAACGAGCAAGCACCGGAGAAGGGATGTTTATCTTGCCGGCGTGATAAAACTTGAGACATCTGTGCCAGACACTAAAAACCCGAAGAAAATAATCGAGGCTATAAAAACAGGAAAGAAAAAGGGCTTGGACCTCCTTGTAGGGCCAGAATGGGGTCTTTGTGCGTCTGCAGAAAAACCAAGTAGCACTTTTAGCGTCCACGATTACATGTCTTTTTTTCCTCCGAGAGAAGTGCTGGATGCCCGTAAATTACAATGTGAAAAACCGTATTCCCCCAGAGAAGCGCTTAAGGTGATAAACGCCCTGCGCAACGCCACGAAAGGCAGCGACATGGTGGTCATGCCAGGGACTATGATGATTTACACCAATAGCGGCAGGCTATACAATGTAATGCCGGTGGTATCTAACGGAAAATTGATCTATTCCGTACTAAAATACAATGACGGGGGCAGTAGCAGGTTTAGCTTATACGGCAAACTAAGATTTGAATCGGGAAGAGGAGAGGGAGCGATATTCGAACATAATGGTATAAAGCTCGGAGTGGAGATATGTGCAGATGCGGGTAGCTTGAGAAGAAGGGTCTATGAAGCCGTTAATAAAGACGAACGTATACAAAACTCCTCTATTAGCCACTATTATAAATTATTTACGGACGAGGAGATCAGGAACAAATACAAACCGGACATACAGGTTCTCTCTTCCTGCGGGGCGGATAGCACAGAGTTCATCGCTAAAAAAGGAGGTTATATTTTATGTTCTAACGGATACTCGGGCAAGTCTGAGGTGTATTCTAGAAGTTATACAAAAGATCAGTGGGTCTCGGAAAGTGAAGGAAACGAGATCCCGATATGTTTAGAAGCCCCTCGGGCGTCTCTCTTTGTATACGAATTACCAGGATTAAAGAAGAGCATGAAACTAAAATCCCGTGACAAACGTCCCTTTACAAATAAATACGATCTAGACGGGCGGGTGTGCGTATAATCGTCTTATAAGGTAAAAAGTTTGGGTCAACGGACGCGGGATTTCACATGGTGAATATATCCGAGTATATTTATCCTTTTTGAGGTGATTGTCATGTCGCTTTTCGGCGGGGATAAGAAGACAAAGAACGAGGACCGTAAGAGTTGGGCTGATGGATGGTTGAAGGAGGGCGAAAACATACTCGGTGAATTTGGCGAATGCTCCGCCAGTATCGGGCTAGAACAGGCTAAGAACGTAGGCACTGTCAGCGCCAGCAACGACGTTGGTTTTGGTCGCGTTGTGGTGACGAACAAGAGAATCCTGTTCTTCGGAAAATCCGGTCTATTCGGACAGAACACGAGGGACGAAGAACCTGGAAACGAGGTAACTAAATTCTTGAGCCATGCTTATGTACCTAACAACAAAGGACTCCAGATGTACTTTGATGTCCCAGCGATAAGGAAGATTATCTCAGGATTAAGGCCTGCGGACGGGAAGACGAAGTGGAAGTACGGCTTTACCCCCGTAACGCTAGTTACCGATGTCAAGTGGGTAGAAAAGGGGTTTTTGGGTAAGCAGCAGATAGGTATGCACATCGCGGCCTTCATCCCGGCGGCGATGGAGGCCATTAAAAAACGAGAGGACCTGGAAGAGAAACTTAGCAATAAAAAGGGCCTTTTCGCAGGTATGGAAAGAGGCTTAATAAGGGCTCGGGAATCGCAAATCAAGGACCATCCATTCGGCAATTTTATACTTTTCGTGAAGTTCAAGAATCAGGAAATGGCGACTCTAAACAAATTCGTACAGCTACTTTCTGACAAAACTAGTGCTATGGAAACCTACCGATCAAACGAGGCCGCGGTAAAAAAAGATTACTTCCACCAATAGGGAGTAAGCGAGCGACAAGCACAAACGGGCAACGCAAGACCTATCACGTGAACCGATTTGCAAGCATGATGATCAAGCCTATCAGCACAGGTATTTCGTCTCCGAAGTCGTTCGTTCCGACCTCTACAAAAAGACCGTATACCTGTAAGAGTAGCGCAATCACAAATAGCACGAATATGATGTTGTTCTGTGTCAGCAGCTCTTTTACCCCTATATGTTTCCACGAAGCTGCCAAGTATACGATAGCTATAAATGCAATGAGTGCTATGCCAAAGTCGTCGACGGAATGCGAAATTATATCCGATTCACTGAAAGCATCGAGCAACATGGCCACAAAGAAGAAAACAGCCAAGAATGCAAATACTCTACGTTTTGCCAATTCGTGTTGCACAGTTTTTTGTACCATTGACACCGTATGGAGTTTATACAGTCTATAGTAGCTTATTGCATAAATATCTTTCTAAACAGTATACGCCCGCGCATGACCCCGATATGATCCCCTTTTAACTTATTGGCATAAATGTATCTATTTTATTCACTACTAACTAATAAAAAGATTTATATATTAATTGTATTCAATAAACGCCATGAAGCTTGAGATTTTGCTTGGGGAAGAGCCTATTTTGGCGATATTGGCGATAGATGCACTTGGACACGACGTAAGGCTTACTCTAGAAGGGATAATCGGAAGATATGAAGAGGGAATTGCAAGGAGTGTCGCTTGGTGTCTGAGAGACATTGCGCTTTACACGAGGGATAAAGACGCGGTGATGGAGTCTGCAAGGACGATCGGAAGATATGAAGAGGGAATTGCAAGGAGTGTCGCTTGGAAGCTGGAAGAGATTGTATATTTCACGAGGGATAAAGACGCGATGAGATTGGCATGCTACATCGTAAACAGGTCCGGAAAACGGGCATTAGAGCTACTGGATCACAATGACGTCATGGCCATAAGCCGCAGTGGGCTGGATAGATTGATAGACCGGAAGGAGGGCTTTGATGCGGTCGTGGCTTACGTCAAATCCGGCTGCAGGCTGCCTCTGCCTACAAAGGAGAACATAAGGACGTATGGCAAGCTGGCCACCAGATACGTGTCCTATGCTTATGGCATAAGCAAGGAGCTTGATACGGAGAAGATGCTTATGCTGTTTTCCGTAGACGAAGAGAAAAGGAGAGGATTGGCAGGACTGATCAACAAGTCCGTGGAAAGGAACAGGAAAGAATACAGCATCTCTGCCGGGGGAGGCAGCACGATGGACGTGGACAGGGGCAGGCTCCCTTATCTTTTATTGCTCGCAGTGACTGGGTCCAGAGACAAGCTAAAGGAGGCAGAGGCGATCAGGCTCGTCGCCGGCATCGCCGGGGAAAAGGCCCTCAATAGAGCCAGGGACTCGTTCCGTTCATCGTATAAGTCGAAGCTGCCCGAGATCGTCTCCTGCGTAGAAAAGGGAGAAATAGACAAAGCCATGACGGTCCTCAGGGAGACCAATGACGGACGCATAAACGGCGTCCTTGCCTGCATGGACGGCGGGAAGGACGGCTTTACCGGCGGGGACGCACTGCTTTCCGCCGTCGAGAGCGATGACCCTCTCGATTATGACAGCAGGGTGCAGATCGCCTGCGTATACCTCCCAAGGGAGTATGGCGGGGGGATCGACAAATACTGCAATGACGGCAGGTTCACCCTGGTGAGATACGACGTCGGGGGAAAGGCGCTTGGGAGCGCGATATGCTACATGGAGGACGGCACTTTCCTGGTCGATTCCGTGGAGGGGCACCGTACTTTCAGGAAGCCTAAGATATTCGACGCAGTCTACAGGGACCTGGTCGCAAGGGCCGCGGAAAAGAAGGCGAAAAGGATAGTGTTCAGCGAAGGCGGCGTGAACGAGACGCCCAAGAAGTTCATCGAATATCTGGGGACGCTAGGGCTGGAAAAGGGGAAGGTGAAGATGGCACTGGACACCGAAGGATATCTTGAAGCTGACGAAGAGGGAGTCTCTGGATATGTCCTTGAGACGTGACTGACGGTACGCTCTGCCGTATCGGCATCGCCGATGTCATTCGCATGTGCGATAAGTACGTCCTGCGAAGAAGCATCGGGAATCAGTGCAGATTGCGATGGGCACGATCGCGTGCAGACAGGGACGTACGCAAGGGCAGCACTGATATCCCCAGAGACGCGACTCTATGGATCTAGAGACGCCAAATCGTAGTCAAGGGAACCCCACGGAATTTTAATTGGTGGGAGGATATCAGACTGTACTGTGTCATTTGGTGCTAAATCGGATTATTTCTCAAGCAAGTTAAAATTTCGCTCGCTGAACCTTACAAGTCTCGTCACTTTATTATATTTTGGCACGTGACTTGATTGGCCGGCAGCTGTGAGCCGTTCGCAGCATAGTACATGCACTGCCCATTTGGGTAAATAAAAGAACTTGGACCCGACAGACCGGGTATCTGACTATAACAATTTAGGACCGCCCCGCTGTAGGCCAAATTGGCTTTGCAGAACTGGATAGCATCGCTTAATCCGCAGTAAGCCGCGCATTGGTGCTCGAAAAGGGTCAGATTGTCCCCCTGTGTGGGAGCACTGAAAGGTGCTCTCGCGACGGGCAGCACTATAAAGTATATTGCCAGCACCAGCACGAGGACGGCGATTATTATCAGGATTACCGTGGATATGGGCAACTCTTGTCCTTTCATTGTATTATCCCGCGCCGACAGTATTTAATTGTACTTTTACAGTTATGATTTTTCGACAAAACTTAGTAACTGCGGGTAAAGCCAGAACACTCCTTTCTCCGCTCATGGCGGCTTTGCTAGGTGTGCGGGAACCGCAGATACGCCTATGTACGCTGCAAGAAGGCTGCCAACTACGAGAAACAGCCAAAACAAAACGAGTATAACATTCCATCCCAGCCAGATCCTCTTCTTATAACCGGGGAGGGCGTCGAGGATCAGCGTTATTGGATAACTCAGTAAACCCGCCGCTCCGAACAGCACGAAGAGTGCCAACATAGCCAGCGGCTCGGACGTTAAACCAAGATCATAAGCCGATACGCCGTACCAGATGGTCATTATACCGAAAAGGAGTCCTAAAAGACCGACATATTGCAGTTTATATTTGTATCGTGCAGAAAGCGCGAATGCCACCATAAGAACCCCAAGAGCCATGAACGGGTCGTAGAATAGTATATTATAAGCCCCGGGCAAGAACCAGGTGATCTGGGAGACAAGAGCGATAAGGAATATGTAAACTCCGGTTATAAGTATCGCAATCGATGCCGATTCAAGCCTTTCCTGTACCCTCTGTTTTTTGTGTCTGTAATCAAGGTATAATCTGGACATCAGGTATACAAACACGAACCCGGAAAACGCTAGTACAAACAACTCAAAAGTGAGGTCGTCTACGAACGCCATAAGTGTAATATGCGGCGGGGGAATAAATAAATCTTCGTTAAAAACGTTTACTACGCAAAAATTGTAATTTTACGCTGTCGGCAAATGCTGCGGTAAAAATACATAATGAACATTCAGGTCCATCCAGACAAGACGTTTACGCCGTTTACTTTTCCAGCCTTAAGCTCCTGCAGTGCCTCGTTCGCCCTATTGAACGGCATTTTATTGTATGCGCTTTTAATCCCGAACTTCGCCGCAAGCTCGAGAAATTCACTGGCATCTTCTCTGGTGTTGGCTTCTACGCTGACGATCCCACGTTCATTAAAAAGCAGCCTATCGTAATCTATCGGCGGTATAGTACTCATGTGTATGCCGGCTATGACAGCCCTGCCGCCCGGCTTCAATATACTTAGAGCCTCCAGCACTAGCTCCCCCACGGGCGCAAATACCACGGCAGAATCGCACTTGGCGATGTTTTTGTAGCTTTCTTTGGATGCGTAGGCCTCTGATGCACCGAGTTTCCGTGCGAGTTCGACGTGTTGTTCAGAATTCGATATCCCAATCACCCCGTAACCCATCTTCACCATTAGCTGGGTGATTATATGGGCAGAGGCACCGAAGCCGAACAGTGCAATCCTGCCGTTCTTTGGAGCGTTCGTCATCTTAAATGACCTGTAGCCTATTATCCCGGCGCAGAGCAGGGGCGCAAATGCTACCGGATCCACGTCTGACGGCAACTTGAACGAATAATTGGCGTCCGCCACAACATACTCTGCATATCCGCCGTCGACAGAATACCCGGTAAATTCCTTTCTTTCACACAGATTCTCGCGTCCCGAAAGGCAAAACTCGCACCTGCCGCACGTTTTATGCAACCAAGGGACTCCAACGACGTCACCGACTTTTAAGTTCCTGACCTCCCTACCGACTTTTGCGACTCTCCCCACAATTTCATGCCCCGGGATAACCGGGGACCTTACCTGTTTGAGATCGCCTTCAACGACGTGCAAATCTGTCCTGCACACGCCACACGCTTCAACCTTTACCAGAATCTCTGTTTCTGCCTGTGTCGGAATCGACACTTCGGAAAGCCTTAACGGCCTTTCTTCTATTTTGCTGGGTCTATCCAGAAGCAAGGCTTTCATTTCAAAATCACACCACACGCCCTTATACGCTTTCCTGCAGCACGTTTATTAGTGGCCGGAGTTTTGTACTTGCTATGGACCAAGACGAACCAAAATATGGGACTTATACGGATTTAAAGACGGAAGAAAGACTCCTTATAGATGCAGCCGCGGCTGCAATGAAGACCGCTTATAGCCCATATTCAAAATTCTCTGTAGGCGCTGCGCTCCTGACTAAAGACGGCGAAATTGTAGAGGGTTCTAACGTCGAAAACGCCGCTTATGGTAGTACCATATGCGCGGAAAGGGCGGCACTGCTGGCAGCCAATGCTAAAGGGAAAAGGAATTTTGTGGCTATGGCAATAATAACAAAACCCGAAGGTGGCCAGACAGAAACGCCGGCGGCACCGTGTGGAGCATGCCGACAGATGCTATTCGAGGCATCGCAAGTCGGTGGTAGCGACATAAAGATTTTATTATCCAACACAAAGAAGGACAAGATATTAATCACAAGCGTAAGAAAAATATTACCGCTGGCGTTCGGACCGGCTGATTTGGGGGTAGACATCAGTAAATATTCAAAAGGCTGAAAACCTTCAACACTCATTCGTCACCGGTTTTTTCTACCGCTAGTTTAATGGCGTCCAGACCGACAGTAGCGCATCTGGCCCTGGACATGCTTATCGTTTTCACGCCGAGAAGTTTCTTCACGTCGTCTATACCCATCTTCGGGACACTGGACCTTCTTCGCCCCCTCAGCGCGCTGCACAGCTTTGAAATGGAGACCGTTGAAATTATGCAACCGCTGCCCTCAAAATGGACGTCCCTTATAGAGTCCCCGTCAAACTTCAGATAAACGGTGAAATTGTCACCGCATGATTCCGAGAAGCCTTCTTCTTCCACATCGAAGTCCTTCGGCTTGCCGAATTGCTCAGGATTGCGGTACAAATCCAAAAATTCGTAAACTTTATCCTCGTCCATATGTGTTCACTATCTTCTTAAGTTCCCCGCAAAATGTATCTATCTCGTGCGAGGTATTATACAGATATAAACTTGCTCTGCAGGCACCGTTAACCCTGAGTTTGTCCTCCACGAACGGCTGCGCACAGTGAAAACCGGATCGTATAGCTATGCCTTTCTTGTCGAGGAAATAAGCCACGTCATGCGAATGCAGCCCTTTTACATTGAAAGCTGCTATCGCACCGAAATTCCGGCTTTTCCCGCCGTATATCTCAAGACCTTTGATCTGGCCCATCTTTTCAAAAAGTTCCAAAGCCAGCGCATGCCCGTACTTCTCCACATTTCTCATTCCAATCGCATTGAGGTAATCTATCGCCAGACCAAGGCCGTAGGCGCCTTCTATGTTCTGCGTGCCTGCTTCGAATCTGTTCGGAAGGTCTGCGTAAACTACATCGTTAAGCCTTACGCTTTTTATCATTTCGCCGCCGGAAAGAAAGTTGCTAAGTTGATTAGAGATGCTTTTCCTTACATACAGTACGCCTATGCCAAATGGCCCGAGCATTTTGTGCCCGGAGAACGCTAAAAAGTCGACATCCAGCTCCTTCACATCGACAGGCAGGTGTGGAACGGACTGTGCCGCGTCTACCAGCACCATTGCGCCTTTTTTGTGCGCTATCCTGCTTATCTTCTTAGCATCGTTTATTGTGCCGCTAACATTGGATTCGTGCGAAAGAGTTACTAGTTTCGTCTTCTCGGACATGTCTTCATAGTAGGAAAGGTCCAAGTCCATATTTTTGTCGACGTCGACAATCTCGACCATGACGCCCTTGTTTCTTAGATTGAACCATGGCAGAAGATTCGAATGATGCTCTAGGTACGTCGTCGCCACTATGTCGTCTTTAGCGAGAGGCAGTGCGAACGAGAGTAGGTTTATGGCCTCCGTTGTGTTCCTGACGAACACTATTTCCTCCGGAGCGGCGTTTATGAACTTGGCTACTTTATCCCTAGCGTCGGAATAGGCCTCTGTAGCCCTCTCCGCCAGGTAGTGGATGCTTCTAAGCGGATTGGAATTCAAGTTTTCATAAAAGTACTTTATACCATCTATCACTTGTTTAGGTTTTTGTGAAGTCGCTGCACTGTCGAAATAGATTAGATTGTGCCCGTTCACTTTCTTCTTTAGAATCGGGAAGTCTTTCCTTAATCTCTGTACGTTTAAACTGTTCATATCCACAAATGAAGATGTGATTTTGTATTTATATTATAGAATTTATGGAGACGCCCACTGTACTCCGGTCGATACGCCGTTATAGGCATTTCCGCTGTAATCATTCACGTTGCCATTAAGCGGCCACCAGCCGATTAGATTTGCACTTGCCAGAGGTCCACCGCCAAATCCTTCTGCGTAAAGACTAAGGATTTGAGTCTTCGAAAGAACCCCATTATATATTTGAATGTCCGCTATTTTCCCTATAAATGGGCTGTAGCCAGGATTATTCGGGTTATTTGTCCCGATCCATGCGACGGAACCTGATGGCACGGAAAGCAGACCACTTATGACAGTACCTGAGGAATTCTGATTATTTACATACAAGTTTACACCCGTCCCGTTTATCGTCGCAGCAATGAAGGACCATGAGTTTATACTCGCAGGAACGGCGCCTGTGTACTCACCATCCCCGCCACACCACAATGAAACGTATGTAGTGTCGGTGCTGCCATCAAACCCTAGAGAAGCGACGCGCTGACAGCTAACCGGAGTTGGACCATACCAGATAACCTGTCCACTCCTATCTGGACCCCCATTGCCAGTATATGGATTAATCCACGCCACCAGTGTCACTTGGGAGCCGATTGCCGAGCCTATGTAACTACTGTTTGCGTATGTAGAACCGCTTAAACTAGCAACTTTACCTTGAGAACCACCCGCGCCTTGTACTGTGCCGGATGACACGTAAGGACCGGGGAACACCTGACCGGGTTCGGTATATGTTATATAAGCGGGGGTCGAAGACTTTGAACCCGCACTACTCGAGCAACTTGAGGGGAGTGGATAAATATTAGATTGTTGCGGGGGTATTATCTTAGCGAAATGCTCCGTTACAGATCGCCCCGAAGTCGTGGTGTAGTTTATTTCTGTAACGTTTATAAGAGAACCTAATCCATTGGTCAATTGTAACACGAAGGCTCCCTTTATACAAGTAGCTTGCGCCTCAAATCCCGAGAAGCCAGACACGGTCGCGGACACGGAGGAGGCAGGGTTGAATATCCCCAGGCTGTAGAGGACGGCAGCGACTATGACAATGATGAGGATGGCCCAGCCATAAGTCATCATGTACTCTAGAGCGGACTGGGAATGTTTGGAGTTAATCAGCAAATTTTTCTGTCTGTCTGTCTGTCTGTCTGTCTGTC
>JAJYWD010000020.1 GCA_021791655.1 Nanobdellota archaeon | reverse complement strand
ATTTATCCTGTCTGGATTTACGCTCTCCGTGTACTTGTCTCCGGTTGCCTGCTCCCGCCCGTTTTTTACTACTACGTCACAATATGCCATGGAGTTCCTTTTGTCCACGTCGCCGGAAACTCCAAAATCGTTAGCTATGGATATCTTATCAAAGTTTATGGATCCGAAACTATTTATTGAATGCACCGCTGTATCCCTTTTTAGGTGCTTCGAAGCGCGGAGTGCCCTTTCGTACAGTTCCTTTACTTCGGATGTTTTGTACGGGCTTATATTTTTAGTCTTAGTCCATTTAACTCGCGTTTTCGAGAATGAAGTCTGGCAGTCGGATGAACCCTCAGCTCTGGCGAGTTTGTAAGCCAGTCTTAGTGCGGCAGCGACGTCAGCTTCCTTTTCTATCGAGAATAGCACATTCGCTGATTTTCCCTTGTAGATGCTTCTTACATGCAGGACGTCAGATGCATTGCTACTTACCCTCTTGAGTTCCGAATTTTCTATGGCAAAAGCATAATGCTCTCTGCTCTCATAAAAAGCTTCTAACTGTGCGTCTATCCCCGATCTTTTTATTGAACGGATTAGTGCTTCACTGTCCACCGACAACCACCCCACGTATTCTTATGCTCGGCCCGCCGCTTGTAACCGGTACCCACTGTTCTTCCTTTCCGCAGCTTCCTCCCTCCAGCGCAAAATTGGAGCTTACGGCATCTACGCGCTTTAAAACATCCAGAGTATTGCCCGTCAATGCGGCGTCCCTTACGTACTCGCGTAATTTTCCGTTCCTTATGATTCTGCCGTACTGCGATTTGAACATGAAGTTGCCGTTTCTCGGATCTGTGTATCCGTACTGCATCCCATAAAATGCCACTCCAAATTTTATGTCCTCGATTATGTCCGATTTAAACTCACCAGATTTTATGAAAGTGTTGGACATCCTGGCTATTGGCGGATGTGTGGGATTTGAGGCCCTCGCTGCGCCGTTTGCTTTCATGTTTAGCCTGCTTGCCGTTTCAAGCGTGTGCAGATACTCGTTTATCACGCCCCTGTCGATTATGGTGCGTTTTATGCTCCTAGAGCCCTCTGAGTCGAATGAGAAGGAACCCGAGGCACCGGTTATAGTGGGATCGTCTATTATGGTGATGCTTTCCGGACCAACTGCTTCGCCCAGCCTGCCAGCAAGCATCGAATTATTCGATACTACACCGTCAGCTTCAGATGCGTGCCCTATAGCTTCGTGTGCATAGACGCCTGCCATATCTGGGTCAAGTACTACGTCATATTTCCCGCCCTTCACCGGTTTCGCGCCCAATAGACTAAGCGCTTCTTTGGCTGCCGCCTTTCCCATTGCTCCGGGTGCGCCACCCCTAAATATCTCAAATCCGCAGTTTCCATCTATCGTTTTCCTTATCACATTGGTGGTATTCGGGTCCTTTGCAAAGACCGCTATGCTAAGCCGTGGGAACGAGTTGTTGAAACGGATAACGCTCCCCGCAGAATTGCCGACAAGCCAGGTTTCCATGGCGTCCCCATATACCGTCAACGTATTTGTCACACCCTTGTGCGCTCTGGCTGCACTGTCTGCTTCCAGCGCCGTGTCGAGTTTTCTCTTGAAGCTCACATTTTGCGGGTCCTCCTTAAATGTTTTCTCCGCGTTTTCTATGTTCGTCTCCGGGCTCAGCTTTACGACTCTCTTCCACAGCTTGCTGCTGACTTGCCTGTATGCTGAGTCGATAGCTTTTTTTATCTCTGCACCGCCTATTCTTGTGGACGAGGCGAAACCCCATGCACCATTGTGGAGTACTCTTACACCGAAACCTCTTACGGCGAACGAAGAGGTGGAACGGGTTCTTCCCTTTTCTATCTCTATTAAGGTTCCGCTGCTTTCAGCCAGTCTTATATCGCCGTAATCTTCCGGTCTTATCCTGGATGCAAAAAACTTTACGAGGTCTTCATCAAGCATTTGTTATCGCCGTATCTTTAGCGTAGAAATTATTCTTGAGTACACGCCGTTTATGTAATCCAATAGGATATAAGTTATCGCGCTATCGCTCAAGGCATAGAACACAAACAGTGATATCGCGGCACCCACGAGCCCTCCGGCGAGTACGTCCAATGGGTAATGGGCACCAACATACATCCTGGAATAACTTACAAGGAGGGCCTCTGCGAAAAGCGGAATTGAGTAGCGCTTTCTCAGCGTGAGCAGCGCCATTACCGCCGCTCCGATGACGATCAGTGCGTGACCAGAAGGGAATGCGGAATCGGTATCCGGCGGCACGAGCAAGATTGTCTGGCTCAGAACGTCGAATGGCCTCTGCTGATAATATAGGTCTTTTATTCCAGTGCCTATGATAGCCATAAATATCAATGCTATGACCAGTAGTATTGCGCCTTTCTTTGCGTCTTTCTTGCCCAGCACCCATATTAGCGCTATCACGAGTATCCAGAAGTATTCTCTGCCGTACAAGCTAAGCCCGACGAAAAACCAATTCAGGGCATTCACGTTCAATCCGTTGTTTATTAATAAAAATGTGGTCGAGTCGAATCCTTTGGAGTAACCGGACGCCACCAGTGCGAATATCACGAAAAACAGTGCTAACGATATGATAGCCGCTATGAGCACGGACGTTTTATTCATTCATATCCTAACAATCTGGTATTTATATTGCTTTTTGTTTCCATACGGACGCAACTGGTGTTCGGCCCGCCGGTGTTGCCCATTGTAATCGTCGCTTCCTGTACCTTGCAAAGGCGCTGGGATAGTAACATTTATCAAAGGAGAATCAGTAAATAATAAAATATACTCTGTATAGTTAGAGCTGTAACGGGACGGTTGGTAAAATATCATTGTATGTCTGATCAAGAAACGCAGAGGAATCTTTTGGACGATGGCATAATAGACGTAGACGTTGGAGCCATAATAGACTCTTATCTCGAGGAGGAGAAAGAGAGGCCCAAGAGAACGGGTGCATATTTCCCCAGCGAGATAGGGGCGTGCATAAGGAGAAGCTACTATTCATATCTATATCCACAGCCTACGGCCCCTTCTGCTCTGAGGATATTCGCTCTCGGCAACGAACTCCATGCTTTCATAGCAGAGGCGCTGAAAGCCTCGGAAGAGTTTTCACGGGTTGAGGACGAAAAACCGATAAGGATAGACTATGCAGATGAAGAGACAAATTTCTCCATATTTGGTAGGATAGACGATTATGTTGTTACAAAGAAAGACAACAAGACGATACTTATAGAGGCCAAGTCCGTTGGCGACGTGAATAAAGTGAATGAGCCGGAAAAGAAGCACGTCATGCAGCTTATGCTCTATCTAAAAGCGGAGGCTGCTGACTACGGATTGCTGGTGTACGCGGATAAGAAGAACCTGCAGATACGACAGTTCAAGGTGTCATTTAGCGAGCAGGCTTATGCTAAAATAATCGAACGTTTCAAGGATCTGGATTTTCATCTTAAGAACAAGAAATTGCCGCCGGCCGAGTATTACTTCAATGAAGAGCTGGTGTGGCAGTGTAAATACTGTCCGTATTACGATAGGTGCATGCAAGCGATTGCAGAGGGTCAGTGAAATTTTGATACGATTGCGGTTTTTATATATCCAAAATGATAATAAAAAGCATGGAAAAGTTGGGCGCCCTGATATTCATCCAGATAAATGAGGGTTCATCCCCCATAGAAGTGGCTGAAGCCCTGACCAAGAAAGCTGGCGTTGATGAAGTTCTGCTCATAAGCGGCGATTGGGACTTGGTTATACGCCTTTCATTCGAGGAGATGGAAGATTTGTCAAAGTTCGTTGTGTCGGAATTAAGGAGTATAAAAGGCGTGGGACAGACAGACACGAAAGTTATTTTAGATAAGGTTAAATAGTTTGTATATAAGATAAGGATGTTTTGGAGGGAGTGTGGCAAAGGAAGAGAACGAAGAAAAGGTTAATGAAGATTCAGAATATAAGGATATAAAGGACCTTCCAGGTGTTGGGAGTGCTATTGCATCAAAGCTCAAGTCGGTGGGCTACATGGACATAATATCACTCGCGACTGCCAATGCATTAGAAGTCGCGGAGGTATGCGACATAGGCGAGCCTACAGCTAAGAAGATAATAGGTGAGGCACGGGAAGCCTCTAAAATGAATTTCTTATCCGGATTGGAATTTCAGGACCGGAGAAGACAGGTGCAACGCATATCGACCGGCAGTCAGGCTTTTGATATCCTCCTGGGCGGCGGTGTCGAAACACAGGCTATAACAGAGTGTTACGGAGAGTTCGGCTCGGGTAAAAGCCAGCTTGCTTTCCAGCTCGCAGTCAATGTGCAGTTGCCGAACGACAAGGGTGGTCTAGAGGGACATGCTATATGGATAGACACAGAAGGCACATTTAGGCCGGCGAGGATAGAGCAGTTGGCTGCCGCAAAGAACCTGGATCCCAGAGAAGTTCTTCAGAATATAAAAATAGGTCGGGCTTACTCCTCCGAACATCAAGTGCTTCTTGTTGATAAGATACCAGAATTGGTGAACAAGGACCCGAAAATAAAACTAATAGTTGTCGACAGTATGATGGCTCTGTTCAGAGCCGAGTACGTAGGTAGGGGAACTCTGGCTGACAGGCAGCAGAAAGTGAACGTTATACTGCACAATCTACAGAGGCTCGCAGACAGGTACAATCTCGCTATATACATCACTAATCAAGTCATGGCGAGGCCGGACCAGCTGTTTGGTGACCCCACTGCGCCGGTCGGCGGGCACATAGTGGGACATGTAGCTACTTATAGAGTTTACCTCAGGAAAAGCAAGAAAAATAACAGGGTAGCAAAGTTGGTGGATTCTCCTAGCATGCCGGAAGGAGAGGTCATGTTTGAGTTAACCGCAGAAGGTATAAAAGACTGCGAAGAAGAAAAGAAAAAATGATAGACAAGAAGGAGACAGAAAAGATTTTTTCCTTGCTAGAAAGCGTAAAAGATCCTGAGATAGGCATCAGTATAACTCGCCTGCGGATGATAGATTCTGTCGATTATTCTGACGGCACACTGAAGCTTAAAGTCAAACTCACAGTTCCGGGTTGCCCGCTAAGTTCAACCATAGAGAAAGATGCAAAAGAGGTTCTGGAAAAAGCCGGTTATAAGAGAGTGGAAGTGGAATTTGGATACATGACCAAGCAGGAATTGGATAGCGTAAAGAAAGAACTTGTCAGGGAAAACAAGAGCACGCCAGCTTCGATTGAAAGGTACGAAAAAAAGCTGATAAAGAATATCGTGGCCGTATACTCAGCGAAGGGAGGTGTGGGAAAAAGCACAGTGGTGGCGTTCCTAGCACTTATATCGAAGCAGTTGGGTTACAAAACTGGTATACTAGACTGTGATATATCCGGCCCATCGATAAAGACGTTACTGAATATAAAGGACAGGGCTCTCATGGATTCCGACGGTAGGATAAAACCCTACGATTACGACGGGATAAAACTCGTATCGGTTGATATGCTCACAGACGTTGGTGCACTGATATGGAGAGGCCCCCTGGTTTCCGGCGCAATAAAACAAATGTACGGCGATACGGACTGGGGCAATCTTGATGTTCTATTTCTGGACATGCCGCCCGGCACAAGTGATGCGCCGCTCACGGTCTTCCAGTCTATTCCTGTTGACAGAATACTGCTGATAACCACGCCACAGTTACTGTCGCAGACTGTTGGCAAAAAGACAATGTTTATGGTTGATACCCTAAGGATTCCCGTTTATGGTATAATAGAAAACATGGCTTATATACAGTGCCCTCACTGCGGGAACAAGCAAGACCTCTCCTCGGGGAGAGAAGAACGCATAAGAAAGACGCCGGTACTGGCCCAGTTGCCTTTCAACCCGGCGATATCCTACACCGATGTTAAGTCTACTCTAGGTGCAGAAGCACTGAGCGGTCTTGCCGACGTGGTAAAAGCTGTAGTACAGTGAACTTGTTTAGATATACTTGACTATCAGGAAATGCGCAAAAATATACCCAACAGCAGCGCCTATGATTGCGCCAGCGACTATATCCCTTATGTGGTGCGAACCAATGTAATGCCTACTGTAAGCCACCGAAGCAGCGAACAAAAACAGAGGTAAAAAGAGGTAACTCTTATAAAGTGCCACTGCAAAGAACATCGTCGCAGCAGAATGATAAGACGGGAAGCCTCTTGGGTCTATGAATGCACGTCTCAAGTATCTCGAGCGCAGTATCGCCCTCTGCGGCCTTTTCTCTCCTACGCTGCCCTTTATAAGTTTTGCGATTAGTAGCGTTGTTATCGTACCTACTAGAATGGCGACTATTACTAACAAACGTTCAATGAAAAATGCTATGAGCAAGAATTCCAGTAGGAACATCTCCAGCCAGTACCTTTCTACTGCGTAGGAAAATACGAGGAAAGACGATGCCAGCTTGCCCTTAATCTCTGTTTTCATTCGTTTTTTCTTTCTCTTAGGTACACCATCCTATCAGCGCCCACAATCTCCGGCATGACCACCTCGTTTGCTCCGAATTCCCTGAACTTTCTTACGTTCTTCGGGGCATTGGCCCTTGCTATTATCTTAGCGCCCTTGTTGGCGTCCCTCGAGTTTATAACGACTATAAAATTATCTACGTCCTTTCCAAGGCACGCAAATATTGCCGCCGCTTTCTGCACGTTCGCCAATTTATAAGTCCTCTCGTCGAGAGCGCTCTCCCTAAGGACCTTGAATCCCATCTGTTTCAATTCGATAGCCCTAAGTTCGTCGTTTTCGACTATAAGAACTGGCTGATTTTTCTCCTTTAAAACTGAAGCTATCCTTTCCCCGATTCTACCGCCACCGACTACAAGGTTGTGGTTGTTAAATCTTAATCTCTGCGCCATATAAATTGCACCCCCAAATTCTTTCCTTACTAAAGACACGATAAACTCAAGCATATAGACGGCAAAGACGCCTATAAAAAGAGAAAACAGAAGTAAAAATATGCCGAGATTGCTCCTAAAATTGAATGTCTCCAGCGCTATCATTATAGTGGTTAGAGCGCTAGTTTCAGACGTATTCGTTTCTGTAGCAAAAGCCACAGTCAGTATTAACAGTAAAACCACCAATACCGCGACAGCTATAACAACTTTCTCGCCGTAGTCTCTTACCGCATCCATTATAATGAATATGCGCTCGATTAAAAAAGCTTAGTTATTACACTGTAAACTTTACTGACCGACTATTTCCATCTCTATGTTGACCTCCTTTGGCACAGAGGTCTTCATTATCATGTGCAGCGCCTTAGGATCGGCCTGCATGTCTATTATTCTCTTGTGTAGCCTAAGTGACCACGTCTCATATGTCTCTCTGCCCGCGCCGGCAGGTGCGCGCCTTGTTACTACCTTTATTTTCTTAGTGGGCAGCGCAATTGGTCCGCTGATCGCAGTCCCTAATTTCTTCGAAATATCTAGTATGGAATCGCACACCTCCTTCAGTTTGAAGGCATCGGTTGATGTCAGTTTTATTCTGGCTTTTTGCATAATTATCTAGTAAGATTACTGAGCTATTTAAGCTTTAGTTTCTTTTAAGGTTCGGAAGGCCTCGCTATCGCCAAGCTTTGCTCTCTGTTTTATTGCGATGCCCTTTGATTTTCTTACGTCCTTTGGAAACTCCCTTCCGCGGTTTAGCAACCTGATTTCAGCCCTTTTTGCGGAAAACGCGCTAAATATGTAGTTCTTTGTGAATTCCGTGTCGAATTGCTTGCATGAAAAGATGTCAACGGACGCATATCTCTGTTCTACGAACGTGTGCACGCTTATGTGCGATTCGGCTATCAGCACAAAAGCGGATATGCCGCCGCTATCAAACGATTCCGAGTTTCCTTCGTACCGAAGTATATGCGGGTCAGATATGCGTCGCATGCCTATCCTTTCCGGAAGATCTAATAGAAAGCTAGTCAGAAATTTCTCTGAGTCTAGTTTGCCAACGTCGCAGCCGTAAAGATCTAACATTAAATGTGGGCCCAACATACCGTTTCAATCACCAATACCGTCAATACGAACTTCAATGAAGTCGTGGGTTTATAAATTTATTGTTTTATTGCACTCGTTATTTCCACTTTTTCGTTAAGTAATACTTTATATTATCCCCTTAACGAATATTAATTGGTGATGCTTATAATTAGTATGGCGGAGCTGCACAAACGTTTGTACGATATGGCTGTGAAACTATCGGTTTACTCATCGGTTCTTGATTTCGGGCTTGCTATATCTACGATTCTCTTGGGCTATAACATCTTTGATAAGGGGCAGACGGCTTTTCTAGTCGCGTTGTTCGACGATGCCATCACTTATATTACGTTCACGATAATCACAATGTTCGCCGCTGTAATCTTTTTGCGTGAGAAGACCCGCATAGTTCACATAAGTCCGTACAAGCAACCCCAGGCGCGGATTGTCAGCAAGCTAAAGGTGTACCTTCCGTCTACCGAGCTGGAGCAAAAGAAGGCGGTTATAGTCAACAAGGAAACAAAGCGGGCGGTAACTCCTTATGACCAAACACAATATATTATAAATGGTAAGCAAGAAGCGTTCGTAAAGTTCAATGGTCTTTGGTATCAGTATGTCAGTGGAAGGTTCGAACGCGTGAAACAGCCCGAGTATTCCTGATCAGACGCTGCTCATCTTTCTTATTATCAGTCTGTGTAACTTATCGCTTATAGACTCTTCTCTGCCGCGTAGTTTTATTACCTTTATCGGCTTTTTGGAAGTGCTAACCTCGAAACGCGATCCTATCGACAGCTTCCCGAGTTCGGTGTTGTCAAAGCTTAAAAGTCCCCTTCCTTTCAAGACTTTCACTTCTATTCTGTCGTCCTCTTTGAAGACTAGGGAATTAGTAAACGGGCTGTCCGGACTTATGAAAGTCAAGCATAACGCGCTCTGGTCTATGAGGATAGGCCCGCCGGCGGACCTATTATATGCTGTGGATCCGACGCGGTTACTTATTATTATGCCGTCCCCGCTTATCGGAAAAGGGTAAACCTTTTCTCCTTTTCTGTACACTTCGAAGTAGACCTCCTCTTTTACGTTGTGCAGCACTACATCATTCACCGCATAGTGGGTTTTATCATTGTATACGAGTTTTATTTTCTTGCCTATGTCCTCAATTTTGAAAGCGTTCCTCTTTATCTGATCTATTATGTAGTCCGTCTCTGACAATGAGATATCCGAATTATAACCCGCACTCATAGGGGAATTGTCCCTTACGAAAAGGATAGGCTTGTCTCTGGAACTGGCTGCGCCGATAAAGGTTCCATCTCCGCCTACAACTATGCACAGTTCACCGTCGTTTGATATTTTAAATTCTCGTCGGAATTTGTCCAGCTCTGGATACTCCTTTTTGGTTATTAGTTCTACCGCCCGTGTCATATAATTAAGAAAATCGCACAAAATTAATACTCTACTCCAGAAGATTCATACGCGCCTGTTTTTTACTATTGTGTAACTACCGTCTACCATGTCTATTACTCTAAAGCCCCTCTTCTTGATTTTTTCTCTTATAGCGTCCGCCTCATTCCAGTTCTTTTTTCTCCTTAGGTCGCTGCGTTCTTTTGAAAGGGATTCAATGCTATCCGGTATATTGTATCCTTCCAGGATACCGAGTACGCCGTCCATTGTGTTTATGGCGTCCAGGATTTTCGTTTTCTCGCGCTTACCAACCATTCCTTCCTTTATTCTTGCCCGGGCGATGTCCACTACTCTGAAGAATTCTACTAGGCCGGCGTGTGTGTCAAAGTCGTTGTTTATCGCTGCATCGAAAGCCTTCAACCCTATTTCCGGCTCTGGACCATTTCTGTCGTTTTCCTTAAGTTTAGCAAACGATTTTAACGTTATGTCAAGGTCGTCCAGCGTCTTTTCTGCCTTTTCAAGCGCCTCAAAAGTGAAATCCAGTTTGGCTTTGTGGTCCGAGTCCAGCATCAGGAGCCTGAAGGCGAGCGGATCAAACCCACTTCTTTCCAGATCTTTGAGCGTATAAAAGTTTTTCAGGCTCTTTGACATCTTTTTGCCGTTCACCAGCAGGTGCTCGGGATGCACCCAATAATTTACGAATTTCTTTCCGGTGTATGCTTCACTCTGTGCTATCTCGTTTTCGTGATGCGGGAAAATCAGGTCAATACCCCCGCTGTGTATATCGATTGTCGGTCCCAAGTTGCTTATCGACATCGCAGAACACTCTATGTGCCAGCCCGGTCTTCCCTTCGGCAGCTTCCCGGTCCAGTATACCTCTCCGTCTTCCTTGTCCCAGGCCTTCCACAGTGCAAAGTCCGCCAGATTATCCTTTTCGTACTCGTCTGCGTTTATCCTTGAAAAAGTGCTATCGCCAACCCTTGTTTTGGATAGCTTTCCGTAATCCTTGAACTTGGAGATCTCGTAATATATCCCGTCATCGGTTTCGTATGCGAATCCGTCCTCTTTTAGCTTTAAGATTATTTTCTCCATCTCGACTATACTGTCAGTGGCGTGCGGATAAAGATCGGCTGGCTTTATGTTGAGCTTTTTTATGTCCTCCATGAAGTATCTTGTATAATTCTCTGTGTACTCTTTGAGCTCTACGCCCGCCTCCCGCGATTTCTTTATCGTCTTATCGTCTACGTCCGTTATGTTCATTACAAGCCTGACTTTGAAGCCGTTATATTCCAGGACGCGCCTTAGCACGTCGTAAAAGACGAATGACCTAAGGTTCCCTATGTGCACAAAATCGTAAACGGTGGGTCCGCAACAATAAACCTTCACAAGCTTCCGATCGTCTGGTTTGAATTCTTCCAGTTTTCTAGTCATTGTATTAAAGATTTTCATACGGATATTCGTATATTGCGAGAAATAAGCTTTTAACTTGTGAAACTTTAAACTATTTTATGGGTATTTTGAAGTCTTTGGGTGCATATCTCGGTGGACTTATAACCGTACTTGCGATAATCTCCTTCATCTTCGTTTTTTCTGTGAATGTCTCACAGGCAAGTTTGTCGAATGCTTTCAATCACATAACAATAAATTCCACGGGTCTTGGCTCGTTAAATAGTACATCCGGCGCGCAGACTGTATGCTCACTCCTCGCTTCTGGCTCCGTCAATGCCACTAACAGCACATGCAGTATCTTTAGCATACTTTCGGGCTTTGTGTCCTCGGTACCCGGCGGTTCTATATACTCTTCTTTCTTCACCCCGTCCTCCTTCTATAGCTATAGCATCCTGCTGCTGGTATTAGCGGTGATAGGCTCATTGATGGTCTTCTTTTCTGCATTCAGCTGGAAAGGAATCTCGGCGGTGGGTAAAAACGTTTTATCCTCTGCCGCCGTTTCATTTTTTGTGACCTTCATACCCGTAATGTTCTTTCTTCCAATAATATTATCTTTTCATTACGGCGGCTTGGCACTAAACATCCCATCTAACATATTCGAGTCGTTTGCAGTAGAGATACTGTCCTTGGATATAATATTCGGTGTGATAGGAATTGTGCTTGTAATAATTGCCGTTGCTATGGAGCGCCACTTCGGCAAGCCGAAACCGCCTACCCCAAAATCCAAGACTCAGTTGATAGTGCAGCAAGGTTAGAACTACGTTTTATCTGAGAGACCGCGCTGTAAGGTACCAATAATAAGGCAAGTGGGGGAGTCGGACCCCCCTTAATCGTTTTCAGCCATGTTTTGGATTACGCATTGACGTAATTGTCATTTGCAGACGAACACATGGCCGCTCTGTCAACTTGCCAGATAATGCCTCTCGGCACCGAAAAAAGTGCGTTCATTCGACACACCTTCCAATATTATTATTTCATCGATAGATTTAAAATCTTTAACAAAGAGCAGGTACCCGTCTGTGAATTATTTTCCGCCGAGCCTTTTGTTTATGGTCCTCTTCAGAAGAAGCGAATTCAGCACGACGCTGACCGAACTCATCCCCATCGCTGCCGCTGCAAGTATTGGCAGGAACGAATATATGCCTAAGCCGAAAAGCGGGACGAC
>JAJYWD010000019.1 GCA_021791655.1 Nanobdellota archaeon | reverse complement strand
TGGTTGGATTATTGGGTTTGGGTCTACGGTGGAGTTTGGAGTGAAGGTTGCCGTCTGTCCGGTGTCCGAGTCCGTGCCGTTTAGCTGCGTTATCTCTATTGGAACGCCCAGAGAATCCCCTATAGAGATCCTAAGCACACCATTTGAGGTGCAGAACGCTGATACACTGCCTAATCCTGCAAATCCTGTCACTGTGGCTTTCGGTATGGAAGATGTGGGGTTGAATATACCCAGGCTGTAGAGGACTGCCGCTACTATGACTATGATCAGTATGGCCCAGCCATAAGTCATCATGTACTCTAGGGCGGACTGGGATTTTTTGTTAATCAGAATTTTTCTGTCTATCCGTCTATCTGTAATATATACGGAGGACTCCGGCTTCATACCATCACTATGTACTATCACGGTTTAATACGTTTCTTTTTACTGAGAGCGGATCGCGATCCGCGGCTGCCTGCTATACGAGGGATTGATGGGGGCGAGTTATATTTTACTGAGTTTTAGACTTCTAAGCCTGACTATTTATTTTTATTTTGTGGTGACTGATTTAGCCAGATTTCTCGGGAAGTCGGGATCCAATTTTTTTAGGACCGCGACCTTGTAGGCCAGAAGCTGCATTATTATGGTTGGCATTACAAAATCAAACAAATTCGCCTGAGGAACTTTTATGAAGAGGTCGAATTCCGGCGCGGGCTTGTCCGCAATCCCGATTATCTTGCCACCTCTCGCTTTTATCTCATCAAGATTGTGAAGTATTACATCACGCGTGTTCTTGGAAACAACAGCGACAGAAAATACGTCTTTCGATATTAATGCTAGAGGACCGTGCTTGAATCTCACGGCATCTATAGATTCTGCCTGGAGATATGCGATTTCTTTCATCTTGAGCGCACCCTCGGCGGCCACGGTATAATCCTTGTCTATGCCGAGATAAAACAGGCCGTGCATGTGCACTATCCTCTTGGCAATCTCGTTCATTGCTCTTTCGACGGACGGCACGAAGATATTGTAGATATCCAGATTCAACAGCTTTAGCTCCCCAATGGCCTTATCGAAGCCCCCGCCAACTTTTTCAGCAAGAAGGGTAAGAAAAATTGAAGTCATCACGAAAGCTTTCGTGGACGCGACTGCTTTCTCCTGGCCAGCGTTTATGTTTATCACTATACCACCGGCACGTGCTATCGTCGATCCTTCCACGTTTATAACGGATATCTTGATGTTTTTCTCTATGTCCGGCAGCACTTCTATAAGGTCCGCTGTCTCCCCACTCTGTGAAACTAGTACGAAGACGTCGTCTCCTTTTATGAGCTTTCTGAACGATTTGAGTTCCTGTCCCTGTATGGCTAGCGCATCTATCCCCTTTTCTCTGAGCATCTTAGCGCCGATAAGTGAGGCATGGAATGAGGTACCGGATCCCAATATGTAAACCCTTCTGGCGCTCTTAACAGCATCCGCAGCTCTGGATAAGGATGGGAAATCCGACTCGGAGAGTTTCTTGATCAGGTACGGCTGTTCCATTATCTCCTTCAACATGAAGTGCTCGTACTTGCCTTTTCCCGCCGAAAGATGCGATAGCTTTACCTTGGTCAATACGTGCCTGGGCAGCTTACCAGTCATACTCGAAATGGTGTACTTGTTGCGTTTCAGAACTACCGTATCGCCATCGTTCAGGAATATCACATTGTTTGTATACTTTATGAAGGAAGGAACATCACTGGCTATGAAATTGCCATTCTTCGATACCCCCAATACAAGGGGCGACCCCTTCTTGACAGCGACCACCTCCTCAGTCTTCGAATCTATTGCGACGAAAGAGGACCTGCCGCGTATAAGGCCGTAAACTTTTTGGGCTGCGTCCGCAAGCGTGTTTCCGTCTCCTAGCTTTTCCTCAAGCAGATGTGCAAGAACCTCGGTATCGGTATCAGAAACGAAAATGTGGTCGCGAAGAGATTCCTTCAGCTCTTTCCAATTCTCTATTATTCCATTGTGTACGACCGCAATACGCTTACTGCAGTCCGTCATGGGGTGCGCATTCTCTTTGGTAACCTCCCCGGTTGTAGCCCAGCGGGTATGAAATATGGCAGTACTAGAATTTATTGAATTTACCTTGAATTTGCTTATGAGTGAATCTATCCTGCCGACGTCTTTTATCACTTTTACACTGCCATCTGACAGAAACGCGCAACCACAGCTGTCATAGCCCCTGTATTCAAGGTTTTTTATGCCCTCAACCAGATAGGGAATAGCATTGTCTTTTCCAGAAAAGCCTATTATCCCGCACATAAATGATAAAAGAATAATAGAAGGAACCTAGTATTTAAAGCAATGTCACTCTAAACAGCCGCTAAGGCTTATATATCCGAACTCTTCTTTTGTGTCAGTGCGCGGGGCGTGCTATGTTAAAAGAAGTTACTGTGGAGGCGATGAAACGGGGGTACAAAAACCCGTTAAGTATTTATATTCCCTGCCTTCTTAAAGCGATTATATGAATTTAGGGTTGATTAAATCTGAAGACCAGAACTACTTTGTTAATAGTGCGAAGCTAATAGACAAAGCCGAGGATCTCAAGGTATTGTCAAACGATAGCGCTGTTGCGCTTCTGCGGTATATAAGCAAACAACCCTCCCCCGAAGAGACGATAAGGAAAAGGATGAAGCTTACCAAGGATGGTTTTTCAAGGGCCATTAAAGTACTCGATAAGGCGGGCATGATTTCAGCCAGCACAGTACAAGTGAAAAAGGGGAAGTCTGTCAAGGTGTATTCCGCCGTGTCCAATTCCTTCGTGTTCGAAGTAAATCCTGAAAGCAAGAAGCTGGATATCAAGGAGAGAGGAATAAAGGACCATAGCACCGCTAAATTCTACGAGAAATTCATAGTTGACGGCAAGTTCAATGGCCTGATATGCGTGGGTTCGCCGGATCCGCACGGGGAGTACAGGTCGATAGCCAGGGACACCCATTATGCACTGCATCTGGGCATGTTTTTGGGCCAGTTCGTTGACTTGCCGAAGAAACTGCCTGTTGTGCTTGACACCGATGTGATTTCCAAGAACCTTTTTAAGGAGAATCTCATAGTTGTAGGCGGTCCGGTCACAAACCTGATAACCCGAGAAATCAATAATTATCTGCCGATAAAATTCCAGAAAGAAGAAGGCTGGACCCTGAAGGACAGAAATGGTGTACACAGCAGGGACTACGAAGGTGTAATAGAGAAGATAAAAAGCCCATTCGACAAATCCAAAGATATAATCGTGTTCGGGGGGGTAAGGCATATAGGCACACTCTCCACCATCCTGGCTGCCACGCAGTTCCATGATACAACTTTTAAGTCTTACAATGACGAGCCGTCCTGGTATTCTATAGTAAGAGGATACGACATAGACGGCGACGGCGAAATCGATTCTGTAGAGACAGTAAGATGAGCGTACGCCCGGTTTTGGAGTAGCGCCTTAAAATGCGACGTCTGTTTATAGCTATAGAGTTACCCGGCGAGATAAGGCAAAAAATACTCGATATAGAGGACGATTTCAAGCGCTCTGTCGAGGGAAATTTTGTTGATAAGGACAAGCTGCACATAACTCTACTGTTCCTTGGCGATACTGGCATCGACACAGATAGGATTATAGACGCTTTACGGCCTTTGAAGACTGCGATGACTATTGAAGTGGGCGGTATAGGCGTATTCCCACCCAGGGGAGAACCGCACACACTATTTATGGACATAAAAACGGATTTGAACGGCGTTTACTCCGAAGTGTGCTCGGCACTAGACATAAAGGAACCGCGAGACTTCCATCCACACGTAACAATCTGCAGGATAAAGAGCATTAACTGGGACATCAGCAAGCTCTTTGAAAGGCACTCTGATAATATACTGAAATTCGAAACTTATGGTCCTTCCCTATTCAACAGCGACTTCGAGAATTATTCTAAAATCTTTTGAATCACTTTCGCGGCGGCACTTCTCTAGTCATGAAGTGTACGGCTACCATCATCGCTACCAGAGCGAGAAGCAGCGAGAACACAGTCGGATTCGTAATTATCGCGGTCACATATTGCGGCGTGATGTCACTAAATGAAGTCCTTGCCGTGGTGTTCCCGATGATGGTTGACGTCGAGGAGACGGTGCCGTTTGTCGATGAAAATGGAGAAGACAAACCCCCCATAGGGAACGATGAAGAGACGGTACCGAACGCTATCAATCCGAATATGACTATGACAAAGATTATAAGCGCGGGGATCACCGCACTGTTTGATAGATAGCCAGTCATGGATTCCTTGGAAATCGTGAGGCTCGAAAATACTAACAAAGCCAGGAATATCAACAGTAGTACGCCTAGAATCTCTGGCACGAACACGACCACAAAGTCCACGAAAAACGAGGAGAAAAGCGCAATGAACGCTATCGATGCAGCGATTATTGCGACTATGTCTGAGCTATTAAAAAGTCTGGCGCGCTGCAGTATCGCAAACACGAAGCCGAAAACCAGCAGGAACACAACTATGTAGTATGTACCTGGTAAAGGAAATACGCCGACTGCCATAAAGTATCAGTTGTGAATCAGCTGCTCGAAGATCCGCTGCCCCCTATTCTTCCGAGGGTAAAGGCCACTAAAACGAAAAGACCTATAAAGACGATTATGGTCCAGAATTGTCCAGAGTTGAAAGCCGCGCTGAACGCAGCACCCAAGGCGCTTCCCGAAGAGCTTCCCACAGCACTACCGGGGATGGGTGCGTAAGAGAATAGACCGCCAAAGAAGAGGACGGCCATGGCCCCTATGAAGAGATAAGTTGTAGCCTTACTATTCTTCTTGAATTCAACGCCACTCAAGACGGCAACCATCAATATTGCCACCAGTATAACCATAGTTATCGCAAGAGTGGAAGATATGTAGCCCAACAGCGAGTTTACCCAAGCAACCGTAACGGCAAAATAAGACAGTATAAGCGAGATTATGTTTCTTGATGCTTTGTTCTGCGGTTCCTTGAAGTATTCAACGCTCCCAAGTACTGTGTTGAGTATAGCAAGTATCAACATAAAAGAAAGCCAGAACTCTATCGGGTCGGATACATTAGCAGGCGTTATCAGCTGTAGGACAGCGTCCACCGTCGAATATATAGACCCTGCCGCTGCTTGTATTACCATACTTCTATTAGCACTTAACCAATATATAAATCTTTAGGTTTTATTATTTACTAAAGAGTGATTTTACTTTAGAAGAACGTAAGCCGCAAGGATCAAGAAGACTAACACTGCTATGTAAGGAAGGGACGCTGTTATCACATTCACAGCACTGCTGTTGGAAATCCCCGCGAAGTTGAAATTATCGTTGGGGGTTGCGAAGATGTATATTATCAGTGCAAGGGCGATTATCACAGCCACTACGGTTATCAGCTTCCTAGCACTGGCCGGCATCGTCTTTATCTCGCCGCCGTATATTGTGCTCGAAATAACCATCAACATGAATACGACAACGATTACTACGGCTACAATCGGAAGCACGGTATAAGCCAGTTTCAGGAAATAGTTGGTGGTCGCGGCCACTATGCCGAGTACAAAGGCGACTATCGAGTTTATGTCACGTTTGTCCGTCAGCACCTTTGTCCTTTCCAGTACACCATAGACTATAGCGAACACCAGCAGGAACGGGAACAGAAACGAACCAACGCTGCCGTATATGATTGAAACAGACTGTTGCACCGGGGTCGGTGTACCTCCCGTAGCGTTGGACGTATTGTTGCTTATAAAAGAAAGCATCTCATTTATCATAGTATAAGTATGGAGTCGGCACGTATTTAAACTTTGACTCGGTATGAGAGCGAAAAAAAAGAAAATCCGCGTATTACTGCCTTTAATCGGGCTCATAGCAAGCACCGCCCTATTTTTCCTGTTCTTCGACGAATATGTGAAATATCTGGGGGTATTCAGTTTTTACAGGGTCGCGGGTGTAAGCATAGCCGGCAGCGTAATCTCGTCATACAGCTTATTTTATGCAATCGTTCTCGCGATGGACCTGGCGGCGATAGCACTTAGCACTTTCATGGTATTAAGAGCAGCCAAATCTAGGGACTGGATAGGTTAGAAACCATAGCCAGTATTTTCCTTACGCTGCCAGTGGAGTATCCTGTGAACAGAAAATCGCCGAATTTTGAAACCAGGATGGAGCGCCCCCCGTTCCTTAAAAGCAGATAGTCATCCGACACTGACGGGTCGTACGACTTGAACAGAGGAAGTAAGGTCTTTATGCTTAATTTTCGTTGCAGCGACACTTTTATGCCCCCAGAACACACCTGCACGAACAGGCTTTTCTCCTTTTCATTTTTCCTTATATCGCCACAAACACTGCAGGACGGGTCCTTAAGCAGGGTATAAGCGGCAACTTCATTGGAGCGTGCATTTATGCTGACGAACTTGTGCGGTCTATCACCAAATGGGAGTTTCAAAACTTCCTTTGCGATCGCGTCAGCCAAAACGGTCGCCGTTTTCACAGACGCTATGGTGCAATTAGGGTCCGTCAGCGTAACGTTCCTGGAGATGCAGTTGAAACACGCATTTTCGCCGTCGGATACGTAGAAAAACGCCCTGTTACCCGATACGGATGAGATAAGCAGCGGTTTCGAATTTTCAATGCACCACCTGTTCAGAAGATTCCTAGTCTGTGCATTGTCCGTGGCGTCTATGACGAGGTCCACGCCCTCAAGGACCCTATCAATATTATTTTCGCCTATGTAAAAAGGGACGGATTCTGTATCCAGCGATAAGTTATGGGCAAGCAAAAAACGATGTGCAGCATTAGCTTTGAATGTTACATGCTCGGCATCGGCCTCAACGAAAATGCCGTTGGCGTATGCGTCCTTTTTAGTAATGATGTCGCCGTCTATCAGTTTTATGGCCAGTTTCGCCGAGCATGCCATGCGCAACAGGACGGCAGACCCTACCAAGCCAACCCCCACCAATGCCAGTCTCTTTAAAGCCATACCAAACTTCTATAGTCAATTAAATACCTTTATATTTATGTGCAAAGCTTATATTTGTCAGAGGTTAAAACTCACATATATATGTACGAAATAGTGACTTTGAGAGACCGCATAAGGGTGGACCCTAAGAACGCGGGTGGAGACTACGGAAGCGCGGTTGAAAATATAATAAGGAAGGACTATATCGGCAAAATAGTCGAGGACCGTTCTCTTCTGGTTGGATTGGTAGATGTAGAGAGCGTCGGCGAAGGCATGATAATCCCTGGCGATGCATCGATTTATTACGACACTGTTTTCAAGATGCTGGCATTCATGCCGACGCTCCATGAGACAATAAAAGGCACGATAAGTGCAATAAGCGAAGTGGGGGCGGCGGTCAATATAGGTCCGATAGACGGCCTGGTGCACATATCACAGACAATGAACGATTTCGTTGACTTCAGCAAGAATGCGCTCGTGGGAAGAAAAACCCGGGCGTCGGTTAAACCGGGCGAATCCGTGCTCGCAAGCGTAATCGCGCTCAGTACAAAAGGCATTATGAAAGTAGGGCTTACGATGAGATCGCCAGGCCTTGGAAGTTTGAGTGCAAAGAAGAAAGAGCCAAGAAGGGCGACAAGGGAAAGGAAACATGGCGCTTAAAGCTTGTAAGGCGTGCAGTCTCTTGACTGAAGAAAAAAAGTGTCCGCTGTGCGGCAACGATGATTTATCGTCAAAGTGGCGGGGCCTAGTCATAATAACAAATCCTGAAAAATCCGAGACGGCGAAGAAACTCGGCGTAACCAAAGCGGGCAAGTACGCACTATCCGTGTCCTAAAACTATGGAACTTCATGTACTAAAGACGACCGAAGAGGAGCACTTTGACAGGAAAAGAATAGAGTTCACGATAAACACGGAGAAGAACGAGACCGTGCGGCTGGACGACGCAAAGAAACTGCTCGCTGAGAAATTCGGAGAGGGCATTGTTATAGTGTACTCCCTGAAGAACGTGTACGGCGCAAGAAGAATCAATGGCACAGCGCACGTGTACAAGGACGAGAAGACAGCAAAGCGCCTACTTCAGAGATACATACTTAAGAAGAATGGTTTATATGCCGAAGAAAAAGAAACAAAAAAGTAAGCCGATGCAGGTCTGGAAACTGTTCAAGACAGACAAAGATGACACTACTGCCTCAAGGAATACCTGCCCCAAGTGCGGTGCTGGCGTCTACCTGGCGAGACACAAGGACAGAGAGAGTTGCGGACGCTGCGGCTATACGGTGTTCACGGTAGTCCAGAAACCTGCTAAGTCGAAATGACAGTGAAACAATTAAACGCCACCGTCTTATCATAATTATACTTACCATTATGTACACCATAGGCATAGAGAGCACCGCACACACGTTCGGCGTAGGCATCCTAAAGGATGACGAAGTGATGGCGAGCGAGAGGGACACCTACCGTCCGAAAAGCGGCGGTATAATACCAAGAGAAGCTGCTGCGCACCACTACAGGACCGCCTCGGACATGGTGTCTAGAGCGCTGAAAAAAGCGGGCATAAGTCTGGCCGACATAGATTTGGTAGCTTTCTCTCAGGGCCCTGGGATACTATCGTGCCTAAGAGTAGGAAGCGCGGCCGCCAAGTTCATAGGAAAGAAGACGGGCAAAAAGGTTGTGGGCGTCAACCACTGCATAGCGCACTTGGAGATAGCCAGAAAGACGACTGGATTGGCTGACCCGGTAATGCTTTACGTCAGCGGGGGAAACACCCAGATAATAACCTATAGTGACGGACGTTACATTGTGTTCGGTGAGACGCAGGACATAGGCGTCGGAAATCTAATAGACAAGGTCGGTAGACAACTGAGTATCCCGTTTCCGGCTGGCCCAAAAATTGAGGAACTCGCGGCGAAGGGAAAAAGATACATAAAATTGCCGTACAGCCTAAAGGGGATGGACGTCAGCTTTTCCGGCATAGAAACTTTCGTTTCCAGACTGCAGAAACCATTCTCCGTCGAAGACGCGTGTTATTCGCTGCAGGAAACTGTTTTTGCGATGCTTATCGAGGCCAGTGAAAGGGCAATGGCATACTGCAAAAAGGACAGTCTGGTGATAACGGGAGGGGTCGCGGCTAACTCAAGACTAAACGAAATGGGAAAAATAATGTGCTCAGAGAGGGGCGCAAAATTCGACATAGTGCCCAAAGAATTCACCGGCGACAACGGAGCGATGATAGCTTATGCAGGTTACCTTATGAGAGATTACAAACAATCAGATCTTGCACTGCGGCAGAGGTTCAGAACGGATACGGTGGAGATCGCTTACAGGTGAATATGCCGATAAATGCCCCCGCAGAATATTACGCACTTGGCGACAGCTACAGTAGGGAAAAGGACCCCGAGGAAAAAGAGCGCATACTCAAAGAGATGATAAAGATACTCCCGAAACACAAAGGGAGCGACAAAGAACTGGCAGCCCTGAAAAGAAGGCTCTCCATGCTACGAAAGAGCAGAAAAAGGGTCCCGACTGTGCACAAAACAGTTTCCATAAAAAAACACTGGCCCAGAGTCTCCATAGTAGGTTACGATCCGCAGACAGTGCTAAACACTTTCAACCTCGCAAGGATCGATGGCCTTTACCACGGGATAGAGATCGTAGACAACATGCACGTGCAGATTGTTTTCATGAAAGATGTAGAAAAACACGCAGAAGTGCTGAAGCAGAGCGAGGTAATAATAACAAAGAATAGGATCGATGGCTTGAACGAAAGCGCACAGGAGGTGTCGCAGAAAATAGACGTAAAGTACGCGCTGAAGAACCACGGCATAATATGGGTCTACACTGAAAACTCGCCCAATGCTATCGCATGCACGAAGGGTGAGACGGTGAGGGACTTAGCTGACAGGCTGCACTTTAAACTGAAGCGCGAGGCGTACGCGATAGTGTACGGCTACAACATAAGATTCCAGGGGCAGAGAGTAAGCCTGGGCTATGCGCTTAACGATGGCGACAGAATCTCCATAAAATTATGAAACTCATAGCGAAAGGCTCTGAAGCTGACATTTACGTCGACGAAGACAGAGTGATAAAAGACCGCATAAAGAAATCTTACAGACTCGACTGCATAGACAGCGAGCTGAGAAAGACCAGGACCAAGAGTGAATTCGGACTTATGAAGAAGTGCGCGGAAGCCGGTGTAAACGTACCGACCCCGATAAGACTGGACGGAGAATATAAGGAGATAATGGTGAAAATAGACGGGGATCCGCTGGATTCCGTCTTCGCAAGCAAACGGATGCAAAGGGTGGGAGAAGAAGTGGCAAAGATGCACGCAGCGGGAGTGGTGCACGGTGACCTGACTACCTCAAATATGCTCGTCAAGGATGAAGATATATTCATAATAGATTTCGGCCTCAGCTCTTTCTCGAAAAAGGAAGAGGACAGGGCGACGGATGTCTTCCTGCTGAAGAACGCCCTAAAATCAAGGCATTACAAGGAACGCACGGAAGCGTTTGAAATATTTATGTCGGCTTACGCGAAACGCATGGGAAAAGAATTTAAAGGGATACAGTCTCATCTTAAAGATATAGAAAGAAGGCGAAGATATCATGAGGATAATTAAAACCAAGAACAGATTCGTGCCGCACTGGCTGAATTACACCGCGGAGGAGGTGGAGAGGCTTATAGTTAACAAATACGAGCAAGGACTGACAAAATCCCAGGTCGGCTCAGTTCTTCGCGACCAGTACGGCGTTCCGTCCATAAAGGATCTCACAAAGCATAATATCGGGAAGATATTGAAGGAGCACGATGTAAAGGAGGAACTTCCAGAGGAGCTCACAGCACTGTACAGAAAGGCGGTAAAACTCCACATACACCTTGACAAGGAGAAGAAGGACAAAAAATCAAAGAGAAGCCTAGTGGTGCTGGAGAACAGGATAAACAGACTGATAAATTATTACAAAAAGACTGGGAAATTGCCGGAAGGCTATGAATACTCGCTGGAGAATGCCCGCCTAGCCGTGAAATTATGAACGAATCTAATCTTTGGTTTAGCATTTCTGCGAGTGAGCTAGAAAACGCGCACGTTGGGGATGTCCTGGGTACTGCAGAAAACGTAGTGGGCAGGAAGATAGCGGTAAGCGCGCTGCAGATAACCACTGTAAGAGCTAAACCAGGATACAAGATAATATTCAGCATAAACGAGGCGAGCAATTCGGAAGGCAAGGCGAGTATTCACTCCATAAGGATGTCCAGAGAACAGATAAACAGGATGGTAAGACACAACATATCTAAGATGGACATTGTCGTACCTGTGAAGGTTGAAGGCAGGAGCTATGCCGTAAAGGTTGTGTGTGTGATAAACAAAGCAAAAAACCGCTACAAGAAGGCTATAAGAAACGAAGTAAAAGAGCTGCTCACCAAAGAGGCAAAGGATATCTCCGTTAAAGACATGTTCATTAATGCACTGACTAACAAGACGCAAAACTCAATGCACAAGGCCGTGACTAAGATCTATCCTACGCGCGCCATAGAAGTAAGAGCTATAGTCCCTAAGATAAAATAATATCGGATTACGAAGGAAGGCGCTCCCTCAAATTTCGATTCTTAGGCTGAGAAAATAAAAAACGTCAGTGTTCGAAGTTTGGCACGGAAGATTGGTAGAGTGCTGCAATTGCAGGCGCGGACAGAGGAGCATTGTAGATGCGCATATCATTCATATAGCCAGCCCAATTACACGGGGAAGTACAGCCACCATTGCCGCCCAAAAAACTGATACCGAGATCATTGTATGAGCTGGCTAACGGATAAGTGGCTGACGGATTAATAGTGGCATAAAATGCTCCATTAACGTAAAGTAGGACCGTTGTAGTACCAGAAAAGACCAACGTAAACGAGTACCACTGACCATCATTGAATACAGCGGCGGTCCCTGGATAAGAACAGCCGCTTGGACCGCATGGAACTCTTATCTGATAAGCAGTTGAGCTCCCCCCATTGTTATCGATTATCAAATTTCCACTGTTAAATGTGACAAATCTATCGTTACTATTGCCGGAACCTGAAGTCACGTCCATCCAAAATGAAACTGTAAATGGGATATTTACCGTGCCGACGGAACCGGATGAGTCGGTGGCGCCGCTGGTCGTAATCGACAAGCATCCGTTAAATTTGCAATTTGGTGATGTTATCAACGAAGCTGAGGATCCCACTGCTAAAGATGCGCCATTCCCGCTCAGATCATGGGCCGTCGTACCGCTCCCTTCATCCAGAGGCCAGTAACCTACTAGCGATGAAGTGTAAAGCGGCCATTGGGTGACGGAGGAGCCTGCTATGGTGCCA
>JAJYWD010000004.1 GCA_021791655.1 Nanobdellota archaeon | reverse complement strand
CCGGTGCCCGCAAGCACGAGCGTTGGATAAATCTTCAGGGAATCTGGCATGAAGTCTTCGTCCTCATAAACTCTACGGATGGTCTCCTTATCCCGGTCTATGTCGGATTTCGGGAGATTGAGCATTATGTGGTAGCCCGTCTTGTAACCGTTTTGTCTGAGAGAAGACGTGGCCTGGACAACGTCCTTGACATCGTGTCCCCTGTTAGCGAATTTAAGGACATCATCAAAAAGGCTCTGGACGCCAATCTCTACCCTTGTGACCCCGAGTTCCAGCAAAAGCTTTATGTCTTCTTCCTTGCACCGCTCAGGTTTTGTCTCGACAGCAAAGGCTACGCATCTGGCTTTCGCGCGTTCGTTTTCATTTTTCTCCTCCTGCAACGTACCCGTGGCTTTTCGCTGATTAAAACTTGGAAAGTCGTTAAGTGCGCGATAAAGTTCAGTCACAAACGCACGCATATAATCCTTAGGTAGCGTCGTAAAGGTTCCGCCTATCACTATTAATTCAATTTTATCCGGCGGATAACCGAGATATGTGTAATGTTTCAGCCTTGCGCTGACTTGTCTGTACGGGTCATAGTGGTTCCTAGACGCCCTTCGCGCCGCTGGCTCTTTTCCGGTATAACTTTGTGGTGTGCCGTAACGCGGGCCTCCTGGACAGAAAACACACACTCCGTGCGGACAAGGGAAGGGTTTTGTCATGACTGTAACAACCGACACGCCGGACAGGTTTCTGATGGGTTTTGACCTTAGCAAGCGACCGAACGTGGCCCTCTCGTCTTCGGACAGCGTAGCCATTATCTCACTGTTCTTGGGTGCTACATCGAGATGTAACTTCGCAGTCAATATCCTCTTTTTAATGTTGAACTCCTTTATGGAGTCCGTACTGCCGTCGGACAGAAGCTCTTTGAACATGTTTATTTGATCGGTATTTTCTTCGCTCATATTATTAAACGCTAAGATTAGTATTCAGTCGCCACTTATAAATTCTGGCATCACTATAAATTCTATGGACGCAAAGGGACAATTTGTAACGCTGTTCTTTTTGCTGTTGGTGGTATTGGCTGTTCTGGAATTGTTCAACTTTGAGTATGCGAACCTTGTGACCAATGCCAACATCAACGCCATACAAACCGCATCGTCTGCTGCTCTCGGGACATCCCAAAACCTGCTAAAACAGTATACGGCACTAAAGGGTTCGGGTGCAACCGGCGGCGCATCGGCCTTTTTTTCCGACGTAGTTGGCATTTTTGGCTCCACCTACTTCCCGCAGTATAATTTCAGCAGTACGAGTGCAATTGTCATATCCGGCGACACGTATTCTATTTCGTACCAGTTACCGTGATGGACATTCTAGATTGATTGCCTCAAGGAAGGATAAATTCTACAGTCTTCTTTTTATCGAAGGGGATAAGATCGTCGTACCCCTGGCCTGTACCCAGAAAGATTATTGGTTTTTTGGTCATGTAAGAAATTGAGAGCACCGCGCCGCCCTTCTTATCCACATCCGATTTCGAAAGGATTGTCCCGTCTATTCCGATGTCGCCATCGAATATCTTCGCCTGGTTCACAGCATCAGCCCCGGTAAGCGCATCGCCCACGAATATGGTAAGGTCTGGCTTGCTTACTTTTTTAAGTTTCTTTAGTTCTTCTATTAGATTCTTGTTAATGTCGCTCCTGCCGGCCGTATCTATCAAGACCACATCTAAGTTAGATTTCTTCGCGTGGCTAATCGCATCGAACGCGACAGATGCCGGGTCTGCACCGTATTTGCTTTTGACAATATCCATACCGAGTTTTCTGCAGTGGATTTCCAGCTGCTCTATAGATGCTGCCCTGAAAGTATCTCCGGCTGCTGCCACCGGCTTGAGACCTTTGTCGATAAGGAATTTCGCGACCTTAGCGATTGTAGTAGTCTTGCCTGCGCCATTTACCCCAATGAAAAGGATAACATATGGTTTTTTCGACTTAATCTTCTCCAACAATTTATCTTTTGGTTCTTCTATCAATATCGACAAAATCGAATCCCTGATAGCAATGTCTATGGCTTTATTTACGCCTAGAACCGGCACCTCGGTCCCGTGAAGCTTTATCAAAAGATCCTTATGGATTTCTTCCAAGACCGAAGCAGCTACACCGTTTTCCAGCATGGCGTCACTTATGATGCCGTAAACGCGAGATATTTCGTTCTCTGTGATCTTATGTCTCAGAAGCGAGCGGCTCTTTACCCCTTCCTCACGCTCTTCCTCCGGCTGCCTTTCCTCCAGCCTTATTGCCTTTGCTTCTTTTTCTAATCTGTCAACCTTTGAAAAAGTTTGCTGTAGAGTTGTCAGTGAATCTTTCAGTTTTTTCCTTATCGCATCGAACATATCATTTCACTCTGCAGTAGCCTAACACTTATTTATTGAAAGTGGTAGCCTTTGCACACCCAAAGTTTCAGGAACTACTGCTTCATTTCATTTCTATAGCGTTCGTAAATTATATTCGTTTCTTCTTCTATACTTTTACCCTGTTCCTGTAACTTGTTTATCACTTCTGCGGTTCTCTCGATGTTGGAAGTCACTGCCTCCAAGTCTTTTTTGAGTTTCCCCTTTATTTCGCTTGCCGGAAGCTTACGGAATACGTTGTTTCCCAGCCCGATAAATGCATTAGCAGTGTCTGTTATGGTCCCGGGGAAAAAGATGTCTTGACCGTACGGCACCAGGATTTCCTTCCCGGATGCACCGAGCTTATCCATCCCGACCAGGGCCGTACCAAAAGATTCCTGCGCGATCTGCAGAGAACCGAGGGCGCCTATGTAATTTTCGAGTTCTCGTCTTATGTATTCGAGTTCTAAAAGTTTCCTGCTCAAGTCCTCCTCGTCTCCGGTCGTGTTGTTCTGCATGTTTTGCCTACCCCGTAACCTTTACAATACTCACCCTTACGACGTTCTTGTCGTCCTTCGAACATGACACTCTTATCTTAGACGGTGGATTCTTCATACCATTCTTAAACAGCATGTCATTTACAGCAGTTTCGATGCGCACGTCCTTTGCTTTCATGTGCTTTTTAACAAAACTCCTAACAAACTTGGATGCGTACGCCGCTCTCTTGTATCTGGGGCCCTTTTCCAGCGCACCCCTTAGACCTATTGTCATTATTCTCTGCTCAGCCATATTACCTGCCCACGTTCCTGTTAAGCCTAGACCTATCTATTCGTCTGGTGCCGTATTTCCTGAGTTGCGCAAAAACCGGCGGCCTGCTGCTCCTTCTCGCCCTTTTTATCAGTGCCCTCTTATTGAAGGCGGACTTATTGCGGCTCATTCGTATCCCTCTTTATGTTCACTCTGCTCTCGTTCTTGCTTTCGTTTATGGCGGTGAGCAGCTCTTTCAGCTTTTTGTCGTCTATAACGCCTTTTATTTGATTCGCTACTGCGGATTGTATTATCATGCTTTCCACCGAAACTGCAAGATCTGGATGGGCGTACCTCAGTGTGGCCAATCGCTCTCTCGCTTCCTTGGTGAGGTATTTGACGAGTATCTCCTGACGTGCCTTTTCGAACCTTTTTCTTTGCTCCATCTCATCCGATGGCATCTGATCAAATTGCATGCTCATATGTTACCGAGTTTTTTAGCGGCATTATCGACGAATGAAACCCCCTTCGGGGTTATCCGCCTGCCAAAATGGTTCTCCACTTTTATCTTCTTGATAAGGGCGCCGTTCTCCAGCTGCTGCAGTATTTTTCTTATTGCAGCACCGCCGGCCGGCTTAAAATGTCTGCCACTGTACCTGTTCTTTTCCTTGTCCCCGTAAACCCTGCGCAAACGGCCGACCCCCATCGGTTTGTTGTCGGTATAAAAGTGCCTCAAAATGCTGGCCCCCCTGTCATACCACCAAGCGTCCGTAGCCGGTGGACGGTCCCTGGAAACGCCAGTCTTCACGAATTTAGCCCACGGCACGGCCACTAGTATCTTAGAATCCTTAAGCTCTTTTGCCAAAGCGTGAACCAGCTTGTCCTGATCGACGTCAAATGCTCTTACCATACACAGTATTCTTATCCGACCCACAATTAAGGCATATACGCTTTACCGAACCCCTTTCGATGCGTACACTGCAGCTTTTTCCGGGTATAAGTATCTTATTGCACTTCTTGCATATTAAAGCCTTTTCATTTTTTCTCAGATTTAACCGCTGGGACAGGAAAATCTTCTTTGCTATGTATGCATACCTGTCGGATAGTCGCTTGTCGGTGTCAAAGGAGGCCTCTGACAGCTGGGCGAGGGCGCGGTAATCCTCAATGAACGCGTATTTGTTGTGCTTCGATAGCATACAAAATCCTTTGTATAATATATAATATATAGATTATAAACGCACGTCGCAACGGCAAAGCGTGCAAAAGCTTTATAAATGGCACAACTCTTCTTAAGGATAAGATGCACGCGCGTAAAAAAACACATGTGCGTACATCCAGGTGAAAATATGGCGAAAAAGGCTTTGAAAAAGGAAAAGGCTGAGGACGACGACAACCTCGAAGAGGGAGAGGGCGTAGGAGAGAATGACGACGAATTCGAAGAGGACGAAGACCTTAGCGACGAAGAAGACACTGGCGACGGCGAGTAAAAACTGAGATAAACCACTTTTTATTTCTTTTATTTTAATTTTTCTTGTTTATTTTTTCTTTAATGTTATAACCAAATCTCCGTCATTAAAATCTTCTGACATTACATTCTCTCCGCTTTCTCTGTTTATTATTTTCATGTACAGTCTTTTACCAGCGAGAGCCCTTATCTCTATCGAGCTGCCAAGTTTCCTCACGGTCACATCGTCTCTTGATTTCACGCCTGGCAGATGAATCGCATGCGTTATAACCCCGCCACTTATAGAAACTAAGTCTTCGGGTTCCATAACTTCGTCGACCTTCGGTGCTGCCTCATTAAACGCCTTTTCATTGCTTCTTCTTGGGCCGCCGAAACCCGTGTTTCCTCCGCCGAAAATGGTGTTCATACCACCGCCCAGTATGCTGCCCATAAGAGACGGTATGACTTTTTGCATGATCTTATTTATGTCCTGCGCATTGGGCTGCATTCCGGGTTTAAGCATTGCGCCACACTTGGGACAATAATTCCACGATTTGTCGATTTCCTGATCGCAGAACGAGCATTTCTTTTTGAACATAACAAATAATGATACGCCTCTTATAAAAGGGTAAAGAAAGGTTAAATTAGGATACGGATAATAAATAATATGATAAAGCTGTTGGTTGTAATCGGACTTATAATAGTGGCTTTGGGCGTAATACCCGTGCTGAGTTTGGATGTGCCGTACCTTAGCAATAATATATCTTCTGCGTACGGAGCTGTTTCAATCGACCCATTTATAATATCGGTTATACTGATTGCGGTGGGTCTGGTGGTTTTTGGAATTGGTGTCCTAGCATCGAAAATGGGCAAGTATTATAAGTACTACTGACCACGTGTATTATGGGATTTGCAGGAACCGATATATCTCCGCAGGATGCTGAAGTCATACTTACGTCACTAGTCAAAGCGTACGCCGTAGTGCCAAGCGCGATAAGGGGCTATATACCTGGGCTCGACAGGATACTGGAAAGCATACCGGACGAGGCCCGCAAGTACAAACTTGGTGATCTCATAAAGCTCCTTGAGTGGGCAGACCAGAATCAAATCGTTATATAAATTAGATAATAGCGTATTTTCGAATTACTTCATCAAAGGCTTAGCGACTTATAAAAATGAACTCCATGCCAGCCTTATTGTCCAGCCTACAAAAGCCAAATCTCTCGAACTGTATTATGTCTCCTTCATTCAAAAGTTCCACTGTCTTTTCTGCAAAGCCTTCCTTTACCATAAGACTGTTCTCATTGAATGTTTTGTCAGGATTAAGCAATTCACCGATTACCTGCACCTTGATGGTAGTATTATCGGATGAAACCCACTGTATTATTTTCTCAGCGCCTACACGCTTTTCGGAGTACACTTCTGCTTTCAGTGCATTATCCTCTTTTTTATTCACTTTTATGGAAAACAGATCTTTAAGACGAATGATGTCACCCCCGTTTATCTCAGAAAAGTCGTTTCTATCGACGAAAAACACATTACTTACCTTCAATATCCTGCTACCCCGGTCCGAGGAGGGGTGGTTAAGCAAACGCACCTCGCCGGGATTAGGACCCGACACTTCCAGCCTTATCGGATCCGGTACGAAAAACATGCGCCTTGCCCTTTCGTCTATAAGACGTCTGTTGAGAGTTAACAGCAAGTCCCATGTATACTCGTGCTTGCTCCCCGAGTATCCGACGCGCAGTGTGAATTCTTTTATCGCTTCCGGCTGTATGCCACGCCTCCTTATCGCCTTTATGGTGGGCAGGCGTAAATCGTTATAATCCTTTATCTTGCCTTCGCTTATAAGACGACGCTGCACACGCTTTGAAAAAGGGACTCCCTTGAAATTATAGCGCGAGAACTGTACCGTGATCGGTTCGTAAAATTCAAGCAGCTTCCTAAGATAGGACTGCACAAAGGGATCGAATTCATTTGAACGAAGTATGTGGGTAACGCCGCACAGGTAGTCCTCAACCACGTTTGCAAAATAGTAAGTCGGCCACAGATGGAACGGCTTGTAATCGGTCCGAACAATCCTGAACATGTTCGGGTCCCTGAACCTGTAATTGTTGCTCTTCATGTCACCGACAAGCCTTATCACCATACTCTTCGGCTCTTTTTTCCCGCGCTTTGCCAAATCAAACAGCTCAAGATTCTCGTCCACGGGGCGATTCCTACACGCGCACTGGGTGCCGCCGGCTCGGTTCTTTTTAATATCTTCTTCGGGACAGGAGCACGCGTATAGCTTGCCTTCTTTTAGAAGTTTCTCCGCATAGTCGTAAATTTTTATCATGTCATCGGTTATGAACTTTTCTTCGTCCCATTTTATGCCCAGCCATGAATAACCGCTCTTGAAGTCGTCTATAAAATTCTGATATCCCCGCACCGGGTTCGTATCCTCGAATCTGAGCCAGAGTTTACCGTTGTACTTCTCCTTGTACAGAAAGTTTATCATCCCAGATATGGCGTGCCCGAGATGCATAAAGCCGGACGGCTCGGGCGGCAGTCTTAGAACGACTTTCCCCTTCACATTGGGCAGATCTTTTAATTCGGCCTTGGGTTCCGCCTTGGCGGAGGTTGCAATGTTTACCCCCAGTTCTTCTGCTTCTTCCGCTCGCTGCGCATCCGATAAACCATTGACGTAATTCACCATTTCTTTTACTTTTGCACGCAGCGTCTTCAAATCCTTCAAAACCGACTTGTCGGCACCTATAACCTTAGAAAGAATCGCACCGTCTTCCGCCCTGCCGCCGTGCTCCATGGCGTTCTTGAGGGCTATTTTCTTGATTTCTGTGTCCTCCTCCATATGCAGACTTAAAATTTCCATCTATTTAATCGTATGATTAAGAACCCACAAAGGGGAGAAGAAGTTAAGTATTTATAATTGCAACCTTGGCAGCTATAAATTTGGTACCGCTAAGCGCGTTTTATATAAGAAGATACATGAGGAGCAGGAAAAACAGAAAGTAGATTACGGCAGGATGGATTTAGCGATCCCGCACATTGCCAGACGCACCTGCCTTAAAGTTATCTGGTACGACGGCAGAAATTGTGGATGCCTGAAGTTCTTGTTGTTTTCATGCTATTGGCTTAGGAAGACTTCTGGTGCTAGAGCAGTACAAAGTTCACCCTTGCGCTTTTAAGACCCGCTCTTCCACGCTACTTAAGTACACGTCCATAGATTTGGTGTTATCGTGTGCGACATCAAGGTATGCCTTTTTGCTGGAGAATGTGATCCGGTCTATGTGCTTTCGGATTACCTCGTCCTCGGTTATGTCTGTGAACGGATTTACATCGGATGGCGCAAAGTATTCTTTCCACTTTGCTTCCGCGGTCAATAAGGCGTCCGACAGCGTGCTCTCAAAGCTCCAATAACCGCACGCTTCCTTTGGCTCGCCTTTCTTGTAGCACACGTTTATATTGTCTTTTGGGTGCCCAAGGTCCGTAAACCTCACAGCATACCCTTTGCCCTTGAGATTTAGTATATCTACCACACCAACATCAAAATTATCGAGACTTATTTTGAAGGTCTCTCTGTCTTCCACCTTTGACTTCCTTCGTGGCACCAGTTTATCCAGAAGCAAATCTAATCTTGTCATATTCACCTCTATAGGATAGTAATAATATTTAAGCTTTAGGAAAGCCGTTTCTTGTACAAAAATTGGATAAGACTGCGATACATTGGTTCGGTTGAAACTTAACTTGGTGTACAGCGCTATTAGAACGGCGGGCAGTACACGCTTATGGTAACGCCGAATTCTTTGGCAAATGCTCTGATGATTGCATGCCACTTATTACGGTTATAAAATGGTAGATTCAATTCGAGACTGCGGATAGAGGTATCTTTCTTGCTAGCTTCAAATCCTTTCCACGCATCTTCGGTAGTTTTATGTTTGTCGTAGTAACTAACTGGTACCTCTTGGCATACACTAGTCGTGGCTTCAACAGAAGCAATAGTGCTATATCTGCCGCAAATCTTAATTTCTTCTCCGACTAACTGCGCAAACACTGTCCCTAGCGTATCGAAGCTACGCGCGCTCGTATGAAGATAAATGTGTTTTGTCTCTGCGTTGAAAAGATCTCTCGAAACGTTATCAGTCGCTTTCTCTAAATCGGACATGGTTATTTGCTTGTTATTTAGCGCAAACTCTAGTTTAATGTTATACCATGAAATAAACTGATTTAAATACTTTCATTTTAGGCGGTGCTTAAAGCGTTATACTTTACTGCTTATACCCAAACCCTGCACATCAGACGACGAACACACGGGCGGCATCGTGGATTTACCAGATAACGCGAGATCATAACAAAGGACCGCAGAGATATAAGCGGCTTCCGTGTTTATGCCATTTGCTATTACCGAGGAGGGTTGCTTGAGCTGCGAGAATATGTACGCTGGGGGATACCCGCCGAATATCGGGGCACCATACCTATAGCCCGTAACATCAGACTCATTGAAAAGTATCGGGACGCCGCTCGACACAAGGCTGTCTACGGCACCGATTTCAAAGAAATTGCCACCGACCACCGAGAATGGGCTAGCTATATCCGGATTATACTTAGAGACGTAGGGCGCCTCACCCATTGTAGGACTCATAAAGTTTGAGCCGTTGTTATAGCTCAATTCGGTCAGTGTGAAATTTACGTACTGGGAATAGTATGAAAGGTGCGGGTTCAGAAGGTAAAGCGTCCAGTCCCCTTCTTCAGCCTGATACAGAATTGCGTTGTCATGCGGCTGGGACGAAGCGTTAAGCGGGTCTATAGATGAGAGGTTTATTGGCTTTCCGTAATACGTCCAGTCCCCGAAGTTGCTTAGGGCCTCGAAGATGGCGTAGTTCTCAACCGCGCAGTATTCGCAGTATTGCAGGCCCATAGAATAGAAATCGACCTTTCCGTCCGAAGAGAGGACGGATTCGCCCTTTATGTACGTCCAACCATTTCCTACGGAGACAGTGCCTCCCGATGCCGTGGAAAGGACATACACAACTACGCCGATTACAACGACTATCGCGATAGCAATGTATACTATATTTACCAGCCTTATCTTGAAATGCGGGTTAGTACCGTCTTTTACTTCATTGGACATACAAATTATTCTCCACGGGCTTTACCTAATTTTAGCATCCCTCATATTTAAAAGTAAACTACAATAAACTGCGGATATTAACAACATCTTGAGCGCCATGGAAGGACGCTAGCCAAGAAGATTAATAAATCTGCACTTGAATCCTAATAGATGGACACACGCTTGTCATATGACAACACGCAGGGTATTTACCTTTTGAACGGTCTGCGCGTGCTGATATTGAAAAGGGGCAGCCTGGAAATCATACAAAACAGTATAAGCAAGATACTCGGTCTCGCCACGAAAACCATACTTGAGGAGGCAATAGCGACGGCGTTTTACTCTTTTTTCAGCGATTTGAAGAAAAACAAGAGCCTAAGGCAGGGCGGCGAGGACAGAGTATTCGAGGAGATATCATACCTTATAAACGATATGGGCCTTGGAAGGATCCGAATAGTATCGAAAGACACAGCATCGCAGTTAGTCAACCTTGAAAATGGATTCAATTCCGGCCTGAACGAACTTAAATCGGTAAATTCCTGCTTTCAGGCAGACGGCCTTCTGGAAGCGATGTATAGGATGGCGTACAAAAGGGACGCGAAGGCGGACGAAGTGAGGTGCAAGAGCGTAGGCAATTCTGACATTGATCAGTTCTCGGTAAAGATACTGGAGGAAAAGCAACAGTTCACATACATCGAGTCGGAGAGCGCATACACCAAGCAAGAAAATACGGAAAACATAGAGCTGACAAGGATAGGCAGCATAGTGAAACTAAATGGACTGGACTCCGAGATAATACCGGCTGTTCTGTTTCCATATCTTTTCAGCAAGCTTAGACGGCTGATAGGGCCGGGCGTTTACGGGATAGAGAGGGAGACGGGGTTCCAGATAGCAAAGCACTACGCCATGTACGACATGAACGCGCTGAATGAAAAATACGGCCTATCCGATTTCGAGGCACTGTCACCTATGATAGGAGCAGGGAAAATAAATTCTACCAAAAACGAGGACGGGACACTAAAAGAGCTGGACATTTATGACAGTTTTAATGCTCTTTATGCTGATGATTTGGAGGAAAAAAGATGTTCGCTGCTCTTGGGCTTGCTGAGCGGCATATCGTTCAGGCTCCTGAACGTTTACCTTACATTTACAGAGAGCGACTGTTCGTCCATAAACAACCAGTTCTGCAGGATAGTTCTGGCGACTAAGTAAGGAATATTAATAAATGGCTTGATAGTTATAGATTAATCTGCGGACCCGTCGCCCAACAGGAGGGCACACGACTGAAGCTCGTGACGGTGAGGGTGCAAATCCCTCCGGGTCCATTTTCTTTCTGAGAGAAACGGAATTGCGCCTGTAATCTAAGACAAGGATATGTTTTCTAAGCCCAAATCCTTTCTTAAGGAATTTACTTCTTTTTTCAGCGAAGCGGCCTCGGCATTGTCAGTAACGCACAAAAGCAGGCTCTGAAGAGTGCTAAGTCTGCGCAGCTTTTCTGGCCTGTCTAGTTCCGGGCCGGCAAGAGCCCTCTTTGCGCCCCCACCATAAATCACGGAAAGGCCCGGTTGATTTGGATTTTCGTAATATTCAGATAGTCTATCTCTCAAACCTTCCTGATCCACTGTGAACGGTTCTGGCTGCTCTCTTTCCGCGCCGATCCTGCCTTTTGTAACGTACGAAACAAGTTTTGACAGCATGTTGACTTTTTGGGCATTTAGCTTGTCCTCCAAATTTCTAGAGAATCCATCCGGGTCGTATTTGAAATCCAAGTATCCGTCTGATAACACGCCATAGACTTTAGCCTCTCTGTCAGCTGCTGCGCCCAAGTCTTCATCCATTAAAACGTGGTCAAGTACTGACTTTCTTACCTTCTTGAGTTTTCTGATTTCTCTCTTTATCTTTATCTTCTGCACTACGGTCTCGGCGGCTTCCAGTTGTTCCATCAGGGCAGACTTGCTCTCCTCGAGGCTGCCGTATCCGGATATTTTGTAACGCGACAAGCTGTCTTTTTTCTTGCTACTACGCAACTTGAGCACTTTGTCTACCAAAGGTAGCTCGCTCATTTCTAGTCTGCCTATTTTCGGGAGATTTATTGCTTTTCGCGGTATTTCTGAGCCATAATTGGCTATGAGCTTGTCCACTTTTTCTACTGCCACCATATCAGTAGACAGCAGTCGTTCCAGCGCCCCCTTCCTGGCTTCCGCTTCCCTGTTGCGCTTATCCCTGAGGTATAATCCCAATACCGCAGTCGGATAAATTGCGGCAACAGTGCCCGCAAGCAGCCACGGGTTTACACCAGTATACTGCATTATCGCCTGCCAGTCGCCACCGTACGAAGTATTTCCTCTGGTCCAGTCTATAGCACTGTTGACAGGATAGAAAACCGCGTTCATGTAAGATCCGAACGAGAACATCTGTGCGAAGCCTCCGGCGAAAGGCGACTTCTTTTTCACCATCCTACCGATAAGATAGGGAGTAAGGCCAAGGAATATCATTTCTCCCATGGTCCCGCCTGCGAAGACCAGCATATTGTCATTGAATTCCCCAAGTACGGAGCCGAGCGCGTGGGTCTGCGTATGAAGCACGCAAGAGCTTGGGTCTATTATCGGTTGTGGCACTATTTGCTGGCCCTGTTGTACCGGTACAATCATGCCGTTGCACACAAGCTTATCTGGGCTGAAGAACTGGAACTCGCCTATCGCATTGGTAGAACCTGGAAGGACCTGCGTGTCTTTACCATCTAGAAGGTCCAACAACGCCTTGAATAATCCAGAGCTGTGAAATTCGCTCGCGAAATTTTCCCACATGCTGTTAGTCACGCTCCAGACTGCCGGGGGTAGACCTAGCTGAGAATAAGGCACGCTGCCTATCGGGACAGTGGTATTACTAAGTACATTATTTACGTACACCTGGACATTCTGATGGAGGGTGGGATCAAAAAGTATGTTATTCGTGAGTGCGTGGGAATATTCGTGCAATTCGGCTTCCAGACCGCTGTTGTTGAATATTGATGAATTCCACACCCAGCTGCTGCCGCCGATGATTTTCTCCGGCAACGCGTGATTTATTATTGATGCGGCGCCGGGCAAGGGTGCGTTTACTGCAAATCCCGCCAGATTCCCAAGTCTCTCCCCGTCCCTATAAATAGAGCGAAGGGCGCGACTTAGTCGTTTAGAGTCCAACTCAAGGTATAGCAGACCGCCCAGGTCTAAACCCTTTCCCGCGCTTTTGTAAGCCGTTTCGGCGTCAGACTGATTCTGGTCGTCTGTCATATGGTTCCCTCAATGTATTCGTTAAGTTCCTTGAGTGACTGGGTAGGTTTGAAACTTATGTCTTTGTACAAAGATCTCCCGCTTGGATCTTCAACCTTGCTTTTCATATCGTGAGTTGATACTATCACTTTCGGCGCTCCCGACAAATAAAACAGTCGAGAGTTCAGTCTCGGCAAAGACGTTATATCGCCGGTCTCTGAAAGCTTTACGGCCAGACAAACGTCCTGCCTGATCGGCTTGCCACTTACGGCGGAACGAACCGCGGAGTAAGCGCCGCCAAGAATCGCTTCGTCGTCTTTCAGTGAGGGGACAGAAACGAATATCTGGTATTTGTCAAGATCGACATTCTCTCTCAGGAATAAGGCTCTTAGAGAGTTCTTAAGGTTCTCTCTGTCAATCGTCTTGTCTTTAGTTATTATCTCAAGCTTGGATCCTTTTCCTCTGACACGCTTTGCTAATGCATTTATTGGCACCACATATCCCACATAGTCTTCCGTCTGTATGTAGTCATAGATTTCTTTAGGCGTGCCCTGCTCCATACCCTTAAGCAAATCGTCGTGATAACTCAAAAGCACGTTGACCCTACCGATCTTTGCATCGCCACTAAGAGAGACGTTCTGTTCGATAGTATAATCCTGTAGCTTCTTGCTCATTACCAACTGAGTAATCGATTTGGATTCCTTCTCCGCCATTAGTACGTGTTGCGGCTTAACGTAAGGGCTGTGCTCCATCTCCGCAAACTCTTCAGCTTTCTTTGGCAGTCGTATTACGCGCCTGCTTATGTGCAACTCATTAGAGCTATCGGCAAGCCTTGAACAGTAATCAACGAATTCCCCATATGCGTCCTTGCTCCACGGTCTTCCACCGACGCGATCAACTATATCGGCCAACAGCAACGCCAGATGCCTCTCATTCTTGAGGTTTCTCTTGGTCCCTCCGCCAGTATCTATCGCTATAGATGTCTTGGTATCCGGCAGTTCATAAACCACTTCTTCGTCCCTAGTTATGTCGTTCATAACGTGCTGGATGTCCGCGTAATTTATCCTGTTCTGCAGTGATTCTATTATCAGGGGCAACTTCTCCGTGTTTATGCTGGCTGATATTAGCGTGTATACGAATTTTCTGTACTCCCTCGGCAAATCGGCCACGTCCAGAGTTTTCTCTTCTATTATCTGAGAGAGATTCTTTTGCACGTCGCCAGGAAGAGAGTGCAAGTTTTCTATCACGAAGATCTTTTCATTAGCTTTTAGTATATCGCCCAACTTCAACTTGAACTGTGGCGAGACGTCTAGATTGTACATGTATTCCCCCCTCAGGTTGCCGACCGTCTCGTGACCGACGTACGGCGTGGTCATCTCGTTACCGGTAGACAATAAGCTCGGGTCCTTGCTTTCGTTCTTGTGCAGGAAACTGTTAGCAAGCGCCAAACCGGCAGGAATGCCGGCTATCACTACCGTGCTCTCAACGTACGGTAATTCGCCCATCAGGTTACCCACCACCCATTCCAGGGCGTCATAACCGAAAAACTGCGCTATGCTCCACCACTGAACTATGAAATCTACGAACGCTGCTGTCATCGCTCCGGCCGCACCGAGTATGGTAGCAAGCTTCAGTCCTTTCTTTATAGCAGAGCGCCTAGCTTTCTTTTCGAAATGTTTAGCGACTTCCTCCTGACCGAGAGGGGCAGATTTCTGTTCAAGCACGAACTTTAACGGGGACTCCTTGTCCGGCCTCGTTATATAGTCATATCCAGTCAATCCGTATTTTTTCCTCTCAGAAAAAAGAAACTCTTCCTCGCACTTTTGCTGCAGGGACTTACTGCTGCCGTAATCGCCTATCCTTATGAACATCGGCATGGGCGGCACCTCTTCGCGAATGATGTCTATTATACAATTTCCCGGAGGATCGTTCTCCTTAAAGCCGGCATCGCTCAGTTCCTTCCAGCGCTTTCTTATGTATTGGTATGTTTTTATTACGCCGTTAATCGCCGCTCTAGATGCCGCCTTCTCTTTTTCGTGCCCCACCACCTTATTGTAAGGGTCATATTCGAATAGTACGTCTGCAGCCCGATCTGACTGGCTACGCAGGAATGCAAGGGGCAATTGGGACGTGTCCTTGAAGTTGTGCTCCCACCACTCATCGTTCTCCAGAAATTGGTCAAGGGTGATCCTACCGCCGGCAAGTTCTTGTCCCATAAAAACATCGATAAAGGTTCTATGAATAATCGGCTTATTTAAATCTTTACTTTGGAATTTAGTATTTTTCGCTACTTGAAGCGCAGGTGAAAATTTTTAATAAACCAGTTATGATATTTCGCTGGGTAAGTGGCGCCTAATACGGGTCTAGATATTTATTTACGTGGCGACCCAGCTTACGTCCGTGGCCACGCCCGTGTTACCGATCCCGCTGTAATCAAGAGCGTTATCATTCAACGGCCACCAACCCACGAGACCCGCATCCAACACCGGTGCTCCGCCGAACCCTCCGCTATATACAGTAGAAATCTGCGAACTTGACAATGCGACAGAGTAAACGGTTACTCCCGCCATGTCACCCGGAAAATAATAACCGCCGGCAGCGTATGCACCTATTCTTATAAAGCGATTGGTCGAAGTTGGGTCTAAGTAAGAAGCGGCAGACCCGACATACTTACCATCAACGTATAACTTAGCAGAACTCCCAGAATACGAGTCTACTACAACAAAGTTATGCCAGTTTGAATTGGGATAAGAACTGCTTGAGAAATTGTTAACACAGCCATTTCCTTTATTCCAGTTTATCATGCCGCATGCAAAATATACATCCGGTCCCAAAGTCCCGTATAAGTTGCTGTCGACAGAGAACGGTATTCTACCGTCATAATTCGAACCCTTCGCCCAAAAGCTTACTGTTATTGTGTTTCCGAGATTGATATTGTTTATTTGTATGTAAGAAGTCGACCCGTCAAAACTCCCGACGTATTTTTGACTTATAGCCGTGCCGCTTATGGTGCCCGAAGTCGTGGTTGGCGTCGCCAGCGGTTCGCCGATGGCAATGTAAGTTATAGACACATAAACGCTGAAGCGGTCGCCGGCTGCGGGGCACGCGCTCGGAAGAATCAGGAAGGTAGTGCCATCGGGAGTTATCTCCGATGTTTTGCTATTGGGAGATATGCTGTAACTGCCGGTATTTATGGTGTAATTGACGGCCGTTATATTTATGTTGTAAGTCTCTATGTTGCCAACCTGCATTACCAGGCCGGAGTTGCTCAGGCACTCTCCCGTAATGCCGTTTAACCCGCCGAAACCTACGACCGTCGTGCTAGGGACTGACGAAGATGGGTTGAAAATCCCAAGGCTGTAGAGGACAGCTACAACTATGACTATTATCATGATGGCCCACCCATAGGTCATCATGTATTCCAAGGCTGACTGGGACTTTTTATCACGAGGAATCGATTGCCCCATAACACTTTTCGCAGACCTGACCATAAATAAGTATAGATTACGAGACAGGAACGGTCAGCCTTCCAACGGATTCCAGCGTCCTGAACGAGTTATCCGTTATCGGGACCTGGTAAAAAATGTACAGCGCTGCGTTCACCTCCGTCCCGTTCCCAAGAGCTATGGACAGGCTGCATGGGGAGTTCTGGCCGTTTGAAATGTACATGTCCGTGCACGTTATTGACGTGTAATTCTGCCTGTCTATCGTAAGAGTAGAATTTATCAGAGAAACCGAAACACCCGCCTCGTTCAGTACATCGAACTGGAAAATGGATGAATTCGCAAATGCGGAGGCTACTTTTACGCCGGAAAATCCGGATATCACCGTGGTCTTGTAGATGGAGCTTGACGGATTGAAAAATCCCAGCGCATAAAGTATCGCTATCGCTGCCACTATCAGGAGTATCGCCCAGCCGTACGTTACAAGATATTCCAGGGCGGATTGTGACTTTGCCATTAGTTAGTAAAGACTTCAGGATTAAAAATCTTAAGGGGACGTCCACTGCACGTTGGATGCAACGCCGTTATTACCGTTTCCGCGTAGTCATTTGCATTGCCGTCGAGTGGCCACCCACATAAAGATGGGCAGCCCCAGTGCTTTCTGGTTTTTGGGCCCACGGCAAAAGCAGAATGAATAGAGCCTCTATGAGAACGAAAATAAGCGCATAATAATACTCGAACCCCACGTCCTTGTGGACATTATCGTCCTCTCACGCTCTCTACCGGCGCCGCGCCATGCCCTCTGTCTTTGCTTTTAGGGCCACTAAAACCCGTTCTATCACTAAGCAGACACAAAAAGGACACCAGCGGCCGCCAACATTACCGCAAGAAGAAGAAAGCCGTCTATAATCATGCATCTTTAATTATATTGTAACTTTAAAATTTAATGCTTATACTAGAATGTGCATGCTTTGACTAGCCTAGCGTAAAGTCGTCGGTAGCTTATCATCCACTGGTCAGTATTTGTAGTCGATTGACCTGGAACCAACTGGCGACGCCACTATAAAGCAATAAATCATCGCCACCTGGGTGGTAACTTGATGTAGGAGTGTAAGGAACCTGGACATATTCTGCATTGCCTGTATTGGCTGGTATTGATTTGATACACATATCACGATCGTTAACGCAGATAGAAACGTTAGAACGGTAATAGAACGAAATCAGATAGGTGGTTGGAGGAGTAGTATTCTCAAATTGTGCGGTTTGTACTCCAGATATAGCCCATGCACGATTACCACCTCCACCGTTAGATCCACATGAAGCGGGTCCAATGAAGCTCTCTACTTTAGAGCCCAAAAACCCATTTGAGGCGGGGATTACCGTTTGTACTAGGCAGGAACCATACTGATTGTCGCTCCAACCGCCTGAACCATTATCAGTGCCTAGGTAATCTGGAACGATTATAAGATCCTGGCTTCCGTACTGGCGTACAGAATTGCCGGATATGGTGCCGGTGGATTGATAAGGTCCCGGGAATACTTGGCCCGGCTCTTTATACGCGAGCGTCACGGTCTCTGAAAACCTTCCGGTTGAATTAGGACATGCATTTCTCAGTATGAATGAACTCTCCTGATCGGGGGAGATGAGATACGCGCTCGGATACGAGGAATAATCGGGGAAAATCTGGTTTATGTACGTCTGCCCGTTCAGGGTGACGTTTACATCCGTTATATTTATCAAAGACCCGACTGCATTGCCTATGCTCATTTCTAAACCCCCGGCAGAGCACTGCGCCTGTATGCTGCCTAATCCTGCGAATCCGCTGACTGATTCGGTGGCTACGAAGGAGGTGGGGTTGAATATACCCAGGCTGTAGAGGACGGCTGCGACTATGACTATGATGAGTATGGCCCAGCCGTAGGTCATCATGTACTCGAGGGCGGATTGGGATTTTTTGTCTGCTAGAATTTTTCTGTCTGTAATATATACGGAGGACCCCGGCTTCATACCATCACTATGTACTCTCTCGGTTTAATACGTTTCCTTTTACTGAGAGCGGATCGCGATCCGCGGCTGCCTGCCATACAGAGGATTTATGGAGGGATGATTTATAGCATTGTGTGAGAAACGCATTACATGTTTACTGACATATAAATTGAAAGGCTCTTCAACGATAACTAGTCTGTTTACGTGCACGGGCTGCGCTGCGGTATGGCTTTTGCGGCTCGGTCTTCCTTTTGTCGTCCACTAACAGCGTTCGGTCGTATTCTAAGAACTTCTTCTTTAGGCTCTTCTCTTTGTGTGACAGCGCCTTAGCTATTACCGCCCTTATTGCTTGTGACCTTGACATCCCTCCCCCGCCGCTCACTTTTATGTAAATATTATACTTTTTGTCTAGACCTCCCGAGATAGCCAACGATTCCATAGCAATCAGTCGGAATAGTTTATTGGAAAAGGACGACAACAGCTTGCTGTTTACATATATTGCACCGTTGCCTTCTTTTATGACGCCGGTAGCCACTGTTGATTTCCTTTTGGACACTACCGAATAATTCTTCTTCATAATCAACCTTGGTATTTTATCACGTTCGAAAGGTCGCCAATCGACATCCTGTGCACGGGCTTATCCGTACGGAAATGTGACACACTGATTTTCTCGTTATCGTTTAAATCTGGCGGCATGCCCCTGAAGACTTTTACATGGCGTAGAGCATCCATACCCCTCACGCTCTTTCGCTTTAACATGCCTCTGATAGCTCTTTTCACTATGCCTTCGACGGTCCTATGTATGAACGGGCCTTTTGACATCGTCCCAAGTTCTATTCTCCCCATGTATTTCTTGATTATCACGTTCCTGTCCCCGACTATCACTATTTTCTCCGCATTTATTACGTTTACATTCTCCCCTTCCAGTGCGGCTTTTGCAGCCTGAGAAGCAAGCCTACCCAACACCGCGCCGTCTCCGTCTATTATCATATCTTGTTATTACGATAACCTTAGCATTTAAACTTATCTTAACTGTCTAATAGAACGCACGCGCATGACTTCTCTTAGTAATAGGGCTATAAACAGTATTACGACTACCGACAATTCCGAATAGAAATTTATACTACTGTAATAATTTGGCAGCGTATACGTCTGGCCAACCGTCACCAAGAGGCTGGCTTCGTCGGTTATAAGACCTGCGCCGAAACCGAAAAATCCGGCGAGAAACTTGCGGTATTTATTATAAAGCTCCTTATTTTTAGCGTCGTACAGGACAAATGACAGGATTCCGCTTAACATCACTATACCCAAACCGAAGAAAAGGTGGTGTATATATATTCCGTCCAGCGCAAAGTTCACCCCGTTAGACAGCAGAACGAATAATCTGGCCGCTCCAACCGCTAGCACGAAACCCAAAAAGATATAAAGCAGAATCTCATCAGATAAGCGCCCGTATAACGAATCTCTTGCCATATACCAAAATTAAGCCATTAACTCAAAACGAGAGCAAGGTGACATCCCCCATGAATGGATCCATGGGCTTTCCCGCTCACACTTTATAAGAACATACTTCATACGTTTTAAATGTATCTGCATTGTGTCAGTAAAACGCTATTTGTGCAATGATTCCACGTCTTTTCATTGTTTAAATTTGAGCTTTGTGTTTCTTTAGTGCAGGGGCCGGTGGTCTAACGGCATGACGCCGCTTTCGCAAGATATCGAAAATGGCGGAGGCTGAGGGTTCAAATCCCTCCCGGTCCATTTCAAATAAAAATGCATCAAAAGAATATAAGGTGACTAATTCTAATAGTTGCTATGGGCGTGTACGAGATTATAAAGGACAGGAAAACCACCTACGCATTTTCAAACAAGGGCGTTGACGATGCAATAATAATAAAGGTTCTAGACGCAGCCAGGCTTGCACCCGCAGCTGGGAGCATACACGAATACGAATTTATCGTGGTAAGCGACAAAGAAATGAAAACTGCGATAAGCAGGGCTGCGCTAACGCCAAAAATAGACAGTGCACCGATTTTTGTGGTTACGGTTTGCGATCCCAGGAAGATATCAGCAGTATTTGGCGAGGAAGACGCCGGATTTTTGTGCGCGGAAAACGCTGCTATGGCTATAGAGAACTTATTCTTGTTGTGCGGAGAGCTTGGCCTCGGTACCGCCTGGATAGCGAACCCGGACCAGGATCAGATAAAGGATCTATTGGGTATACCAAAAGAGTATATAATCCGGGGCATTATACCTATAGGGTATGCCAGTACAGAGCAACGGCAGTATGATATGTCAGTACCGCAACTCAAGGAGATACTACACGTAGAAAAGTTTAATAATAAAGCATAATTAAAGATTTGAATATGAAATGGGGATTAAATGGAAAACATGGACAGTCTACAATGCCCAACTCATTCGGTGGGCTAGTTCAGTATTATTCGGAGTACAAGAGCAAAATAACGATAAAACCGAAAATAGTCATATTTCTGGGAGTAATAATAATAGCGGCGGTAGCCGCTGCTAAAGCCTTGTTGTAAGTAAAGAAAACAAAGGAGATTATAAAAATAAATAGATTATTGAGCGATGAGGTCCGAGTTACACTCAAGCTCAATAATCTAATTATAATAAATCTTTAAAGATGTGTCTATTAAAAGTATCCTGAGAAACTATTGGAAACTGTTTCCACGCAGATTATGCAGAAAATCATGTATGTCGAGGCCCGCAGATCTGTCTACGATGTGGCTGGGTTCCATTACCCTTATCACGTTTCTCCCAAAATCTACCACCAAAAGGAAAGGAAATCCTACGAACCTAGCTTTCGAATAACCAGAATAGTAGAATTTGTTCTTCTTCGTTGACTTTACTTGAAAAAACAGACATTTCCCATCTCTGAATGCAATTAAATCATAAATGCCAAGGCTGCCGCCAGACCTAACGACTTCCCAGCCGCCCTTTTCAAGCAGCAACCGTATTTTCCGCTCTATTCTGTAGCCCTTGAGCTTGTTTAGCATATTCACTTTCTTTTGAGCTTATTTACTCTGCCATCGTACATCACTTTTATCAGCCTGTAACGCATAAGTTTGGAAACTATCTTGCTCACTTTTGACTTCGAAAAGCCAGTCTCTTTCATGACTTCCCCTTGTGTCCTGAATTTGTCGAATCTTATGAAGGACAATAGTTTCTTTTCATCCGTGTTCAGGAGGGAAAGGAAAGGACTGGACCTTTTATGTGGCGCTGTTTTCGGCCGGTCTGCACGGACTGCGGGTCTTCTATGGAAGAGAAGAACTGACAATACCGTTATTATCACAACAGCGGCGATTATCGCTAGTATGTAGTAAGGGACACCGAGCAGCCCTTGAGACGCTGATGACGATGTCCAAGAATAAGAAACGTGGAACGGAACAACGAAGGAATAATCTTGTGAAGGGCTGTACGACTGATTAAAAGACCGCCACGATACGGTTATGGCGCCCCGATCTTGATAGAACTTACAACTGGGGTTACATCCCGACGGCAGAAAAGAATCCTGTGGCAGGATCGTGTTTACATTCAGTGCGCTTATGAAGCTGAAGACGGTAAAATTGAAGGTGTAGTTAAAAATGTTTCCACTGGAAGGTATGTCTGTTTTATAAGAGAACGAGAGAGTAAGCGGCTGCTGCACGTTTATGCCACTTATGGCTACTAGTGTATGATTGCCTGTCGTCGTCTCCCTAATCGGGGTCTGTACCCCGTTTGCATAAAACTGTATATTGTACGCATTTCCGGGTATCGGCACGTAAACAGTAGCCGGCGCGTTTAACACTGAAAAATTATACGTTACGTCTATCGTAGAATTACCGTACAGTTGTGGCACTATTACGTTCGTCACATTTATGGCAGAATAAGTGCCGGTATAGTTAAACGCATGCACTGGAAGTACGGAAACTAGGGCGACTACAACGGCAAGTATAATAAATTTTTGCATACTTTATTATGAAAACAAAGGTGTGACGTCTCCACATGAGAGCGTCTCTTTCTGCTCCTCGTTCGGATACGACCTGAACTTGTACGCTGTCAACATGTTGTTATTTTACCACTTCTGCTATTTATGTTTTCCATTTTCTGTGTTTGCTCTCATCCCACCCCTGAATGGCGTGGGTTTTCCCGCTCACACTTTATAAACATGCAAAAAACGCTTAAATATGATAAGGACTTAAAGGTTGGATTATGCGCACGGTAAGATACGGCGTAAGCGTAAGGAAAGACCTAGATCTTATAAAGGAAATGAGGAGCAAAAAGTATAAATGCCCCAGATGCAAACGCTTATCAATAAGGAGGGCTAGCAGTGGCATTTGGATTTGTAAAAAGTGCGGTCTCAAGATTGCCGATAATGCTTATTCGCTGTCTGTGTCAAGTATAAGGTAATATGGCTAAATACACTTGTTTCTACTGCAGTGCTACGATAGAGTCAAAGGAAGTAGAAGAAACTATCAGGTGCCAATACTGCGGCGGTAGGATACTCATGAAAAAGCGTCCAGAGGGCGGTCGGCACGTAAAGGCTGTTTAGATGATTCTCACAGTTGACATAAAACTCGAGGGAGATAAGGACTTTTCGGAATCCGCACTCGCGGGGCTTTCTGACATAGCAGCAAAGGACGACGAAGTCGAAACCAAGGTCTCCATAGATAAAGGTACCCTTCGAATACAAGTAAAATCTAAGAGTATTAATATAGCCCGCTCGATAGTTAATACTTGTATGAACAGTATAAAGCTGTTCAGTGAGATGAATTCATTATGAACGAGGAGGACTTTGAGAAACTCAGGCAACAATTGCAGGTCAGCACTACCCAGAAACAGACCCTACAACTGCAGTACAATGAAACCAAACACACGCTTGAAGAGGTAGACAAAGTGCCAGAGGGGGAGAAATTGTACGAACTTGTGGGTCAGATACTTATGAGCAAGGACAAGAAGGAAATAGCCGAAAGCCTAAGGGACAGGATACAGATACTTGAGATAAGACTAAAATCAATAGATAAAACAATCGATTCACTGACAGCCCAAATACAAGAGATGCAAAACAAGGGATAGATTATTCAGTGTTCTAAGTCCGGCACAGACTAATTGCTTGCTGTTCTCCTCATTTATGCATTTTAGGACGTCGTTTATCTTACTTTCCAGGTTATTCATCTTAATGAAATCGTTGAACGCGTGCGCAGTCATGGAAAATCCATTCGGTACCGGCGCTTTTGTGGCACCGATGATCTCACTTAAGTTAGCAGACCCGCCCCGCGAGCGGAGTGTCTTCTTTTCTTATGTCATGAAACTATAGTACAAGTTCGTCATTGCGTTCCATACGGTGATGTGACGTTTTTAGTATATTGCACTTACGGATACGCACTGTGTTACAAAAAAGAAAATGCAATCTGGGACGCCAAAAACACTATAAAAGGTAGTAAAGTTTATTAACGCGGCTAATTAAATTTAAACATGCAAGACGACAGCGCACCAAAAAGAGAAAAACCCAACGAAAAAGGCCTTTTCATAGTTTTAGAAGGGATAGACGGCAGCGGCAAGACGACTATAATGAAGAACTTAGAGAGGTACCTGTGCGACAGAGGGTATACAGTTTACAGCACAAAGGAGCCGTCTTCCGGTGATGCGGGATTATTCATAAGAAGCGTGTTAAGGAAGGAGAAGGTAGTGTCACAGAGAGCGCTGCAATTGCTGTTCTGGGCCGACCGCGCAGACCATATAGACCGGGAAGTAGAACCGCACCTCGCTAACAACGAGATAGTGATATCAGACCGCTACATGTTTTCTACAATTGCTTACGGCACTTCTTCCGGCGTAAAGAAAGAGATGCTTTATGATATCCTTAAGTACTTCAGGATACCGGATTTGACACTGTATATAGATATACCGGCGGAAGTAGCGTTGCATAGAATAAACCACAACAGGAAAGAAGCGGAACTCTTCGAAAGGGAATCCGTGCTTAAAGCCGTAAGAGACAAGTATCTGGAGCTTTCTAAGGCCTTTAATTTCAGAGTAATAAACGGGGATAAGCCGGAAGAGGAAGTCAGCAAGAGCGTTCAAAGGACCGTACAGGGTTTTCTGGAAGAAATGTCATTTGGTGCTGGCCAGGAAATCGTCTAGCAATTGTTTGTAAGCGGCGTATACCTCTTTCTTTGCATTCTCCAACTTTGCCACGTCTTCTTCTGAAAGCGAATGCTCTATGGACGGGCCTATCTCATTGCCTATGACTGTCGGGATGCCTATGTGTATTGTCTCATCGTCATATTTCACTGGTACCGCAACGCTCATGACCCGATTTTCGTTCGTGATTATGGCTTTTACTATGTCTTTTATTACTGTTGCCGGCCCCCACGTAGTAGACCCTATGACGGCTATTATCTGAGCGGCCACTTCTTTAACATACTTCTCAACTTCAGTCCTGCTCAGTTTGTCATTGGCCATCTTGTCAAATTCAATGCCGTCTATTGTGACGGTGTCCCACAAAAACGCTGCTGCATCGCCATGTTCCCCAGCAACAAAGCCGTCAACCTTAGTCACTGGTATGCCCAATTTTTCCGCTATGAACGAGCGCATTCTCATTGTTTCTACCTGCGTGCCGCTGCTTATTATGAACTTGCCAGAAAATTTCATAAACACCGAAGCCATCATGTCCACTGGGTTCGATACCATAACGTACTTCGCATTTGGATTAGTTTTTGGTAGGCTCTCGGCAAATTCTTTCATCAAGGAAGCGTTCCTCTTAAATAAGTCCCTCCTATCATCGCCCGGCTTACGCGGTATGCCCGCGCTTATGACCACCACATCAGAATTATCCACAGCCCCGAGTGAAGAAGTTGTGATAATCTTGGTTTTTACTTCCAGAGTGGCTAATGCATGAAGAAGCTCTTGCTTAAACTTATCCGTTTTTTCCGCATCTCGGTCGTAAAGAACTACTTCGTCCGCAAAGCCGCTGGTCAAAACAGCGTAAGCGATTGTCTGTCCTATTCTTCCTATGCCTATAAAAGATATACGAGACATGAAAAATAAAGTAATCACCAAAATAAAAACGTGAGCACCAAATGGATTAGTACAGGATTTCGAACTTAAGCAATCAAGCACACTTGATTGCATGGCGTCTGGAACCGCTGAAGGTTCGAGAAACTGCAAGCAGAGTTTGCATTCTCCAAGACGTTAAATATCCATCGACTCACATAATCGCAATGAGAATGCTATATAGTACGTTACTGCCAACAATGCAGATTTAAATCCGAGGGAATAATCACAATATTGTCGCTTTATTAAAATGCATATGAATTCCGATGGGCTAAAACAGTCGATAATCACCAGCATAAGGAAGACTCCAAGGAAATTCGTACCGTTCGAATCGCTAACCGCAATGGGCTATAACCGATATATGTGTTCTGTCTGCAAGAAGAATTTCTGGAGCGTGAACAAAAGGGACACGTGCGGCGACGTTGAGTGCACTGGCGACTACTCTTTTCTATATAAGCGCATAAGCGCTAGCAAGATGAGATACCAAGAGATATGGACAAGGTTCAGCAAAGTATTTTCTAAATTCGGGCATAAAGAGATAAAACGCTACCCCGTGGTGGCGAGATGGCGGGACGACATTTTCTTCGTTGAGGCAGCCATAGACGATTTCGCCCCATATGTAATAAATGGTGAAGCGGAGCCTCCAGCGAATCCGCTCGTAATACCGCAGATTTGCCTGCGCTTCAATGACATAGAAAATATTGGCTTGAGTGGCAGACACCTTACTAGTTTCATAATGGCAGAGGAAGCTGCGTTCAATACGAAAAAAAAGAAAACATACTTCGCAGATGAGGCTATAAAGTACATAAACACCTGGTTGATCGACGGGCTGTACATAAAGCAGGACGAACTGACGTACGTTGAAGACGCTTGGGTGGGCGCGGGCTACGCCGGGAATTCCCTCGAATTCTTCGCTGGTGGATTGGAACTTGGAAATCAGGTTTACATGCGGTACAAACTGGAAGCAAACGGCATGAAAGACCTACCCACAAAAACAATAGACATGGGTGCGGGCTTAGAGCGCTGGGCGTGGTTAAGCGGCGGCACGCCAACCGTGTATGAGGCTGCTTTCCCAAGAGTTATAGAATTGATAAAAAACAAGGCGGGTATCGACTATAAAGAAGAGCAGATAAAATCTATATACAGATTAACAGGGCGAACGGATTTCAATTCGGTGCCGCTTAGCAGCGTTATAAAAGAAATCGCGGGTAAACTAAATGCAAAAGAGGATGCGGTCGCTAAGATCTTAAGGCGTATGCAGGCCGTCTATTCGGTGGCGGACCATGCAAGAACTATCCTGGTTAGCGTACACGACGGCGCACTCCCTAGCAACGTTGGCGGCGGATACAACATCAGGAGACTGATAAGGAGATCGCTTAATCTGATTGAGAGGAACGAACTCGGCGTGGATCTGAACGAACTTATCGAAGAACATAAACGGGAATTCGGTGGGTGGTTTAGGGAGCTTAACGATTACGATATAAACGGGGTCATGGATAAAGAAACGGGGCGTTATTCCGAGTTCAAACAGAGGAACAGTAAACTTTTATCATCCTTGGTAGAGGGGGGCGCGATAAGCAATGATAAAATCAGAACTCTGTACGAATCACACGGCATAACAAGGGAGGAAATAAAGGCTAAAGCGGAGGAAATGGGGGCCGAGATCAAACTGCCACCGGAAGAATTGGAAGAAATAAACAGACGACGCACGCCAAGGGGACCCGGCATAGGCGTCGACACCACAAACATAAAGGAAACAGAAAAGCTCTTCTACAATGAGGGTCTTCTGGAAACCAGCGCGAAAATGGTAAAGAAATTGGACGCTCACAGAATAATACTAAACAAGACCATATTTTATCCCGAAATGGGTGGACAGAAGCCTGATGGCGGCTATATCGATAGCGTAAAAGTAAATGACGTCAGGATATACGATGGCGTGATAGTGCACTTTTTGGATAGCGAAATTAAAAAGGGCATCGGGGATACGGTAAAGCTAAAGATAGACTCGGAAAGGAGAGAGTTACTAAGGCGCCACCACACCGCTACACATATAATAAACAGGGCAGCGAAAAAAATTCTTGGCGAATTTGTAAACCAGGCAGGGGCGGAGAAGGATGTGGACTCGGCAAGGCTTGATATAACGTACTATGACAAACTGTCGGACGAGCAGTTACTAGCTATAGAGAGGTTAGCAAACGATGTGGTTGCCTCGGATATGGAAATCTCGTCTGAAGTGATGGGCCGCACAGAAGCGGAAAGCAGATACGGGATGAATATCTATCAGGGCGGAACCGCACCGAGTGCTAACATAAGGATTGTAAAAATAGGGTCTTATGATGCGGAAGCCTGCGGCGGACTGCACTGCAACAGAACGGGACAGGTGGGCTTGATAAAAATAATGAAGAGCGAGAGAATACAGGATGGGGTGGTGAGACTAGAATTTGCAGCATACAGGCCAGCGATAGCTTATGTCCAGAGCCTGGATGAGACAGCCAGAAGCTTGAGCAGATTGTGGGGCGTAAAATACGAAGAGATATACAAAACTGCCAACAGGTTCTTCTCTGACTACAAAAGATACAGGGAACTGTATGAACGCGCGGAGGAAGAAAGGCTATATTATAATATAATAAAGTCCGATCAAAAAGATCCCATAGCACTGCGCACCGATGTGGAAAACGCCGGCGTAATGATAAAGGTACTAAAAAACGCCCAAAAGGCACCCGGGGAGAGGGCTGTAGTGATAAGCGGCAAGAGCATAAGCGTAGGGTACCCTAAAAGTGATAACATAAGAGCGTTGCTTACGAAAGAGCACAAGGTGGTAGAAGACAAGGGGGACTTTCTGCTGTCTCACGACTGATTGCTATGCAAAGCCAAACCGATAGTGTCATAATTGGAGGCACCGCGACAAACGGCATAGACGAGGAACTCTCGAAAATAATAAACATAAAACTAGAAAAAGTCTCGAGCAGGGTATTCCCAGATGGCGAATCTTACATAAGGGCACCGTCAAAACTAGAGGGAAAGGACGTGATCCTCGTGCAGTCAACATATCCGCCACAGGAAAAACACATCATCGAACTGCTACTGATGCTTGAGGCGATAAAAAATCAAGGACCTAAGAGGATTATCTCCATAGTCCCGTACTTCGCATATGGGAGACAAAACGAGAGATTCTTGGATGGCGAGGCTTTGAGCATAAAAGTAATATTAGAGGCGATGCACACAAACGGTGCTGATGTCCTAATTACGGTCACGCCGCACAATGAGAAAGCGATAAAAATGTTCCACGGAGAGCACATAAGCATAGAACCGATAAAGAGACTGGCAAAGGCACTACCGCGGGGATTAAAGAATCCGATAGCGGTTGCTCCCGATGAGGGTGCAATAGAGAAAACAGAAACTTTCGCCAAAGCCACGGGCATGGAAACTTTACACCTTGACAAATTCAGGGATAAGAACACGGGCGAAATTCGGTTAAAGGACATACCACACATAAAGCTCAAAGGTAGGGATGTTGTGCTGATTGACGACGTTGTTAGCACTGGAAAAACGCTCGCGCTAGCTGCTAGGACAGTGCACGGGCTCGGCGCAAAGGCAGTCATTGCCTGCGTTGTACATCCACTCATGGTGAAGGGTTGCTACGAGAGTATAAAAAATGCTGGAATAGAGCAGGTGATAAGCAGTAACACCATCCCAAATGACCGCGTTAAAGTAGTGGATATCTCAAAGGACATAGCCGAAGCGCTTAAAACCTTATAATCTTTATTGGTGTATAGTACTTAAGATAATTTTTGAAAGGGCATTAGTTATGGCTGACTTTTACAAGAGCGCAGAAACGGAGAGGAAGATACTAGAGAGCTGGAAAAAGAAGGATGTTATAAAAGAACTTAACGAAAAGAACCGAGGTGGCAGTAAGTTCTATTTCCTTGACGGGCCTCCGTTTGTAACCAATGAAATACACGAGGGAACCCTTCTAAATTTGTTTCTCAAGGATATAATACTGCGACATAGACTAATGAAAGGATTCGAGGTAAAAATGCAGCCAGGCTGGGACACGCACGGCCTCCCAATAGAGGTAGCGGTAGAAAAAAAGCTGGGCATAAAGAACAAGAAAGAGCTGTTAACAGTGGGCGAGGAAAAGTTCGTAGAAGAGTGCAAAAATTACGTTGAAGAGTACATAAAACTGAACACCAGTATAATAACGGACTACGGCCTAATCTGGTTTTACAACCCCCCATACAAAACGTACGAAAACCATTTCATCGACTCTGAGTGGGGAACGATAAAAAAGGCCTATGAGATGGGGTTATTGTACAGAGGTTTCAAAACCACGTGGTTCTGCACCAGATGCGGCACCCCGATGTCAAATTACGAAATACGGGACAAATATTACGAAAAGGAGGATCCGTCGATATATGTCTTATTTGAACTAGAGGACGGCAGGAACCTGCTGATATGGACGACCACACCATGGACCCTACCATCAAATGAAGCTGTTGCCGTGAACAGCTCGTTCAAGTACTATGAACTGAAGATAGACAGAAAAACTGTAATAATCGCAAAGGACAGAGAAAAAGTGCTAGACGAAGTTTCCGTAAAGTACATAATCGAAAAAGAATTGGATGGAAAGGATCTGCTCGGGCTTAGATACAAACCTTTGTTTTCTGATATTCCTCAGGTAAAAGAAAACGCGGCTAAGATGTTTAAGATAATAGACGGCAGCAGATTTACATCTGAAGAGGGCGTCCCATTCGTTGAAATCGATGAAGGCACCGGACTGGTGCACGTTGCACCCGGACACGGAGAATCTGACTACAAGATAGGCATAGAGAATGGCCTACCGCTGCTATCGCCAGTAAAGGAAGACGGAACCTATGATGAAAGTGCCGGATGGCTGAACGGAAAAAACGTATCCGAAGCCAATACAGAGATAATAGATTTCCTCGAAGAAAGGGGGGATCTCGTAGCTGCAGGTAAGGTACTACACAACTACCCACACTGCTGGCGATGCAAAACACCACTAATAATGCGGGCAAGTGACCAATGGTTCATAAGCGTAAGCAAGATAAGAAAAGAGCTAGCAGGCCTGTTGAACGGAGTGAATTGGACGCCGGAAGGCGCAAGGAAGATGTTCGAAGCGTGGCTGTCCAATAGCCAGGACTGGGTGATATCGAGACAGCGATACTGGAACACCCCCTTGCCGATCTGGCAATGCGAGACCTGCAAGGAAATAACCGTTGTTGGCAGCAAGACCGAACTGCTGCAAAGGAGTAATAAGAAGACCGTAGCAGACTTACATAAGGGGACACTGGACAAGATCGAGATAAAGTGTGAAAAATGCGGGGGGGTGATGCGCAGAGTAAAGGATGTAATAGATGTATGGATAGATTCCGGCTCCGCCTCATTTGCTAGCATAGAGGACAAGGGTAGAATGGCCGCTCTCCTGCCGGTAGATTTTATATGCGAGGGAAACGACCAGATAAGGGGCTGGTTCTACTCGCTCCTCGTCATAGGGTTCCTTTTCTGGGGCAAGGCGATTTACAAAGATGTGTTGATGCACAGGTTTGTTGTGGGCGAGGATGGAAGGAAGCTCTCGAAGAGTGAGAGTAATTACAAACCGCCCAGCCAATTGATAAAGGAGGGCTACAGCAGGGACGCACTTAGGATGGCTCTGGTAAGGCACAAACTTGAGGATGAAGTTATATTCTCGCTCAAGGGGCTAACGGATGAGACAAAATCCCTTAACACGGTCTATAATTTAGGTAAGCTGTTTCAATCATCAAAAGTATTTTTCAAAAGGCCAAATACAATAAAAGCAAAGGGTTTCAAGACCGAGGACATCTGGATGCTTTCCAAGTGGAACACGACCAAGAAAGCGGTAGATTCAGCACTGGAGCACTTCAGACCCGACGTAGCAGCCAATACACTAATGGAATTCGTCATAAACGACTTCAGCAGGTTGTACGTGAAGCTCGTAAAGGACAGAATATTTGATGACCTAGATGAGGGCGCTTTTGTAACGTTTTACGCCGTGTTAGAGGAAATGCTAGCGGTGCTTTCAATATTCACGCCGTTCATAGCGGAGGATACTTGGAAAGCCATCGGCAAAAAAGGCAGTACACTGCTCTCTGACTTCCCCAGCACGAGAGAGGACATAATAAACGCGGGTCTGGAGAAGAACATGGACAGGACTACGAAGATTGTCCAAGATGTCCTTTCGGCACGAGATAAACTGAAACTCCCGCTGAGAAGGCCGCTAAAGAAGATAAGCCTCCTATCCGTCAAAAAGGAAGATATTTGCGAGGATGTGCTGAAAAAGCTTGTCAACGCAGCCAGCATTGAGTATCGCTTCGATGAAAATGCGTTCGACATAGGTCTTAACTTCGAAGCCCTGAGAAAGAAGCACTCTCCCCAGGAACTTACGAGCATAACTAGCAAGTTTATAGAACTTACAAAGGAAACGATACTGAGACACGCTGGATCCGTAATAGAATTAGTTGTAGACGACAAAAAATATAGCCTCCTCAGCAGTGACCTCAACATAAAGGCAAAAAGCAGCGGCGTGGAAGTCGTAAGCGGGGACCAGACACAAATAGCACTAGACACATCAGCAGACGATAGCATAATGTCGCTTTGGCTACAGCGCGAGATAGTTCACGCAATCCAGAATGCGAGAAAGGAGTTTGGGCTCTCCAGAGAAGACAAGATAAACGTGGAGATAGCAATAGATGGACGACTTGATGCGCCAGAGATAAAGGAAATCGCAAATTATGTAAAGGACAAAACCAACAGCTCGCTTTCGAAAAGTGGGAGCCTGATGAAGACGCAGGACCTGAAAATAGGCAACAAAAATGTCGTGTTATCGATATTTCGGTGAGCGCTGGTGCGCTCGCGATGAACGTTTAAATAGGGGTATTTATAGTTAGTATTATTACTTGTATTATGGCAAAGCTCTATAAAGTAGAAAACATAGTAGCCAGCATTTCGCTAAAGGTGCAGGTGCCACTAAAAAAACTAAAAAGACTAGCAAACACCCAATATGATCCGGAGCAATTCCCGGGACTGGTCTTCAGAATACCCGATCTGCATGTAACTTTCTTAGTATTCGGCAGCGGAAAGCTCGTCTGCACTGGCGGCCGGTCCAAAGAAGACATACTCAACGCAATGGACAGGCTTCTGAAGGAACTGAGAAAGATAGGCGTGAACGTAAAACCTGGCTGGAAAATAGAGATACAGAATATAGTAGCGAGTGGCAATCTAAACAAGCCGCTAGACCTGAACAAGATAGCTTATAGCGTCGACGAAACTGAGTACAATCCGGAGCAATTCCCGGGACTGGTCTATAAGCTTGTCAATTCTAGGATAACATTTCTACTGTTCGGCACCGGAAAGATTGTGTGCACAGGCGCCAAGAAAATACCGGAAATTGATAACGCCCTTAAAATATTAGTGTCGACTATAAATAAAAAAATGTGATTATGCGCACACAAGTGATAAGTCTGTATGCCAAGATAAACATCATCTTCTCGCTGGTCGGTCTCATTGCAATGGGGCTCGCAGACGTTGTCTCTGCGGGCTACAGAAGCGCGTGTCCAGCAATAACTTCGTACGTAAACTGCACGCCCGTGCTTGAGAGCGTGTACTCAAAGCTTTTCGGTGTAAGCTTGTATTATTATGGCATCGCCCTGTTTTCGGCGGCTCTGGTGCTTTCTATAATCTATGCATCAAGTTCAGATGCGAAACTAAGAAAGTATATAATTTCCACCTTGGCAGGAGGGGGACTTGCACTCTCGGGCGTTGCGCTGTATCTGATTTACACCGAGATATTCTTGGTTGGCAAAATTTGCGAGGCCTGCACGATCGGCCATGCGTCTATATTCATAATATTCATAGTATCTGTACTAGAACTTAAAAGAATCAGAAAGCACAGAAAGAGCAGATAATTCTTATTTTCTCTTTGCAGCCCTAAAGACGTAAAACATAGTAATGATAAAGGCAGACGCTATGAACGCGGAAACGTACGGAATGAAGCTTATCAATCCAAGTATCAACCCCATTACCAGGACTATGGCAAAGATATCCCACCATTTTTTATTGGTGAGAGCCCAGCTCTTGCGTAGGGCGTCTATAGGATTGTCACCGTCGATTAGTACGGCCACCGGGGCTAGAAACAGTTTCACAAAGAGGTACACACCAGGTATTACAAACGCAATTGTCCCTAGAAACACAATTATTGACGCAAGGATATTTGTTGCCAACAATGCGGGGTAGCGGTTTATAACAAGTTTGGAGATATCGACGAAACGGGCTTTTCGACCCTTGTATACTCTCAGAATAATCACGCCTTCCACGTATGTAGCCAACAAGATTGAAAGCACTGCGTAGAACGAAATCGGCAAAATATAGAAAACTGTGAATTGGATTGCCGTAGACGGGGAAACGAAGAAGGAGACCACATCGATTATTGCAGTGTATATGACAGCGACCACGAATATCAAGCTGTCACTAAAAAGTATGACAAAGCTATTCTTTACGATACTGCCCAAATCGGTAATGCCCATTATGGTATATATTGTAAATATTATGTTATAAATAGGCGCGCTGTGACCGACAAAGTGTAAGGGTTATATAGGACATTAACTCTAGTAATCATATGGCTGAAACAGTGCCTTTCCGGGAACCTATTATCGCGGGGCAAGCTGTATTAAACAAAAACCAAAAACTCGATTTAGAAAATATCATAGAAAACAGCACAGAATTCTTGGCTGGCGAACACGCCAAAGTCCTAGAGGGTGTCCTCTGCCACATTGATAAAAAGATAGACGAAGAGGGGTTCATGAAGGCCTCACCAACGTACACTTGGTATTCCGCTGCATGGTTCAGGGATTCGTCCATGACATCGATATCCATGACCGACACAGCAAGATTCGTGAGCAAATACATGCCAGACAGAATAGACCTTTATGAAACGGCGAGGGGTTCATCCACTAGACTTATAAAATTCATGTGGTCGGTCGTAGGCGCCAAGATGCAAAACCTAGAGATGGGATTGGCAACCGATATCCGCGATGAGAACTTCAAAAAACTTAGAAATCATATACCGGCAAGATATGGAAAGGATCGTGGTTATTTCTCAGTAGAGGAGCTACACCACACAGACGACACCGAGGATTCAAAGGACAGCTGGCTTAGACAGTATGATTCTCTGCCATTACTATTACTGGCCACAGAGAGGCATTTAAAAGAATTCGGGAAGGCTGGTATAGAGCAACAACTTGAGTTCTTAAAAACCAACGCCACTAAATTCATAAGGTACATGATAAAGACATATAAGAGCCCGTGCTCGAATGCATGGGAGATAGAAAATACAAAATTGCACTCGTATGATGTTGCTGCGATAGCTGCGGGAATAAACTCTGCGATAAACATAGCAAAGGCGACGGATGCAGAACTCGATGAAACAGCAATAAGGGAAGAAATAGAAAAAAGTTATCCGGGGGGACCGCAGGCATTCATGAAGCAACTTTTCATAAGGGACGGTGTATTGTACAGAGCAAAAGAGGAGAAGGCAGTCGACGTAAATGGTAAGATAATCTTTGCTTCGGAGCCGTTGAAAGAGGTTGAGAGCGGGCAGATCTTCATATTTTCATTGTTTGGACACGATACCGGAGAAACGATAGAAAACAACACAATAAGGAAACTGGAAGAGGACATGTTCAGGCTCGACAAAGAAGAGCAGTACAGATTGATACCGAAACGCTTCAAAAATGATACGTACTTTGGGGGGGCACCATGGCCACTTTTAGGAGCGGAATTCGCTTATTACTATGCTAAGAGGGGCGAGCTTGAAAAATCCGGGAAGATAATAAAATACATAGAGGACAACTTGCTTTCGAAAAACGATTTCTCAATACCGGAACAGGAGAGCATAGACGCGGCTCTGCTAAATCCCGATCCTGACAATCTGCTCAAAAACAACGGCGGGAAACCGATACAGGACCTGATATGGTCCGGTGCGGAGTACCTGCGTGCACTTACTGCACACGCAGAAGCCCTAGCTCTAAGATTACAGGTACAAAAATAACGAAACCAAGATAAGCTTATTAGAACGTAACTTATTATCTTGCTTGTTATGGACGATTTATTACAGTTAATCTACGGGAACCACCCGAAAAGCATGAAGCTACATGCCGATGGCCAGAAGATAATAAACTTCATAAGGGATAAAAATGAAGTGGGCAGGGAGGAGCTGGCACAGTTCTTAAACATCGACCTTAATTCGCAGAAGGGGAAAAAGCATTTTTACAACCTGGTGTCACCGATGTTCGGTAAAATCCTTGTCTCAGAAAGGCGGGGAAAAGCCGTCGTATACCACCTCTCTTACGATATGTTCAGGGTGTATCTGGACACAATAAGGAGAAAAGCCAAGTATTATTTGCTGAAAAACCCCGCTGAGGAAAAGGGCGAAGAGGACCAATGAAGTACTACTCTGGCATTGGCGACAAAGGTTACACATTCACTTTCGAGAAGAAACACAAAAAAAGCGAGCCAATCGTAAATGCTATAGGCACGCTCGACGAACTTAGCGCCTTTCTGGGATTGGCGGAAAGCGCATGCACTTACGAAGAGATAAAAGGACTTCTCAAAAACATCGAACTTGCGGTGTACACTATAAGTTCGGAAGTAGCTTATGAAGCCGCCGGCAAGCTGGCGCTTAAGCGTCTGGCAGAGAGCGACGTTTCGTTCCTAGAGGGCAAGACAGATGACTACGGCAAATTTATAAAGGACATAAAAAGATTTGTCTATCCAAACGGTAGCATAAGTTCGACTTCCATAAATGTATGCAGAGCCGTTGCAAGAAGGGCGGAAAGGGAAGCCGTAGCGGCGGGGATAAAAAATGACGTAGTCCTAAAATATCTCAACAGACTTTCCTCCTTACTGTTTGTACTGTTCAGGTACGTAAATGAGAAAGAAAAGAACGAAGAAGACTTCTTTTGATTTATGTATCAGAGCACGACGGACCGCGTGTTGATGCCGAGTTTCTTGCTTATTTTATCAGCTGCAACTTTACCATTTTCTACGTTGTCGTTTTCAAGGTGGATTTCAAATATTCTGCTGCCGGCTAGTACTCTAGCGGCAAATCCCGCTGGCTTACCAAAAGACTTTTGCATACCGGATGAGAATCTATCAGCCCCTGCGCCAGTAGCAAGCTTGTGTTCTCTAAGCACGTGGTGTGGATAAGGTACAACCTGCAGCCGGAAGTTCTGATCGCCGATATTATCGGTGAGATACTTATTAGCTACCACCCTCGCAGATTCTATCGCATTCTCCCTCAATTGGATGTTTCTAGTAGACAGCACCAAGATCTTCTTGCCAAACTTGTGTGAGAGATTACCAGAGGTATACTGCGTTATAACGGAGCTTTGTGCGACTTTAACATAATTTTTGCTCTTGTACTTAGATTTTCTAGTGTATGGGATCTTAAACTTTCTGTAAGCACTCGCAGCTCTCAACTTTACCATTCACTAATCACGAAGCTCATAGTTTTTAAGCCTTTCGCGTGTGGAGACTAAATCCGGTTTATCATAAAATGTTGGTATGCAGAGAAACAACGCTTTTAAACGTATATTGTTTTTTGTAAGATTATGAACATAAAGTATATATACATCGGGGTAGCCGCGATTGCAATTGTAATCCTCGTTTATATTTTTATATTAAATACGCATACAAATGTGGCGGTTGTAATAACGGATCCGTCTAACCTACCCACTAACCTGCAGAATTTGACTTTGTATTACAGCGGCGTTAGTATTAGCATGAACGGCGCACATCCGCACTGGTTTAATTCTAGTTATGGCGGAAAAATCGACATGGCAACGCTAATAAACAAAACAGAGGTATTAACAGAATTTCCAGTTTCGTCAGCGGCTGATGTCCGCGAAGTTATTATCTGGGTATCTGGGGTAGAAACCAATATATTAGGTATGAATGTTACAACATTATTCGAAAAAGATATCTCCGTCAATGTTTCCGGTGGGGCTGGAAACGCAATTCTAATAAGCTTATCGCCATCGCTAATACCTATATTTACCCAGAACTCTACAGATTTTTACTTTGAACCATCAGCAGTCGCGGCATTGACAAACTATGCGCTTAATACAACATCAAAAATACAAAGACTTTCTAATGAGCAGTCGTTAGCACTTGAATCGCTAACGCCTAAACTTTACATAGTAAATGGTTCATTTGGTGTCGCAAATGGTCAACAAAGCATTTCGATAACGGTCAGAGACGTATCTAGTTATCCAGCAACACTAAAATATGTGTTTCTGTCCGGTGCACCGTTCTCAGCGGGAAATAATTTGGGCCAAGGGCCAGGAAATGGGTCCGGCGGTGGTGGCGGGTCTAGACTCGGCCCAAATAACTTAGGGGTGATAAGTTTCGTAGTATCAGAAAATGGGACCATGTATATGGTAAATTCCAGCAGCAACCTTATCTCTGGTTATGTGCTATCTGCAGAAAGGAATATAACTTTAAAGTTCAATGGAGAGTTTGCATTTAGAGGAGGAAAGATAGTCTTAACGCCCCTTTCTCCTGACGTATATAGTTTCGTTGTGCAGGGCGACAATGGAGCAAGAGCTGCGAGTTCCTTAAAATATAGCTGATTATCCGCCGTAGTAATAAGGCAGAGCTATAGTTTCTATAACGCTGTTGGTGGCTGTATTTATAACGTCAACGTATCCGCTACGGCACGTGACATACAGCGTCTTTCCATCCTCGGAAAACTGCTCTCTATGCGGAGCTCCGCACACGGGGATATTAGATATTACGCTATTGCTCGAGAGTTGTATCACAGAAACGGTATTATTGCCATAGTTAGTAACATAGCCGTACTTTCCGCCAGCAGGACCATTAGACGGAATCACGATGAACGTCGGGCCATACTCTACAGGTATAACATCTATTATTTTGTTCGTAGATGTTGACAACACTGACACGTTAGATAGTATACCACTGCCAGCGACGCAGCCTCGGTTTACGACATACGCATATTTCCCATTCGGCGTAATGGCAATGCTCTGCGGGCACCGGAATCCGGTCACAGTCGTTACTATAGTATTTGATGTCAGATTGACAACGGAAACAGAACTGCATCCCACGTTCGGTACATAAGCCACATATCCGTTACCGTTAGACATTACACTAAAGTCGTGTGCACTGCAGAAACCTGATATGGTATTAGTCAAGGTGTTTGTAGATAGTGAAACTTCCTCCATATAACTTCCACCTGCCTCGTAAACAGTGTTTCCACTTGGTGGCACATATGTGTACAGGGGAGAACTTATACCCGGCACTGTCGAAAACGACACGTTTGAATTTGTTGCGGTATTTATTACTAAAAGATCCGAATCTGTGCGATTCCCGACATAAACTAGCGCTCCATTTGGGCTTATGCCAGCGCCGTGCGGAAAGCTAGGATAGTATCGAGTCCCATTTATGACACTGTAATGCCCGCCAAACTTTATGTAAGTAACGGCATATGAAGTAGTATTTATGGCGTACACCGCACCAGAAAACTCACCTGGTACATAAATTGTATTCTGCTGCGCAGTACCAGAAAAAGTTACATCAACAACGTAACTGTCAACTCTTCCAGAAGCGGGAGAAGGTGTTAGATTTATATTGTATATGCCGCTACTATTCAGAATAGGGCTGACAGAAAACAACAGGGAAGAGTTGCCTGATGACGAAAGAGGGGCTGTTATATTCTGGCTAGTGGATAAATATTTTATTCCGTTATAAATCACTGCCCATGGATACAGATATGGTAAGCCACTTTCAACGAAGGTCACAGTGCTCTGATTTGAAGCTGCCACCGCACCATATACAGTCCCAGAAGACGTGTACGGCCCAGGAAACACTTGCCCAGGTTCCGTGTAGGTAACTACCACATTCAGAGAAAAACGTTCTCCTGTATGCAGAGGGCAAATGGAAGGTATAAAGAAAACGCGCGAATATGACGGTTGTACCGCTTCTTCCGGTGTTGTAGTCTGCGTTATCTCTTGTTGTGTAATGGCGTTTATCCTAGTTATCTCTATAACCCTGCCCACACTGTTTCCTAACTGTAACAACATAACGCCGTTGGGAAGACAGACCGCCTGCGGGGCACCTAACCCGCTTAAACCGGTAACAACTACGGCCGTTACGGAAGAGGCCGGATTGAAAATGCCGAGCGAATAAAGCAATGCAGCGACTATCACTATGATAAGGATGGCCCAGCCGTAGGTCATCATGTACTCGAGGGCGGATTGTGAGTGTTTAGAATTGATTAGTAGAATTTTTCTGTCTGTCTGTCCGTAATATATACGATTCATACAATACCGAAGACGGCTGTGTTTTTATAAGTTGACCGGATACGGTCGTACGGTCCTTTGATATCGGATACTATGATAAGTGTGTGAATGTGTGTGAATATATATCTGATTTGGGATACAGCAAGATAAATTCATGGCGGCGCTAAAACAAATAATGATTATAGTTAGAAAACCGGACGCCGGCGACGCCTTTAGTTACTGGATACCCCATCTAAAGGATTGGAAATTAAATCTTAGTAAGGGAGATCTCTTCGATTTCTAGTTCAGTCGGAGAAACCGGCACAGGAAATGATAGAATTCGCTGTAAAACTTAAACTAGATTATATAAAATTTTTTATCCTTTCGAATAATCTCGCTGAGCGCGCAGATTATTATAAAACGGACTTCGAATTTTTTAGAAACTATCCAAAAAAGTATATTATTTCTAGCAGAGTGGTTTCGTGAAACCTGACGGGCTAGCCTTCGAAAAATTACTTGGGGAAAATCTTTTATCAGCAAATGAATGTCTTTTTGTAGATGACCAGAAAAATAATATAGAAACAGCTAAAAAATTAGTAATAAAAGCGCTGCTTTTTACTAGCGCAGAGAATGCAAAAACCCAAATAATAAAATCGACAGCTGATTGAGTCAATTAAAATTGGCGGAAATTTAAATTTTAAAATTCGTTATATTCAGCGAGTGGATAGTACGGTTGTTTACCTTGTTCTCAGTGACTATAAAATCTGATTTCTTAAGCCGCTTCTCTTCAAGTACCTGTATAACACTTATCTAATTTAGCGGGATAATGCGATATCCGAGATATTGGACTAATTTTAAATCTTAAGATATTTGGAATCAGTGAGATCCTGCAGCTAGACAGTCTTATCTATACCCTTAGCACAGCGACTGTGCCTACCTCTGAGGAGTAGGAGTATGTAGTTACATATAAATAACCGTTGCTAGGGTTATAAAGTGAATACATTGAATCCGCTAAGTTAATGTTGTCAATTAAAGAGGTGCCGCTTAACACTGATATCGTGTTGGACAGGCTATTCGGGATATATATGTAACCGTTACTAGCATCGTAAGTTATGGAAACCAACCCCGTCCCTACTGTGACGTTGGCGATTACAGATGTACCTTTGAACACTGAGATGATGGTGGGGACAGTTTCATAGTTAAAATTCGCGACGTATACATAGTGATTGTGAGAGTTATAGATTACAAGGGAGGGTAGGCTGCCGTCTGGCGCCGTGACATTGGCAATTACAGAAGTACCATTTAATATATAGACGGTACCAAAAGCCGCGCTAGAGCCAGCGTTTGTGACATACACATACCCATTGTTTGGGTCATAAGCAGCGGAACTTGGACTAGCTCCTACTGGGATGGTGGCAATCACAGAAGTGCCGTTTATTACTGAGACCGTGTCATCCTTTTGATTTATTAGATAAATATATCCGTTTACAGTGTCATAGACCGGACCGTACGGCGCGTTCCCTACTGGGATGGTGGCAATCACAGAAGTGCCGTTTATTACTGAGACCGTATTGGACAACAAATTCGGGACATATATGTATTTATTGATAGGATCATAAGTAGCAGAGTTTGGGATGTGCCCTACGGAAATGTTGGCGATTATGGAAGTGCCGCTTAGTACAGAGACCATATACCGTCCATTTGTGACATATACATAATTATTGCTGGGGTTATAGATTGCAAAGCTTGGTTGACCGCCTATCGTGACGTTGGCGATTACGGAGGTACCGCTTAACACTGAGACTGTGCCGGACAGTGCATTCATAACATATACATAATTATTGCTCGGGTCGTAAGTCGCGTAGTTTGGAGATTTCCCTACGGAGATGTTGGCGATTATGGAAGGCGCTACGGTAGTCGTAATCCTTGGTGGCGTCGTACTACTTGGAAGAGATATAAAATAATTTAAAAATGAAGGGTTTATTATCTGCATTAAGAAGAAAATTATTATAACGATTACTACAACAACCACTACGATTAATATTGATCTTTTTGATGTAGACACTTAAATATTATACCGCTATCAATATATAAGTATATCGGTGCATAGCCCCGGTTCTAAAAATGTTCAGACTATAATTTTTAAAATTTGTAAATCGATGCCCAGAACGCTATAACTGCTGCCAACACTTATATTTAAATTATAATTACAGGAAGAACGGCGCTTAATATAAGCCTTTGAGCCAATGTAATACTAGCAGATTTATGATAGTAAGATTTACTACTAAGTATAAGAGACTCCTAGTCGGAAACCCATTGAAAAATGGACAGTTTAGTTTCTCTATATCTCCCATTTATTTACTATTTGCCCACATAATTTACATATGCGATAGTAACAAAGCAGTATATCGCCATAAAAGTTATGCCCACAATGCCCCTAGAATTAAGGTGACCGAGAATTTTTTGTAAATATTAACCATAATTAAAGTACTATCTCCTTGATACATTACAGCTTATTTTAAATGAAAAGGTACGCTATAAAGAAGGCTATCCTTGTAATAAAGTGGGCAAAATATTCATACACTATACAACAAATAAGAATAGAGTTGTAAATGCAACGGTGCCGGTTCTTAAGCTCGCTAATGTTGTATAATCGGAAGTAGTGCTGCTAACTTATGAAAAATAACCTGGTAAATACTATGGCAAATAATAATAAAAATGCGTGTTGTAATAACAGACCTCAATTGTCCAATACGCAGTATTTTTACATCACCTAAGTTTTTATACTTTTGCGTGATAAATTACCAATAATTAGTGCCATTTCCCAAAGATGGCATTATCCCTTACCAAATTTAGCCCTGCCCGGATTCGAACCGGGGTTTCAGGCTCCAAAGGCCCGCGTGCTTGACCGCTACACAACAGGGCTATGTACATAGTTTAATTTTGGAAGGATTAAAGTCTTTAATAGACTACAGGCAAATAAAGTTATGCTTGTCGAACTTTTGATAGCTGCGATAGCGACGTTCATAGCGACTTTCCTGAGCGGCTTTCTTGTAAAACCCCTGCTCATAAGCCTGGGTTTGGTGTCGCAGGACATAAACAAGAAAAACAGGCCCATATTGCCTACCAGCGGAGGGATAGTCATGATGATCGGCATCTTCGTGGGCCTGCTGGCTCTGACGCTGGCACAGAACTACATTGGTGTGGGCATAAACGCAGAAATACTTGTTATAACACTGTTAACAGCCCTTTCGATAGCCTTTATAGGTTTTGTAGACGATGTGTCCGGAAGCGCGGTGAGAACTTCGAGAGCGGATATCAGGAAGATAGTGAGTAACTATAAGCTTTTTAACGGTGGCATAAAACAGTGGCAAAAACCGCTATTGACACTGATAGCCGCACTTCCACTCTTGACCATAAATTTCGGTCCGCAGGTCCTGCTATTGCCACACATAGGATATATCTACCTCAACCAGTTTCTGTATGCATTTGTATTAGTACCACTGGCTATTGTATTTTCGGCGAACGCCTTCAATATGCTTGAGGGGCTTAACGGCATATCTGCACAGATGGGGTTGGTGGCTTTTGGGGCGTTATCCGTATTTACTTATCACATACAGGAATATACGAGTTTTGCGACATCGACAATCTTCGTGGCGGCGCTGGCGGCTTACCTTTACTATGGCAAGTACCCAGCGAAGATACTGCCGGGTGACAGCCTTACCTACTTGATTGGTGGCGGATTTGCCGCTGCCGTACTGACCAGCGGCGCGCAGGTGCTCGGCGCCATAATAGTAATACCCTGGCTAATAGAATTCTTGCTTAAGGCCAGAAAGCGCTTCCATGCAAATTCGTGGGGTCTTATACAGAAAGACGGTACTCTGCGCTCTCCCCACGAAAAGATATATTCCTGGACCCACATTTTCATGAAAACTGGCCGACTAAACGAGTGGCAGATAGCTCTGCTACTAACCGGTGTGGAAGTACTCTTTTCTGCCTTCGCGCTTGCATATCTATGGTAGCTTATAATACCACGTGATTGTTCACCGCCGGATGGGCATGATTAACGGTTATAAACCAAACTAATCAATAATTAATAGGAGCAGGTGTAAATAGCATGGAAACTATACCTATGGGTACTACGACCGTCCAGTACGAGGGAGTACTCGATGATCAAAAGTTCTATAATTTCTTCAGGGACGCCCTTAAGGGATTGGGCTACAAGGCTGTGGAAACATCCTTTGTGCAGTTCGCGGGCGGGAATTACACGATAGACTGGAACGCAAAGAGACTAATAGACGATTATATGGCGTACAAGATGGCTATAAGGATAAACTACCGCGGACTTACCGAGTCCGCAGCCGTGCAGAATGGAAAGCAAGTCAAAGTTAAGACTGGTACGGTTTCCGTTACTATCGTGTCGGACATAATTCTTGATTATATGGACAAATGGACGTCAGGATTGCCGAAACTGATAAGGCCGATATACGACAAGATGAACCAGGACGTACTGACCCAAAGGAAGACCGCGTTTGAAAACGATATACAAAACCTAAAGACCACACTGCAGTCACACTTCGCGTGAGTTTATGCGGAGGACACCGCTAAATTTCCTCGACTTGAGGAAATTTGTCGACGAGCTCTCTTTCCTCGATGGCGGCGTAGTTAGGAATATAAAGAGCAGAAAGAACGAATTTTACCTACTAATATTCGCGCATAAAGAGTACTGGCTAGAAATAATCCCAGGAGAAGCTATTCTGCTTCATAATGAGAAACCAGAGGACACTGTTGATTTTCCGTTCACGCTATTTGTCAAAAAGCAGCTATCAGGCAGAAGGATACAGATACAAATGCACGGCTCCGATAGGATTGTCGAATTTTCCTTCGATGGAACAAAGCTCATAGCCGAGCTTTTCTCGAACGGCAACATCGTGCTTACAGAGGACAGCAACATACTTATGTCGCTTTTCACCAGGAAATACGGCTCCAGGAGAGTCGCCTCTGGGGAAAAGTATTCTTATCCAGCGCCAGGACCAGACATTTTCGCGCTCTCGCCATCATCATTCAAGAACCTCCTACTCAATTCAAAAAGAGAAAATGTGGTCAAGGCGCTCGCAGTAGATCTGCTTCTCGGGGGAAACTACGCGGAGGAAGTGTGCTTCAGGGCGAAAGTAGAAAAGACAGCAAAGATGAGCGAATTAAACGCAGAAATGTCAGATGAGCTTTATAAAAGACTTACTGAGATCATAAGAGAGAAAAGGCCAAACGTAATAAATCAATACGGTTTCTTCTCCTGTGAAATGACACACATCGGCGGTGATAAAAAGTATTTCGACAGCATAGCAACAGCCCTGAATTCTTTATACTCGCAGGAAACCCAGAAAATTGAGACTAAGAGCGACAAGAAAGTTGCGCTTCTGGGGGAACTTGTTAAGAGATACGAAATCGTCTCAAAATTCTTGAACGACAAATATCTAGATATCGAAAACGTCATCAGAATAAGCAAGGATTCAAACCTGCCGCTGGATGAAAGATTAGTCACTCTAAAGCAACTAGGCTGGACTCTACAAGGTAAGAAACTTGTATTCGCGACGGGAAATGACATTGAACTCGATATCACCAAGGACCTGAACCAGAACATAGCCGAATATTACACCAAAATCAAAAGGGTAAAAAGGGAGATAAAGTCCAAGTCCGGCGCGGCTCATAAAACGCTGAGAAGATTGGAGAAGAAGCAGACCGACGCATGGTATTCCAAGTATAGATGGTTCTTCACAACGAGCGGGAGGCTTGTCGTAGCGGGGCGGGATACCTATCAAAACGAGGCTCTTATAAAAAAGCACGCTGAGAACGGCGATTTGATAGCGCACGCAGACGTATTTGGAAGTCCTTTTTGTCTCGTAAAAGGGACGGAAACGCTCGATGATGAAATGAAGAATGAAGTGGCAACCTTTGCAGCGTCTTATTCTTCGGCGTGGAAGGCAGGTGAATCCAATACAGATGTGTACTTCGTCCTACCCAAACAGGTTACCAGCACGCCCCCATCTGGAGAGTCCTTGAAGAAGGGTGCATTCTTCATAGAAGGGAATAGGGACTACGTGAAAAACGCGCCTTTGGCGATTTTCATAAACTTCAGTTTTTCTGATAACGGATATGACGCATACTCCACCCCATATAGGGCGGGCGAAAAATACATACTGATAAGACCGGGTAGACGGGACAGAAACACTGTAATAAAGGATATAACTAAGAAGATCGCGGAACGCTATTTTATACAGATAGATGCCACTGAAATAGACAAATTGCTTCCACCAGGAAAATGCAGAATAGAAAAAATAAGATTGTGATACGCACCGGTTTTCAGTCAGGGACCCTAAATTTTTTAGATGCTATACTTATTGCCTTTAAATAGGATATAACACCCAGCGCCACTACGACGATTACCACCAAAATGAACCCGATATCGATATAGTCTAAATTTGGTACACGCACCCCGGTAGCTATACCAAAGGACAAAAGCGGAGGAAACATCACCACGGCAAGGCCAGCTATCACAAAAATTATTCCGCCATATAAAAGAATAGACGAAGATATGTACCTGGCTACGAATTCCAATCCACGCTTGTTTATTCTTTTTACGCTGGTTATCCATTTTCCGAAAACCGCACCAAATCCTATCTGGGCGATCATAGTGCCCACTCCAAACAAAGCACCTGGCAGGAAACCCACATACACGTTTGGCATCGATGGCACAACTGTAAAGAATAGTATAAAGGCAAAGGCACCCATGCCGAAACCTGCGATTAATCCGTGCACTATCGCCATTTTTATCGGCACTTTCTTTTTGTAAAAATCTGTAGATTCGTGTTTAGACCCCTTATTTAGTAGATTCACCAAGCGATCCAGTTCTATATGTGGATACCAATTACCATATTTTATGTAATAGCCTGCAAACGCCATGGCGAATCCGACAAAAACGTAGACGATGCCGAAGAATAGTGCAGATTGCAAAAACGAGGCGACCCCCCCCAAAGAAGCTGATAAGATGATATAGAAAATTTCGGAGAGGACGGCCCTTTCGATCGTAAACCCAAGCGAAAAAACTAGTCCGGCTTCTGCACCAGCCCGAGTACTGTAACTGCCAACCGCATACGAAAACGTTATCGGCCAGGTGTGCTCGTCTGGTGTCACGCCATGAAGCAGCCCTAGCACGAATGATAATACAAGACCAGATAAAAAGCCGGAAAATGTTATACCAAATATTGTAAAAATGCTGGACATATTATAACTTTTTTAACGTTGGCACTTAAATATTCAGCGGTAACGGGATAAATTTATTTGTTTAGTATAAATACCTGCCGAGTACAGCAATAAACATTTGGTGATAAGTCAATGATTTGGCACTTTTGTCTCTACTGGATTTAAAAGCCTCGGGCGAGGATCGGACTCGCGCTCTTTTCCTTACCAAGGAAACGCTTTACCACTGAGCCACCGAGGCATCATATTTCTGAACCTCTTGACAAATAAAAAACTTTAAATAGTTACATTAAAGTCTAATAGTGGATGGGAAGGGTAAGAGGAAAGACCGTAAGGAAGGTCACGATAGATGTGCTTAAAGAGTACAAGGATAAGTTCAGCGCCGATTATGAAAACAATAAGAAGGAGTTAGATTCTCTTATAAAGACAGATAAAAGGATGAGGAACAAAATCGCAGGTTTTATAACTCAGCTTGCCAAGAGAAAGAAGATAGAAGCATTTATAATAGAAAACTCCGCCTGATTATTCCTAGGGTTATTATTTATATTATATCTTCTTCGGCAACCACGACAAAATCGCCTATCGACACTATAGAGTTGAAGGGTATCTCATCGTTTCCGTTGTCATCCTTCTCGAACTGGAATGACTTAGCGTATGCGGATGGCATTTTTATAGAGAGGAATACTAACTCCCCAGTCCTTACTTCGTAGACCAAATCTGACACAACGCCTATCTTCTTGCCGCTCTTACCAACGACCGTTTTGCCTATTATCACCTTTGCATCAACCTTTTCACCTTTTGTAGGACCTGCCATAAAAACCTCTTTCTTACGTTATTTTTATAGATAGATATTCTCTCTAAAGAATATAAGCTTTTCACGGCTTAAAAACACACCTACGCCTTCTTGAAAATATACAGCACGTCATTTTCCACTTCCCTAACAATAAGTGGGTTCCGATAGTCTAATTTTATTCCAGACCTCGTCAGTACCGATATTGCTATCTTACCGCCTGGTTTGCAGATGTCAAATATTTTCCTCAAAAACTGATCTCTGTCGTTCTCTTTCAGGTCCTGCAGCACGGTTATGCAGAATATCACATCGAAAGCCCCTTTCGAGTCCCAACCAAGAAATTCTTCTTTCACTGGAGTAACTCCCTTTTTGGCTTTTCTTACGAGTAAATCGATCAGATTTGACGGCTCTAGCGCGGTTATATGAAATCCTGGCAACATCTCCTCAGTGATACCACTGCCGGCGCCTACATCCAGTATCCTATCGCTGTTGCGCGGTTTGACCAACGAAATAGCCGTGCGTATTTTCGCTTCCTGCTCGCGCCTGTACAGCGCTTCGTAGCTATTGGCTATAGAATCGTAATATTTTACAGAATCCATTTAGTATGATTGGGAGAAATATGCATCGCACACGGCATCTCTGCCGCAGAAAATGCACTTCTTGTCTATAAGTTTCTCTCCCTCGATTGAGATAGCGCGTGAAACGGCCTTTGTTTTCTCTTTTATCCCAGCCTCGCACTCTTTTCTGCCGCACCAGGCGACTTTAGCAATTTCGGCAGCGGATGATACGTTTGTTATGAAAGACTCTTTGTCTCTCTCTTCTTTTATTACGCGGGCGAGTCTTCGCTCTGAGCTCTCAAGCATGTCTTTCTGTACACGGTTCAATACAGCTTTTACTTCCTTGAGTCTCTCCAGTGATACTATTTCAGAGCTCGACGTAAATCGTATTTTCAATTTTATCTCACCACTAGCCACTTCTTTCTGTCCTACGTCTATGCGCACGGGCACACCTTTCAGCTCATACTCATTAAACTTCCAACCGGCGGTATAGTTCGTACGATCGTCCAATAGTACTCTTAGTCCTTCTTTCTTTAACTCTTCGACTATCTTTGCAGATACTTTCAATATTTCTTCATCGTTCTTTCCGAGTATAGGCACTATGACGACCTGGGTAGGAGCAACATTCGGCGGCAAAACCAGCCCCCTGTCGTCGCCATAGAGCATGAACATGGCGCCGAGCGCACGCATCGAAAGCCCCCAAGACGTCTGGAAAACGTGGTGCCACTCATTTTTCTCATCGAGGAATTTTATGTCAAAAGACTTAGAGAAGTTCTGCCCCAGATTGTGCGACGTCCCGCACTGTAGTGCATAATTATTCGGCATGAATGTCTCTATCGTATAAGACTTAACCGCACCGGCAAACCTTTCGGATTCGCTCTTCATGCCCACCAAAGAGGGGACGGCTAGTACCTCCCTAACGATTTTTGCGTATACCCTTATCATTTTTTCTGCGTTTCGCTCTGCTTCTTCGTTTGTGGCGAACGCGCAGTGACCCTCCTGCCAGAGCACTTCCTTTCCGCGCAAAAACAACCTAGTATCCTTTATCTCCCACCTTACGACGGTATTCCATTGGTTAAGAAGCAGCGGGAGATCCCTGTAACTCTTTATCCACTTGGAGTAGCTCTCATACATTATAGTTTCCGAAGTCGGTCTTATTGCAAGCTTCTCTTCAAGTTCGGCATTCCCACCCTTGGTCACCCATGCAACTTCAGGAGCGAACCCTTCCACATGCTCCTTCTCTTTTTTGAGAAGTTTCTCAGGTATGAGAAGCGGAAAATAAGAGTTCTGCACGCCCTCTGCTTTAAAGTCGTAATCGAGCGCATCCCGCAGGATTTCCCACATTCTGTAACCGTAGGGTCTGTAGACCGTGAAACCCTTTACAGAAGAAAAGTCGGCCACCTCTGCAGAGGTCAATACAGTGTTGTACCACTCTATTATATTCTCTTCCTTCTTGTACTTTATCTTTTCTGCGCACATATAACCGAATAATCCTTGTCTGCGTATTAATAAATATATTAGACACACGGCGAATGCAGGAGACGCATGCGATATTGGCTGCTGTTGTTAAATGCTCAAAATTCGACGCGGAAGACTGGTAAAGCACGGCTACCGCTGGGGTGGAGAGAGTTGTGTTCCAATATTCAACTTGGGTTATGGAGTCGTTAAAATAGTGAGTACTATAATATTGTCCTATAGCATAAGAATTGCCACTTAGTATATTGCTGCGCCATGGGAACACCTGACCGACTTCGGTGTATGACACGGTCACCGTGGATGAGAAGTGCCCCGTGCCGTTTGGGCACGCGTTCGCGAGGATGAAATCGTGGGACTGGTCGGGGAGGATGAGATAATCTCCTGGGTATCCCGGGATGTCACAGACAATAACTAAAAAGGGAAGAGAGATTACTCTTCCTCTTTCATTATTGCTGCGTCAATTTTCGCCTTGGCGTCGTCAGGGATGGTCTCCATCGCGTGAGCCGCCTTTGCGTGTTCCGATATCTTTGGCATCAGCTCCTCTCTGCTGGGTGCTTCTGCGACGAATTCACACGCCAACCCAATATCCTTGCAGGCAAACTTTGCTTTCATGTTTTTATACCCCCATTTCTTTCGACTTAGCGCTTACGCATGGACTGAAAAATCCAGCGTTCATAGCACATACTCCTATAAGAAGCCCATCACATATAAACGTTGGCAACAATTTTGGTGATTTTCGCGTAAAAATTGAATATTTCTGACAGAAAATATACAAAAACACAAGTTACTTTAACATTTCAACTTTGAACGCTGTCCAGATAAGCTTTTGCTGCCTTCAAATCGGCTAGGAATCTGTCGCGTTTCGATTTGAAGCGCATAGGAAAAGATGGATGGAATGCCGCTAGCACGGTAAAATCTTCTCCTCCAAATTTTATCTTCATTATTTTGCCTGTTATCTGTAGAAGTTTATCCACATCGATGTCAAGACCTTCGCAAGCGGTTTTGCCTAGCGCTAAAATTAGACTTGGACTTATAGATCTTATCTGTCCTAAAAGATAAGGCCTGCACGCTTTAATCTCGAAGTCTTTAGGCTTGCGATTCTTCGGCGGCCGGCATTTCACTACGTTGGTAACGAATGCGTCTTCCCTCCTTATTCCCGCTGCCTCGAGATACTTGTCCAGAAATTTGCCTGCCATTCCGACGAATGGTCTGCCAGAAGCGTCTTCGTACCTTCCCGGGGCCTCACCGAGGATTAACAACTTAGAATTGTCGCCACCCTCCCCGGGTACTGCGTGTGTTCTGGACTTCGACAGGCCGCACAGCGTACACACGACTACCTTAGAAGATATGGAAACTAGCTGCTCACTTTCTGCCATATTTATCGAGAATTTCTGCAGCCTTTTTATAATCAGTTACCTTGCCCATTATGTGATCCTCCGAGAAATCGCCTATGAACGTCTCCTCGTCTTTCAGTTCCTTTCCGATGACGGATAGGTTTTCGCTAGAAGCTACACCCCTTAGCCCCAGTATCTGCTTTTCGGACAATAATATCAGATAGCCAGCCTTGTGGACGCCCAGAAACTTGTGCAGTGATCTCGCAGGATTGTTTACGCTGAATTCCTTCAATTTCACCACTCCGTTTCCTTTACTTTCCAGTAGCGAGTTAAACAGCGACTCGGCGCGTCCGTCGGACTCGGAACACAGAGATTTTAATTTCTCGAACCTTTCGCCTAGGATTTCCGGCTGAAAATTATTGTCATAAGCGGTCTTGATTACGCTAGAGAGCAGCTTGATGCAGTGGCTTATAGCAGGTTCGCCTGCCAGAAAGCGGACTTCGGTCTCTCCGTGCAGATACGAAAAGCCAGTCACCATAAACATTACTATTTCTTTTGTGTTCTTGACGTGAAGATGCTTGCAGGCGGAAAAGTCGAACTCGCCCATTCTCACCACCCTCACGGTATCTTTCGGCTCTATCCTCTGGTCATTATATCGCAACTTAGGGAATTTCTTCACGGCTGCGTCCAAGCCATTGAAACTCTCCTCGGACACGGTAAGATCTGCGTTTATTATATGATTCGTCTCTTCTAGTGCGAGAAAGATTTTGTTGGATGTCACCTTTTCTCTTATATACACCCTACCGCTCTCGTCGCTGCGTTCCGTGTCGGCTTTCCTGACATGAACGTTCAAGCCGAGGTTCTGCAACGACCTTATAAATATATGTTCACCGGAGTGCAACTGCTTCCACATTTCGCTGCTTTCAGTATGGTCCATATTTTTCACCTTACCGGCTCATACGCCTGTTTTACCTTTTTCGACGCCAGGGCATGAAACATGTGCCTTGCGTAGATTAGCATAGTACTAAATGCGCCGTTTTTCAGAAAGCGTCGGTATGAGATTCTGACAGCCGGTTTTGTCGTCTTGAACTTGCCATACTTGGCGATTTTGGAATACAAGTTCAGGTCCTCTAGTACATCTAAGTGCTCCAGAAAATCGCCCGCTTTCTTGAGTGCATCAGCCCTGACAAAAACGCACGCTGATGCTGCCGCTTTTCCTATGGCGAAGCTGAACTTTGTGTTGGTGTTTATGAACCAGCACAAAAACCTCATTCTCAAAAGCGCCTTCTTTGGTATCTCCTTTTTGTCGATGGCATGCACGGGCTGGACTCCGACAACTTTTCCATTACGAATGAACGTGTTTACGACCGCCTTGAAAAGCGTTGGGGGCAGTACCAAGTCCGCATCCAAAAACCCTACAATCTTGCCTTTGGCAAGCTTCATTCCTTCGTTCTTCCCGAGGGATATTCCCCTTTTCCTGACGTTTATCACCCTGCAGCCGTATTTCCTCGCTATGTCCCTTGTATTGTCCTTCGAATCCCCATCAGCGACTATGATCTCGTAGTTCTTATACGTCTGGTCTTTCAGCGATTTCAGCATGTTTCCGAGGTACTTACCCTCATTGAACGTAGGAATCACCACGGAAATCAACGGACCGCCCCCCTTTTTGTTAAGTAAAGGGCTTTTGCCTCCCTCAGAGACGAAGTCGAGCCTCTCGGGCTTCAGGTTCTCCAGTATGGAGAAAGCACCGTATCCTAGGAAGATAAGCAGGATAAAATTGAAGAAGCGGAAGATTACCATGGTCGAAGCAGCCACTATGCCCGGCACTCCATAAAGCAGTAGAAGTGCGATAGACGATAAATCCATCGCCCCCAAACCCATAGGAGCCAATGACATCGAGCCAATTATGTTGGAAATGGCAAATATGAACAATACGTCCACGAAAAGGAGGCCATGGCCGAACGCTAGAAGAGTAAAGTACATTATCGCGCTTTCAGTGATCAGCGAGGGCAGGAAAAGGAAAGTTTCTATTATTATGTCTTTCTGCGATAAGAACGCCCTCGTCTTAATCAGGGTCTGCGTGTATTTTTTAACGTTTTTCAGGAAGCCTACCTTTGTGTGCTTGAACAGCGAGAACAGCCGTGAAAGGAAGAGATTGCTCCCGAAAAGGGAACTTATGATGTATGTCACAGCGAGTATCGTTATTGTATAGACTACGTACGAGGAGATGATAATCGACGTGACCAAGGCGAGTATGGCAAGACCTACGAACCCAGTAAGTATCAGAGACAAGGCTATCCCAGGGGAGAAAAGACTTGAATTCTTCCTGAACTTCTCTAGGTATCTCAGGGGCACTATCCCACCCATGCCGGTGGGGATGGCCTGGAAGCCTAGAAATGAGTATAATAACAGAAGATTGTAAAAGAAACCCAACTTCAATTTCGTCTTCCTTATTAGGTACGTCCATGGAAGCATCTTCAGAGTGACGGAAAGCACGAACGCCGCCACGTCGAAAAGCAGGTACACTGGGTTTGTCCTCGCGAGAGACATAAGCGTGCCCTTCAAGTCGAAAAGAGTGGACACTATAACTATTATGATTATCGCAATCGTCGCTATCAACGCGTTTTTAAACAGTGCTCTCATAGATGGGCAAAAGATTCGCCGATACAATAATTATCCCCATTGCCGTTTAAAAGCGTAGCCTTAACCAGTAGGTGCTATTTTCTAATGTTCGAAGTCCGGCACGGAAAATCGGTGAAGCGCTGCTATCGCTGGGGCGGAAAGAGCGGTGTTGTAAATGCGAAGGTCCTCTACAGTAGCGGTGCATTCATTACTCGGCGCTGTGTTACCACATAAGCGCCCTTTCATTTGCTGTAGCACGCTGACCAAGCAATCTTGCTTAATCTGATGATTTGTGCCAGATCGGCACCGTGCGCATATCGCATCTCGTACGTTTGTATCTTATCGTTAATGTAGGGTTTCTTTTTTGTCATATCACTACTACTAATTTTTTATTTGAAGGCTTTTGTAGCACGGCCATACATAAAATATCCAAAGAAGCAGACGATTATAACAAAAACCGGGGTGGCTGGGATTTGAACCCAGGATTACCAGAGTTCTATGATGGGCACCCTAGTCTGGCATACTGACCAAGCTATATTACCACCCCTTTAAGATTTGATGTAGCGCGGATAAGTCCCGATTGGCATTATCACGCTATCCGTCTTTACTATTATCCCCTTGTGCATTTTTATTGCTTCTTGAGAAGACTCGAGCGCTCTACCCAAAGCTATAAGCTCACCCTTTAGCGTAGACAAAAATATCATTTCTCCTTTCTCAAAGTCGTTAATTTTCACCATCCCTGGCACGGCAAGGGGCGAACCGTGGGAAATGCTATCAACCGCAAAGTCCGAGACCCAAACCTTAGGCATGAAATCTATCGCCTTTTCCATGTTCTGTAGGACATATGACAAAAACTTGTCGTTGTGCTCTTCTGTTCGGTAGTAGGTGGCGTCTTCTATGTCCTGCAATGTCACAAGGTTGTCCTTTTCGGTCAGATTTGCGACTTTGGTGCGTCTAAGTTCAGACATATGCGCTCCGACTTTGAGGCTCTCACCTATATCATGCACTAACTTCCTTATGTACGTTCCGGACTCGACCTCTGCGCGCAGTAAAACGTCTTTACCGGAGACTTCCAGGATATCAAGCGCGTACACTTCTCTCTGCCGGTATTCTCTCTTCACGTTGGACCTAACCGGCGGCAATTGGGTTATTTTCCCCTCGAACTTCGAAATGGCAGTTGTTAGTTCGTCATTGCCTACTTCCTTGTGCAGGTGCATTAAGGCCACGTATTCCTTTCCGCCCAATAAGAGCATAGAAATGGCTTTGTTTGCGTTGTTCAAGGCTAGCGGTAAAAGGCCAGTGACTCCGGGATTTCTTCATTATTCTAAAGTCCCTGAATAGCCGACCTTGTTAACGCCTAACACGGAGAGCAGCCGTTTTGCGACGTTTGCTGCGGATTTAGACCGCATGCCAGCCGCCTTGTCGAGAAGCACGAACCCATAGGGTATCTTCTGCTCTATAGTCCGCTTCTCCGGGTATACGCCATATTTTTCATCCGTGGTCTCTTCACGAACAGAGATCACTTCATGTGTCTTTCCTTCGAACGGCAGCGGCATACTATAGAGGTTGACGGCGGTTTATTAAAGTCTTTAAATCTGTTACAGTGAAGAAATTTAAATCCAGTGCAATCAGTGTTCGAAGTCCGGCACGGAAGACTGGTAGAGCGCTGCTATCGCTGAAGCAGAGAGGGCAGTGCCGCTATAGTAGCGGATATCTTGTTCATTTTCACCGGAATACAGAGATTGCGACGGCTGTGCACCAAATGCGAAGGTATCGCTACCAGAAACCGAACAAATAGAAGTAGAAACACCCGTTCCAAGTTGCCCGTCTAGAATAGGATACATCTTTCCACCGATATACTCTATTCCGATTTCATGCCAATCCCCGTCTGAGACATTTGTTGAGCCTATATTTGGCAATGGCACATCTGGTACACAACCATATGTTGTATAGAAAAGTTGATCACCGCCACGTTCTACCTCAAGAATAAAACTAGTATCGCTTTTGGTTGCGATTGGGACATACCCATAAGCAGCAGCTGCACCAGTTCTCTTAAACCACATAATCATAGTAAATGAAGAAGGAGTTCCGCTAAAGACTGGCCCATTCGTTTGAACATATTGGTTAACGCCATTAAAATTTAGACAGGATCCAAATTTACAGTTGGCCGCACTTTCCCATGTCGGACTATTAACTAGTGTACCGGTGTTTCCGCTCCCGCTCAGATCATTCGCCGTAGTCCCGCTGCCCTCATCAAAGGGCCAGTAGCCGACCAGCGAAGACATGTACAGCGGCCATTGGGTGACTGAACTCCCCGATATCGTCCCTGTTGACTGATAGGGCCCCGGGAACACCTGACCGACTTCGGTGTACGACACGGTCACCGTGGATGAGAAGTGCCCCGTGCCGTTGGGACAGGCATTGGTGAGGATGAAATCGTGGGACTGGTCGGGGAGGATGAGATAATCTCCTGGGTATCCCTTGTATGAGGGGAAGACGG
>JAJYWD010000001.1 GCA_021791655.1 Nanobdellota archaeon | reverse complement strand
TCTTCCGCCCCCTCACAGCGATTTCCTCCAGCATGTCGTTGGTCTTGCCCTTCTGGGGCACGAACTTATCTGCTTCCTCCACTATTATGGGATACGGCATGGCAAGTTCCTCTTCGACGAGGTACAATTCAGACAGAGCGCTGTTCAATAGTTCGCTCTTTTGGATGGTCTCAGAGAGGTCTAGTATCACGGGCAGGCCGTTCTGTATGCTGCTCTTGAAGAGCGCATGGAAATCCACGTCTAGTCCTATGTCCCCGTTCTCCCCGCCCGCTATTAGGACCTGAAAAGCGCTCCTCAGAGGGTAATATTCTCCCTCTGGGTCTACGATGCAAAAAGGCAGCTTTAACTTGCAGAGCTCCTCGGCGATCACGCCGGCGAGGTAGGACTTGCCGGAACCGCTCTGTCCTATTATACAGCCCCTACCGGTCATGACGGTCTGCGCTGGCAGGTTCACGTTCTTGGCGATGTTGACTTTTGTGCCGTCCATAACAACGATTTACACCTTTTCAATTAAAATACTGTTCGGCTAGTCAACCTTGACAGCGACTCGTTTGCGCTTATATTTTTCCGGAGGATCGATCAGGCTCAGAAAATAAGTGCAATCGTCACCAAAGTAAGGGCAAGCAGAGTGGCATGCAACATGAATATGTGCGGACGAAGCGCGTTTCTCAGCATGTTACGGTTCTTGTGCACTGGAAAGACCGGCGTTGCAAACTTCATTTCGCCCTTCCTGAAGCTGTTTTCGTACTCTTTAGAAGTCATGAAAGCGGAGATCTTATTCCTTCTTAGTTTGTATCCCTCGCGGTACGTCTTGTACATCGCATCCAATCCCCAGAAAACCGGAGGGATAAGTAGGGCGACGTAAATCATGGGCCTTTCATTGAACTGGAAGATTATCACTATAAGTGCTGACCAAAGGGACACTTCCCATCCCCGTACCTGGAAAATGACGCCGTCGTATTTGTCCATTACCCTCTGGTCAAGCTCTAGTTCCCGGCGTAAAAGCTCGTTTTTCTCGTAAGTGAACCTCTCCCTCCACTTTTCCATATGCATTGATTGAATACTATTGTACCAATTTTTATAGAGAAGAAGGATTATAAATAAACGTTACTTATGAGCGCCGCGGCGCTTAGAACCCGATGAGCAAAACAAGATAAAACTGGGAATACAAGTCTCGTATGAGCTAAACGAGGAAACGACAGAGAGAATTTGACGGACTTGTTGAAGCTATCAAAAGTTTGATTTGGCAGGGGATTAATACTTACATTTGACCGAGAAGACAAATTCAAGATTGAAGGGAAACACATAATAGCGAAACCTGCTTGGAAATGGATGCTATAAAGCAATGTGTAAGCGTATGAAAGCGCAAAAAGAGGAAAGAGTTGAAATTGGTTTCTTCATAAGCCCGATTTTGATTTTTCCTTAGCGGAGCCTGAGAAAACAGGCTTTTATTTTTGGATGCACTTCCTATGCGATGGAGGAGTACGAATTGAGATTCAGACTAGACAAGGACGAAATCAAAAGGATAGAAAAGAAACTGAACAGACTCGGTTTCAAAAAAGGCAGGGGTTACGAAATGAGCGACCTGATATTCGAGGATAGGTCATGGAGGCCGGAGAACGGCCTTGAGGGGTATTATGTCGTAAGGCTTAGGCTCAGACGGGGTCTTATCCCGTTGCTGGAGCTTAAGGAGCGCAGGGACGAAAGCCACTGGATGGAAACTAGCCTAAAAATAAAAGATCCAAACGCTGTCCTCCGCGTGCTGCTGAAAGGATTCGCACCGTCGAAGATAATATCGAAAATCAGGAACGAATTCACCAAGAAAGATATTTATGTAACGCTTGATGCGGTCAAACATCTCGGAGACTTCATAGAGATAGAGGGTACGGAGAAAGCCGTTGCCACCGTGGTCGAAAACTTAGGCCTGGCAGGCAAGGAGAGACAGAGGGACTACGGTTATATGATGTTCCAGAGAATGAAAAGTGGCGAGGTATCGTTCACGCCGGAAGATATGGGGAGAGAAGTAGCTGGTTTCTACACCTGAATTGTACGGTGTGTACGGTAACCAAAACTATTTTAAATGCTGACATCCTCAAAACGGGATGCAGGAATCTGGCACGACACAAGAGAAGAAGGCTTTTAGGCTGAAGTTCGTTCATATTTTGGCGATAGCTGTACCAATTGTAGTCATTGCCGCATTGGCGTATTTTGTCTTTTACGGCCAACCGGCTGCAATCGTAGCGGTGGGCGATAACGTAAGCATATACTATACAGGCTCTTTCACCAACGGCACGGTATTCGGCTCTAACTTCGGCAGCAAGCCGATAAGCTTCGTGGTTGGTGGCGGGCAGATGATATCGGGCGTAAACAACGCAGTAATAGGCATGAGGGTCGGCCAGACAAAGAACGTATCGCTGTTACCAGAGCAGGCGTACGGTTACATAAACCAGACAAATCGATCGTACACGGTGCCGATATCTTATTTGAGAAACGTATCAAACTTGAGCGTGGGGGAGCAATTTAACCCTGGAAACGGCTATCTGTACACGGTCAGAAGCTTTAATACTACCAACGCCACGCTTGAAGTGTACCCCGTACTTGCGGGCCACACGCTGTTATTCGAAATAAAGGTGACAAACATCAACAAATAGAATAAACTGGTACTTAAACAACAGTGATCAGCCCGCTGTTATCTTTGCGTGAGCATGCGCCCCGCTAGCACCCATTATCCATACATTATAGGTATCGCCTGGGATAAGTACTGAAAACGGTGGTTGCATGCTAATACCTGAAGGAGTCTGTGGTGATGGCCCCATAGTTAAAAGACCACTAAGAGTAAACGTGACGCTCGCGCCGGCCGCGAGATCATACCCGGGTGGCAGTTTTATACCGTTGGGAATCTTAACGCTCACATTTGCTGCACCAGCTGCTATATTGGATATTGCATTATTAGCAGAATTTATAGAGCTCTGTCCTTCCGAACCCGGAAGCATGGAACCGCCAGCAGGTGGTGCCTGTCCCTGGGATAGGGACATAGGCGGGAATCCAAGAGTACCATTCGAGAAAATCATCCAGCCTATTGGCATATTCTTAGCCTGTGAAGTCACTTGCACGGGAGGGGCGGCTGTGGGTGGTTGAGCGCCAGGCGGAAATTGCATATATAGAGTAGTACCGGAAGGCAACTGTATCTGCGTAGAACCTGCAGGAATGGTGAAATTCTGCGGCTGAGAAGGCTGTCCATTGGCAGTGCCCTGCTGGGTCTGCGTAGGTGGCATCTGCATCATTGGTGGTGTGGTTGTCACTGCTATGCTATCACCACCGACATCCAAAACCATACCACTCGAATTAATCGAGATAGCGTGAGCAGTCTTTACGATATCCAGTATGTAAAATGTACCGGTTATACTCCCTGTGCCAGGAACCGAACCCGGTGGAGGCATACTGCTCGGGGTGGCGTTTGGCGGCGGAAGAGACCCGTTCTGAGACGGAATGGGGAAAGTAGTAGTAGAAGCGTTCGGAGGCATTGTAGGAATAGTAAACACAGACGTAGTGTTCATAACCGTCCCATTAGGGAAGGTTATTACGAACTTTGGCGGTGCGCTAACACCCTGGGGAAGAGGAATGCCTGGCGGAGGCGTTATCGGCAGTGGAAAAACCATAGCGGGCATGAAGAAAAGTGCGCTCACGGGTGGCATAGGAAAATAGACGTTCTTAGAGCCATTCAGCATTATACCGTTCAACTCGACGCTCACATTTCCGGTGTTCCGCACCGTCATGCTGAAATCAGTATCATTGCCATTCACAGTTATCGATGCAGATACTATCTTGATTGTGGGTGTCACTGACTGGAATATCTGTGACACGTTTGTGTTCGGGGCGAAGTTAAATTCTTCGCCAACCTGCGGTGACGGAGGTACAGAAACATTAGAAGACTGCCCTGTGAATACGTTCGTCGGGGTTATCACTGCCCTAACACTAGATGTCAAAACGTACACCGTCTTATCCACAGTCTCTATAGCCGTCACTGAAGGGATAAGATCTACCAGAGCGTTCTGCTTGCCGGAGCCGGAACCGTTACTGCTTATGTTCGCTGTTATCGTTCCTTCGCCTATAACTACAGTGCTGTTTTTGCCGCCGATAGTTATTATGGCGTTCGAAATATTGATTTTAACTTGTGTCACCTTTGAACCATTCGGAACGTTTGTCGCGGCCAAGATAATAGTTGCATTTTGCAAATCAAACACGTTCACTGTCCCGCTCCCTGGCAGGGCTTCCACGCTGACGCTACCACTGTGCGAAACGGATATCTGAAGAGCTGAGTAAGTAACATAAAGTGCTGTTGTCCCCGTCGGTGTCGTAGCGGGATCCGTAAGGCTCAGGAAGAAGTTCTTCTGCGCTGAGGCGCTCTGAGTAGATGGATAAAGGACGTTCGCTATTAGAAGGTATCCTCCAACGGCGACAATCACCACTACGGCTATGCTCATCAGGAGATACTCGGTTAAACCCATAGCATTGGGAAACGGCCTCGATTTAAATATAAGTAGGAAGTAGGTATAAAATCTTATATGCAGGCATTACTCTATACAATCTCCGCCCTTCAAAATCTCGTCTGCATCATCAGCAATGTCCGCAACAAAACGATTGCGATGCCCGTATCTGACAATGGCACGCGTCTCCTCTCTGGCCTGTTCGAGTATGTACGCTTTAAGTTTCTCTGATTTTTTGTAGGAATATTCTCCGAGAGATTTCATGACTTCAAGTGCGAAGTGGAGATGAACTGGCGACTCCTCGTCCACGCTTTCCAGCAGACCGTCTGCGTGCGGATCGAATCTCGATTTATTACTGTTAAGAAAATCTTCCACTATGCTTTGCCGGCCAATCCTAGACTTATACTTTATGGCCCCCAGATAGAGCTTGAAATTCTCCTTTTTCAGCGCCCGCAGATCGCCTCCGATTTTCTCGTTTAATTCCTTTTTGTAGTGTTTCTGAGACAGTCTAAATCCCATAGAAGTCCGGAAAGCCGCGTACACATCAAAATAACCTATCACCGGTTCTCCGTGCAAAAGCGCAGTCTTGCCACAGAATGCTGCTATTGCAGTCTTTGGGAAACCGTAAGCCTCCCCTTGCCGTTTCTCGTCCCACGCAGAAGCGGCGTTGTGGAGTTTACTCACGTCCTTTTGCGTCCTCCCTACATAAACCCTTATACGTTCGTGCTTTATCCAAGATTTCCCACCGTTCAAGCTCAGGTATCGTACAGTTCTTTTTGGAGTAATGTTGTAACTAAGGCCCAGCCTGTCAAATGTGTCTTTAATCTCTTCGCGCTTACCGTCTTCAAGTCTTACGATCCCTTTATGACGTCCGTAGTTTATTACAGGGTTAGCTGGAACTACGTCGATGAGCGTAGCTGGCTTGCGCCCCAAGTAAATCAGTGCCAATTCCAATTTTTCGACATTTTCGAACGGCAGAGATTCTATGAGCTCTGTGAGAGTTTTTACCATAGAACCGATAAGAAAGCATGTGCCTTAAATAATTTTTAAACCGGAGGAATTACGACATAGAACAAATTGGATACCCAAGACTAAACACCACACTTTACGAAAATTCTTTGCGTTCAAACAGAAGCAGGCCGCCCACAGTAGCAACCAAGAAATAAATCAGCATTATAGCTATACCCTCCGGTATGCTTGCACTGTATGACGTAATGCTAAAGCCGCGCGCAGCCCCTATACTTTGCACTCCGGTTTGCACTGGAGAAGGATACGGGGATTGCAGCACGTTGCTTATTATCTGCGCGCCGTACGTGAGGATGAACCACGGTTCTGTCTTTGCCAAGCTAGCTACGAAAGTCTGCACCACGCTGAAAACGAAAATCAGCAGTATAACCGTGACCAGTATTGACATGGAATTGCTCTTGAATACCGAACTGAAGAAAAATGTCAGCCCCATAGCAGAGGCGAGATACAGAACGGAAAACGCCAGCGCCTCCCAGAACTCGATTGGTACTGTGGCACCGAAGTAATAAACGCCATTGCTTACAGCGACCAGCGCAAAGATGAGCAGCACTATTAATGACGCGCAGAATGCGGCTATCCATTTGCCGAGATATATCACCGACCTGCGGATTGGATTGCCCACTAAAAAGTACCCAGTCTTGTTCTGGAATTCGCCCGAGATTGCGTCCCCGCCGAAGAAAACCGCTGACAGCACTATTATCAGGGGGGCGGTCTGTCCCCACCAATTGTAATAGAATTGGAGAACAGAAGAGAGGAATCCCCCGGGTCTGTAATAATCCACTATCCCGGTAAGAAGAGCACCTACGGCTAGGGCTATTGTCAGGAGTATAAAGAATCTTCTTGACCTGAAGAAATCTAAAAACACGTACTTCGCGAGCGTAAGCATCTGTACGAGGCTGCCGGGAACCATGTTCCTGCTTCCGAATTCGGTGATTTCTTTCATGTAATCACACCGTTTCCTTGAAGAGGTTAAGATACGCGTCCTCTAGCGCTGATGAAGACTGCTTGAAACTTACCATGCCTATCCTGAGTCTAACTAGCCGCTCTAACAGCTTTCCCTGCTCTATGATGCTGCCGGAGAACTTTATGTTGAATTTCCTCGACGCGAGCCTATCCACAGACTCTACACCCCCAAGGCGTGCTACCCTGCGCAATAAAACACCACTAGCCTCTCGCAGCGTTTCTACTTCTATTATACTGCCGCTCTTGCCCGAGAACCTTGCGATCACATCTCTAAGTTTACCGTACGTGAGAAGGATGCCGTGGTTTATCATGGCAACTTCATCGCACACTTCGGATACCTCTGATAGTATGTGGGAGCTCATGAATATCAGTCGGTTCTCCCTTTTTAGGTTCTTTATTATGTCCCTTACCTCGCTCATGCCACGCGGGTCCAAGCCGCTGGTGGGTTCATCAAGAAGGAGAATGGACGGGTTGCCTATTAGTGCTGCGGCTATGTTAATCCTCTGCTTCATTCCCTTTGAGAACTTGCCGATCTTCCGGTCTATCCACTCGTTCATCTTGACGGTTTCGACTGCATGTCTTATATCGGTCGCACGCTCCGGCGCAGGAACTCCTTTTATCTCAGCAACCATAGACAGCGCTTCCATAGGCGTAAGTGAGGGGTATATCTCGGGAGTCTCTATAAGCGTGCCGCACGAGGCCAGTGCGGCCTTTTTGTTTCTGTGCGAGTCTACACCGTTTATGCGCGCTTCTCCAGAACTAGCGTGAATCATGTCAGTAAAAATTTTGAGCGTCGTCGTCTTTCCAGCGCCGTTTGGCCCTAGAAAACCTACGCACTTAGTACCCTCCAGCCTCAGATTAAGATCTGAAAGGGCGGTGAATGCGCCGTATCTCTTGGTCAGATTAACTGCTTCTATTGAAAATTTCTGCATTCTTAATTATGGCCTCTAACGTATAAAATCTTGCGTTTAAGCTTAAAAATAGTAGGGGAATAAAACTTCACAGATTTGGCTCCCTTTAAGGGAATCGAACCCTAGTAAATTTTCGTATAAAGGTAGCGATTTATGGGGACACATGGCAAGCCTTTTTCGGTTAGGTTTGGAAAATTTATATCTGATGCTATTGAACGATATACATTATCTGACTTTTTCTAGGGCTCTCGCATCAATTAGATCTTTTTCCCTTGCAACGATTTTTTTGTACGCTATGAGGTGCTCTTTTTTGATAACTGGAATAGAAAGTCCATAAAACTTCTTGATGGTAGCGTCATTCAAGTCTATTCTATCAGCCTGCCATCTATTCTCTTTAGTATTAAATATCTTTCTACTATCGCAGCCACCAAACTCTATCTCTTGCCCTTTATACACAAGTTTTATTAGTGATTCATCAAAATACTTTCCGACATCTCTTGCTGGGCCAAATTTGATATATTTTCTGACTTCGGTAGCCACCTTACTTAAATCTGTATTTGAGACTTCAATGTCGATATCACTTACATGACGCCTTACCCCGTAAAGCTTTACCGCCATTCCTCCCGATACCAAGAAAGGAATCTTTAATTTACGCAAAAGCCTAACCGACCACTTTAGACCCTCTTGCACCCCCATAATAAAAACCAGACCTACAAAAACTGTCACTGTGGCTTCTTTTTCTCGTCGTTCGCGTTCTTTTTCGGCTCTTCCTTTTTCTTCTTTTCCAGGAAGTCCCTCAGTCCTTCGACACCGAAAGGGGTGGGGATACTAAACCCTTTACTGTCCGTGGGGATGAAAACCATCATATTCTTCCCATTAAGACTCATCTCGTACATCATGTTCAAAGATCTCAGCTGCATTGCGAAGATATCCTTCTTGTACTTCCCGCTCGCCTCGAGCATCTTGTCCGCAGCCAGGGACTCGCTCTCCGCCAATTTTACCCTTGCTTGCTTCTCCCTATCTGCCACCGCTACCTTCGCCATAGCGTCCTGTAGGTCCGCGGGTATACTAACGTCCCTTATCTCCACTGAGATTGCCTCTATGCCCCATTCTCCTATCCTCTCCTCTATCAAGCCCTTGACATCCTTGCCTATTATGTCCCTGCCCGCCAGCATCTCTGACAGCTCTGTCTTTCCTATGACGTCCCTTAGAGAAGTCTGCGCCGCAAGCTGTACGGAATCCCTGTATATTTGTACGTTCAGGACCGCGTTCTCAGGATTGGTTATCTTCCAGAAAAGGAGGGCGTCTACATCCACTGGTACATTATCCTTAGTTAGCGTCTTCTCCGCCTTAAATATGGTGTTTATCACTCTAAGGTCTAGCGTTATGGGAGTGGTCTGCACGAAGGGGATTATCACGTGTATGCCGGGACCCATTATCCCGACGTACTTACCAAGCGACAATACCGCCTTTCTGTTCCATTGGTTGACGACGCGGATAGCCGCCACTAGAAATATAAGAAAAAGAAATATGCCGGTACCAACACCGGTATAAAGACCAATCAAAACGGCCGTTACATACCCTATCACTGCGGGTATCAATACTACAAAAATCATGCCCTTCGCGTCGCCGTCGAACACCCTCACGTTGGCCATATGTGGTATATCTAACCCGCGCTTAAAAGCGTTAAACCCACTAATGCAGTTAAACATATTTATTCGGCTGCACTCATAATCGGATAATGAATACCGTTAAGCTCGCGACTCTGATGGTAGTAATCTCACTAGTACTCGCGCTTAACCCGGTAAAACTCCTACCACTAACGGAGGCCAGCCTGTTCTTCATAGTTATAGGCGTTACGTACGGCGTAATGTCCGCATTCGCGATAAGCGACGTGGACACAGCACTGGACCAGCTCCGCGACGCTTTCAACATTGAAGTAAGTGCATTGAAATCGATTTATCTGCTGTCAAAAAGGCTTTCTGATAGTAAAGCTTTCAAAAGGATAGCGAGTGCGCTTCTGGAATACTGCAACGAGACGATGGCATTAGAGCTGTCGGCTTACGCAAAGGGAAACGAGGCGCACAAGAAGTTCCATTCCCTTCTGGCGCTGCTTTCCTCCGTAAAGGTAAACGGCAGCAGGGACGGCGTCCTATTCGATGCGGTGGTAGATGAGGCGAGAAAGGCATCGGAAGCACGCGACCGTCAGATAGCGCTGGCCAGGGATAGGCTACCGATAGCACAGTGGCTGTTCGAAGTATTCCTGTCCGTGCTCCTGGTGTTCATACTCACGCTGGTCATTCTGCCTTACAATGCAGTATCGATAACCATAACGGCCCTTATGATGTCTGCAATTCTTCTGGTATTAGTTGTGATATACGAGCTGGACTCTATGGGAGACTTCGAGGATGAGATTTCAAACGAACCTTACAGAAAATTGATAGCGCTTATACAGTCCGGCGCATAACGGTATGAGAACGGGTACCGCTTACTTATCCCTGCACGATGAAAAGGCACCACGGTGGCTGTTTTCCAGAATAAGGGAGCTATCGGCCGTTATTCTACTAATAAATATCATAAAGCCACTTGCCATTCTGGCGTCTCATCGCAGCAACAGCAATCATCTTCGGCCCCTCATTGTATTTTATTAGGAGAAACTGCGAGAGTGGGCCATCGTCGTCACGGATAACATGGTCAGTTATTTCATACCTTACTGACATGTCGGATTCCCGGTATTCCTTTACCCGGTAATATATAGCTTTTCCCGGGAGATCCTCTTTTATTTTGGTGCCGTTTCTACCGGCCTTTAGTACCAGCTCATCAAAGTATACATCACAGAGTATAGTTGAGAGAGATTCCCTCAATCTTTCCATAGTTATTGATGCGGTTGCATGCTAATTAAGTTTTAGCCGCTATGACGGCCACTTAGAAACTCGATGATTACTAGCTAAAAGTGCTGACGGCTGTGGAAGCGACCTCTGCGCTTGAACCTGCCGCCCTGCGCGCTGTTTTCACGTCCGCCACGGAAGCCGTGACTTCTCCCGTGCATGCTACCGCCGCCGTGCATCGGACGGCGCGGATGCCCGCGATAGCCTTCCCTATCTCCAAATCGCAGGGACTGGCTATAAGAAGACTTAATATAGGTCTCCACATCCCTGTACGGGGCCAAGTCCAGTTCTATCGGCTGCATCTTGATATGCGCAAAATTTTCAATCTCCCCTATAAGATATCTGTCCCGATGGTGAAAAATGCTGAATGCACGACCTTCTGCTCCCATCCTCGCTGACCTACCAACACGGTGTACGTACACAGAAACTTCCTCGCTGACGTCAAAATTTATTATATCCGATATGCCGGTTATGTCTAACCCTCTTGATGCTACATTGGTGGCGATCATAAACTGCATACCTTCCCTGAAGTTTGACAAGGAGTGCTCCCTTTTCGCTTGGGTGAGTCCCCCGTGCAGTAGGGTTACCTGAAAACCACGGTTCATAAGAACATCGTAAACAAGATCCGCCCCCCGTTGTGTCTGCGAGAATATTATTGCTTTTTGTGGCTTGTACTGGTCTATGTAAGCCAGAAGCGCCGAAAATTTTTCCTTTCCGTCGGCAAGCGTGTAAAAGTGTGAGATAGTGCTCACCGTAACTTCCTCCTCTTTTCCGATGGTTAGCCTTTCCGGCTCATGCATATGCTTCTTTACGATGGAAAGCAGGCTGACCGGCAGAGTGGCCGAGAATAGCATGGTCTGTCTGCGCTGGGGCAGCAGGGAAATTATGTACCCCACGTCCTCTATGAAGCCCATATCGAACATTATATCAGCCTCGTCCAGCACGAGGAACTTTATGCCTTCCGTTTTAAGTTCCCGCTGTTTGATGAGGTCTATTATGCGCCCGGGCGTACCTATTATTATATTTGTGCCGCGCCTAAGCCGATTTATCTGATAGTTTATGGAAGCGCCCCCGTAAACCGTGACCACGCCGAGGCCAGACTCTTTGGAGAGCTGCATAGCCACTTCAGACACTTGCAAGGCCAGTTCCCTCGTTGGCACGATTATCATAGCCGAGTTGCGCTCATCTTTATTCACCATACTGATTATTGGTATCAAAAATGCGCCGGTTTTGCCCGTGCCAGTCTTCGCTCTTACCATCAGATCTTTCCCCGAGAGAATCAGCGGTATAACGGCCTCCTGCACCTCTGTAGGGGTTTCGAAATTTATGCGCTTAAGAGCGGATAATACTTCCTGCCTTAGATTCATTGCTTCAAACTCTTTCATGCTAACTCAGAAGGCGTGGTGAGTATTTATGCGTGTGCGGTTGTTCAGGACACATTGGCTATGCGGAGAGCACATCGTCCAAGCTAAAGTGCGTCTTGCCCACGGCAATCCTTCGCTCCTGGCTTCTGCCCATGAAGGTCTTAGCACTTTCTTTCGCCTCTGATACGTCTAGCCTAGACCAGCGCTGGTATAAAGGTACGGATACAGAATTTATTTTGTATCTATCGAAGTATGTAGGGCATCGCGTACACGTGAAATACGCATCACGCGGTATGTAAAGACTGTTGTCATTGGGGAAATAACCCGCCACGTAAACGTCGGCCCCTTCCAAGCTGTACCCGTTGTTCAGCGCGTCGTTCATGGCCGATACCTCGGCGTGGTTTGCGTATCCCATAACTATCGGAAGTTTTCCCAGTTTTTTCTGATTTGCAAATACGTTCCAGCCCCTCCCGATTATCTTTCCGTCTTTTACGACCACGCTACCGAAACGGACAATTGTGCTGCGGGAATTTGTTGCAAGCTGCATGCACTCTTTGTACAGTGCGTCATACCTTATTCCGAAATTTTTCATAGCACCAAGGCTCTATAGACGTAGAGATTATATCGTTTATTTAAAGCTTTGCCATTTAGGAATGGTACAATCTATACAATCAAGAATAACACTTATAAACTTTGGGCAATCTTTTACTAAGTATGAGAGTGGGTTTGGATGATTGGTTTTCTAAGCGTAAGGCCTACTCGTATCTGTCTTAAACCGCTGTAAAAATTAATCGGTGGGACGGGATTTCGAAGGCTGAGTCACAGTCGTGCTTCTTTGGGATTTTTTTTGCGTTTTTCCGGCAAATCGGGTAATGGGGGTAAGAAAATGGAAAGGAACGGAAGAATTGAAGGGAGTAGACGGCGGGAGATGACACGCCCGCAGCGGCAGATAAACACGGAGCCGTTAAATCGCCGCTTCTTCGATCGGCTCTGCTACGTGGAATGGGGCGCCGCAGGCGGCAAGCGGGTTATTCGCTATTCAGGACAATTCTGTTTTGCGGGCACTGGTGTGTGCGTTTCAGACCGGATTAATTCCGCCGCTTGCGACACTGATAGCGCTGACCGTTAGCGTCGTAGTCGCAAAAGCCGCAGAAAGGACGGAATTTGCCGAACCCGCACAGATAGACTTGCTGTTAACGATAATGTTCTTAGCAAGGCTTATCGTGGGCTGACTCCGAACGCTCGATGAATCGAAAGAGGATGAACGTTCAAATGTATATAAACGGCTAGACATTAGACTAAGAATGCAAAACAGATATCGATACTGCTCCAAATGCGGATCAAGAAACAAGATGAGCTCAAATTTCTGCGAGTTCTGTGGTGCTAAATTAAAAGGAGCTGCGTCAGGTAATAAAATCGCCGATACAGACGCTGAGCGGAAATCTGTTACAACGAAAAACACGGCTAATCTCTCTACTCTTGGCAATAAATGGGGGTATCTTATAATAATAGCGATACTGGCGATAATAGCGGCAATTGCATACTTTTTCCTCAGTACCGGATCGGTCGCCACAAATCTACTGCCAGCTCCGAATTCTACGATACTGCTTCAGAGCGGTTATTACTACGCGTATAATTTTACGGTGCCTGCGTACTATAGAGTTTATGTATATGGCGGATTCTCGGCAAACGTTACCACTTCCGTGGCTATAGGTCCTGTATCTGAAATGTCTGATTACGTCAATGGAATAACGAACAATGTATCTAAATTCGTAGTAGTTAATTCCACGGTAACTAACTTCAACGTAACGGAACCTGCCGGTAGTTACACAATAGCGTTGTGGGGCGGAAAAAACTTTTCTGCAGACCTGATAAACTTTACAAGAGGAATAAATATATCAAGCGCGTAGGTTAACAGATTCTCAACGGAGGCAAAGCACCTGCAACCGTGATTTTAGCGCATCCGCCCCGTTTAAAACTTCGGCAGTGTAAGTGCCCTTAGTTAGTCATATCAGTTAGCGTCACCATAAATAATCTTGTTTTACTTGTATTAGCATATATTTTTCAGCGAAGGCTCAGGAAGATAATCGCAGAGCTGATCGCTTCTGATGTAGCTGTGTCATTAACAGAGGAGTTCGCACTTGTTTATGCCGGTTTTCTGACTATAACAAGCACGATTGACTTCTTCGTGATAACTGGCATGCTAGCGGTAATAGAGCCCACACTTATGTTCATTGTTGAAGAATTTTTCATTAACGCTGAGCACAGGGTAAAGCTAAGAACTAATAAGCTGAGCTCTTTGCCCTGACATGCGCTGCTATTGACATTTAAAATCAGAATGCAAAATATTTACTTGGTATGACAAAATTAAACAGCAGATTCCGGATAGTGCTAAATCCGAAAAGACCGTACGATTTTGGACTTACAGTGCACAAACCGGCGGGCTGGAGCCTCTTCTCCTCTTTTGAAGTGTACGAAAACGGAAAGCTGTGGACTGCGCTCCACATAGGAAATAGACTGGTCGGGCTCAAGTTGCACGCCTCTGGCAGACGAAACGCACGGGACATAGTTATAGATGCCTTCACCGAGAAAAAGCCCGGTAAAGTATTCGTAAATCTAGTAAGAGGTACACTGCGCGCTAAACTATCCGCGGATGAGGACCTTAAGGATTTCTATTCGCTAGCCAAACGGGATAAGATACTGACCAACACGCTAAAGGATCTGTACGGCATGCACAGCACGGAAGATGCCGACTTGTTCTCCATAGCGCTGCTTGCTATAACGCTCCAAATGGCGCCTCTCAAGAGAAGCGAAGAGATGCTAGACTCGCTGATCAGGAATTATGGTGAAGTGGCAGAATTCGACGACAGGAAAGTCGGCGTCCCGCCGCTGCCACAGACGCTAGCAAATATCTCCGCTAAAGAGCTCAAGTCGCGCTGCAAGCTCGGTTACCGAGCGCGTTACATAGTAAAATTGGCCGCTGTTATAAGTAGAGGTTTCCCATCGTTGGAAGAGTTACGATGTCTAGGCCAGGACGAAGCAAAGAATAAAATAATGACCCTACCCGGGATAGGAGATTACTCGGCGGACATAATAAACCCCGGCGGAGGGTTTCCCATAGACGTATGGTCTGCCGACGTGTTTGGAAAGTTATTCTACGGCAAAGAGCCGAAAAACGGCAGGAAGGAGATAAAGCGGATAAAAAAGGAGGGCGTCAAGCGCTGGGGACTCTGGAGCTGGTACGCGTTTTTCTACGTCGTAAATGATTTAGAAAATCTTTCCAAAAGACTTGGGATCACTTTAAGACTTCAATAGCAGCTTATAGGCGTATTTATAAAAACGGATGCGCGGTTAATTGTTTTATTTCCGAACTAGCATCTCCTCTCTTATCTGCCTAGTTCCGCTCGCACCTATCCTGAATTTATTCGGATTTGCTTCCCGTCTTGACGCTCCCAAGAGGGCAATTATATCAGCATATGTGTGTATGCCACCTGCTGCTTTTATGCCGATGTTCGGGTTGTATTTGTCGGCAATGTCCGCCATAAGCTTCACGTTCTCTGTCTGTGCACCAGTTTTATTTCCTATGGATTCGGCGTACTTTTTGTCTTCAAATCCCGTACCAGTCTTTATGAAATCGGCACCAGATCTGCAGACTATCTCGTACAGCTTTTTCTTCTCATCCAGAGTCGTGTAAGCATCCTCGACTATGACTTTTATCGTCCTGTTGTTTTTGTGAGTCACCTGTACAAGTTCGTTTATGTCATTTTCAACCAGATCGAATCTATCAGATTTCACCAGTGCAATCGGCGCGACTATGTCAATTTCATCCGACATCCCGGAGTATGCGTCTATCAGCAGTTTTCTGGCCCTGCTAAAGCTGGCACCAAGAGGAAAATCAAGGACTACGGCCACTTTTGTCCTGAAGCCGCTTCTATTTATGTAGTCTCTTGCAAAATCAAGATGAACCGGTTCTATGCAGACTGCCGCGTTACCGAATTCGTGGGCTTCGTCTATCAAGCGCTTCACGTCAGATTCAGGAGCGAATGCTCCTAGCACCGTATGATCAATTAGACCCATTATAGTCTCAACGCTGTATTCCATCATCGCCAACCTCCTATAGCTGTATTCAAGCGGCGCACATCAAAAGCGCCACTCATCACTTGTACTCTATTGTTTTGCCCTTCCAGATTTCTTTATCGCCCCACAGACCGTACTTCCACGCTGTGAACTCGACTGTCTGCGAGTGGTCTATGAACAAATTTACGTCCCTGCCCACGTTCTTAAGATACCACTTGAAAACCGGCGGATCAGAGGACTCAAACATAAGTTTCTCGTAGCCGAACTCCTTAAGAAGCCTTTGGATAACGTCCACGCGCCATTTTTCCTGAGGCAAATCCTCCGTTATGCCTTCCGATTCCACCATTATCAACTCTGCGCCAGCATCTAGATATGCTCTCGTCTCCTTTACGAAATCTTCTATGTTCCTGTATTTCATCGCTTCTTCATAACCACCCACGTGCGTGCCTGCACCGGCACCGACCATTATTGAGACTTCCGGCTTCGGTTTCATTCCCATCTGGCTTATTTTTTTCACGATCGCGACCTTGTCCCCCACAGACATGTTCATAATTTCTGGGGCCATACCACTGGACACTTCTACTATATCAAAACCGACCTTCTTGCAAGTTGAAATATACTTGTCAACGACCTCTTTCCCGTCGACAAGCACCCTTTCTATCCAGCCACCGGTATCAACGAAAACGTCATGGTTATGGCATATTTTTATGTACTCAGTTAGCCGTGCCTCAGAAAGAAGACTGAAAGAGCCCCCTGCGAATTTAAGACCGTCTATGTATTCTCCCCAGTCGTCCAGCAGCCCCTTCAGGTAGTCGAGTGTAACCGCGGAATAATATGGCCCGCGTACCTCAATTATTCCGTTCTTTCTGGGCTTCGGAGACGGCTTTGAAGTGGTTATGAAATCAAACGGCTTACTAGTTTTCGATGTTACATTGAACATATTAAGTTATGTTGTCATACAAATATAAATTATGCGTATTTATCAGGAACTTATTTAAAATGTGCGGTGATATCAAGAGGATGACCAAGAGAAAATTTTACGTTACCATACTGCTGACCGTGCTTGTGGCAATATTGATTCTTGCATTAATCGATAAACTTGGGGGGGCGGGGACCGGTTATCCACCAATAACCATAGCCTGGCTAAACCGGAGCATGATAGAATGGGCACCACAACAAAATGCGTCTCTATCCTTTGCTGCAATGTACCTAAGACCGAGTTACGGCGGTATAGGCGCGCCATACAACACTCTACAGGTACAGGAGGCTGATCTGAATATGCTAGCATCCAGCAATGCATCGTGCCTGCGGATTGACCTAGGATATGCTCCTTGGCTATCCAAAAATTCCACGCAGATAGCTGAGGATACGGCACTTATACGAGACGTAAGAAATGATGGCATGTGCCTAATAATAGCCGATGCAGCGTCTGAAAGCTACAGAGGACCCGGAAATGAACTTACATGGCAGGAGTTTAAAACGGCGTGGGTGCAGCGGGTAAGGACAATCGCAGCACTGTACCGCCCAAATTATTACATTATCATAAAGGAGCCCGGCTGGTATGTGCCGATGGTCTCCGATGCATACACCAATCCGCAGTTCTCTAACGCCTCCGACTGGTTACAACTTGCAGCTAACCTTAGTGAGACCGTAAAAAGCGTGTCGCCAAACACAAGCGTGGGCGTTTCCATAAGCTCGGATGGCCTTAACAGCCAATCAGAGTTTTACATTCCATTTTTACAAGGACTTAAGAGAATCGGTACAGTAGATTTTCTCGGCTTCGACATATACACCACAAATGCTTTCAATCAGACCCAGGACTACCTCTCGGAGTACGGCAGAGGAAATAAGTCGGTTTGGATAGCAGAAGCGTGGTCCGGCACCGGACGTGTAGCGTACAATTCCTCAAGGGCGCAGTTGGACAAAGAGTGGATGCTAGCACTTTACTATTTCGCACAGAAGATAAACGCCAGTTTCGTGATACCTTTCTTCACGAACATTTTTTCTTCTTACACGTGGAATGACACTACATCGGCGATACTTCAAAACTATCAGATGAGAACGCCGGTTTTTTATGAGTTCCAAAAATTAGCTAGCGCGTACGGTAGATAACTCTTCCTAGTGCGCTGCCGACGAGATACGTATAAATAGTTGCAGCTTCTAAATATGAAAAGAGGACAAAGGAGGTGTTTTATGGCGAATAAATATGTTTTACCGGCGTTACCCTACAACTATGATGCGCTGGAACCGTACATATCTACGGAGATAATGCAATTGCATCACGACAAGCATCATGCGGCTTACGTTACGGGAGCGAATTCTGCGCTGGAAAAACTTGAGAAAGCTAGGAGCGGCGCTCTTCAGGTCGATCTGAGAGCGGTGCTAAGAGATTATAGTTTCAATGTTGACGGGCACAAGCTGCACTCTATGTTCTGGATGAATATGGCCCCGGCCGGTAAGGGGGGCGGAGCTCCCGGCGGGAAGGTCGTTGATAAGATAAATGAATCGTTCGGAAGTTTCGACATATTCAAGAAACAGTTCAGCGATGCCGCTAAGACCGTAGAAGGTTCAGGATGGGCTCTACTTCTGTATGATCCCGAAGCGAACCAGCTGGTATTAACCCAAATAGAGAAACAAAACCTTATGCATCTGGCCGGAATGCAGATACTTCTTGGATTGGATGTATGGGAACACGCGTATTACCTGCAGTACAAAACGGACAAAGGCAAGTACGTTGATAACTTCTGGAACATAATAAATTGGTCTGACATAGATTCTAGGCTCGGTAAAGTGATAGTCTGAGCATTCAAACGACAGGCTTCTGCGACGAAGCTGGATCAGTCTAGCTTCCCGACGACGAATCGCGTATACAACAGCAGACCCACGGAAGTAACTAAGAACGAAATGAACAGAATCTGAAACCCGTGCGCACTTATCGTGTTCCCGACTATTACGTCACCGAACGCGCCGCCGATGCCGCTTCCCGCGGTAGCATACACGAATGGTCTCACTACGTCCTCCTTATAGTTCCTAAGGATATTGGTCCAAAGAAGAACTTCGCTTATTGACAGGAAGAAAAAAGGGATGACAGACAGGAAGATAAGATAGAGATTCGCTGATATCGTGAACAAAAGCAGGAAAATCGGCAACATCGCTATAATCAAAAAGTAAATGAATATCCTCCGCACGCCGAACGACCTAAGTCGCTTTAGGAAAATGCCAGCTGCAAGCGCACCTGCTGTAAACGGCACCTCAAGCAATGCCAGCATCAGGCCGCTCAGCGATAGCGTTGATTTGCCCAGACCCACCAGTAACGGCAGTGCATCCCAGTATCCATATCCTATCATCGCAAATATGGCGGAAAAGAACAGGAAAAGGAAGGAAATCCTAATGCCCAGCTTCTTTGCTTTTGATGGTAGCCTCTCGACTTCGTGCACCACTTTGTGTAGTCTCCTACCCCTACCCTTATGAAGCCTTAGTACAAACTCGCCCTTTTTGGTCGCGAGATATATGCCAATCCGTTTTAAATCGATTCCCAACGCCGCATAAACCATGAACAGACCGACAGCTGCAAGCGCAGCGTTTCCTACAAGCAACCCGGTAACTTTGAGATTCTGCAAAAGAAACCCGCCGAATACGGGCCCGCTCATATACTCTAAGCCTATCATTACCTGATCGAATGACACGTACACAGAATCATTTTTATTCAGCAACTTGAATAATATAACGAGCGCGCCCGCATTGATAAGAAAATCCGCAACAACTAGTGATAGTATGCCACCTATCTCGGTATAAACTCCCGCGGACGCTATAAGTATCGTTGCAAGTATAGCAAGTAGCGCACCAACAAGTATGGTCCACTTTGGCACGCGCCACCCACTAACCTCGCCAAAGACCAGGGCCAAAACGGTCTCCACAATCGGTGCTATGCTGGTTATAAACCCGACTTCTCCGTAATTGTATGAATTGTTTATCAGCAGCTCGTACGGCAGCACGAACCAGTTAGCATACACTATCGTCAGGACCAGCATTGCGCCAATCAGCACGAGCCAGGCTTTCCTGTGGGATTTTGTCAGCATGTCAAATTATTACAGTTTGTAATTAAAATAGACGTCTCTGGCTAGAAAATCGAAAATAAGAAAACATCGGCATATTAAACAGATTCTGGTCATAAAGTTATTAATCGGCGGGTGTACAATTAAGACTTATGGACGTAAAGGATTTTTTCAACGAGCACGCAAAGGAGTATGCGCATGGAGACAAAAGGGCGCATTATTACGATTTACCTACGATAATAAATTTCGCGGGCAAAATACCCGCTGAAAGGGCACTCGATATAGCTACGGGCCCGGGCTTCGTGGCAATAGAACTCGCAAATACCATAAAGGAAGTAGTTGGCATAGATATCGCGGACAAAATGCTCGAAGAAGCGAAACTGAACATAGACAAAATTGGGATAAAAAATGTAAGGTTACTCGAAATGGATGCCGCTCATTTGGAGTTCCCCGATGGGTACTTTGATATAGTAACTTGCAGGAAGGCTCTGCACCACATTAAAGACAAAGCGGGTGTGTTGAGAGAGGTGAATCGCGTGTTGAAGAACGGGGGTTACTTCATTATATCCGACATGCTTAGGCCTGACGGCGATAACAAGGACCTTTTCAATCGGATGGAAAGGGCTAGAGACAGTACACATGCTGGGGCCGAAAGCACGAACGGGTGGACCCAGATCCTAAGAGAGAATGGTTTCGCAGTGACGGATTTGCACATAATGGAAACCAAGGAAAAGGTGGATGACTGGCTTTACCCGATCAAAAACAATGGTAAAGAAGCTAAGGCGGTAAGAGATATTCTCAAAGAATCCGAAGAATTACGCAGAGCGATAAGATACAACGAAGCAGAAGACTCGTTCATAAAGAAGCGCGCGGTTATGATGGCGCAAAAGGCATGAAAGCGATAAGCGGGATAGACTACGTTCTAAGCGCGGAAGAGCCTAAACCAAGCGCAGATAAGACCGCAAGCGTTTCGGTGATAATAGTGCAAAAACCAGTTCCCTCTATTCTGTTTATAGAACGCGCGAAAAGAGACGAAGATAAGTGGTCCGGACAGATAGCTCTGCCTGGAGGGCGCAGGGAGGTGGGTGATGCCACTTCTTTGGATACCGCTATCAGAGAGAGCAGGGAGGAGATAGGAGTCGAGTTGCACAAAGAGGAATTTGTAGGTTATATGCCGGCGTTCAAAACAAACGTTGCGGACTTGTGCGTGATTCCAGGGGTATTTTTAGTAGACGACAAGCCGACCGTAGTAGTCAACAGAAATGAAGTGAACTCTTTCAAGCTCGTTCCTTTGGATTATTTGAAAACCGACTCCGCAAAACAGAGATATAGGTTTTCTGATGGCGTAAAAGAAAGGATCGAAGATGCCTACGTGTACAAGGATTACACGGTGTGGGGCATAACGTACAGGATAATAAACTGTTTGCTGGAGAACCATGAAAGCTGAAAACTACGAGTTCGCACAGCCAGTTACGCCGCGATATCCGGTATTGTAAAGGAATCTTTGGGATTGCGCTTACTGTTCTCTATCGAATCGACAGCACCTTATGCCCGGCTTTTCTCACCCGTTTCCAGTTCTATACTAGGTTTCTCTGCTGATTTTCTGGACTGCAACGCGTATATCTTCTCATCACCTACCGCGGCCTTTTTCTGACTCAATGATTGCAGATACAACCCGTATTCTCTTCCATTATGACCGAAGAAATACGATTTTACCTCGTCTTTGTTTTCCGGTGTCTCACTTGCAGGCGAGCCTATTTTATGAGAGTACTCGCCATCGGTCCTTATCCTGCCGGCGCCTATGCCCGAAAACAGATCTTCTATACCTTCGTCTTCGGTGACAACGTACTCGGCGTCTATGTCTTTAGCGATCGCAATAGCTGTGAATAGGGCGGTCTTAAAAATGCCGGCCAGCGGCTTGTATTTGGGGTCTCCCCAATAGTCAAGGCGGTGTATAAAGGACTCGCTTCCAAATCTCCCCTCTATAAGGTCTATGAACAGATATGGCCTGCTCTTGTTATCAACGCCCAAAAAGCACCTAACGAACGCAGACACGTGCCGTGTGTGCCTTTTCCCGCGTTTTGTTCTTACCAGATAAACTATAGATCCCCCGTTTTTGGTGCAATCGCGCGCTAGGCCCTTGCTGTAAAGCTCTTTATCGGCCTCGTTATCCCAGCATATGTCGGCTTCTTCCGCCATTCTTCTTATTTTCTTGTAAGAATCCTTTGGTTTATAGAAAGACACGGAACATGCTTTATAAGAGCGGTTGAAAATAACGCAAAGGTGGGCTTTAGTAAGGTCGGTATCGCTGTCCAGCGTGCGGTCATAGCTATACGTCCCGTATTCTGACTTTGTTTCGTCTTGGTACAGCTTTTTGTCTGACATTCTCTTTCCTTTTTTCATCCATTCGTCTATCTTTCCAAGTCTACTGATGAGACCAGCCCGCTCTTCGGGCGGCACCTTGATTTCGCCGCTGACAATCTTTTCCAAACGGTCCCGTGCATATCCCGCGATAAAATTCTGTACTTGGTAAATGCGTCTCTGACTGAGAGCACGCTGCGACGAAAGTACCTTATGAAGGGAACGCTTGATCTGCTTGTCTTTATGTCCTAAGACGCGTTCTAGTGACATAAAAGATATGAACGCCACCCATATAAATAACATGATATTACGGCGCTTGCTGAACTAGGAAAAATAACGTTTGTGTCAATATCGCGGTGTACAGACTAGACTCAATCGCTTACCAGTGCATTAAGGGCGGTCTCTGCGGCGATTTTTGCGAACCGGTTCATTTCCTTAACTGCCAAAAATTCTTGCATCGCAGGATTTACCCTATTGTCCACCATTATGAGTATGGAAGCACTTTTGAAACCGCGTAATTGACCAAGCATGAAAAGTGTTGCGCATTCCATTTCAACAGATACAAAACCGAGGCTGCTAAGTTTTTTCACAAGGCCATCTTCCCGATAAAAGCCATCAGCGGAATAAACAGGCCCGACGAAATAGGTATCTTTTCTACTGCCAAGCTCATTTACTATTGCATTCGTCAACTGCAAATCCGGCGCAGGCGCGATATTGACACCTTTTATGTAAGCGCCTATCACGCCACCCTTGTCAAATCCGGCGGCTGTAGGCACTATTAGGTCGCCGTATTTCATCTCTTTTAACAATCCACCGGTTGTACCCAACCGTATTATCTTATTAGCACCCAGAGCGTGTGCCTCTTCGATGGCTATTGCGGCCGAAGGGGCGCCTATCCCATGCGACATCAGGCTCACCGGCTTTCCTTTGTACTTTCCAGTGTACACGATATACCTGTATTCATTGAGCAGCTTTGCATCCTCTAAAATGCTGGACAGGACATGTATTCTCTGGGTATCACCAGCAACCAACAGCCTCTCTGCAATCTGTCCTTTTTTTAGTTTTATGTGTTCCGGTTTTATATCCATTTATTACTAAGTCGGCGTGTCGTTATAAAACATTACAAACACTACACAATAGGCGTTTAATCCGTCAGATTCTTCTTTACAAAAGCTATATTGGCTTTTATGGTTTCCAATGAGCTGCGCACACCAAGGTCTAGGTCCCCCCTCATGTTTTTAGACTCTGAAAAGAATTTTGTCACGGTCTTAAGTGTTTTATCGTCGGATACAAAGTCCAGCCCCTCCAACAGCTTCCTCAAGATAAGTGAACCGGGGGTAAGACTACTGAAAAACCTACTCCAGTTGCTGTGTACAAACGGCCAAAACAATTCTCTACCATGCGGATTAATCGCCACATAGGTGGGTAAGTAAAGGAAGTCTTTTAACGGAACTTCCTTGGAGATAGCGAAAGCGAGTGCTTTCTTTAGAGCATCCTTTTCTTTGAACATTCCTAGCGCTTTTAGTGCGAACAGTCTAATCTCTGGCAAGTCGGCTTTCTTGTAAAGCTTTTTCAGCTTAGCCATGAGCGTTTTTCCGCCATAACCGTAAGGTACGATTTGGAACGCCGCACCGAGAACGCTCATGTCTGCAATCTTTCCGCTACGGAGGAATGCCTCGAGTATAGAATTCGCCTTCTCAAGGACGCTCCTCTCCCCGAGAATGCCTAGTAGCAAAACTAGATTAGCACGTAAAACAGAATCGAGTACATTCTCACCGCTCTTCTTCGTCCATCCCAACCTTAAAAAGAGGGGTAGAAAGGCGTCTGTGAGGTTTTTGGAAATCATTCCTAGCCGACCGTTTGCTTCATACATCATTGCAATCCATGCCATATGCGATACCACCGAAGTCGCCAGCGGCTGCTCTGTTGTTATCAAGTGTTTTGAAACGAAGTCGAAATACGCATCAAAGCCGGTTCTTCCGCTACGTAACAAGGCGAAAAGATCGTTTTCCACGCCCCATGCGTCGAAAGCACCCAGTTTCCCTGTCGATATCAAATGTCCCAGTTTCTGGAGTAGCTCGGGCGAATACATCGTACGGTAAAATCCGGTCTCGTTGTAGTTTAGTTTTATCCAGTCGCTGTTATCGACTATGTGGGTACTCTGCCCATCAAACATCACATTAACTTTTCCCCTCGTAACGAAGAAAGACAGAGGTATGGGCCACGGTTTCTCTCGCCTGTCACCCGCGAGCACAAAACGTTTCTGCGTTAGTTTAAACCTTTTCTTTTTCGTGACGTAAACCACTGGATACCCGGGCCTCTTCAGCCAGCTTGACATAGTCTCATATATTTTCATTGCCTTCCCGTGCCTGCGCAGGACCTCTTCCATAGACCGCCATAGGTCCTTCTCGCTGGCGTTAGACAGCGAATATCTATTTAGGTATCTGCTTATGCTTTCTCTGAAATAATCCTGCCCTACGAAATCTTCTATCATCGCGATTACATTAGCGCCCTTCTCGTACGAGATACTATCGAAAAGGCTGGCTATCTCAGCCGGATCGTGCACGCGCTGGTGTATTGGGTGCGTTTGCATCCTGCCGTCGGCGATTAGCGCGGGATCTCTCTCCATATTGAAGAAAAATGCTCGCGGCTCAAATTCAGGATATGTGCTCATCAATATTTTGTAGGACATGAAAGTCGCGAAGCTTTCGTTAAGCCAGAGGTCGTGCCACCATTTCATTGTTACTAAATCCCCGAAGTACTGATGCACAAGTTCGTGCGCAACCACTTCCAGAACGCGGAACTTCGCAGCTACCGATGAATCGGGGCCCGCCAGGACCAGGTTTTCATTGAAAGTCACGGCTCCCCAATTTTCCATCGCCCCGACAGCGAAATCTGGAATTGATATCAAATCCACTTTTGGCATTGGGTATTTTATTCCAGTATATTTCTGTAGGAAATCTATTGTGCTCTTTGCGCACTCGATGGCCAGTTTACCGAGTTTCTTCTTACCAGGAGTAGAAACGAACCGTATTGGCAGGTCACCTAGCTTATCCTCCATGTGCTCGAACTTTCCAACTCCTATATATAGTAAATAAGACGCCATACGAGGAGTCCTTATGAATTTTACCATCTTTTTGTTACCGAGCGCGGTAGTGCTCTCCATGGGTGTGTTTGAAACGGCGTCCAGATTCTTGTCAATAAGCAGGGAAAGCGCGAATTCCGCTTTCATCATAGGTTCGTCAAAACATGGAAAGGCGGTCCTAGCGTCGGTAGGCTCGAATTGCGTGGTTAGGATGTATCCCTCTTTTCCGCGATGCGTGTATCGGCTCTTATACAAGCCCATAAGATTGTCGCTAGCCTTGCCACTGAACTCTATGAAAAGAGTGGCATCGCCGCGGAACTTACCAGCGAATATAAAGTCTATTTCCTCCTTCTCTTCTCTGAGTGATAACTTAGCTTCTTGTGTAATCTGACCAAATTTAGCGTAAGCACGCGTTATCTTGAGTCCTTTCGAGTTCAAGGTTATTTTACTTACGGACTTTTCTATGCTTAGATCTATGGACTCAACGCCCGAGAAGGCGAACGTTTTCAGGTCCGGTTCTATTCGTATGTTATATCTTGACGGCTTGACGTTTTCACTGAGCATAAGGTAAATTAAAAACAGCCATTATTAAAAACATGCTTATTTCACACCTTAAGCATGCCAACCACTGTTTTCTTAACCCTCTGCCATTTATTGCTGATAAACCTTTCTTCTTTCCACTTATTACCGCGCTCATGGTAACCGTAAGCTTCCCAATAACCATCCTTGTACTCACTTATTAGGGATATCTTGTTCAGCCATTTGGCGCTCTTCCAGCCGTACAGGTGTTCTATGTAAGGCCTGACAGGGAAACCCTGTTCCGTTCTGAGTGGCTTGCCGTTTATCTCATAGGCTATTATCGCGTCGTCCGACAGCGCGTCTTCAAGCGCTACTGGAGTAGTGTACCCGTCCCAGCACCCGAACATGACCCATGCGGCTTCCGGTAGCGGTCCCGCTTCTCGTATCAAATCTTTGAGCGGTGTGCCTTTCCACGAAACGTCCTTTATACTCCAGTGGGTAACGCAATCGAAATCGCTTCTGAGTTCTTTAGCTTTCCTTGATGTGATGTCCTTGAAACTAAGTTCTATGGGGCGTTTTACGAGCCCGTCAACCACCAGCCTCCAAGAAGCCAAAGGAACGCGCGGAGCACCGAGTACGGCATAGATTATCCAGTTCTTTATGTAATATTGACCCGGTGCTGCAGGTTTCTCTCCATTTTCAGCCATAGCTCGTCCTTCTTATAACCTAGTCCTCATGCTACTTATAGTTTCGCTGCGAGTTATAAATCGCGGTGGGCATGCTATAATATGAGACTGGTCTCGTGGAATGTAAATGGGTTGAGAAACGTGATTAAGAGGTGCGCTCTTCAAACACTCCTATCCGGCTATTTTGACGTAGTAATGTTGCAGGAGATAAAGACAGAGGTAATGCCATTAGAATTGAGATCCGAGGATTACCACGCCTTTATGCAGCCAGCTACAACGAAAAAGGGGTACAGTGGGACGCTGACTCTCACAAAATCAAAACCGTCTGCAGTGATTTACGGTGTAGGAGAAGAAAAATTTGATAATGAAGGAAGGGTGCTCACGGTGGAATTAGATGACTTCTATGTCGTTAATGCCTACTTTCCTAATTCACGGAGAGACTTGTCCAGGCTGAATTTTAAACTGGAATTCGATGATAGGTTCTTGACTTACCTAGAGATGCTTAGGAAAAACAAACCCGTTATAGTCGGTGGGGATTTCAACGTAGCACATGAAGAAAGGGACATAGCACGACCGAAGGCAAACCGGGGCAATGCAGGCTTCACAGGGGAGGAGAGGGCATGGATGTCAGAACTTATAAAACACGGTTACACCGATACGTTCAGGCTATTTGTGAGCGATGGGGGTCACTACACGTGGTGGACTTACAGAGCGGGAGCCAGAGAAAATAACATAGGATGGCGTATAGACTATTTCCTCGTATCCAACGAGCTCTGCCCGCGCGTAAGGTCAGTCGGAATAATGGATGAAACAAAGGGTTCTGACCACGTACCGGTAACTCTGGAGGTCTGAGTAAGAGTTACAAGGACTTTTCCACGCCGTTTCTCGGGCACAGATTATTAATGACGCACTTGCTGCACAATGGTAGGGTCGAGTGGCATATGGCGTGTCCGTGCGCCTTAAGGACATAGGATATACGCCCCCAATCATTCTTGTCGACGGTCCGCGTTAAATCACTCTCTATCTTATCTGGGTTCTTTTCACTGGTAAGACCCGTCCTAAAAGCGACTTTTATCACCCACGTATCGACTGGAATTCCTTCTACCTTATCGTACGCGTTTATAAGAATCGTGTTGGCAGTTTTCCTGCCGATGCCAGGTAGTGCTGTAAGCTCCTCCATGGTTTCGGGAACCTTTCCGCCGTGCTGCTCTATGAGAATCCTGCACGTCTTTATTATATTCTTTGCTTTGTTGGCGGCAAAGGTGACGTTATTGATCATACTCAGCAGTTCTGACTCGTCTGCATCTGCATAGCCGCTTGCGGTCCTGTATTTTGCGAACAATGCCGGTGTTATTTTATTTACAATGACATCCCTTGTCTGAGCGGAGAGTATCGCTGCTACCAGCAAATCGATGGGGGTCTTAAAATTGAGATAGTACTTGGCGTTGGGGTACGCTTCCTTTAACTTACGAATCGCTAGCTCGGCTTTAGCACTGTCCAGCAGACGAATCTTTTCCACAGAGTTACCTATTACTAATTGGATAAAAGCTTACGAGATCGGTATTTAGAAGGTGCTTTTTTATATACGCGTGGAGTCAGGCTTAGATGACATACCAGGAATTTTACTTTTACTGGTCGTTGTTCGAGCTTCTTAATGGAGCGGTAGTCTCAATCCCTGCCGTTATAGCCGTTTACGGGCTTGCAAAGCATAGAAAAGATAAGGCTCCTATACGCTTTTGGGCGCTCAGAGAAAGCGCGTCAAGAAATGAATTCATAGTTCTGTCGATAGCCGCCATGCTCATGGTGGTGCTAAGCGTGGTCTTCGCATACGGAACGTATGTATCGTCTTACACTTTGGAGATGCTTGGAGAGCTTATAGGCACAGTCGATTATCTTATGGTTTCGGTTGTTATAGTGATATGGGCGAGGGAGTTCATCAGGTTTATATGAGCCAGACAGTCATAACTACGGTTGCAATAATAGGCGTATTAGGTTTGTTTACAATCTACAGCATACAGAGATTTATTAGGAGCTTCTACACAAATACGAGTCTGGCGGTCCAGAAGATGGTGCTTAGTAATAAAGGCACGCGTCTCTTCGCTATGGTGATGCTATTAAACGTGGTATTTACCATAGGCTTTTGGCTGAGAATCACAGGAATTGTGGCACAGGCAGATAACTTTGCGATAATCATATATCTTGTAGGGATATCTTTATTTATGCTTCTTTTTTCACTTGATATAGCACGTAAATGGCGAGAAAAATAGAGGCGAATTCGTTACACTACGTATAACACTGCCACAAAAATGATTAGATTAATATGGGAACATAACCATAATCCAACTATGACATACGACCAATTCCACTTTTATTGGGCCATTTTCGAAATGATAAACGGCATAGTCGCATCCGGCTTTTCAACGGTTGCAATCTACGCCTTGATAAAGCACCGTCGTGACAATGCACCGATAAGATTCTGGTCATTAAGGGAGGGAGAGTCAAAATGGGAGTTCTCCGCACTTATAATCGCATCCGTAATAGTCATCGTACTTAGTGCTATATTCGCTTACGCACTTTACGTGTCAAATGATACGCTGAAGATAGTGGCAGAACTTATGGGAAGTGGCGATTATCTTATGGTGTCTATAGTAACTACTATGTGGGCGCTTAGATTCGGGAGGTTTGCCTGATTATGGTTCTGTCTTCGAACGCGACGTCTAGTATAGGGATAACTATTGTGATGGCGATACTCTCGGTATTTGCTATATATAGTATACAAAAGTTCGTACGCCCATTTTACAAGAATATCGGCGTATCGATACAGAGGATAGTCCTGAGCAAGAAGAGCGTGTTCCTGTTCGTACTTGTGATGTCGCTTAATTTCTTCTTCGCTATAGGGATGGGCTTAAGCGCATCCGGTATCTTCTACGACGGTGACCAATTGGGTATAGTGGTGTACGATATGGGCGCCATAATATTTATCCTGGGCCTGGCCGTCATAATATCAAAAAAGTGGAGGGATGGAAAACCCTCTAATAAATAAGGCCCACAATTCACTATAGGATTAGCCCTTGCAAGTCACACTGTCTATTACGCGTGCAAATGTGGAGTTCTCCTGATGCACCTGAAGCTCCGAAACAGAAACGCCCACCACAAGACAGAGCGTATCGTTAATCCTTGAGACGGCGGTTTCTATCAGACTAATGTTCTGTAGGGCGGATAAAGTATAGTTTCTAATCACGAAAAGCACGCCGGGCGCTCCCGATAGATTTATCATTTTTATTACGGCGCTGGGAAAGCGCGAACTTACTTTCATTGATAAGCCGGAAAATGAGGCGCTATTCGACAGCGATATGTTTGAGAGCAACGGAATGGAAGCGTTTTCTGACACGGCCCTATAGACAACTATTATTGAGAATTGGTTCAGAAACGATCCGAGTGTGTAGCTAAGACTCCCGTTTCTGATGGACGATATTACCGAAGGTAGGTTAAGAATCGCATAGCTGATTAAGGAAGACGGGACTAGTGCAACCGGCATTGACGCGTTTTGTGTAAGATTCGTATGCAGAATGCTATTGTTGGACCCGAAAAAGTCCATAAGTGTGCTAGGCGCGAATTGTATCCAGTTGCCACTGTAGGTGAAATTAAGGTCGGCTGAGGAAAACGAACTGTTACTCGAAGCGCCACTGAAAAACGCTGACACGAAGCTACCTATGGCATTAGCCGCCGCTGGGAAGTAAATCCTCAACAGCAGATACACGCCCCCGATTACCAGCCCAATGAAAACCAAAAAACCGATTATCGCAATAGCAAAAAATTCGAGCAGACCCATAATATTTACTGTTAAACCAACTTTAAAAGGCTAAGCCGCCGAGGAATTGGGGGACTTATTATAAGAGCAGGTAGTCTGGGACTCCAAAACCAGAGTACTCTTTAAACAGCAGTCTGCCGAGAATCAGTCGCGAGAGCGCTTCGGCTTCCATTTTCGCACCGACAAGGCCATTGTGCGGCTTTGGCTCTGCTGGCAGGCCGCAATATGCGAGAACCGCATCGGAGTTTATGTCCGACTTACTCGACTTCGTCGGTGGTTTCATACCGCGCTTCATGTAACTTGCGTATGTTAAGGCGTGCGTATCAACATTCCTATGTCCCAAGCCGAGATTAATTCCGTACAATTTAGAAGAGAATTCTAGGAATGACACGTCGAACGAGACATTGTGTCCCGCAATAGTCCTATCGCCAGTGGTCTGTAGCCACGCCTGAAATCCCAGCAACAGTTCCTTAACGCTCTTCTTATTGGAGAGAGCCCCATCTCGCGTGAAACCATTTATAGCTAGTGCCGACGCCTCTATCTCCGACCCCTCTCGCGCACGACACTCGTCATAGAACTGGTTTGAAGGCCTTTCGAATTCGATAGCACCTATGCTCAGGATTGAGTTCTTTGTAGGATCTAGCCCGCTAGTTTCTATGTCTACAACTATCATAAATTACAAGTTTATAACAACGCCAGCAATTATAAGACTTTACCGTCCAAAACGTATTTTGCAAGTTTTTCGAACGCCCTCGCCCTGTGCGAGTATTTGCTTTTCTCTTCTATGCTCATCTGTGCGAATGTCTTTTCTTCTCCAATCGGGATAAATAGGGAGTCGAACCCGAATGCCCTATCGCCCTGGGGCTCGGACGCAATTCTGCCGCTTACGGTGCCCTCGAATATTTTCGCCACGTCCTCGTCCACATAGCAAATCGAAGTCTTGAAGTGCGCATCCCTGTTCTTCACGCCGCTGAGCATATTAAGCACGGAGGATTTGCTGACAAAGTGTGCAATCGCACCGGGGAACCCATCAAGGGCATCTATAAACAGGCCTGAATCGTCCACGAACATGGGCTTCCTTATGCTGTTAAAAAGCATTATTGCAGCGGTCCTCGCTACGTCTCTCGTATCAATAGCTTGTATCTCCAGTTTTTCTCCCAAGACAGGGTTTATTTTTATGCCGTGTTTTCTGCCGAGACTGATAATCTCTTCGGCTTTGTGTGCATTGGTGCTTACGAATATCAGTTCCTTGTCCATACACTCCTAATTATGTCTCCAAAGATAAAGACGCCAGTTCTGCGGAGTCCGAGATGGTCCGTCCGCCTGCGGCTTTCCGCACCCTGTTCATTATCGCAAATCCTATACCTCCCTCCTCGAAAGGCTCTATCAGACCGAGATTAACGTGCAGCTCGTCCAGCTTTCTCAGCGAACCGAACAGGTTTCTAGCTATGCTATACAAATCCTTATCGCTGCCCATCGCGATCTTTTCTATGCTAGTGCTATCTATGCGTGAACAGCTCTCTTCAGAACCCAAGAATGCAATCCTCTTTTCTCCGCCCGACATCTGCTTTAGTCTACTAACATCTCCAGCGAACAGGAAAAGGGGTGTGACCGGTGCGTAGTGCCTGTACTTTAGACCGGGGCTTATCGGCTTAACCAGTGATTCGGTGTCCTTTAACATCAGCGGCGTACGGCCGAACTTCTCGGCTATCTCTTCTGGTGTAAATGGCCCAGGTCTTACTACGGTAAAACTGCGAAGGTCTATTATCGTAGATTCTACGCCGAAAAATGAGGGACCACCATCTAACACCACGCCGATGCTATCATCCAAATCCTCGATTACATCGCCGGCCGTTGTAGGTGATGGTCTCCCGGATTTGTTGGCGCTCGGCGCAGCTAGCGGAACTCCTGCCTCTTCTATTAGTTTGAGGGCAATTTTGTGCGCCGGCATTCTTAGTCCCACGGTGTCGAGTCCGGCCGTAGCTAGGTCGGATAATCCTCTTTTTTTATTCACTATGAAGGTTATGGGAGACGGCCAAATTCTCTCTATTACGTGGCGGAACTCTTCGGGGATATGAGCGAACTTATCCGCCATTTCGAGAGAACAAACATGGACTATCAGAGGATTATCATTCGGACGACCCTTTGCTTCGAATATTTTTGAACACGCGACTGAGTTGGTTGCATCCGCACCAAGCCCGTACACGGTTTCAGTAGGAAATGCAACCAGCTCGCCCCTCTTTATTGCATCGGCGGCCACGGCTATGTTTTCTGGGTTCGGATCTAACGGATTAGTCTTCAATATCATTGGTGAAATCTCGGATTCCGTGTATAAAAACGTTAAATGTAAGGAAACATAACGCATGGAAAATTATTTATGTAAGTTAGTATCATATAATCAATGTGGAAGGTGTAGAGTATGGGAATAATAGCGGGAGTGGCGGTAGTGTATTTCGTAATTTTGTTATTCCTTATATTAAGGAATAATATTCTGGCAAGAAATGCATAAAATCGCCCAAATTTTGTAGTTCCGAGGTATTCCTCATGCTCGACTATTAATTTCCTTGTCGGTTCTTATCTAGGATTATGCACTTTATGCCCAATTTCTTGGCCAGTTCGCCGTCCGTGGCGTCGTTATCGCCTATCATTACCGAGCCCCTAAGATCGATGTCAAAGTCCTTGCGTGCTTGCTCAATTAGTCCTATATTCGGTTTTCGGCAACTGCAACCTTCCCACGGTGTATGGGGACAGTGATAAGTGGCCACAACGTGCACGCCCCTCTTATCCAGTTCACCAAGCACTGCTTTCTGGAACCTGTTGAATTCTTCCTCCGAGAGATAGCCCCGATTTATGCCGGATTGGTTCGTCACTATTATTATCAGGTATCCCTCCTCCTGATAGCGCTTAAGTATGTTAGCCGTGTCTTCGTATATCTTTAAATCTTTCGGATCATGGCAGTACGGACAGTCGCGATTTATGGTACCGTCACGGTCTACAAACACCGCTTTTCTAGACATAGGGTTATACTTTGACTTTCTTCCAGTCTTCCAAGAATTTGGCAAGTCCCTCGTCGGTCTTGGGGTGCTTTACCAGCATTTTCAGGATAGAAAAGGGCACCGTTGCAATATCGGCTCCCAGTAATGCCGCTTCCTGTACGTGCACTGGGTGCCTAACGCTCGCAACTATTATTTCGGTCTTTATTCCGTAATTAAGGAAGATCTGCAGGATATCCTTGACGATTTGCATGCCACTCTCTCCTATGTCGTCCAGTCTGCCCACAAAAGGAGACACGTAGTCTGTGCCCGCTTTGGCGGCCAGCAGAGCCTGGTTACTGTTGAAGATGAGCGTGGTGTTCGTCTTTATGCCTAGCTTCTTTAACCTGACGATAGCCTTCAATCCCTCTACGGTCATGGGGATTTTTACAACGACGTTCTTTCCCATAGCGGCCAGTTTCTTTCCTTCCTTCACCATGCCATCCGCATCGAGTGCCGTAACCTCCAGATTGACCGGTCCCTGCACTATGTTTATTATCTCTTTGGCTATGTCCCAGAAGGTACGATTTCCGGCTTCTTTAGACGCGAGCGTAGGATTGGTCGTTACTCCGTCAACAATCCCCCAGCTGACCCCTTCTCGTATATCATCCACATTCGCAGTGTCTAAAAATATCTTCATACATTTCACCCCATCATCTCATTCGCGTGTCTTACTATTTCATTCGAACTTATGCCGTATTTTTCCAGGAGTTCCCAGCCTTTCCCAGATTCGCCGAACTTGTCTCTCACAGCAATTCTTTGCAACCTCGCAGGATAATTCTCCCCGAGTACCTCAGCTATGCGCGAGCCCAATCCGCCGTATATACTGTGCTCTTCTACTGTTATGACTCTTCCGGTTTTCTTTGCGGAGGTTATTATCATTTCCTTGTCTATGGGTTTTATTGTAGGCATGTGTAGTACTGCTGCGCTGACGCCCGTCTTCTTTAGCTCTTCTCTAGCTTGCAGCGCGATATTGAGCGTTATACCTGTAGAGAATATTGAAACATCGGCCCCGTCTTCCACAATGATTCCTTTGCCTATCTTGAATTGCCGGTCTTCCAGTATGGAAGGGACTTTCTCCCTACTAAGTCTGACATAACACGGCCCGTCCATTTCAGTCACCGCGTGTATAACGCGTCTTGTCTCTGGCGCATCCGCAGGCGCTATAACCGTCATTCCCGGCAGACCGCACATAAGACTGATGTCCTCAAGCATCTGATGGGTAGCACCGTCCTCTCCGAGGGTGAGACCTGCGTGTGTTACTACGATCTTAACATTGGCGCGATTGTAAGCGATACTCTGCCTAACAAGGTCGTAAGCCCTGCCAGTAGCGAATATTGCGAACGTACTCGCGAAAACCAGCTTTCCTGAGAGCGCCAAACCGGCAGCCATCCCCATCATATTCTGTTCGTCTATGCCGAGATTGAAGAACCTGTCTGGATACTTGTTGCCGAACATGTACGTATGTGTTGAAGTCGACAAATCGGCGTCTAAAACTACAAGATCTTTGTACTTTTCACCCAGCTTTGCAAGTTCTTCGCCGTACGCCACGCGCTGACTTTCTACGTTCATATCTTTGACCTCGCTTCATCGAGCTCGGCTATCGCCTTCTCGAACTCGTCTTCCGTTGGAGGCTTGCCGTGAAATGAGCCGTTGTTCTCCATGAAGGATACACCTTTCCCTTTTATCGTGTGTGCGACTATCACCGAGGGTTTGCTCTTTGCTTCCCTCGCTTCCTCTATCGCGTCTACTATCTGCTGCATGTCATGACCGTCTATTGAAATAACATTCCAGCCGAATGACGAAAACTTGTCCTCCATGCTTCCAGTATCCAATATATTGTACATAGAACCGTCGTTTTGGAACTCGTTCCTATCCAGTATGACCGTAAGGTTATCAAGTTTCCTAAACGGTGCGTTTAATGCCGCTTCCCACACACTCCCTTCATCACATTCACCATCACCTATGATTGCGTAAACTCTGTGCTTTTTTCCATCCATCTTTGCGGCCAGTGCCATGCCCAATGAGACACATATCCCTTGTCCTAGAGAACCAGTACTGACATCCACGCCCGGAACCCCCTTGTATGCGTGACCCTGGAGCTTAGAGTTTATTTTCCTGAATGTTAGAAGCTCCTCTTTGGGAAAAAACCCTCTAAGAGCCAGCGCAGCATAATAAGCAGCGGATGCATGCCCCTTGCTAAGCGCCAAGCGGTCTCTGCCATCCCAGTTCGGGTTTTTGGGATCTACGTTCAACTCCTTGAAGTATAAGACAGAGAGGACATCCGCAATCGATAATGCACCGCCTATGTGTCCTGATTTTGCACTGAAAACCATCTCTATGACCCACCGTCTTATCTCATTCGCCTTGAGGCGCAGTGTCTTAAGTTCCGTCGCAGAAAGCGCATTATGTGTCGTAGGCTTTGAAGTCGGTTTTTGCATATGTAAAAAAGGCGACAACTATTATAAATAGATAGTGCAAAACAAGCGATTTTTTATGCACCGGTTTACCGTACAAGTAGCGAATGCAAAGTTAAGGCTTAAAAGAAAGGAATACGCTAAATCGTAGATGGAGCCCAACGTATTGCTCGTGGTATGTGACACCCTCAGACAGGACCTTATGGGCTTGTACGGCGGTTCCGCAAAGACGCCGTTTCTAAATGCCTTCTCAAAAGAGACCGTCGTATACAGGAACGCAATAGCGCCGTCATCTTGGACATTTCCGTCGCATGTGTCACTTCTAACCGGTCTCTATCCGGGGGAGCACAAGGTACACGAGACAAAGACGGAGAAGCTGCTGAAGCTCACAAAATTCAATGTGGAATTAAGGGCGGAACGTATATCGGAATACCTCAAGCGAAATGGCTACAACACACTAGGCATATCGAACAACCCAATGGTCGGACCGGTTACGTACTTTGATGTGGGCTTCGATTTTTTCTTTTCGTTGGACCCATTTCCCATAAGTAAAAAGGACAAGACTTTTGAGGAAGCAAGACAGCTCGGCGCTAGCCCCGGCGCAATAGCTAAGGCGCTACTAAAGAAAGGACAGGTTGACAAGCTTATAAAATTCGCCCAGTTCTGGCTTAGGAACAAAAGCATGGAGCGGGCACTGAATTTCCCTCTGGATAAGGGCTCCGCCCTCACAAACAAGATATTAGCGAACGGAAACTGGGAAAGCAAATTTTTCAAATTCATAAACCTGATGGAGGTGCACGAACCGTATGAGCATTATAAATCTAAAGAAGTGTGGGACAACGTAACGGGCATAAGGAAGATGCGGGATAAGTCCATACGCGAGATAAAAAGCCAATACATGGCCGAGATCGAGTACCTTGACAGTGCACTGAGTAGGTTAGTAAAGACGCTGAAGAGCAAAGACCTATACGATGACACGCTGATAATAATAACTTCCGACCATGGACAGGCCATGAACGAGCACGGGTACATGCTGCACAGCACGTACCTCTACGACGAACTCACCAGGATACCGATGATAGTAAAGTACCCACACGGAAAGCGCTACGAGACAAAGAAAGGCTACCAAAACCTTACTAGTATACCAAAGTTAATAAAAAACATTATAGAGGGCGGGGACGATTCCCCGCTCACGAACGAGGCGACGTTCTCAGAGGCTTTCGGTGCGGTGATAGAACTACCAGGTGGCTACGAGCGCCGCAAGAACTACGTTAAAAATACGTACGAGAAAGTCCGAAAAACCGTTTATAAAAATGGCTTCAAAATGACCGTAAACGGGACGGACGGGACGATAGAAGAGTTCATGAAGGGGAATAAAGACGTGCCAATAAAAGACAACAAAACCGGCGCAGAAGACCTCCTACAGGAAATCGACATATTCAAGGGAAACGAACGGTTCTTGATTCCGGATATAACGAAATGACCGAGAGCGGTTAGAGAAGGGTCTTGTAGGCCTTCAGAGTTAGAGTCCTAAGCCTTTCCCATGAGAATTCCTCCCTTACTCTCTTAGACTTCCGCAGGAACCTGCCCCTGAGTTCGCTATAATCAATACGGTCAATGTCTTCCAGCGAAGAGATCTTTTCGGAGTAGTGCGCGACCTCTTCTGGTATCGCTGCGTCTCGGTATATAAAAGTCGGCACGCCGCAGGCGACACTCTCTATTATCGGCAGCCCGAATCCCTCATACTTGGATGGAATCACCAGATACTTGAACGAGCAGATAAGGGATGGCAGCTTCGCTTCCGCTACCCCACCTATAAACTTTATCTTGCTGTCGTTACCGTACATCCTGTGCAATCTCGAGTATTCGCCATCTTCCCTGCCCGCAAGCCAAAGCTCATAATCGCGGTAAAACTTTGAACTACGAAATTCCTCTATAAGTCTACCCACGCGCTTTCTGGGGTTGAAGCCACCGAAATAGCCTATTACGCGGTTTACCTGGCGCCGGAGTGGCTTAAAATCGGAGCTCACGCCTAGATTGGTAACAAGTATTTTCCCGGCGTCGGTTCCCAGTCTATCAATCAGCTCGTTCTTGGTCTGTGAACTGTTGACGAGGATTAAGTCCGCCCTCTTTGTGTCATACACAAATTGCCTTCTGAATGCTGCAGCCCGCAGTCTCCAATACAGATTCGTGTACTCTGTCGTACCGAATACTGCCAAATCGTGAACCGTAAGTACTATTTTCCTGCCATTTAGCTGTTTGGACTTGAACATTATTTCAGGTTCGGTGAAGTGCAGAACCCTACCCAATTCGCTTGCATGCTTGTTCAGGAATGCCTTCCTTCTATACAGTTTATTCAGAAGCTTGTTATTTATTCCCTTATTGCTCAGCTCCGAGGAGAAGCTCAAAACATTCCTTAGCGCTCCAATCTTTGACAACTCGAAATTATACCTGGAACTTCCGGGCTTTATGGGGTCAGTATCCTCCACTATCAACGTTATGTCCATACACTATGCAATATTTAGAAATCTGTGCATCCGGCGTATTTAAACTGTATACTGTTAATTGGTTGCACGGGATGATGTGTTACGAAAAAGTATATTAGCACCGTTGACTTACACAAAACATGGGCAGTGGAGGCAAGATATGAATTTACTGGTTGTGGGAGGCTCTGGATTTATAGGTTCCTGGGTCGTTAAGGCCGCGAATAAAAAAGGACATCGCGTCACCGTCCTTGACATAAACGGCAATAGCTTGGGCGTTGACACCATAATAAAGGACATAACAGACCGGGACATGGCCGATCAAGACTTCAGAAAGTACGATATAGTGATACTGGAGGCAGCAATAACCTCGAACGTAGAATTCCTCAGAGACCCGGTCAGATGCTTTAAGGTGAACTGCATAGGTCTTGTAAATGTCCTGGAAGCCTGCAGGAAATCGAACGTCAAAAGAGTGGTCTTCATTTCTTCGTCTTCGGTGTACGGGGATACGACCGGCGCATCCAGAGAGGATGAAATCATAAAAGACACGGGGAACATGTACGCGACGTCAAAGATAGTAGGCGAAAGGATTTTTAACAGTTACGTGGCTAACGGGTACATAAAGGGGCCGGTAATCAGATACTTCAACGTTTATGGCGTGGGTGAGAATGACAAAGGGGATTACAAGAGCATAATATCCTTGTTCTTGGAGGCAATAAAGCGTGACGGCGGCGTAAAGGTGTATGGGGACGGCTCGCAAAGACGGGACTTCATACATGTAACCGACGCTGCAGAAATAACACTAAGGCTGGCCGAGGAGTACGACGGTCTTTTCAACGTCGGCACTGGGAGCCCCATATCGTGGAATGAGATACTTGCGATATTTAAGAAAAAGGGGCTGAAATTCGGCGTGGAAAACGTTCCAAATCCGTTGAAGAGCTACCAGCTGTTCACACGCGCGGACATCAAAAAGATAAAGAGTTTAGGGCTAGCGCCCAAAATGCCCATGGAAAAAGGAATGGACGAACTGATAGAATTTTACGGCCTCTAACGGCCCTTCTTATAGAGGCTCCATGTCTCAAGCCCGCCATAATCGAATTCGGGATAATTCGCTTCTACGCCAAGCTTCTGCATAGCGTTAGCCAGTCTGAAGCGGTTGTCCTCATCCGTGAATAAAAGTGCGTAGCCACCGCCACCGGCTCCAAGCACTTTGGCTCCGCTTGCACCATTCTCATAAGCAACGTTTATTATCTTTTCGATTTCCTTTGTGCTGATGCCAGGGGATAGCAGCTTCTTCTCTTCCCATTCCTGCTTTAGTAACGGTCCAATAGTATCAAGATCGTCCTTGTAGAGGGCGCCCTTTACGTCAACTGCCAAGCGCTTCAACCTATCGTAGTGTTCCAACAGCTGACTGTCGGAGAGCTTGTTTATCTGCGTGGATAGTATTCTGCTTGACGAGTGAGAAGACCCCGTGTGCACCATCAGGAGTCTGAACTGCAAATCGTATATAGTGCTCGGCTTGAGCCTCATCTGATTGACTATTATTGCGTCCCGCATGAACTCTATGAAGTTAAATCCTCCGAATGAAGCCGCGTACTGATCCTGTGCTCCGCCCTTAATCCCCAAATCCTCCCGTTCTATTTTATAAGCGGTCTCTGCAATCTCGTAGTGATCAAGATCTAAATTCAGCCACTTGTTAAACGCGCCTACTATGGCAACTATCATTGTGGACGACGCGCCCAGTCCAGAACCATAGTTTACATCACTGTGCGTTATGAGATCGAAGCCGTCCTTTGGCGAAAAGTGTCTTACTATAGCGTTAAGGAAGCCGAGCTCCTGAGTATCGGTAAGTTTCTCGTTTATCTTACCAGAGTAGTCTATGCCTAGATTCTCCTGCCTTATCCGGAATTTACCGTCTTTCAACGGCCTAAGAGTAGCGTACGCGTATTTTGATATAGACGAAGAGATTACAACGCCGCCGTATTTCTCATAGTACTCCTTTATATCGGTGCCTCCGCCGGCGAAGCTGACTCTCAAAGGAGCCCTTGACCTTATGGTCCAGTTGGATTTATTCATACCTAGAATAATTAGACCCTTTCCCCTTTATAATATTTAAAAATCTTTAAAGTTCGCTCTCTTTTACCCTTCTATCGGACGAGAGCTGTAGGTCCCTAAGCGTAACCTCTGCGTTCTCCACTTCTTTCTTGCCCACCATTACCGCGTACCTTATCTTCTTTGCATTGCAGTAATCCAGTGCCTTTGACAGGAAAACGCCCATCAGTAGTTCGCACGCCATGCCCTCGTTCCTTAGCTTGGAAGCAACTTCTATCGCTTTTTCATCCGCACCGATGCTTATCACGCAGTATCTGCCTGCAAACACCTTTTCAGCTGTGCTTGCAATCATTTCCGACACTACTCTGTCAAATCCTATGCTTCCGCCCACCATTGGGATTACCACACTCAGTTTTTCTCCCAGTTTATTATACCTGCCACCACTGGCTATAGAAGCCTTGGCGAATTCCGAGACGAATTCGAACACGTTACCGTCATAGTAATCGAGACCTCTGACCAAAGCGTTGTCCACAACAAAATTGTCTATTTTATAGGCTTTTAGGTATCTTATCAGGCCGTTAAGTTCCTCAGCTCCTTCCCCCCCTATTTTCAGCTTGCCGTCCATGTAATCCTTGATTGCTGCTGCCTTCTCTGCACCTATAAGCGCCGAAATTCTACCAATCACAGTATCCATACCCGCTTTATCTATTTTATCCATCTCCCTAAGAACCTGCATTGCGGATTCCACGGGGACAGCCACATCCTGAAGCAGTTTATTTAGTATTTTTCTGTTGTTGAGATGTATCTTGTACGCGGATATCCCGAGACGCTTAAGTGCGAAATCAAGACAGGCGATTATCTCCGCATCGTATGCTATGTCCTTGGCATAGTATATATCAATATCGCACTGCGTGAACTCCCTGAAGTGCGTGCTTGACGGGTTTTCGTACCTCCACACGTTGCCTATGCTGTAGGTCTTAAAGGGCTTCATTATAGACTTGTTGTCAGCGATAATCTTAAATTTGGAAATGGTGTGCTCGGGCCGTAGCGCGAGTTTTTCGCCCTTTTTGTCCTCGAGAAGATACAGCTGCTCTTCTATCTCCTTGCCGGACTTGCCGGTGAACAGTGACAGAGGTTCCAATGCCGGTGTCTCAACCGGCTCAAATCCGAACAGCTTGTAAGTCTCTCTTATCTTATTTATGGCGTCTTCCCTCACCAAGGCTTCTTCTCCCATGAAACCCCTCACGCCTTTTACCTTGCTGGCAGCCATACGTGTATTAGCCAGCTAAGTATTATAATACTTTGTGCAGAATATGACATTCCTGTCGCCCATAATAATATTTAACCCACCAGCAAATTATTCTATTCTATGAACGTAAAAGCCTTCAGAGGGATCGCTGTTGAAGAGGCGTTAAGGAAGCTAGAAAGCAGTATAGACGGTTTAACGGACGGGGAGGCTAGGCGCAGACTAAGACGATACGGCTTAAACGAAATAAACGAGAAGAAGGAGAGCCGGGTCCTGTCACTACTCAAAAGATTCTGGGGACCGATACCACTAATGCTGGAGATAATAGTGATTATATCGTTCTGGCTGTCGCACTTGCTAGACGTTTACATAGTCCTCGCACTTCTGTTGTTCAATGCGGTGGCCGGATTCAGAGAGGAAGACAATGCGCAGAGGGCGGTGGAACTCCTAAAGAAGCACCTGTACGTAAGTTCGAGGGTGCTGCGAGGCGAGAAATGGGCGACTCTGGATGCTAAATACCTAGTGCCCGGCGACATAATAAGGGTCAGGGCAGGGGACATAATACCGGCGGACTCTGAGGTGATTGAAAGCTCCGAATTCGAAATAGACCAGTCGACACTCACGGGCGAATCGTTTCCGATACGGAAACACAGGGATAGTCTGTTGTACTCCGGCTCGATAGTCAAGAAAGGCGAGGCCACGGCCCTTGTGGTAACTACAGGAAAAGACACATATTACGGAAAGACCGCAAAACTGGTGGAAAACGCAAAACCACACACGCGGCTTCAGACTGTAATATTATCGCTGGCAAAATATCTCGTAGCCATAGACATAGTATTGATCGCCTTGATAACGACGTACGCTATAGCCATCAAAATAGATTTTCTAAGCATACTGCCTTTTGATTTAGTTATATTGATAGCTTCGGTTCCGGTGGCCCTTCCTGCCGCTTTCACGGTGGCCATGGCGGTTGGTACCAAATCCATCTCTGATAAGGGCGTGATAGTGACCAAACTCTCCGCGATAGAAGAAGCATCTACAATGAATATCCTGTGTATGGACAAAACCGGTACGATAACCGAAAACAAATTGTCGGTGTACAAACCTGTTACGTACCACAATGTAGATTATAGGGAGGTTATAAGAGCGGCGGCGCTTGCTTCTAGGCGCGAGGACAAAGACCCGATAGATCTCGCAGTTATAAGCAGTTTGCGAAAGTTTGGCATAAAACTGCCAAAATTCAGAGTGATACGTTTTCTGCCATTTGATCCGGCGACAAAGAGATCCGAAGCCATAGTCAACATAAACGGAAAAGAGGAAGAATTTTACAAGGGAAACCCCCACACAATAATGCAACTCACCAAGATGAAAAACAAGGACAGGGCCGGCGTGGAAAAAAGTATAACGGACCTTTCGAGGAGGGGATTCCGCACAATCGGAGTTGCAAGCAAGGCTGGTGGAAGGAAAAGGTTCTTGGGCGTGATTCCAATATACGACAGGCCGCGGGCTGGGATAAACGGTCTAGTAAAGAAGATTGCAGACTTGGGCGTGCGTGTAAAGATACTGACCGGTGACAATCCCGAGATTGCGACAGAGGTGTCAAGAGAAGTCGGACTTGGAACAGACATACTTAATGCGAATTCCATAAGGGGCGAAAAAACCGGGAGCATCGCATCCATTATAGAGAAAGCGGATGGAATAGCTGAGATATACCCTGAGGACAAGTACGCCATAGTGAAGGCACTTCAGAGCAAGGACCTAACGGTGGGAATGACAGGTGACGGTGTAAACGATGCGCCTGCTCTAAAGGAGGCCGATCTCGGCATCGCTGTGTCTTCCGCAACCGACGTGGCCAAGGCGTCCTCAGACATAGTATTGACGAGCAGCGGCCTCGGGGTGATAATCTCCGCAATAAAGGAGAGCAGAAAAATATTCGAGAGGATGGTAACTTACACGATAATAAAAATCGTTAAGATAGTACAGATGGTGTTTTTTCTCTCATTCGGTTTCTTAGCTCTAGGTTTCCTGCCGATACGTCCGTTCCAGTTGATCCTACTAATATTTCTAAACGACATAGCAAGCATAACGCTGGCGACCGACAACGAACAGTACTCGTCAAGACCGGACTTCTGGAGCGTTAAATCACTGATAAAGATGTCAGTTGTTCTCGGTATCGCGCTTCTGGGCGTGACCACAGTACTGTCACTCCTGGGCCTGTATATGTTCAGGCTAACAGAACAGCAATTCCAGACTTTCTTGTTTCTGACTTCAAACGTAACTATTCTGCTCAGCATATTCAGTATAAGGGAAAGACGTTCGTTCTGGTCGTCGGCACCAAGCAAACCACTGATCGCTTCTGCGCTCATAGGCATAAGCATCGGCGTGCTAATGTCCACATTCGGCCTGTTTATGACTCCAATCAGTGCGATTGCGGCACTCAGCATTCTCGCCGTGTCTTTCGCGTTTCTATTCGTGCTAGACGGGGTAAAGTTGTCCCTTTACAGTAAAGTGCCGGAATTCAGAAGACTGTAAGTTTAGTGGGAATCGTCGTCATCATCGTATTCAAAGTCCACGTCTTCGCCATTGCTAAAAATCGTTATGTCAGACCCATCTTCATCGATTGTCTTTAGGTAAACTGGCTTATTAATCCATTTCGAAATCCTGTTCACCGCCTTATAGGTGGTCTCATTGTTCAATGTAAGGAACGGCGCGAATCCGGATTTTATTTCCTCCAATTCCTCTTTGCGCTTTTCCCTGTCTGTTTCTGTTACGTATCTCTCAAGCACTGAGAGGTCTTCCTTAATCAGTACACCGTCCTTATAGTTGGCGCCGCCACGCGGTATGTAAAGAGTTGGCATATAACTCTCCGTCTGGTGAAGGAGCTCAAATCTTAGTTCATCGGGGTCCATGCTTTCCCTGTACATTTCAAGCTGGGACGGCAGTATACCCTCTATCTGATCGGGAGTATACTCCCCGGCCATCTCTCTTCTCATGTAGCCCTCTGCCTCCTCTACAGCCTCCTTAACATAACTATTTATAAAAGTTTCATCGGCGAATGAAAACAGGAAGTCCCAGTCTGTGCCGAACTTCATAACTTCCAATATCTTCTCAAGACCCTTATTTTCGTGACTGTCAAAATTTTTCTTCTCTTCTTCCGGAAGAAGTTCAAACTCTATGCCGTGTTTGCCCTTGTTCCATCGATTTTCTATGTCTTTGAACAATCTGAACCCCATCGCGTATGGCAATTGTCCCTCGCTCAGCGGAGTTGCTATGTCATAGATTAGCTTCTCCATCTTCATGCTCATTACCGGGTCGGTCTTTGCTGCTTCCAAAGCGTATTTTTCCTGTACGAAAGTAGCGAAGCCTTCGTGCATTATGTGGACTCTCACTTCTCGTATTGGCGCGTATATGTCGCGCACCATCTCAAGTGTCTCACGCTCCCACTCTCTCATTGGTGTGGTCTTCATGAGGAAACCGAATACATCGTACTCGTCCTTATCTGGCAGCTTCTCGTCTTTGGAGTAATACTTGTCTTCTTTTTTTACCCTGAAATCCGGGTACAGGTCCACTAGGGATGACAAAGTCTGTCCCAAGTCAAAAACGCGCTCTACCTCCTTCCTGCCCACCAGCTCTTCAAGGGCCCTATATCTCCTTCTGTAAGCTGCGTGTTGACCGAGGTCCTGCGAGTACTGCTTGCATATGAAATTATTAGCGTTGGCATGAAGGTGCCCGTAAACGTGGGCGATTACGCCGCGTATCTCGTGCTCTTCGTCGTTTTTGTTCAGGTAAACCACCGTATACACCTTATCGTTCAAAGCCTTATACTGTGTATGGCCCACCATCTCGTAAAGACTGGAGTGCACACCTAACAAGGAACGTCTAGACATAACGTATTCCTGGCCGGTGTACCAGGTTGGCAGGGGATCCGAATAAAGCGCCATCTGCTCTGCCATTGTATCGTTGTCGACCAGGCGAAACTCAACGTTACCGAATGATAGATTAAGCTTGTTGAGGGCGAAACCAGCGATATCCCGCGCAATCTTAGTGTAGCGCTCGTCCTCAAGCGAACCATCCTTTACTATAATGTCTGGCAATTCTTTTTCCATGTCAATTAAACAGTGCGGTCACCGCCTTTTTAACATTCTCTATGCTCGGTTCATTGTCAGTAGTTATAACTTTCAATTTTTCATTGGTTATGCCTCGCATAGTGTTTGCGAAATTGCTTTCATTGCCTATCTGCATGTACATGAATCGCGTTACCTTCGGTAATATCTTTCCGAGTGCGTCCACCGCCTCGCTGGTGTCCTGTTCCCCCCAGTTTCCACCGTCACTTATGTGCAGAACGTAAACGTCTTCGGCTTCGTGATCTATCTTCCTAGGGTAATTAAGTTTCGTGGTGTACTCTGTTCCCTCAAGCATGGCAAGAACGGTCCTATAAGCCGGGCCGAACGCAGTGCCGCCACCCGGGCCGGTCTTAAAGAAGTCCTCTTCGCTTACCTCCTCGGCGCTATCCTCATGCCTTACGTACACGCGCGTTACCTTATCCTTGTACATTTCTTGCAAGCCTATAGCTATGTAAAGGGCGGCCTTATACGAGAGCTCTTCTGTGGTACTCATAGAACCGCTGACATCCCGCACTATTATGAAGTGTGCGCTCTCTTCGGGATTTGCTTTCTCTTCGACGGTGTTGTATCTTACATCATCCTCCTGAACGTCTATGTGAAAACCTTTTTTATCGTATTCGCCGGTCGCTATCTGGCGCTCAAGCATCGCTTTCAGAGTCTCGTCCTGATTCTCCTGATAACCTCTCTTACCCACCAAGAACTCCAGTGTTACTTTCTCTTTTTTACCGCGCTTGGTGAACTTAATGCCCCAGTTCTTTTCCACGCCTAGAATATCACTGCGATCAAGAACAGTCCATCCGCTGTCCCCCCGGCCCCCGCCATTACCGGAACCAGAACCTCCGTTGCCGTACGTGTCAGAGCCGAACGTTATGTTAGGGTTTGACTTGACCGGTACGCTCCTATAAACCGGTTTTCCGTTTACAATGTCATACAGATCCTGCCAGCTAACATCTAGGTCGTCCTCATCTCGTATCTTGTCACGGTATTTTTCTCCGGCGTCGCCTATTTCACTGGTCATACTCGTCCAGACCTCCACTCTTATATATTGATAGTGCTTCCTTGAACGATTCTTCCCAGTATCCATGATTGTCTATTAGGTCTTTCTTGATGTACTTGTGCATTTCAGAGTTCTTGTCGAAAAGGTCGCGTGTTATCAGCTCGTAATTCTTCAGCAGAGAAGATTTCTGCCGCTTGTATACGAACGTGAGCAAAGAGTCGAAATTTGTGCTGAACGATGTCTCAATCGGCGCGTTCATCTCTTTGTACTGATTAATGTAGCCTCTTAACGCGTCTGTATCAATAAATCGCGACAACGTACCAAGGTTATCTTCAGGGTCCTCAAATTTTTTGGAATTGGGATCCTTTTCGTGTTCTATATAATCCAGTCTTCTTTCCAGCATTGAGACGTATTTCCTCGTGTCAGGATCGATTGTCTTGAAAAGAAATGAAAGCAGGGATTTGTCTATATCCGAGCGGATATCGGCCCGCAATGCATTTCGTATAAATTCAGCTTTCTTACTGGATAAACCGCTATCTCCGTTTTCCTCCATAAAGGCGTACAAATCGGAGAAGTTAAACTCGCCGGTTTTTCTAGTTGTAAGCTGGTTCATCACAAAGCGCGAGGAGATGCCCTCATCCCAGCCGCTGTTGTACTCCCCGTCCTCAAATATCAAACTCTCTATCTGTTCATACAAATCACCGCTACCTATGAGCTGTGAAAGTCGCTTGGTTATTTTACTCCTGTTTAGCGTACCGCTGTCATAAAGATTCAGGGCCGTCAATACTGTCTCTATTTGGTCATTATTTCTGCTTTCTGAGTCAGAAGATGAGCCACGCCCGTACACATTTCTGTTGAACTCATTTAGTAGCGAATTTTCTCTAGCACTTTCGCTGGACAGCACCGATTCACCTATCCTTGAAAGGATGCTTGTCATCGCGAGATACTTGAGTCCCCTTGGAAACATTTTGGATATAGGTATCTTTGCATCCCGGTACATCTTCTCCTCTTCAGAGTACGAAAGGTTTCTTCTGACTTTTACCATTATCATTCTTTCTTTCAACGGTGTCGCGGATTCGATCTCTAATTCCTTCTTGTGCTCGCCCACTGCAAAAAAGTCCTCGTTAGCATTTATTATAACCAGCATGTCAAGTGGAACCCTGTTACCGTTCTGGTCCGATAGAGTATTATCGTAAAGACCCACCAAAAACTGATAGGTTCTAGGATTTATCGAACTGAGTCTGCTCTTGTCTGCGCCTATAAGAAGGAAACCTCTGTTCGCATTCGTTATTATCTGATAGAACTTGTCTGGTAGCTTCTCATCATTAAGTTGGACCGTTGCAGTTTGCGGGAACGCTTCCACTATGCCTATATTCGTTTTATTCTCCTTGGTGTCTTGTCCTGCCTTGTCAGCCTCTCTGCGTTCTCTTATTGCGTCCTCCAGATTATGCCTGCACGTAGCACACAGCTCCGGCCCTTTTCTGGTAACCGGTATGCCTATCTTTTGCTCTTCCGGTACGGAGTAAGTCTTGATATCGGCAACCCCCTCGTCACTAGGTATACTACGATCCAGCTGGCTAAGCCCCACTTCTTCTATATCGAACGGTAACATCGATCTGAAAATATCGTAAGGGCTTTCTTTGTATGGGCACACTTTATTGTTTATACTAAGTGTGTACACAGAAGCGTTTTCCTGCAGTTTTGTGTAGTAAAACCCTCTTAAAGTTTCGGCGATAACCGTCTTACCGCTACTGGTCGGGCCAATCAGCAATATCATGGGTATGTAGCCCTGTTTAGAAATGAATTCCGCCTTTGATATGGCTTCTACGAAGTTCTTCTTCACTTCGCGCAGACCGCGTATAGTTATGTCCAGATGGTCTACGGAAAGACCATTCCTAATCAACTCACTTACGTTCTTATCATCGCTTGGATTTTTTAGAACATCTTCTAAATCCAGCGTTCTCCTCTTCTGCAAAACCATATCAGAGGTCACTCATTGCTCTTTGGGCTTGCTGCGAACCTGATATTGCTCAGATAAGTTTATAGCGATTCTTGCACACCTGTCACAGTATCCTTTTTCCTTCAGGCGGTTTATGACGACGTTATGCTCGTCCTTCATTACCACTCCCGACTTCGGTCTTATAGACTCCACTGCAGCATATTGTATAAGGGGATAAGAGTCGAGCACGAAACTTATCGCGTTATTTATGAGGTCCTGCGTTAGCCCGCTTTCCTTATTCGTAGTCTGAAGGCCCACGTTTACGACGGTGTAAATAGAGCTCCTTATTGCATTGCTCTTGACTTTGGCCCCCTTTTCAAGCTCTATTATCGATTCTTCGCTGATAGGCTTGCTTCGGCCATCGTCGTCAATGTATTTATCCATGCCCTTCTGAAGGTAGAAGACCTGCCTAACGTAGTTGGAAAGTCTATTCTTTATGGCTTCACTGCCGGCGTACGCACCCATAACATCCGATGTCATGAGTCTTTTGTAGTCCTCAAATGCGTCCTGGACTATTATATTCCCGCTCTCGCCCTGCGAAGGATCTATCTTAGTTCTCAGGCGCGCGGCGGTCTCGGGAGTCACATCTCCGAGTGCGTTCAAGAAGTCTTCAAGCACATGCGCGGTGTTGTCGCTGAACACCTCATCAAGGCACGGCTTATACGGAAGTTTATCTTTCCTCTTCTCAAGTATTGTTCTAGAGTATCTCGAGAACGAGTCAGGAGAGCTGCTTATCTCACGGTGCGGCAATCCTAGTTTCATGCCTTCCGTTCTCTCGAGTATGGGTTTCGAATTCGCAACCCTTAATATTTCATCCAGGTTGACTTTTATCTCTTCCGGTGCAGGCGCTCCGTTGTGCATATCTGCGTTTACCTTAAGCGGTATGTTAGGATAGTCTGCTATGGCGGCCTCGACAATAACGCGCGACAACATATCAAGGAATCTGGGCGAATAGTGCGTGTCCAGCTCCAATTTTGCTGCACCGTATATATTTTCTAGGTCCTTCTTTATGTCCGTCTTTTTTGTCGGGTAAGGGAACGCTATCACATTCAACCTACTCATCAGGTAAGATTTTACTTTCGCCTGAAGCGTTGGAAGCTCATCTAAGTTACCAGAACCTAGCGTCACGACATCAAACGACTCCTTGAAAGCCGGAGGGAAAGTCACCCTGCGATCCTGTATAAAGTCAAGAGATGTGTTTATGAAAGAGCTGTCCGCCTTAAGCATCTCACTCAAAACAAGTAAGCCACCGCTCGGAGAAGGTAGGCTCTGTCCACCCGCAATACCATAGTTGAATGCTATTGCGCTGGAGTTGTTTCCGCCAAGCTTCCTAAGAGCACTATAGTCGAGCTTGCCCCCGAATATGGCCTGAAAATCAAGGTCTTTGTTGCTAGGAGAGACCGGGGGTCTGGACGCAGCTATGGCGTTCTGCCCATCGGCTTTTTCTATGGTTATGACCTTCTCCAAGAACTCGTACATCCTGTCACTGTCCTTTATCGTGCTCTCAAGAGAAGACAGCATAGAGCTTTTCACGAAATCAACAGTGGAGCTGTCGGCATCCTTGTCTATATTTATTCTTTTCCAGTATTCAGTAGTAGACGTGTTTACTCTGCCTACCGTTTCTTCTATCTTTGTCGGGACTTTCTTATTGTCCTCACGCTTCAGGAATAGATACAAGACAGTCTGTATGTTGTTGCCAAGCGACAGTAATACATTATCCATCTCACCGAATTTGCTTCTTAGGTTAGATACAAATTTCTTCTGCTGTGCTTTGGTTTCAAAGAACTCGCCGAATTCCGGATCGTCTAAGCGGTCTAGATAAACTCTCACCTTGTACAGCGTGCCTTCTTCCGTCCTGGAGTAGCTCTTAAGGGTCTCTTCTAGCGTCTTTATGAACTCATTCTTTCCAGAGCCGGCGGGGCCTACCGCTATTGTAACCTTGCTTCTTTCTGCAGTGTTTTGGGTTGCTCTCGTGAGTTGAGTAACAAACTCATCTGCAGCATCATCTAATCCATAAAGAGTATTGACAGATCTGTCTTCATCCTGTTGACGATATATAAATTGCCACTTACCGTCTTTCTTGCCATATCTAAGGATGGACGCAAAAAGCCTCTGCGGTGCGTTAAACAACGCAGTGGTCTGCTTTTCGCTCAAAGCCAAAAATTCGTCAAGCTTCATTGACCCCTTACCCATATTCAAACCCTCCAATATCAAAAGTCTCGGAATACTTTTGAATAAGAAACTAAGACACTAACTTATTTAAATAGCTTTAACAAAAATAAATTTACAGGTTAGATATAATAAAAATTGTAATTTTTATAATTTATAGAGTACGTCGTAATTCCGGGTCAAATTCCGCAGTAATCGTGTTAAAGCACTTATATTCGTTGGCTTCTGAATATGCCTATGAACATAGTTATATTGGCAGGAGGCGCATCTTCGCGCTTCTGGCCGTTCTCCGAAAGAAAACACAAGTCAGAATTCATAGTCGGTGGCAATACGATACTTGAGCACACGATAAAAAACCTCCCACAGAGCAGCAACATAATCGTCGTGACGAAGGAAAACAGCGCAGCTAAGGAAACGCTGCGCGCATTTAACAATGTAACTATAGTAACACAAATGGAACCAAAGGGCATGTACGACGCCCTAGTCTCCGCAAAGAGCGTTCTAAAAGGCGATTTTATACTTATGCTCCCTCACCACTTTTGGGTAAAAGATATAATCGAAGAGCTGTCCGGCAAAAATGCACCCGCGGTAGTCGTAAGAAAGTACCGTGACGGGGACGAGGAATCTAAAGGTATAGCAGCCGTAAGCAACGGTTCGGTCACAGAGATAAGGGAAAAGCAGTTGTACAAGGGCGCAACGCACTCTGTAATAGGTGTGTATAAATTAAGCGCCAGGATATTCACCGATATAGAAAAAGACAAGGAAGGCGACGAATACGTATTCGAGAGGATCCTGAACGGGTATGCAAAGAGCGGAACCCTCAGCTATGTGGAATACGAAAAAGATACACCAACTTTAAAGTACGTTCATGACTTATTGGTATATAAAGACAAAATATTTGGAACACTTAGCAACTACAAACGAAATGCGGAAAGCGGAAGCAATGTCTTTATAGACAAAAGCGTTGTGATGTCGGATGATGTAAAAATAGGCAATAACGTTTCTATAAAGGGTAACACGTTCATCGGCTGCTGCGTTGTCATAGGAGACAATTGTCTTGTTAGAGACAGTTTTCTTGAGGAGGGTTCGAAAATCGGCTTCAACACAGAAGTGGCAAGAAGCATAATAGGCAGAAATACACACGTACATTCCGGCTTTATAGGCGACAGCGTTATAGGGGAGAATTGCAGAGTAGGTGCAAACTTTATAAGTGCCAATAGGAGAGTCGATCGGAAGACGATAAATATCATTCTAAGGGGCAAAAAGGTCGATACAAAGCGTACAAGCTTCGGCTTCGTTATGGGGGACGATGTGCACACAGGAATAAATGCTTCCACAATGCCCGGCACGCTCATAGGAAACTCGTGCGTAGTGGGTGCGAACACCCAGCTCATAGGAACTATAGAATCAAAACACCTGGTTTATTCCAAAGCGGTAAATGAGATAAAGAAGTTAGGCTAACGACTTGCATCACAACTATATGGTAAAGAGAGTCTGCATAATCGGAGGGGGCGGAGCGAAGACTTCCCTTTCAGCACTGCTGAGAATAAATGACATAGAAATAAGCAGTATAGTAACCGTGTTTGACTCTGGAGGGTCCACCGGAATCCTGAGAAAGGAATTTGGTGTTTACGCACTTGGTGACATAAGGGATCATCTGCTAGCCGCTTCGCAGAACAGAAGCATGGTTGAGGTTTTAAGCAAAAGGGTCGAATTGGGAGGTGTTTCGCACAGTTTGGGCAACTTGTTCCTACTGTCTGCTATCAATGAATATGGTAAAGCGTATATGGCAACGGTTAGAGCTACACTGCAACTACCAGAACGCGTAGAGGTAATCCCGGTTACAGATAATGTATATTCAAAAACGAACCTTGTTGTAATGACTATGACATCTGAAAGGATAGTAGGTGAACATAATCTTGACAGCTTAGAGGACATTAAAGTGAAGGGCATCGCGCTAGAAGCGAAAGAGAATATCAGTCGTGACGCCAAAAAAGCGGTAGTAAGCGCCGATACAATAGTGTTCGGTCCAGGAGATGTTTATTCTTCCGTGCTACCGAACATGCTGGTAGGAGGTATGAAGGAAGCAATAATAAAGAGCAGAGCAAAGAAGGTCCTTGTACTTAACATCATGAATAAGATTAATGAGACTGAGGATTACAGAGCTTCCGACTTTATTGGCCTATTCGAACGTTACGGGGTCTCTTTCAACACAATCATAGTAAATTCAAAGGTACCTCGCAAAGTAGATACTATCGCACAGGGCAAATATGGTAAACTATACGGCTTCATTGAAAACGACCTCAAGAAGGAGGATGCCATGAACGCTGATTTGATAGACGAGACTGTGCCCTATCAGCATGATCCAGACAAACTGGCGGCTGCGTTCAGAAAAGTCATTTAGGCGACAGCGCCTGATCCAAGTCAGAGATTATATCGTTAACGTTTTCTATACCGACGGATAACCTGAGAAGAGAATCCTCAACCCCTGCCTTTTCTTTCTGCGGTAGCAGTCCATGCGTCATAGAAGCGGGATGCTCTATAAGGGATTCTACCCCACCTAGGCTTACCGCCAGAGTTATAAGTTTCAACCTAGTCACAAAGGACTTTACTTCCTTTACCCCCCCGTTAATGAAGAAGGAGACCATACCTCCGAACCCGCGCATCTGTTCCCTTGCAAGCGCATACTGGGGATGGCTCACCAATCCAGGGTACACGACTTTTTTCACTGCTTTGTGTTCACTTAGAAACTTAGCAACTTTCATTGCATTTTCTTCGTGCCGTTTCATCCTAACCGCCAAAGTCTTTAGGCCCCTCAAAACCAGAAAACTGTCAAAGGGTGAAAGGACGCCGCCAGTAGCCATCCTAGTGAAGAAAATCTTGTTGTAGAACTCATCATTGGACGTCAGTACGGCACCGCCTATGGAGTCGCTGTGTCCATTTATGTACTTTGTAGTACTGTGTATAACAAGGTCAGCCCCAAGCTTTATGGGATTCTGAGAGTAAGGGCTTGCGAACGTGTTGTCGACAACGAAGGGGATATCCCTACTTTTAGTAACTTCGGCTATCGCTCTTACGTCGCAAAGCTTAAGCAGAGGATTGGACGGCGTCTCCATCCATACCATCTTTGTATTCGGCTTAATCGCTCTCTTGACGTTATCTGTATCTGTAGCGTCTACATACGTTACCTTTACATTGAATCTCTCATCCATTACGGCGGTGAAAAGTTCCTTTGTGCCGCTATAGAGATCCTCAAAAGCTACGACGTGATCGCCTGACTTCAACAAAGACATAGCAATCGCTGCTTCCGCGGCCATGCCGGCAGAAAAGGCTAGACCAAACTTAGCCCCTTCTAAAGCGGCCAAACGCCGCTCTAGTGCCTCTCTTGTTGGGTTACTTAACCTAGAATAAGCGAAACCCTTCGTTATGTCCCCCAGATCTTTCCTTGCAAAGGTGGCTGACAGACTTATGGGCACTGTAACATCCCCGTTAGGCTCTAGCTTAGGATCTTCACCGACGTGCACAGTCTGCGTGTCAAATTCCATAGAGTAAAATAAATTTACTTATATTTAACCATAAACATTAACGTAAGAATCGATAGCGAACGCCCCAGGCGCGATTCGGACGCGCGTCAATGCCGTGACAGGGCACTATCCTAGACCACTAGACTACTGGGGCAGCCAGGATATTTTTATAACTGTTTAATAATGTTATTAAGCTTTCCTTTCCTCGGGAAAGATGCTCTAACCACCTACTTCCCGGTCTTTTGCAGGCGCAGAACCAGAGGATTGGATTTCCTTTTGTGTTCTTTTCCTTCGTATGTGAAAGTGCAGTATGCAGACTTCAAGTCTATTCCGCCCACGATCCCTATCTTACTCTTTATCTCGTACATCAGGATTATCTCATCGCTGGGCTCGAGTACGCTCTCGCGCCACGTTATGCGCATCCCATCATATGCTTTGTATATACGGCCCTGTTTCGGTCCTATCGGGGTTATTTTCAATGAGTTCGGAGGAATCAAATCATGTATTATCAAGTCGCGTACGGTCTTCTTAGATATATTTTTTATCCTTACCGCTACCTTAACGTCGATTACTCCTCCAGAGGCTTTGTGCTCTACAATCTCCTTTGAAAGGACTACCTTTCTATTGAAGAAAAGATAGACAAGCACCGCTACGGCGACAGCTAAAATTATTATGTAGATTGGATAGAATACGAAATTATACGACAAAGAGATCGTTTGGCCCGGCAACAGAAATGGTACGGAGGACGAAACGGCTCCTCCAGAAAGCACAGCGTTGCCCATGGAAGAAGAAAGCGAGCTAACAAAAAGCCTAAGGAAACCGTTTATGCCCAGGGAAAGATTAGAAACTGGATACGGTTCGTTGCCAACGTTTTCCACGGTTTTCGAAACGGTACCGCCCAGAACACCTGTGTTTGAAGAATAAGCGGAGTCAATCTTGTAATAAGGCAATACGTCTATGCGCTTTGACAACGCGGAAGGAGTCGATGTGTATGATAACGAAACGTAAAGGGTGTAATTGCCGGGAGAAACAGTGTTGTTTATTACCACGGGTTCTACAAAAGTATTAAGACCGCTGTTCGATAATTCCAAATTGTGCGTGTAAGAGAAAACAGATGCGCCTATACTGTTAATAAGCGAGAAAGTGACCGGCACGGTCACAGGTACCTGTCCGACGCCGTTTAGAATGTCCAATGACACAGAAAGTGGCTGCGACGGCACAAAGCTGCCGGGTGCTGAAAGACTATATATATACACCGGATTGTTGACTATGGGGGCGCTGAGTACAAACTCCTCGGACAGGCCGTTCTCTGTATAGTTTATAACGAAGTTTCTTGGCGTAGAAAAGTACACGCCGCTGTTCGTAACAAAAGAAAACAAAATTGTTTTCGATTGGTTTGGTTGCAGGTAAAAGGAAGCTGGTGTAGCGCCTATGTTGGAAAAGATACCGGAGTATTCTATCCTCGCAAAACTCAATAAAAGCGTCAAATTGACCGGTGCCGTCTGGTTGTCAGTAAATGTTATGTTGTAGAATGAGGTTACGCCCGTAGGGATGGTTATGCTCGTGGGTGATATCCGTATGGGACCCAAAGACGAACCAAAAACCGTACTAATGCCCAATAGTGATAAAACTGCAAATAAAATCAGTGTGTACGGACGCATAGATTAATAATAAAATTTGTCTATTTAAGCATAAAACGCTCTATTTGGCGCTCATAAAGGGCGCCTTCCTTTCTCCGAGAATCGCGTCCAGCTTGTCTATTTCATAGTTGCTTAGGTTGTCCGGCACAATCGGGATTATATCGACTATAAAATCGCCGATTTGACCTTCTCTGCTTCTTAGGCCTTTTCCTTCCAAAACAATGCGCATCTGTCCTTTGGGAACCGCCAACTTTTCCTGTCCCCATGGCATATCAAGTTTCATGGATGCTCCCTTTAGAAGGTCTCTTATATCTAGATGCAGTTTGGTCTTTATGTCGTTTCTGGAGATAGAGAACTTATCGCTAGACTTTATGTGAAACACCACATAAAGATCTCCGGCTACGCTGCCATCGGACAGTTCACCTTTTCCTTCTATAACAGCGTACTCCCCTTCTCTTATGTACTTATTTACCGGCACTCGGATTTCCTCATTCTTTCTTGTGTGTCCTGTGCCCGAGCACGCTGAACACTTCACATCGATTATATAACCAGCCCCCCTACAGGAAGAACAGGTATTCATTGTTATGAAGGTAGAACCGAGCTGCCTCGAGATAGTCCGTATCTTACCGCTGCCATTGCATTTGGAACAGACGTGTTTTTGCTTCGCACCACTGCCACCGCATACATTGCACGAGCCCTTTCTTGTTATGTTTATCTGTTTACTATGCTCAGAGAAAAGCTCTTCCACGCTCAAGTCAAGGTCGTACCTAAGATCTGCGCCTTTCCTTTCGAATCCAAAATCCCTGAATACGTCACCAAATATATTGAAGTTAAACAGGTCTTCGAACCCTTCGAAGCCGGCATCCCTACCCACAGGACCTGTTCCTCCCCCCTTGTTCATTAGCGTCCTGTATGCTTCGTTTATTTCCTTGAATTTGGCTTCAGCGTTCTTATCGTTAGGGTTCAGGTCGGGATGGTATTTCTTGGCGAGAGACTTGAAGGCTTTCTTTATCTCTTCTTCTGAAGCTTCACGACTGATTCCAAGAACATCGTAGGGGTCTCTTTCCATCTTCTGCACAAATCGAAACAGCGTACGAGTGCATCTTATGCGCCGTTTTCTCCATTTTCACTCTGTGTCGTCGTATCGGGTTTCTTTACGTCTTTGTATATCTGCGACCCGATCCTGTTTACTATGGCCAGCAACTTCTCCCTGTCTGACTTAAGTTGAGATTCATCATCCCCTTCCAAATCCTTTTTCACGAGAGCCATAGCCTCCTCAGCTTCCTTTCTATCGGTTTCGCTTATCTTTTCCTTGTAATCCACAAGCGTCTTCTCAAGGGAGAAAACGAGCGCCGAGGTCTCATTCTTGAGTTCTATGAACGCCTTCTTTTTCTTGTCTTCTTCTTCGTGTTCCTTAGCTTCGTCCATCATCTTGTTTATCTGGTCCTTGGATAACTTGTTCGGTGCGGTTACGGTTATTTTTTGGCTCTTTCCTGTTCCTAAATCTTTGGCGGATACACTGAGTATTCCATTGGCGTCTATGTCAAACGTAACTTCTATCTGCGGGACGCCGCGCGGCGCTGGCGGTATCCCCTCCAGATTAAACGAGCCTAGGCTGATATTGTCCTTCGCCATCGGTCTCTCCCCCTGCAAAACGTTTATGGTTACTGCGGGCTGGTAGTCCGCTGCCGTGGAGAACGTCTTGCTTGTCTTTATCGGGATCGTCGTGTTCCTTTCGATTATCGGGGTCGATACACCTCCCAGTGTTTCTATGCTTAGCGTTAGGGGCGTAACGTCTAGCAGGACAATGTCCTTTATGTCGCCTGCGAGAACAGCGCCTTGGATGGCGGCACCGAGCGCGACTGCCTCCATCGGGTCTACGCCCTTCTCAATTTTATTCCCGAAGATGTCAACCAAAAACTTCTGCACCATCGGCATCCTGGTTGGCCCACCCACCAGTATTATCTTCGCGATGTCGTCCTTTGACGTGTTGGCGTCTCTAAGCACGTTATCTATCGGTTCCCTAGCTCTTTCTATTATGGGCCTTACCAACTGCTCCAGCGTAGCACGCGTTACCTTCAATTCCAGGTTTTTAGGCCCGTCCTTGGTCACAGTAATATAAGGAAGGTTTATGTCCGTTTCCAATACCGTGGAAAGCTCTATCTTTGCTTTCTCCGCGGCGTCCCTCACCCGCTGGTACGCGGTTTTATCATTTCTTAAATCTAGCCCCCATTTTGAAACGAAACCTTTTATTATGAAATCTATGAGCGCGCTGTCCATGTCGACTCCGCCCAATTCTACGTCACCCGAAGTAGCCAACACTTCGAAGGTGCCGTTGCTTATTTCCATCAAGGTCACATCCAAAGTGCCCCCTCCCAAATCGAAAACAAGTATCTTCGTGTCCTGATCCTTGTCCAAACCATAAGCCATCGCAGCAGCAGTAGGCTCATTTATTATCCTCACCACATCAAGGCCGGCTATTACTCCTGCGTCCTTCGTTGCCTGTCTTTGATTGTCGTTGAAATAGGCGGGCACTGTTATTACCGCTTTGTTAACTTTCGTGCCAAGAAACGATTCCGAATCGGTCTTTATCTTCTGCAGTATGAACGCGGATATCTGCTGTGGAGTGTAGTCTTTTTCGTTTACGTGATATTTAAACTCGCTGCCCATCTTCCTTTTCGCAGCGAATATTGTGTTCTCCGGGTTGGATATAGCCTGCCTCCTTGCAGGCTCACCGACTATGACGTTTCCGTCCTTTGTGAAGGCTACTATCGACGGGAACATCTTTCCCGCGATGGTATTGCCCTCTGCACTCGGTATTATGGTGGGCTTGCTCGCTATAACCACTGCTGCTTGCGAGTTTGAAGTTCCTAGGTCTATCCCTATTATCTTTTCTTTGTCTGTCATATACTTACTTTAACCTTCGGGTACCTTATAATTCTGTCATTCAGCTTGTACCCTGGTTGCACCTCCTCCAATATTATACCGGGCTCAACTTGCCCCTTCTCGGTAGCCACCGCCTCTGCGATGTCCTCCGAGTATTTCTGCCCTACAACGCCTACCCTGCTGAGGCCGTGCATCTTGAGAACGCTCAACAACGAGTCAAAGAGACGACGTACGGTCTCATCGTCCTTTGCCTTCAACACGCTCTCGAAATCGTCGAGAACCTTCAGGATATCCGTCATCATCGCGATATTTGAAACGGTCACATAGTTACCAATTTCTTTTTCCTTGGTCCTTTTATAGTTTTCGACCTCAGCCAGTAAATAAAGGTATTTGGACTTGTAGTCTTCTTCAGCCTTATCATTGTTCTCGTCTGTTACTGGCTTTTCGGTGTTCTCATCCATATTTCACTCCTAGTAAAACTATACGAATATTATAAAGTTTAGCACGTTTAAGGCTCATTTTATTATATTAAGGACTTCCCGTATATTGCTTACGACCCAGTCGGGCTCCACGACGTCCTCTAGACCGCGGGTATCGTTGTACGTTGTAATCAAAGCGGCCTTCATACCAGCCTTCTTCGAATTTTTAATATCGAAATCCATCCTGTCGCCTATGTAAATCGTCTTGTCGGGCGCAACGCCTAGATCCTTTGCGATTATCACGAACGGCGATTCTGTTCTTTTCTTGTACGGGATAGTATCACCCGCCACTTCGATCTTATCGAACAGCCTTGCGAACGGCAGTTTGCTTATCCTCTTCATCTTTGTACCCGGCTTGTAATCGGAATCGGTTAATAGCCCCAGCTTCTTATTAAGTTTCTTGATACTGACAAGAACACTTTCGACTGCCGGGTCGTATTTTGGCGACTCTATCATCGAGTAAAAATCGTTCACGTACTTCTCGACTTCGACCTGTTTAAAGTTAACATGTAGATTAGTAAGAATCGCGTCAAACCATTGCATTCTGTCGTAGTTGCCTACAGCTTCAAAGTCCGTGGATACCGCCGCCAACTCGCGCCTTATTGCCTCTAGGGACACGTTATACTCCTCTGACATGTGCAAAAAGATTCTGCTGTAAGCGTGTTCTATTGTGCTCTTTGTGTCTACAAGCGTATTATCGAAATCAAAAACGACTGCGTCGAGGAGTGTATTACCCATAGAATCACTATAAGATTTATACTGAAATTAATACTTTCTCGTACCGTTGACCTTTTTGCTAACCCAAGAATAAGCTCGCAACTTCGAGGAGATCCCGTAGCCGCAGTGAGAGCAGTGGTGCTTCCTCTTGTTGTATGACATGCTACCGCACCTTCTACATCTTATGTGAGGAGTCTTCCTGTTGTGCAACCCCATCGAAGCGGTGCTCATAATGCGGGGGAGATGAGTATTATCGTGTCGCCCCTAACGAACACGCTACCTATTTTGCGTACGACCGTGGAATTGTCCCGCTCATCTGCATTCTCTAGGTGTATGTTTATGTGAACATCGAATGCCATCAAGGTACCGGTTATCGAATGGCCGTTCTTAAGCTCTACAAGGACAGTTTTACCCTTGGCACTGTTCAAAAGGTCCAAAGGCCTAGAATTCGCATTCATGCAGTTATCTACTCGCCGTAAGGTCCGCCCGGCATCGGGGGCCTTTGCGCCTGATTTGCGGACTTGCCGGCCGCGATTATGTCGTCTATTCTAAGTATCATTATTGCAGTCTCACCCGCACTCTTTATCGCCTGTTTCTTGATCCTAAGAGGCTCTATTACGCCCTCTTTTTCCATGTCCGAAACTTTCGGCTTGTATACATCCAGTAGGTTAACGCCGGCCCAGGTACTGCCTTTCTGGTGCTCTGCCCTAAGTTCAACGACTATATCGATAGGATCCATGCCAGCATTTTCTGCCAGGGTCTTTGGAACCACTTCCAGCGCGTCGGAAAACGAATTCACGGCGAGCTGCTCCCTACCTTCGAGTTCCTTTGCGAAGTCCCTTAGCTGTTTTGCTACTTCCATCTCGCAGGCACCGCCCCCAGCAACGACCGCACCATTGTCTTCTATGACCGATTTCAGGTCCCCTATGCTGTCGTCAATAGCACGCTGAACTTCATCGATGACGTGTTCTGTACCGCCGCGTATAAGTATTGTAACAGCTTTGGGATTCTTGCACTCTTCTATGAACGCGAGAGTTTCCCCAGCCATCTTTTCGACATGTACAAATCCTGCGGCACCCAGGGCTGAACCGTCAAGTTCATCTAGCGTGGACGCCACTTTTGCACCGGTCGCCTTTCCAATCTTTTTCATATCGCTCTCTGACACTCTTCTGAATGCCAGAATACCGGATTTAGCAAGGAAGTGTTGTGCGGAGTCGTCTATCCCCTTCTGTACTATAACCACGTTCGCGCCTGAATTCTTTATCTTGGTCACCATGTCCTTCAACATTCTTTCTTCTTCGTTCAGAAACGCTTCGAGTTGCTCTGGCTTTTCTATTCTTATCTGAGCGTCTATGTTCGTCTTTTCTATTTCTAGTGCCACGTTAAGGAGTGCTATCTTGGCATCTCTTATTACATCCGGCATGTCCGGATGAACTTTTTCCTTATCTATTATGACTCCTCTTACGAGCCTTGAATCCTCAAGACCGCCGCCGATCTTCTTCTCTACTTTTATGTCTTCCTGGTCGACCCTCTCATCCTTCCCGGAGTGCGACTTGACATGCTGCACTGCGTCTACTATAAGCGATATTATGTGCGCGTCTGCACCGGTACTCTTGCCTATTGTCGCCGTCTTTACTATTCTGCTCAACTCTTCCTTACTTGCGACGTCCAAATTCAATTTAAGCTTGTCCAATATCTCCTCGGCTTTGTTAGTTGCTATCCTGTAGCCTCTAGCTATTAGCGTCGGATGTATCCCCTGATCAAGAAGTGCCTCTGCATTTTTTAGCAGCTCACCAACGATTATTACTGCCGTCGTAGTTCCATCGCCCACCTCTTCCTCCTGCGTCTTAGCGACTTCCACTATCATTTTCGCCGCTGGGTTCTCTACCTCCATGTTCTTCAGTACGGTTACCCCATCGTTTGTTATCGTTATGTCGCCTATATTGTCAACGAGCATCTTGTCCATACCCCTTGGCCCCAGTGTGGATTTCACAGTGCTGGCTATAGCCCTCGCTGCAGCGATATTGTTCCTTTGGGCGTCCTTCCCACTAGTACGTGAGTAGCCCTCCGGTAATATGAAAATTGGTTGAAGTCCCTCTGCCATAATACACCTCCTATTTGTCGTCCTATGGACCGCACAGCTAAGCAGTGCGATAAGTAGTTATATTCATTAGTTTAATATTTAAGTCTTTCTATAGTCCCTCGTACGTCCCGGAGTAATGGAATTTTTCAATATTTTTATATACTAGTAGAGCCTGCAGGTCTGGAGGGGATATTTTTATCTCCTTTGTCTTTATCAGCTCTATGCTTGTCGGAGCATAGTCCATCACGAAGCCTAATATCTCGGGTATCGTGCCCTTTATATTAAAAACAGCATAAGTCGAATAGAAATCGTCTTTTATCAATTTTGGCTCGGCGTATTCGACGTTGCTTACTGCGAGATGCTTGCCGCCCCCTCTATGTTTGAGATTATTTTCTTTGCCGTATCGACGGCCACCTCCTTTGGCTTGGCCATCAGCTCTATCGTGCACTTTAATTCAAGTTCTTCATCCATAGTTATTTCTTAGTATGCGTTAATATTTAACTGCTTTTATTGTGATAATAGCGACATGCGAAACACGTTGATCTGGCTGAATTGCTAATTCTTTATCTGCCGGAAAGAGCAAAAAAAGATGATTGTTTGGATAGCGTGGCTGTTTTCTGGATTTACTTGTGTTTATTCTTCTTTTGTCTGCTTCTGTCTCTTTGAAGCTTCTTTCTGAGTGCATATGCAAGGGCTATTACCGCTATAATCACGATGGCGTATACAATACAATATGACTCCGTGGCAGAGAGTACGGGCGCAGACGAACATATCGTACCATTCGCAGAGTACATAACTGAAACATACGAGCCGGCGGCAATAGACTGCGGTAAGCCTGCTTTAAAATTACTCGGATAATAGGTAATAGCGCACCCCGTGTTCGAGGGAGACGGGGAAAAAGTGAAATTATACGCTGTAAAGGAGTAGTTACCCGGTGCTGTACTAAAGATTATATTATTCGGAGTTATACTGGACTTGGTGATTCCGTCATAGGTTACATTCCACGTGTATCCGGAAGGGAGTCCTGACTCGGATATTGTTGTGTTTATAACGCTCGGTTTTGCTGGCGTAAATGCGCCTATTTCATAAGTGGAAAGCGAATTTGAATTTGCTGAGTAAGTCGCAATCCCTGTTTGCGAAACGGATGTATTAGTCGGTAGCTCAATCCAGCTGGAATTCTGCTCGTCGCATTTGTACAGTACTACGTCGTAAGGGGACATGTTGTATTTAGGTATCATGCCTTCGCTGTCCAATTTAAGGGAAAATACAAAGTTAGCTCCTCTTATTACGCCGTTTTCGCTTATCGACGGCAGCAGGTTGATGCCCTGGACCGGGTCTTTAACGCTGTTGACGTCGCACTGGCTTGAATTTGGGTTTACTTCCATGCCAAGGGAGAATGATATATTAGCGGCGATTGGCGTGAATAGTATGTTGATTTTATTGAAATCTGAAGAGCTGAGGTAGACAGATGGAAAAATACTTAGGTAATTGGTTGAAGCATCAAATCTGCCTATCCCCAGAGAAATCTTATTTGAAATCTTAGGGAATATCGGAATCCCCGCCCCATCGTAGTTTCCTATTATTCTCTCATAATAAGTGATGTTTGATACCCCTGTTATGTTGGAGGCAGCTACGACCTTGTATACTCCAGGAGACAGCGTCTTTAAGTAGGTTAAGTTGCCTTTCGAGGAAGCAACAAGATTGCCGTTTTCATAGATACCAACGTAGTCCGTTGACGGCGATATCATCGCGGTGAAGTTTGACTCTGTGCCTTGGGTTATGTTTTTATTCGAATCCAGTGCTCCGTTGAGGTAAAGCTGCAGGATGACCCTGTAGATCTGCCTTGATAGAGTGAGCGAACTCGAAGAGTAGTTGTGGTCACCGCTGGTGTTGAAGACGCCTACGAAGATATTCGGAAGATCGCCTGCGTTGTATGTGCCGTTGGTGGTTATCGAAGAGTTCTTCAGGCTGCCATTGATGTAGAAGTTTCCTCCAAGCTGGCTGTTTATTGACGATATGGAGAAGTGGAAGACCAGGTCCGTGCCGTTCTGAGTGAAGTTGGCTGATGGAGTCGACGTCAGTGTTATAACAGGAGCAGCCTGGGTTATCGTGACTGATAAAGGAGATGAAGTCACGACGGTGTAGTTGCCGTTTCCTGAAGACGTGGACATGTAACTGTAAGAACCAGCCGCCGCGTACTTGCCGTTCAGCGCTGAGAAAGAGAAGCTGCTCGAGCTCAGGGTGGAGGACCCTGTCGATCCAGTGGAGACGCTGTTGTTGTCGAGCGTGAACGACAGGCCAGACTGGCCGCTGACGAGAGTGCCAGACAGGGTGTCAGTTATCGTGGGGACGCTGCCGTCGTAAGCGAAAGGTGAAGAAGGAGAGGACGAAAGGGACTGGGTTATAGTCGCCTTCGATATCGTCCTGGACCTGGATGCTGCGCCAGACGTGTAGTTGACGTCGCCGCTGGTGTTGTAGACTGCATCGAATACTCCAGCGGTGGCGTTGGAGTACGGGTTGGTCTTGCTAACGCCGTTGATGTAGAGCTTTGCTATGAGCTGGTTGTTGATCGACGTGACTGTGCCAGTGAACTTCTCCGCCGTGCCGTTGTAGGTGAAGTTCGCGATCGAAGGTGTTAGAGTGAGAGTCGGCGAGGCCTGGTAGATCTGCCTTGCGATGTGGGACTGGGCTGCGGAATAGTTCTGGTTTGCAGTGGTGTTGAACCATGCGCTCCATATCCCAGCGGTAGCGTTCTTGTACAGGCTTGACTCCAATAAGCCGTTGATGTATAGACTACCGGAGACCTGGCTGTTGACACTGGACACGGAGCCGCTGATATTCTCAGTCGTGCCGTTGTAGGTGAAGTTTGCTCTCGTGGCTGTCAGGGTTATGGTTGGCACGGCTTTATTTATGGTCTGGGAGTGAGTTTCAGAGGTGGATGTCGCCGTCTGATTGGCAACGATTGTATAGAGCCCGGCTGACTCCAATCCCGAGAAGGTCACGTTGGTTGGTGTCGTACCACTAATCGAAACGTTTCCCTCAAGTTTTCCATTCACATAAAGAAGTCCATTATAACTGCACGTTGACAGACTATTGGTGAATTGTGCGATATAGACCGAATTAGTGCCGTATGTTCCAATCTGGTTCGCGTTTTGCGTGCTATTTATCCACATGTTGATTGTTTCTGTAGACAATGCACAACCTGCTGAAAATGAAATTATGCCCGTCGTTATCTGCGGAACGTGGGGGGGCATTTGATGTATTTTAATCAATAACATGCTTAATGTCAAAATTATCAGTAGACCTGCGATTATGAGCCACACATAAGATACAGCATGGCCCAGTCGTATACCGTCATGTACTCTAGGAGTTGATTGCGATTTGTGCGTCGGGTTCATATCCTTGATAATTTAATTGCATTACTAGTATATTATTATTATTATTTCCGGGGTGTTAAATGTTCCTACAAAAATATTTGGTGTGTTATATAGCCCAAAGAGGCCAAACTAGGCCTTCGAATAACACTTTGAGGCCTAAATCCTTACTTTTTTATCGATTTCAACTGCTCTAACAGATTAGGATTGCTCTTCAAAAGATTCACTAGCGTATTAGCCATCGAGTCTATCTCCTTAAGCTTCTCGGGGCTTGAGTTCATCTCTGCTTCTATCAGCTCTTTCTCATCAAGAGGAGCACCGCATCTTTGACAGATCGTTGAGAAATAAGGATTGGGTTCTTTACAGCGAGGACAGACTTTAACAGAGTTGTGGTCTTCTTTCTCACTGGTTTTTATCCCATATACCTTTTTTAATAGAGAATCCTCTACATCCCTTTGGCTTAGATGGATATAGATCTCAGCCATCTTGCTGGCCCCTGTCCATCCGGCCAATTGCTTTAGGGTCTGCTCGGGCAAAGTCTTGGCTAATTCAGTTATCCTTGTATACCTAAAAAGATGGGCGTGGATTCGCTTGTTTATTCCAGCCCTCTTACAGACAATCCCCAACTGCTTTCTGAAATTGGGATACTCAAACGGAAGCATCTGCTCAGCTTTCTTGATGAAGAAAACATTGGCTTCAGGCTTGTCCTTATTGAGATGAACCAAAGGGAACTGGCGTAAGTCCCTGGCATACCAGACGATAGGGATGACTCTCTGGCCGGTCTTTCCGTGGACATAAAGCTTCGCCCCATAGCTATTAAACTCTACGTTCTGGATCTTTAGGTCCAGTATCTCGGAGACCCTGGCCCCAGTCTCGTAAAGCAGTTCTACGATTAGCTTGAGCTGTGGGCTTGTCGTGTTTTCCAATATCCGTTGATACTCATCCAGGGTTATGAGGTATTCTGGCATCAAGGAATTCTTAGGCTTGATAGGTTTGATTTCGGTAGATCTATCGTTGTCTTATATGTTTTGTTGAGCCATCGAAGGAAGTTCTTGAAGACTTTTACATTAGAGTTCTTTGTCCAGTCTTTCCATTTGGAATTGCTATTGATGGCTATGACTATTCCTTGGGCCTTCTTCTAATCTATGGCCCGCACATTATACTTGACGCTTCTAAAGATATGTTTAAGGGCCACGGATATTCGATTCACCCGATTGAACGTGAGGCCTTGGCTTTGCTTGAAGTTTAAGAACTATAAAAGAATCTTCTTGTTTATATTTAAGATATCAGAGCCGTTTGTAATGTCTTTGATTTCATTATCAAAGATTCTTTTTCTCGCATCGTCTTTCATATTCACACCTCAAATTTTACTTAATTTAAAGACGACAAGAAACATTAACTAATCAAGGCCTGCCCCGACCGGGATTCGAACCCGGGTCATCGCCTCGAAAGGGCGATGTCCTTGGCCTCTAGACTATCGGGGCACAATCAGATAAAAGCGATTTTGTTTATTATATACTTACTTTTTAAAGCGCTGTGATAACTTACAAAAATAAGTTAATACAGCACGCTATGCTAAAAACAAATTTTATTTAAGTCAGCGTCTGCTTTTAATTTGATGGTTGAAAAAGTTATAATAGTAGGCTCCGGGCCCGCGGGCTACACTGCTGCGATATACGCTTCAAGAGATAACCTAGACCCGTTATTAATAAGAGGAAAGGAGTACGGCGGGCAACTAATGCTGACCTCTGCGGTGGAGAATTTCCCTGCTTTCAAATCGATACTCGGGCCGGACCTGATGCAGGCCATGGATGACCAAGTTTCGCAACTCGGGACAAGAATGCTAAACGATGACGTTACCAGAGTCGACCTGTCGGCATATCCATATTCCATTTTCGTAGGAGACACGGAGTACAAGACTTATACGCTCATAATCGCGACGGGCGCACGTGCAAGATGGTTGGGGCTGAAGAACGAACTAAGGCTTGTAGGAAAGGGCGTATCCGGTTGTGCTGTATGCGATGGACCCTTGTTCAGGGGCAAGGACGTTATTGTTGTTGGCGGCGGTGACAGCGCAATGGAAGATTCTCTGTACCTCACCAAATTTGCAAAGAGTGTAAAGATAGTACACAGGAGAAACGAGTTCAAGGCAAGCAAAATAATGCAGGAGAGGGTGCTCAAAAACGAAAAAATAAAGGTCATCTGGAACTCGGAAGTAACAGATGTAATGGGTGATAACAACGTAATTGGCGTGAGGTTACGTAACATTGATACCGGCAACGAGAAGACAGAGGGATGCGGTGGACTGTTCGTAGCTATAGGACACGACCCGAGCACAGAACTGTTCAAGGGCCAGTTAGATCTCGACAAAAATGGCTACATTATAACACATGATAATGTAAAAACTAGCAAGGAGGGTGTCTTTGCTGCTGGGGACGTGCAGGATCATATGTACAAACAGGCCGTAGTCGCTGCTGGCTGGGGCTGCATGTCCGCTATATCGACAAGAAAATTACTAGAAGAGAAAGGAATAATTAAGTAAAAATGCGTTCTTAAAAAGGCCAAAACCTGCTCAACTGGAAGATCCTGAGATTGTACCGGTAGTCGGCTGTGTTTGTGTGCCTAGAGCTCCAGTCGTACTGTAATAGATCTGTATGTTAGCGCTGTATCTTGCACCAGTGATGGAACAGGTGTTTGATGTGAATTTTATTGTAATCGTACTCTGCGGATTTACAAGTTTATTGATAGAACCATTGCTACCCGTAGGGGTACTCAAACCAGTTGAAGACGTTATACTTGCGTTTAGCACTGTAACTTGCGTACCTTGCGAGTTTCCTAATGCTAGGAACACGCCAGTAGAATTGCACGTGAATCCACCCTGCTGCACCGTAAAGCCGCCAAAGCCGCTAGCCGTATTGCCAGCGCTGCTGCTTGGATTGAAAATGCCTAGACTGTACAGGACCGCGGCCACTATGACGATGATAAGTATCGCCCAGCCATAGGTCATCATGTACTCTAATGCTGATTGGGCATTTTTTGGCATATCATAATTACTGATCTACCATATTTAAACCTATCCTTTTGCTGTCGATGTAAAAGTCATTGCAATCATTTATATTGTATGCACTATAACTCAAGAAACCGGTTTAACCCTTTGAGAACGGGAACAAGACCCTTATGCGCGTATTGTTATTCTGCACTGCTAAGAAAGCATAACTGCCATCAGCTAATGTCGAGATCTCCGAACTAACACTCTGAGAGAACGATTGCGACTCCGAATAGTTTTTGATGTAAGAGGCAGCGCTGATCAAGTACAAGGTGACCGAGGACTGGAAACCCCCCCCGTAAATCACCGAGGGCGGCGCACTGGAACTTGCGCTGCTGCCGTAAAGGTAAGCGGCACCAACCGTACTGCCAGACGAATAAACAGCGAGATTGGACAGCAGGAAGCTCTCACTGCCCGTTCTATAAGTGTCGGCGCCGCAGGAGACCAGCTGCGTGGTGTACCTGGAAAGATTCGAATATACCGTGATTATGCCGTTTGATAGGGTAACATTGTAATAACCGAACGGCGTCTCGTTAAGCAGCGGGGTGTATATTATCGCAGATGCGCCGTTTGAGTCGGCGACGGTATTGACAGAATCCGCTACTTCAGTGCAGGCAGAAGAAAGATAAATGGAGCCGGTGTTCTGGCTTAGCAACGGACTAAAGAAAAGCAGTAGAAAACTGACCACTATCACCACTATAGAAGCGTCTATCACGAATTCTGATGAGAACTGCGCGCGCATAGAAAGAGATGCTGTATAATATATTAATAGTATATCCTCTCTATCACATATTGTATCCAATGATACAAAAAGCCCGTAGCAGATTAGAGGAAGTTCTAATAGACGACGTAGCTACTTCTGGCGCATCCTTATACCACAAACTAACACAGATGGCGGTTTATAAGTACGAGTCATCACGCAGAGACCTGGAAGCCGCCAGAATGGAGTACATGTTCTACTTCTACAGAAACGGGAAAGGAAAGGGCAGAATGCAGTCAAAGAAGATGTGGCCTGCCGACGTCGTGATAAGGTATAACGAAGGGAACAAGAGGATAGTCGAGATTATAGAAGTCAGGACGATGACGACAAATACGTTCCGCTTGGGAACGAACAAGATAAAGAAGAAACTTAGCATGGCAGAGGAGGCGTTGCCGTACAGAAACCTGAATCATATCCTGTACGGTGCGGATGAGGTAAGGTTTTCTATCGCGATATCCACAACCAGAATGGACAAGGCGAAAGCGGAGGCGGGTGCATACAAACTTGCAAGAAGACTAGGCAAACTTAAAACACAGTACGGCATGAAGACAAGCTCCGTTCTGCTGGTAAAGGACGACCTGTTCAAGTACTGCCCTGGAAGGCGCTACAGCGGGAACAATTACCACGGGAAACGCCGAGAGCTTGAAGGTGCCTTCGACGGAATGCCATCTTCATGGCCGGAAGAAGCATGCGAGGAGTATGCGACCAGAGAAGGTCCGAAGATTATCGTAGAAGGCTTAAATTCTTAAATAGCGCCCTTATGTGTATATTTGATACTTAAATGTTATGGGCGTAAAGAGCGCTGTTAATTCACGCATAGAGGAGTTTGTAGCTTTCTACGTAAGGCACTACAAGAAGATGGTGTTCTTACCCATAGCACTGGTGGTCGTATTCGGGGGCATAATCGCGACTTATTACTTACAGCACGGCACTCCTGTTAACGAGGACATCTCACTGTCCGGAGGGATTTCCCTCACAATAAACACAAACAAGAGCGTCAATGTGCAGACGCTGACAAACGAACTGGCGTCAAGCCTTAAGACGGAGGTCAGCGTGGCGGTCCTCCACTCCCAGTTCTCGAATAACATAATAGGCTATACAATAACCGCAAAGAACTCCACAACCCGGGCGCTAAACAGCACGGTGTCATCGTTCCTAGCACCAGTGACCAGTACGAATTCCAACATAAACTTTGTCAGCCCGGCAATAGCTCAGAACTCTATATATGACTCATTCATACTCCTCGGCGCCGCATTCATACTGGTGGCGTTCGTATCACTGTTCTACTTCAGAAACCCTGCACAGTCTTTTTCCAATGTCATAAGCATAATAAGCGACGTAATAAACGTCATAGGGGTCATGGATCTTCTCGCCATTTCGTTCTCTACCGCTTCCATAGCGGGGATACTTATGCTAATGGGATATTCCGCGGATAGGAACATAATACTTGCCACCAACATCCTGAAAAGAAAAGAAGCGAGCGTAAAATACCGTCTGTCCCATACCATAAAGACATCGCTGACGATGGACGCTGCAGCGCTGCTTACGTTCATAGTCCTGTTCTTGGGCACCACCAATACGACTATACAGAGTATAGCAATCATACTCATAATCGGCGTGATATTCGACGATTTCACCGTATGGATACTGAATGGATCCATACAATTGGCAGCCATGCACTATTCTGAAGAGCCGCATCAGGCTACGCGGTGATATGGAAAACCCGAAAAGCGTGCTTAAAGATTGGAGGATCTTGGTGCTCATAGCCACACTCATAATAGCGTTCCTGGCGATAGAACCCAACTTCGGCATAGGGGGTGCAGAAATCATATACCTATCTCCTTATTCTCTGCTCGGAAACCTCAGCGCAAACGGTGCTACAACGCTGGGAGTTGGTTCAGTAATAACATCGATAAATGGGCTGAGCACACAAAATGCGCAGCAGTTCTATTCCGTGCTAAACCGGACCGCACTCCCGAACTCGACAATAACCATAAGCTACAGCAACCAGATATTTCCGTACATATTCGTACCTCAGCAGGTAAAAGTGCCGGTATCCGGCGCGGCGCCGATAAACTCCACTTACATACAGGTGCAGGACGTCCCAAGCTCAAACCTAAATTACGGACTCGACATAATAGGCGGTACGCAGATACTGCTGGCACCCAATTCCACACACTACAACAGTACCGATATATCGCAGATACAGACCATACTAAACGCAAGGCTTAACACATACGGCATAAGCGGCATCTCTGTAAACTCCATACAAACAGTGTCCGGCAGTTCGTTCGTGCAGGTCAGCATGCCCAGCGTGAGCGAAGCCGAGGCTTTCTCACTGGTAAACAACCAGGGCTCTTTCTACGCACAGATAAACAACGTTACAGTAATAAACAATAGTAACCCTAACGAGGGCATACTTAACGTGTGTCTTACCTCCAGTTGTCCGTACGGAGGGCTTCAGCCGCCCACGCAATCGAACGGCGGGTACCAATTCGATTTTGGCATACAGATAAGCAAACTTGCAGCAGAAACGTTTGCGAACGCAACAAAGACGATTCCGATTGTCAACGGCTACCTTAAGCATCCGATATTGCTTTTCCTAAACAACAAACAGGTGTCGTCCCTGCAGGTCAATTCAAACCTTAAGGGACAAGTACAGCAAGTGATACAGATACAGGGTTACGGCGCAACTTACCAGCAGGCGTATAATAATATGAAGACACTGCAGGCCATACTGGAGAGCGGCAGCCTGCCTATAGCCGTAAAGATAGTCTCAATAAATTCGGTTTCGCCGGTCGAAGGTACACAGTTCATAGGCCAGATTTACATACTGCTTTTGTCCGCCTTCGTTGTAACCAGCATAGTGATATTCCTTAGGTACAGAAATTACAAGATATCAGCGATGATACTCATGACGAGTGCAGCGGAGATATTCGTGGTCATAGGCTTAGCTGCTCTCATACACTGGACACTTGATATACCTAGCATAGCCGGTATAATAGCAAGCGTAGGTATATCAGTGGATGACCAGATAATAATAACCGATGAGATACGCAGGGGCTCAACCATAGCGGAGGGCGCGAGTGTAAAGAAAAGAATACAGAGGGCCTTTTTCATAATCACGGTATCATTCCTATCCTTTGCGGCGATCATGTTTCCATTGTTCTTCTCAACGGCCAGCCTGTTCACCGGCTTTGCACTGACGACAATACTGGCGTCGCTTGTTGGTTTGTTGATAACCAGACCGGCCTATGCAAAGATGGTGGGGGTGGCGCTAAGCTGATATGAACGAATTTAGACTGGATAATTCGGATCTTTCGTTTGCACTTGTGGCAGGTAAAGAGAAAAACTGCAAGGCGTGCGACCACCCTAAGGAAGCTCCGATTGTACTGGAAGCTGCAAGAGCAAAGCTGAAAGTTTATGACATAAAGGACAGTATACAGCCGTCAAAGTACGCTCTCGAAGGCGACACTTTCAAGCACTCTAACGCAGATGGATACGAAGAGATACTTGTAGAAAATGACGATCACCGCGACAGACTGTCGGTTTATTCTGCTGAGGACCTATCCGACCTGCTAATGCTGATAAAGGACAGGACAAATTCATTGTCTGCGTATGAATTTGGCAAAAACTTGGTGATATCCAGAAGAGTCGGCGGACACGGGTACTTCGATATTACGATCACCGAAATTCCACACTTAAACGGCGGCACCTGCCGGGTGTGTCAGAACACGAAAAACACAGCGAACAGGGAGATAAAAAAGACGGAAAATTTCGTGGCTTTTGTCCCTTACTCTCCGCATCAAGAAATAGAGGTGGAGATAGCCCCAATCAAGCACCTGAAGATCGGAGACATGGATTCTGTGCTATCATTTGATCTTGCGGGACTAATAAAAAGATTGCTGAATGCCGGTAAATTCGAAACGATTGCACTCGTAGAAAGGGAGTATGGACACTTCACGGTAAAACTATATGGAAGAGATGTTTCAAATATGGAAATACTCGGCATAAGAACTATAAACACAGAACCGGAGTTGCTCGCAAAGGCCCTAAGAGAAAGATTAAGCGTATGAAAACCGATAGAAAAACGCTGACGCTTGCGATTTTTTTGGTGATTGCCTTGGTGTTAACCGTCTTGGTCTACTCCAGCGACATTTCATCTTTCACGAATACGTCTTATAACACGACAAAACAGTTATCAGCTAATTCGATAAAGGTAAACGACTTTCTGGATTACTACAACCTGTCCAACGACTCAAATCTGTTCGTCCTCTACAATTCTAGCGGTAATCTGGATACCGAGAATCTGGTGGTAAACTGCAATAGAGAATTTACCCCGCTCCCGGTATTTAACCTGAGCGGCTCACTGCCGGGGGTGGGAAACCTCTCGTATTATCTCAACAAGACGCAAGAGAACGCACTCAACAATCTTAACAGCATAAATGAAAAGATCAACGAGTACACAGTATGTTCTATTTATAATTCTACGGCGTGCGGTGCGATTAAGCAGCAGCTATACTCCCTTTTCATCAACAACACAGACTATGCTTATACATCCGAACTCTACAATTTCACAAAATACGAATTTGAGACGCTTTATAACAGTAGCATCGTGCAGTCGGTTAATGGCTCTGATTTATACAATCTGTTAAGCGGCGTGCGAGATGACATAAACCTACTCAATAGCACATCGAATAGCACGGCTTCAATGCTAAGCGCACTTATAAACATAACGCAGCTAGAGCAGGAAGTAATAAGCATGCCGAACGGTACTCTCGTAAAGGGAATTTACATAACTGGGCCGTTCCAGAACCTAGTCTACTATTTTCCGCAGATAAAGCCGTGTAACTCTACCATTAACATATTCAATTTCATACCGAATGAAAACGTGTACGATCCCTTCGCATACAAATACATGTTCTCAACATTGGGGGCTAACGTAACAAACATCTGCATAGATACTGCTAGTAATAACTGTACCAGCGCGAAGCCGGATGTAAACGCTTCGTTTTATGTATAGAGCAAAGGCGTATATTGTCGTTTACATCGTCCTGATAGCGGGATTGGCCGTGTTCTCTGCCGTCTTATACGAGAACGTTAGCTATCTAAACAGTTATTACTCGGTGCACAATGCGAACATAAACACGTCGTCTCTGTGCGGCCTAGGAAAGCCCTCCATGCTGATGTACTATGACAATACTTGTGAAGACTGCTTTGGCGAATATGCCGCATTCAGAAACGACACCTCTCTTTTCGGTATATGGACCGGACAGGACTTTTACAGCGGTTATTTCTGCGCGTATGCGTTTAATATGAGCGGCTACAGCACGAACGGCAGCGTCTCCATCCCCCCGGAAGCGCTCAGTATACTGCGAAATACTTCTGGTGGCAGCGTGCCGCTCTTTATCTTTGGCGGGGCTTATTCCAAGATAGGCAGCTACCCTAGCCTTTCCGCTGCAGACTCCGGAATACTGGAGTACATCTGCAAATCTATTAATAATTCGGCTCCGCAGTGTGGGTAACATGGCTAAAAAAATCAATGAAGAGCTATTGAATGACATAATAAATACGGTCGGCAGTGAACAGCTCACCGGGTATGGGATCTACAAGGCACTAAAGGAAAAGTACGAGGGACTTTCCAGCAGACTGGTTTATCACTATCTTAAAACCGCACTTGCCAGAGGAGACCTGATAGTCATAGAAAAAATAGAACACGGCAAGTTCAGCTGGGGCGACACCGTACACAAAAAATATTACAATAAAGCAAAGCACACTTAGATTATTTCCATTCGTTGGCCCATTTTCACGAGAGATATGAGGCCACCCGGCCTTTTCTTTTCCACGGTTGTTAGCAGATTAAAAATAACGGCATCCTGAGCCCTTCTCTGCACCAGCCCCACATTTCCACTCTTGCTCTCAACGAACCTAATAGCCTCTGCCTCTGATATCAAAAAGAGGGGACTAACGTATCCCTTGCCCTTTATCTTTATCGCAGGGACCGAACCGGATATAAAGTAGGTTATTGTCTCCATAGCGAAATCTTCCAACAGGCAATTCATCAGCATGGTGCCGGAGTTTTTATCCTCTTTAAAAATAAGGCGGTTCAGCTTAAAACCTAAGGAATCATCGGCTGCAAATCTGAACTTTTTGTCTTTTATACCGCTGGCTATCAAGCCGGAACGTATGCGTCTTATCACCATCTTCTGAAAGTGCTTTTTGCACAGATTGTACTTAAGATATGGTGAATAGAAATAAGCGGACCTGCCGCAGCTGTAACATATTTCAGCCATAAATTAATCTCAGGATAGCTAACAAGATTCAAAGATATAAAGTATAACAATTATAAAATAGACATGGTCGCCAGAATAATAGTGATAATGTCGAGAAAGGGCGGCGTCGGAAAAACTACCGTTTCGGCGAATCTAGCATCCGCACTAGCGACAAAAAAGTCTAGGGTGCTTCTTATAGATGCGAATATGGAGACCTCGCACATAGCCGTGCACTATGGGCTCGATGACTACGAAATGGCCCTGCAGGACGTGCTCAATGGTATTGTACAGGTGGACCGCGCCATATACCATACACGATACGGGCTGGATATTCTGCCATCGCGTGTATTCAGGAAAAAGGGCGATAAAGCGGCAAATTACCAGCTGATAAACCTGTTCTTTCACATAGGCCGGGTCGTTAACAGTTACGATTTCGTGATAATCGACACCAGACCTGCAACTGACATCGACTTTATCAGGCTTATACCAAATGCAGAGATAGTGGTAGTTGTAAACCCGGACCTTACATCCTTGTTGGAAGCAAAAGAGCTAGCAAAGGAACTGAGAGAAAACGCGATAAAATTGCTGGGGATAATCGTAAATAGATCTAATAGACGAAAGCAGAAACTTGCGGAAAATGCGGTGCTGTCTATGGGTGGCGATGTAATCGGTACGATATCGGAGGACGATAAACTGACGGATGCGCTAAACAGCGGCATGCCGGTCACTCACCTAAATTCTAGGAGCAGGGCATCAAAGGAATTCCTTAAATTAGCGGACACTATACGTAGAGGCATATGAGGACGTATATTGTTAGATGTCCCGCATGCGGGAAGTACCGCCGCACAAGTTCCACGTCCAGCGTAAGATGTTTTTTCTGCGGAAAATCATTTAAAGCTTTAGAGCACGCTACTAATGAGAGTGTATACAGAAAGGATACCAATAAAAATGTGGGGTTCAACTGAGCCTTGGTAGCTCAATGGCGGAGCGTCTGCTTCGTACAATCTGAAAAAGCAGGAGGTTGTGGGTTCGAGTCCCATCCAAGGCTTGAACTATCCGCGGCTTATTAATTGGGAAGCTGTGCTGTATAAGATATGAGGATTGGTCAAAGCGCACTCGAGTATCTTACGATTTATGGAATTGTCCTTTTCATAGTAGGCTTTGCAGTCGCATTAATATTCGTGCTTGACCCAGCTTTGTTCTCACCGTATAGCACACCCACGGTAAGCGGATTCCAGGGTTTAAAGATAGTATCGCAGGGATACTCTGGCGGCACGTTTTCCCTGGATTTCCAAAATCTGCTGAATGAGAATATAAACGTTGACGGAATTTCATTCGTCTCTGGAAGCGTGAATTCGAACGCGTTCACGTGCGAAACCACACTGCCGGCGTACATGCCGCCCTTGGATTCAGATTCGTGCAACCTAACGGTTTCGCTGCCCTCCAATTTCAACGCACAAATAATAATTACCTATACCCCGTCAAACAGCTCATTCAGTCAGACTATAGCGATAAAAGGACAGGTTACCAACTGAAAGCGCTGTGATTAAGGCTTAAATATGTTAATTCACTAAAAAGTAAGTATCGCGAAAGTTAACGTTATAAGATTTTTATGGGAGCCTTCAAATACATACGTGAGAACGAGCAGTCCATTTACAAGGACAAGGACCGCCAAAGAGAACTGGTATACGCACTGGCGCGAAGTTCGTCCATCGAGAGGCCCGACGGGCCAACAAAACTCGCCAAAGCGAGATCTATAGGCTACAAGGCAAAAAGGGGTTATATTGTAGTTCGGGTTAGAGTGAATCGAGGAAGCTTCAGAAGGGCAAGACCGGTGCACGCGAGGAGGCCCAGTAAGACCGGTATATACTACAATTTAAGCATAAGCAAAAAGAAAATCGCGGAGAACAGAGCATCAAAACGCTATCCGAACATGGACATACTTGGATCCTATTTCCTAGGAGACAATGGAAAATACCAGTGGTATGAGGTCGTAATGCACGACCGCCTTGCAAAGTGAGCCAACCGCCTGACATAAAAAGGATTTAATCGAGTATTTCAATCTAACTCTATGCAGGAGAATGTAGAGGAATTCATACTGATAGGAGTAGTGTTCGCAGTTATAGTGATAGTGGTGATATTTTACGTATTCCTGGCTGATTTTTCCCCAGTCTTCCCCGTCGGATGTAACAATAATAACATAATCGAAAACCAGTTCACGCAGGCAGAATACGGCTACGCGAACAGAATGGAAGGCACGCCTCTTTTCAGGTGTTACCTAACGGACGCATGTTACGACCAAGCGACAGCCAATCAGACGTGCATAACCCACTGGTGCTATTATCTATCAAAACAACCAGGTTCCGAAGTAACGAACGTACAGACTTGCATACAGTTCCCTTCTGCATATCCGCAAGTCATACAGGGCTGTAGAGACCTTTCTCCGGCAAATACTGCAGCGCTGGAAAGCTGCCAGAAAAGCACGATAGTCGCGGACAATTCCACCAACATAGAGAACTGTGCGATAAACATCCCCACGTGCGTAGCGGGCGACAGCAAGTTCTGCCCGCCTTGCGCAGGACAATGATATGAACCCAAAGGGCAGTCTAGAATGGAGAGTGATATGGCTGATAGTGGTGCTGGTTTCCTTGGCTGTCGCTATACTGATAGTCTACGCCGTATATTACGCTAGCATACACGGCGCCTCGCCGTTTTCGACTTTATCCAACATATTCGGAGGCAGATGATGGCGATAGCTTTTCCAACTGTATCGGTTATTCTGGAGCTGGTACTCATAATCATAGCCGCCGTCATCCTGTTTACGTTCGTTTTCGTACTTGGAACGTCGGTTGGGGCTCAAAGTTTCGGGATAAAATGTTATTTCGATTTTCTGGCGTACAGCGTAATAAATAACCCCGCGTTTTCCCTCCTGTATTCCTTTGGAAGCACGCTGAACCTTGTGCCGCCAGCGGGATTCGGAGCGACATCCCTGCAGTCTGCATGCATTCAAACAAGTAACATCAACGCGTACAGCACGACGGATATAGCCAATCAGCTTTACACTAAGGCGTCGTCGTGCTTCAACCTGTTCCAAGGAAATGATTACAGCACCGGAATAAGCCTACTAAGCAGCAACGAACTAAATAACGTATTCACGTGTTATGTGGGAAGGATCTACAATTATGAGACCAGCAACTTAACCACTTTCGCTTACGGCATAAATTACATAGACCAGAATTATTACTCACCACAAAATCCTCTGCAGATCGTATTCATAACGAACGGATCGAGTGCACAGACTCCTCGTCCAGCGGCATACCCTGATTTAAACCAGATAGTCTATAACAATTCGAATTATCAGGTGGCCTACTTTGGATACCCGTACAACAAGCCACCTACCGGCTGTTACGTGCCTTTCGTCCAGAGGTGCCAGTTCGTTAGCCAGTACGGCCAGCCATCCGTACCAGACTCCTCATGTTCTTTTGGCAATAGCACCGTGAGCCAAGCCTACGAGCCGGTGAGTTCGCTTACAAACGGCGAATTCGCACTCGGTGGAAGCTCTACCAACCCACAGCAAGTGTGCCAGAACGCTTACTTTGTATCGTTCTGCGGGTATCTTATAAATGCAATGACAGTTGGGCAGGACAGAGTGTTCGTGTGCGTAACAAATTCCACTGTCTCGACCGCTTCTGGATACGTTGTATCGAGCGCTAAGGAATGGTTCCACAACTGCTCTCCGAGGGCGCTGTGTCCTTATACGTATGCAAACGGCACCCTTTTATACAACGGCGTGCCGGCAAGCGGCCAAACAATAAGCATATCCTTTCCAAATAGCGGAAGCTATCAGAAACAGGTAGTAACTGCCACGACGAATTCCAACGGCTATTTCTGTTCGAGTGTCAGTGGAGAATACCCGAACGAAACGACAAATTCTCCTGCTGGCTCCTTAACGGTACAGAGCAGCGGGAACAATCTAGCCACGTGCTAAGGTTTTAGTTGCCATTCAGTTGGCACTTTTAGCAATCTAAAGTATTTTAATTATCCGTGTGGATATGAGGTATGGCTCAAACCGGCTTGGAGAAGGCTGCACTACTCATACTATTTGCGGTCATAGCGTTCGTTATAATAGTAGTTTTCGGCTACTTTTTGATACTCGGCTTCGGATTCGCTTCGGGTTCCGCTTGTTTCGTCAGCTCCAACGTGCGTAATTTCTTCTATCAAGATCTGTGCGTAGTGCCGCAATTCTTCTGCCTGTCTTCTTCCCTTTCTAATCTTGGATTGGTCCCTCCTCTGTTGGGATGTAGCACATCAACGCTAAACTATGATTCCCAGAGCTCTCCGGCCCAGACATTGGGGGGCATAACCACCGCATTATCGACGTGCTGGTACCAGTTTGGGGCGAACCAAAGCCTAGTCGTCAGCGCACAGCCCCGACTTTGCAGCGTATTGTCTATAAACACAAATACGAACATCACATTCAATAATTTGACCAAATACCTGGAAGACAGCACCTTTAGTTCGCACATAAGTTGCACAGGGTACACGCCGCAACAGGCCTGTCCAAACTACCAGCAGGGTTTCGTGTGCGACACCAATACGCCTACGCTTTGCCAAAAAACTGAGTTGAATTATTCAATCTGCAAGACGCAACCGAATTATAACAATGTGTACCAAGGATACGTTACTACGCACATCCCTCTCACTGGGGCGAATCCCTCGGCCAGCCTAAACATGTCCACAGAGCTGTGCGAGCCGTCGCAGGGGTGCTATTTCAATGATTCACAGCAATCCTGCGTAAACACGACCGATAATAAAATAGACGCGTGCACGCAGAGCTATCAAAATTTCTGCACTAAAAACCCGGAAGGCGTATACAATTGTACGGTGGATTACAATCCCACAATAGACTCTTATCAATCGCCCCCGTCTTGTCTCCTCACAGAATCGGTAAATCCGACCGCAATAGAAAATGAAAGCTATTTCAATTACCTAAAGCCCGGCCTTGATCTCATATACAGCTATAAAAACAAGACTAGTGGCATATCGAACTTCAGTCGGATTAATTCTTCTCAGAGCATAAGTCACGCAGATCTTTATTTAGTCTATATGAATTCGTTCACAAATACTAGATTCCCACCTGCGACCGTCTCTTTACCGCAAGAGTGCACACCGCAGACGTTTTTCAATAACTATCCAACTAACTCCATAAGAGATGAGTGCACAAGAGCAATAATCGTTTATAGTGGTGCAGTTTTGGGCGTAGGCGGTACTGGTGATAGCGGAGTTATAATGGGAAAAGTCGCACTCGCATCAGTAGCGGGTGGTTTTGCTACGGCAGCTTGCGCCTCTAATCAACCATGTAATCAATATATCATACCCCCAATACTAAACGCAATAAGCACAGCATTACTTACATCGAGCGGCTTGCAGCAGTGCGCAGAGGGGATATTTAATTATATTACGACGTTGGGGGGTCTATACACGGGATCCACTTCATTCCTAGGCAGAAATCAGATATACTTATGCGCAGAAACTTCTTAGGCGATAAGGCCGGCGCTTCGGCTGTAGAGACGATAATCGTCTTGATCATACTCATAGCGTTCGCCGTATTTGCAATAATAATAATATTTCATTCATTCATTGCATCGTTACCGGGCTTGGGAAAGACCACGCCGACCTCAGGAAACAGCCCGTTGCCTTGCCAGATATCAGCGGCAAATCTAAGCTGCAACACACAGAGCTGCTATTATCAGGTAAATGCTTCGGAGGGAAGTCCCGGACTAACATATTCGCTTTATAATAATTCTGGCAAAATAGGCAGCTACGAGGCGGGACTTAAGGGCCTTAGCTTTACCGAGTTGGTTACAGGAACTGAGCGCTACGTATGCAATACAACCGGCGGAAGCTCCTATGGACCTGGTGGTGAGTTCCAAGTAATACTAACTAAGTGAAAGGTCGGAGCGTGCCGTCGTTGGTTATCATAGAAGGATTGTCCTTTATCTTTGACACTATTTTCCTCATTGCTTTCTCTCTTCTCTTAGAGAGCCAGAAATAACCCTCGTCATTGGTGTCTTCCGCTATTAAAAGGTATATCTTCCCGACATCAAATCGGCCAACCCTCCCTTTTCTTTGTATCATCCTTATAGCACTGGATACTGTCTCATAGAATACGGCGGTATCAACACCTTTGATAGAAATGCCCTCCTCGCTAACGCTGGTGGAGATAAGAACGTTGATCGTCCCTTCCTCAAACTGCCTTATTATCTCCAATTGATTTTTCTGGGAGAGCCCTTTCCTGCCCTGGCCTATGAACTTAGCGGGCCGTATTCCATCCATCTTAGATAGATACTTGTACAATACATCAACATTGTCCCTGTACTGGGTAAAAACTATCGCACGTTTATCCTTGGTTACGGACTTTTGCAGTATCTCCTTAAGCCTTTCTATCTTGGGAGTCTCTTCTCCGTTGTCCAAGAGTGCCCTAGCGGACTCGATTACGTGTGCGACGGCCTCGGACTTCGCAAGCTCCTTATCGGATTTTGCTTTCCCAGCCATGAGCCGGGATAAGAATAAATAAAAGGCTTCTACGCTCTGGGTAGATACAAGATTCAGTGCGTGGTACAGTTTTAGTATCTTAGACGTTATTATTATGCCGCGGATGGCGTACCACGATTTCCTGTCGGATCTAAGACGTTTTATTAGACCGTTCTGAACTTTCAGGATAGTCACGCGGTTTATCCTGCTGGCTGGGACCTCCGCCAATATACCTACGCCCTTCAGCGCAGTCACTTGGTCAGCGATTATCCCTTTTATTTCTGCGATTATACTTTTTATTTCCTTCGGCAGTTCAATCCGTTCTTCCTGTACTATCTTTGTCTTTATGTATGGGGACACATCCGAGTCATCCTCTCCGCGTATTTCAACTGTTGATATGTGCAGATTCTTGCAGATTTCCATTATCTTACCTTGGTCGGAGGCTGGAGAAGCCGTCAACCCGATTATGTTAGGTTTCGAGGACCTGCGAAGGAATTCATCCGCTACCTTGACGTATGCGTAGTTGCCTATGGAATGATGCGCTTCATCGACTATTATTATGCTGAATGCAGACAAATCAATCAAATCGGAAGCAATGTCATTCTCTATCGTCTGTGGCGTCGCAAGTATCAGGTCGTTATCTTTATACGTCCCCCCTCTCTCGGCCTTGCTGACTGAGCCACTCACAACTGCAAGCTTCAAGTTCATCAGCCTTGAAAGCGTCTTTCCGTGCTGGTTTAGCAGCGGTTTAGTGGGCGCAAGAAACAGTGCCCTAGAGCCGGGAAACTCAGACAGTCTGTAATCTATAAGCATGGCAGAGATTATCGTCTTACCCAGTCCCGTTGGTAGAACTATTAGAGAGTTTTTATCCTTAGTATTCTCAAATATAGAGGTTTGATACGTACGCTCTTCTATTTTAGATCTGTCAAGGAACATTATGCACTCTGGGCTTTTCCGCTCCTTATAAGAATATCAGCCACGTCCCTGTCCAGCTCAACGACGCTCGGAAAAGAAAATGGGCCGTATGACTTATCATTTTTCCAGACAAAACGTGGCACGTTAGTTATTATCTTTACGACAACCTTATCCGCACTCTCTTCATCTGGTTGCTCTTGCATAACGGGCGCGCGGGGCGTCACGTCCGTTATTTCTCCTATCACTCTCTTCTTGTGCTCGTTTATCAGATTCTGCAAACTATCAAAAAATATCAGCTCGCTTGAGGACATCTTCTGGCGCATCTGTTCTATTGGAGAACCGAATATTGCTATCTGCGCGAACTTTATAAGGCGGAAGTTTATTATCTGTGTCAGCGAGTTTACTACGTTCTTTGTCTGGGCTGAGACTTCCTCGACGCGCTTATCGTCCCTGTTTTTCTTAGCCTCCTCAAGAACACTTTTACTTAAAGCGATGTAATCCTTCATATCCTCGATTAGTTTATCGGTTAAGTCGGTTATGACGCGACTGTCCTCTTGCTCGCTACGTCTTATCCTTATGAAATCGTTATAGGTAAGCATAAACTAAAATCAATTTTGTTTCTCTTTTCCCCCTACACATTTTTAGATGTAAACGCTCTTATAAATAAATTTTACCGGCGAGTTCTTTTTAAATGGAGACAAGGAATCCATGAAGAACAGGCTCATATTGTACTGTTGAGTCCGCCAAAAATCGTTCCGGCAAAACCAGAGATGGCTTGCGTTATCGCGGCTAGGATACGATTAGGACCGGCAATCAAAACGAAAACTATTATAAGAACTATACCAAGTATTATCGCGATTATATAGAACAAAGAAGCCTCTAACACACCCTTTTTTTGCGTTAGCATATCAATAGCCAGATGACGTTGACGGCGCGTGCGGCAGTATGCCGAGCAAGAACGAAGGTGAGAAAACAAGCAGATATACCAATATTATTACCAGACTTATTATCAGGATTATTATAAGCATCCAGACAAAATCGGTGACGCCCCGTTTATACATGCTATCTATGTCAGCCTCCCAGAACTATTGGTGAATTTGCCACTGGAGTTAAAAAGTCCGTCCAGCAGCGAAGTTATCTTGTACGGTGTGAACAACTGGAAAAGTATTATAAGAATTATCATACCCGCGATAAGTAAGATTATATAAACCATTACAGTCCCGGGGACCGAAGCCCTGGTATTCATAAACCACCAAAAAGCCAGCTAAAGGAGAGTGCTTTCATTATCTCCGCCCCTAAATTGGTTCCCGTGTGCGAGAGATACAGTGCGATTATTACGCCGACCACAAACACTATTATGGCAAGTATTATGGATACAACCTCTGTTACCGGCATTTGTCCTTTGCTGTGCATATCTCTCAAAATATGTCCGTGTGGTCCAAACTATTGAGCAACTTCGATCTTCTCTTTGCTTCTTCGTATATCAACGACACGTCCTCGTTGACGACGAAAGTGCCCAGGGCCAGCGCATCCCTGTGAAGGGAGCGATTCAATCGATTATTAACGGCAATTTCATACATCTCTGGTGAATCAGACGCGCGTTTACCGGAACTGCTGCCTTTCGCAGAAGACAATTCGCTGGTTATGCCACGAAGATCCTCTCTGAAGGATTGGAATATGTCTAAAAAGGCAAATGAAGGTGTCGCCTTTTCCGAGGGCTTATTAAGGTTCTCTGCCTCTTTTATGTACTTGTCCAGATCGTCTTTCATAGGTTTAAGGGAAGTGACCAAAACGCTGTCAAGTCCGCTGAAGACGCTACTCTGCACCTGCGTCTGTATCGCTTTTTTAAACAGGTACCATTCATCCAAGGAAAAACAATACGGATTAAGCCTTATGTCCAGAGCGCCCTCGTACTGCATTGGGGTCTGCGGCATCTGCTCAGAAAAGAAAGGTTTTTCCTTAAACTTAAATTCTGCCTCTATAGCTGCTATGACTTTTGGACCATACTGTTTTATTCTGTCGTACATGAATCTTCTTTCACTTAACTTACCTCCGCGGGTTTCCAGTGTGACAGAGGATGACTTTGGCGAAGCAGCCACAGGTATCAATGGACCTGCGTTTCCAAATGCCTTTTCCCATGAGACGTCGTATTCCTTCATTAAAATCTGCTTGCCGGCTACTAAGTTTACTGTGAAGGCTGCGAATTCGGAAACGTCTAGATTGGTAGAAGCGTTTGTATAAGCACTGGCAGCGCTTCCTGCATTCATACCTGAGGATTTTAGATTTATGCGTTTAAGTATCGTCATGTACTGATAAGCCCACTGCAGATACATTTCGAAAGAAGCGTTTTGACTTTTAAGATACTGCAACAGCATTTCTCTTCTAGTTTTGAGGTCTTTTTCGCTCAGCTTCTTCCAGTCCTCATATTCCAGGAATCTATTCTTCAACACGTTCTTGTACTGCTCGTTCCTGTTGAGCGTTTCTATGTCGGAAAGTTTCTTTATAGAATAAAAGACCGACACTATATCGATATATCCGCCGCCTCCGCCACCCCCTTGGGAAGGCGCTCGCGAAAGGGACAAAAGACTGGCCTCGCGCTTTCTCGAGTCAACATTGTCTATGAATATCCTCTTCAATCCAAGCTCGCCCGCCTCAGCGGTCTTTGGGTCGGCCTTAACCTTAGCTTTTTCATAGAAGGACACGTTCCTGTCCAATTCCTTCAATTCGTATATTATTGAGATTACACTCTTCAAAACCTGATTTATGCTGCCCAAAAGCTGCATGGTTCTGTCTTCCAGGTTCTTGCGCTTATCAAATATCATTGTAAACATATTTGACATCGCACTGGGATCTATGATTTCCATTTCTTTCAATCGATCAGTATAGCCGAATGCGCTGAGTTCCTGTATAAATGACATGTATTCCCCAAGGAACTGATGTCGCTTAAGAACATCCTTACTCATGAAGAAGCCGTTAGGATTGCCCAAAAGCCCGGTCGGTGCAACTTCTTTCCCCCCCGCAAACCGGAATTCATTCAACTTTCCGCTGTAATGAGCATCTAGAGTGGAGGCTCTCTTTCTTAGCTCCTTTAGCCAGTCACCCGGCTTGTCTCCTATAAGTTTCGAGTACTCCTCCAGTTCTCTCTTGTTCATACTACTAATTATGAAGGACTCTATTTATATTGCTACATCGAGAAAGCAAATAACTGGAAAACGTTTATATAAGCCAATACAATAATAATCAGATACGGGGGTATGATAATATGAATCAGACGCAAAACGTTAATCCTGCAGAAGCCGCATTAAACAAGTTGTTCTCGACTATAGAGCTGTTGTCCGCAAAGATCGATGAACTCAATGAAAGAGTTGACTATATGGGCTCTTTTGTCGGGCTTGATGTCGGGGATGAAGAACAGACGGAACATGTCGAGCCACCGGGACAACTTGCAGGTGTATCATTTGACATCCTAAACAAGGTTTTGGGCGCGAAAGATGCCAACAGCTTAAGGGCGTATTTTCTGCGCGTACTCAGTCTTTTCAGGAAATACATAAAATCGATAGTTGTGTTCGGAAGCTCGAAGACAAAGACTGGGATGACTTCTTCGTCCGATATAGACGTGGCTTTTATAGTGGATGATACCGATATAAAGAGATTCACACTCGAACAGCTGAAAGAGAGGCTGTTCGTAAAAATGGCGGAGATAGCAAAGGATTTTTCGGACAAGATACACGCTCAGACTTACCCTCTAGCAGAGTTCTGGGCATCGATAATAAAGCCCAATCCCGTCATACTGACCCTGCTTCGTGACGGGGTAGCAGTCTACGATACGGGATACTTCGTACCGATACAAATGCTTTACAAAGCCGGTGGTATTATACCGACCAGAGAGACTATAGACAGCAACATGAGCAGCGCAGAGGCGTTCCTTGTGTGGGCTGAAGACACAATGTCTACTAAGCTATCCCGTGATCTTTTCGATTCGGTTGTTGCTGCTGGGCAGGCCCTCCTTATGGAATTGGGATACTTGCCACCGGTTCCAAAAGAGACAACGAACGGATTGCTGGCCGCTGCAGTTGAAAAAGAAAAGCTACTAACAAAGGAGGACGTAACCAAAGCGGACGATGTTATAAAGTGGTACAAAAGCATCGAGCACGGAGAAATAAAGAGAGTCAACGGTGAGGAATTCCACAAGAAGTATACCGAAGCAAAGGAAGTGGTTGATAAGATAATGAAAGTCCTTGACAAAGAGCGAGAAAAGAAAGGTGCGCCTCACCCGATAATAGACAAGGAGTCTCTGAAAGCCACGGAACAAAAGGGCAACTATCAGCCCAAGCAGTGACTATGATGAAGATAGTATCGTTTAGGCGCGGGAGGAAGACACAGAGAGTAAATCAAGTAATAGTCAAAATCGACGGTGTTAACGACAGGGATAAAGCAAAGGAGTACACCGGTAAAAAGGTACAGATAAAGTTCTCAAAAGCCTACATAATAGGAGTGGTTATGCATCCACACGGGGATTCTGGCCGCGTCGTTGTCAGATTCCGGAGAGGTCTGCCAGGCCAGGCCATAAATAAGGAAATAAATCTAGCCGTAGTAGCCACAAAGAAGAACACTTAGCCGTTCGCATTTTCTTTAAGAAGGGCTATTTGAATTTCTTCGAGACTATTGTCTGTTCTGAAACCCTTTGGATTGAATACCGTTCTCAAACCCAATTTAAGCGGGCCCACTTCTCGTAACTTGAAAAACGAGGCAATTTCGGGCGTAGTGTAGTAGGATAGAGTGTAACTCTCGGCACTCAATGCGTAAAGATATTCCCTTACAGTCCCATTAGAGCATCCGCTAGCGATAGCCGTTACTAGAGCCCTGTCAAACAATTTGCCCAACCAGATGGGGCCGAGTCTTATAGTACTGCCACCACAGTGCGGGCAAACAGCGACCTCGCTTATTGTTCTGTACGGGCATCTTCTGCACTGGTAAAGAAACCCTATTCTGGAATCGCTCAATACCGGGCTAGTTACTTTAAGATAGGCACGCACATAATGCTGTCTAACGTCAAAAAGCAAGGGGGATACGGAACGTTCGTACACATTAGCGATTTCTTCGCTTCTTTTTATGAGTATACGCAAACCAAGTTCATTGTAATAGCCTGTCTTAAAAGAAACTGCACTGTATCGCAGCAAGCATGCTTTTCTAGCCTTGCCGAAAAGGGCCGCGGTATCGGTAGACGTTATGGAGACTATGCCGCCAGTCCTCACTTTGCTTATAATAAAAGGTAAGTACCTTACGGGAGATCCAAACGGATCTATATCGATGTAATCTAGCTTTTCCTCTAACCTGCCCAAATAAAGAGCGTTTAAATCGGTTGCTGATACACGAGAATTAAGAGAGCGACTGTTTAATTTTATGTTCTTTTTTATTATTTCAGTTGTTTTGATGTCATTAATAATAATCTTCCTAAATGCGTTTGTTTCAACTGCAAGCCGCAAACCTCTTACCCCGCTGGCCGCGAGCAGATCGAGTCCTACCAATTTCTTCTTACCTAAGCAATTAAAAATTGAAACGTTCAAATCCCTGTCGAATTTCCTTGTAGGGTTAAAAAACACCTCAGAGCTGCGCGTCTGCTTATTTTGAGCAAAAAACCTCACTGCGCCTTCTTGAAACAATTCCACATTTCGGCGCATATGCACCTTTAAGTCTTACTCTTCGATTTTGTATCGGTCCTTCAGATGTAAAGCGTCGTAAAGTTCCTTGTACCTGTTGCGTATGGTTACTTCTGTTATACCAGCGGCTTTCGCTACATCGCGCTGCGTTTTCTTTTCCGAATTTATCAGTGTACCGATGTATATGACCGCGGCGGCGATACCTATAGGCCCCTTCCCGCTGGTTAATCCCTTGCCCTCAGCTTCCTTAAGAAGGCTGATTGCGTCGGATACCGTACTATTGGAGACGCTCAATGTTGCAGCTATCTTGTAAACATAATCGTGCGGTGACGTCGGAAGTATTTTGATACCTAGTTCCCTGCAAAGAAGTCTATAGGCCTTCCCAACCTCTTTTCTTTCAACGCCGAACGTCTCGGATATCTCGTCCAGTGTTATGGGCCGGGAATACTTTCTTGCAGCCGCATAGAGGGCTCCAGCGATTACACTTTCCATAGATCTCCCCCTCACGAGCCTCAGATTTATCGCTTCCCTATACATCTTGGCCGCTTCTTCTTGTATAACGCTTGACACATGAAGCTGGTTGCTCGCGTGTCTAAGCTCGGTAAGCGCGAATTTTAGGTTCCTTTCAAAAGCGGTCGATATCCGGGGTTGCCACTTCCTTAACTTATAGAACGTGCGTCTGTTTACATTTGATAGTTTGATAGATTCACTGGCTTTTCCTATTACGGTGCTCGTACCCTTGTCGTACTTGGCATAGCTCAGCGGGGAACCCATCCTACCTTTACCCTCATCCCTTTCATCTTCGAATGAGCGCCATTCCCTCCCGTAGTCTATCATGTCGCTCTCTATAACGTAACCGCACTTCTGGCATATCTGTTCTCCAGTCGTCTTATCATAAAGCACAGAATCACTCTTACAAGAGGGGCAGATAGTATTTGACTTGTTAGTTATCACTCTCATAAACCTTATATATAAGGTGCACAACTTATATATAAAGCTTTCTATTTTAGTGTTTTCGAGCGGGCCACTGTTACTTTGTGCTAATAAACGACGTGCTTCGCTTTAAATCTACACACATATTATTTCTGTTATTGCTACAGCTATGGATAAAGGGGCACAATTCTCAACTGAGTATTTGGTTATAACAGGCATAGCTATGTTTATAGTTTTCGCACTTGTGGTATTTGCAGTCGTATACTATTACGCATACAGCAGCGGGGTAACATATGCTTCATATGACACTGCTGTGGGCCAGATAGCGACGGAAGCCGATTACGTAGCGTCGCAGGGATTGGGCTCCAGCATCGCATTTCAGGTAAAGGTGGGAACAATAAACTATACTAACTCTCTATTCTGCGGTAAATTTGTAAAGATTGGCAGTGATACTACTTCCTCTATAAGGCCGACCACAGTAAACATAAGTGGCGTTCTACCACTGTTGCCAGGATTGTACACATTCTACGCTAAAGCTGCACTCTACGAGGATAATCTTACAGTGCAGAACTGGATAGACGCCCCACTCGCATTCATAAATGCGTCATATTCTGTTAGCGGAAGCGCGCTAAATTACGACCTGCAGTTCCTGAGCGTGAATGACATACTGGTGAAGGATGTTACCTTTAATATCTCAGCTTATACCGCGGGCGGTACATTTGCCGGTAGCCAGCGGGAGGCATCCACTTCTGGAACCTACTCCGGTAGCTTGTCGCTAAGCCAATCTGCGTCGCAGTACCATGTGTACATAGTAGCAGGAAACTACAATGTATTCAGTGCGGTGTGCATATGATTAAAAAGAAGTTGCGGGTGGCGCTTTTCGTGCCCTGGATAAAAAGTAAGGGCGGAATAGAACGTACGATTTTAGCCCTATTAAAGGGAAGCAGACACGACATAGACGTTTATACCCTTTCGTTTAACCAGAGTCTTACATTCGATGAATACAAGAGATTCAAGATTACCGATTACGGCAAAAAGGTAAGACGCTCATTGATATTGAGGGGGGCGCTGTTCCTAAAGGACTCGCGCTCTGCTAACATTGATTTGTCTAGGTATGATGCCTTAGTAATATCGACGGCCGGCATATCCGAACTTATACTATTAAACAGGGACGTTAGCAAAATCGTTACTATAGCCATGACTCACACACCATTAAGAATAGCCCATAATATGTACGATTATTACAAGAAGCAAAGTTTAGCGTACAAAATTGAGCTGCCTTTATTCGTAAGTGTATACAGGCTTCTTGAGCGAGCGGCTTGGAAAAAGGTAGATTTTGCATTCGTACACAGCGAAGAGGTCAAGAAACGCCTTCTCGCTGCCGGGCTTATCGACGCATCGCACATACTGAAAGATAGACCGCACATAAACTACACTCGCGTTTCAAGGTCGAAAACGACCAAGAAGTTCTTGCTTTATAACAGCAGATATATCGACTACAAAAGGCAGGATCTGGCTATCTCTGCGTTTAAAGCGTCTAGTCTCAAAAGCAGGGGATTCAAGCTTGTTCTTAGCGGATTTGCAGAGGACGAGGGCTACTTTGAACGGATAAAAGAGCTGTCCGCGGGTGATAACAGCGTAATAGTGATGAAAAACATAGACGATAAAATGGTTTCGAGACTATATAGAGAATGCTACGCTACGCTGTTTCTCGCGTTTAATGAAGACACTGGATTCGTTCCGCTGGAATCCCTCGCATACGGTAAACCAGTCATATGCATAAATGAGGGCGGACCACGTGAGTTCATAAAAAACGGTACAAACGGACTACTGGTAAACGACGACCCCGATAGCATCGCATCGGCTATGGAGAAAGTGTTAGACAAAAGGCTTTACAAGCGGTTGGTGGCAGGGGCTTTGAAATCGCCGAGATATGACGACGCAAAGTTCATAACACTGTTTGATAAAAACCTTGATACTGCGGTAAGACGGGGAAAAAGACGCGCATAAGGATTTTTAATCGCGCATTACGCTAACTATCGCATGAACAGCGAGAAACTTAACGCCAAGGTCTTTCTGCTTGCGGGCGGGTTAGGCACTAGACTCAAACCATTCACCCTAGAAACGCCCAAACCTATGATGCCAATAAATGGAAAACCGATTTTGGAGCACGTTATAATGCAGCTAAAATCCCAAGGATTGACAGACATAGTAATAGGGATCGGTTACTTCGGCGATAAAATAGAAAAATATTTCAAGGACGGGAGCTCTCTTGGTGTCGACATAAAGTATTCTATGGAACAAATAGCACTGGGTACGGCCGGGGCGCTTAAGCTTGCCAGGGAAAATTTTGACGAAGACTTCTTTTTCGTTAATGGGGACACCCTGTTTGATTTTGATATCTCCGGCATATACACCGAACACAAAACGTATAAGCCGATAGGAACTATGGGCTTGATAAGCGTGGAGGACACTTCGAGATACGGAGTTGCGTTCTTGGACGGAAAGAGGATAACGAAATTCGTTGAGAAGCCGAAAGAAGACATCGGTTCACACCTAATAAACGCGGGGGTAATGATGCTTAGTCCACGCGTATTTGATTATATACCTGCTGGGCACCACTCTCTTGAGAAGGAGATTTTCCCTGTTCTCATAAAGGATGGGAGTTTAAACGCGGTTGTGTGCAAAGGCAGACTGTTGCAGTGTGACACGCTAGAACTGTACGAATTCGCGCAGAAGAACTGGCTTTAAAGCTTCTTTATTCGCCGTATTTCGGCCTCAACATCGGCATAATCACTATGTAGCATAGTTTCTATATCTCCGAACTTAATTATATCTTGTACTCCCATGTCGGTATAGAGCACGTCCTGTTCCCGCAGATTCCTGCCATAAACCGCCGAGGCCACGCTTATAGCTACTTTGTCTCCCTTAAATGACCTCATAAGTTTCTTCTTTTCCCCCTGTATTTCTATTATCCTTCCGAGTTTGGTACCATCAGCGTTAATAAGAGGATACCCTGGTCGTATCTCCCCCCCAAGAACTTCTATACCGAAGATACACGGGTCAGACTTCCGAAAGATATTGCCTTTAAGAAATACTATTTTAGCGGGCAACAGAAGCCCCGCGGTCTTTTCTTCTAGTTCATCGTGCTTTCTTACCGAAATAAATTCCTTGTATCTTTCGAAAAGATCGTATATGGATTTACTCTGGATTATCGTAACGCCTTCTGACATGGCGAGTTCGCTTATACTCTTCTGAACCGGGACATTAAAGCATAGGACCAGTTTCTCATCCAGTTTAGCGGCGGATATTTCGCCTTTTGTAGGCTCGCCTAGTTTTGTCTTACCAACTTTCATTGCATTCAAAGCAGCTATCTTGGTTATAGCATCGGTACTGCCTATCGAATCCGCACACACAACAACACCCGAGGAATCGCTAGCGGACATGCTACTAATCATGGTCTTCATTTCCATCTCTTTTTCCGCCCGCTCCTTTTCGCTCGAAAAAACTGATACGGACGTGCCTATCAAAGCTACAGGCTCTTGTAACACCAGTCTTATCGGCTTAGCTGCGGGCACAGACTTAACAGAACGGTATTCACCGAAATTTTCCCTGCTCTCTACCAAAGGTTCCAGCTCCATAAGCATCTTTACTCTTGTGGCGGCTACCCCCTCGTACGTATGAACCAAAACATTGTCACCAACACTAAGTTTCCCGGAGTACACGATAGCATCGTACACCTTTCCTACGCCCCTTAGAGGCTTCTCCTCCAGTATAGCGGCCTCGTTTCTACCACTCTCTATGGGGTTTATGTACTTCTGGCTAAGTCCGATTATCATCACAAGCAAATCCTCTATACCGACATTATTCACGGCTGATACCGGTATTATTGCAACCTGTTTGGTAAAGTCAGAAACACGATCAAAGCGTTCTGCTTGAAAGGCGTAGTTTGAGAAGTCAGAAACCAGGTCATAAACGGCTTTATCCAATGCTTCTGAGAATTTTTTGTCCTGTCCGTTCAAGAATTCTAAAAACGGCTTGTTTTCCACTTTTGTAAATCCTTCGATCGTGTCTATCTTCGTAAGAGCAACCAAAAATGGGGTCTTGTACGATTTCAATATTTCCATGGATTCTATGGTTTGCTTTTGTATGCCTTCGCTTACGTCGATTACTAATATCACCAAATCAGCGATGGATGCGCCCCTCTCACGCAGGGTAACAAAAGCCTCATGACCGGGAGAGTCTATGAAGATGATGCTGGGCACTTTTACCTCGACTTTGAATTTAGAAAGCAGTTCACCGGCTATTTCCTTTATCTTCTCCGTAGGAACTTCCGTCAAACCTATGTTCTGCGTCAATCCTCCGCTTTCCTTGTAAGCGAAATACGTGTTTCTTATAGCGTCCATTACGCTGGTCTTTCCCGCGTCTACGTGTCCCAAGAAAGTACATATGGGGGACCTAATTTTATCAATCATAATAATCACCCTTTACTCTTCATAGAAGGGAATAAAATAAAAGCATAACATCCGTGCTTTGCTACCAGTATTTTGTATCTATTCACTGATGTTGCAATCTGCAATTGTCAACTAATCCTTCTGCTACTCTCTCCAAAGTCGTTGGGTGGAGGTCGCTCTCCCCCTCTAAGAATCTAACGAATAGGTTATGCTCTAAATCAGTAGCGATATCTCCCGCCCGTATGGCTTCTGATACTTCACGATACCTGAGTGAATCCACCATCAGGTAGTCTATGTATTTAGATACAAATTCTTCGGCCTTTTCTTCGTAGTTAAGATTAGAAGTTCGCATTAGGGGCCCCATAGTGTCAACTCTCTTTCTGCGCCCGCAGCAGAGTCAGACGCGTATGCCACATTCACTCTTGCGTATGCACTGTACCGTTCTCGTATTGTGCCTTTATCGGCCTTCTATACGATTACACTCCCAAGGCAACTCGCACTTTATTTATTAGATCCTCGTCCTCTATAACAGCCTCGGAAATCGAAGAGGGGCCAAGAAAATCAACGCTCCGCCTGAAATAAGGTTTATCTCTTATATGCGCGTAATGCTTTTATTCTGCAAATTGTCTCATCACATTTATCTCTTCAAAATGGACTATTTTAATGTCCACATCGAGCAGAGTCCTTATGACTCTAGCGCCCACGTAACGCCGTGCTACCGCGTCTGGTTTGAGGGAAGATAGCAGCCCATTCATCATATGACTAAAGAGCTTCTGCCCTGCCTATGACCCGCAGAGTACGTATTGGTAGGTCCTTGTTTATTAGTATCATTCTGTCATTTACGTCAAAGCATATGTTCTTTTCCGACGCGAAGTTTGCAGTCAACTGATTTCCTTCGCGTTTTACAGCTGATAATGTAATCTCTGTGCTCTGCCAGTTGCACACCAAAGTAAATCTAGAACCGTCACTTATATCAAATTTATACAACTTGTTTACATTCGCTCTTATGGTTCCGCTCTTCAAATCCTTAAAACTTTTAGGCTGTCTTATCTCCACACCGCGCGGCAAATCCCACGGCCACACCCCTTTCAGCGCAACACTGGCTCTGTCACCCGCTTCCGCCGATTGAACATCGGCTTGGTTTACTTGAACAGAACTAAGAGAGATTTCCTTCGTAAATGGAGTGGGCGCTATGATTGCATCGGTATGAATACTTATCTTGCCGCTGAGCAGGGTGCCCACCGCTATCGTGGATCCTTTTGACTCGAACGCGCCGTCTATCGCAAGTCTAAATGGCATAGAAATCTTGCTTTGGTCATAAGAAAACCCGGCTATCTTTGCACGCAAGTCAGCGATGGTCTGGTCGTTGTTTATATTAGTTTCGATTATTGCGAAACTTTCGAGCGTGGTGCCCTTAAAGAGCAGGGATAGGTTGGATTTGATCTTGTCTATGTCGGCGGCGGTGGCTGTATCAACTTTTGTCATGCACACCAAACCATTTTTTATGCGCAGAGAATCCGTAAGAACCACAAGCTCCCCTAGTTGAAAATTTATGCCGGAATCTGCAGCTATACACAGCATGACCGCATCGGAAATACATAATGAAGACGCTATAAGCGTAGGCGCATCTACGTCTCCTGGCGTATCTATAAGATTGACGTCCCTCCCCCCGTACCTAAAGCTAAAGAACGAAACGTCCCCTTCTACTTCCCTGCGCTGCTCTTTCCTCTGCTGGAGCTTATTCACTAGAGACGTTTTTCCTGACTTGTACGGGCCTATTACAGCAACCGAAATAGCATTCATAACGACAAATGATTAAAGTCATAATTTATTTATAAACGTATTTCGATAATGGACTGTCAAACCTGTTTTTCGCGACCGTCAGTTGAAACCCTGCCGCCTTTCCATTGCCCGCGGTATAGATTTGCAGAACCATCTACTTTGACAAAAAGCAGTTTTGCCACTCTTGCACCAAGTTCCAAGCGGAATTTATTTCCGCCCAGGTTTTTCATTCCGAACGTTAGCTCTCCCGAGTAACCTGGATCCATCTGCGTGCTGATCAGTATGATTCCACACCGCTGAAGAGTGCTGCGTGGCATTGTAAGGCCCTGTATTTCTTTTGGAAGATTTACTTTCTCGATTGTCTTTATCAGAACGTACTCATTTGGTTCCAGAACGTAATCTTTTTGTACCCCATATTTAGCAATAAGTTTTATTTCAGGCGTCTGTCGCTCGATAACGCCAAGAAATGCCGTACTATCGCTTAAGGCATAAATCTCACCAACTCTTACCTCAAGACCCGCGCCCTCTGGATTAGTTAACTCTCTTTCAGAAAGATTCTCAACAAGCTTATTTTCTCTGACGAGTTTCAGTAACTCTTCCGTTCCTATAACCATAAGCTGTTTATACAGGGTCTCCGAACATCAAGGAGATTTCCCTTTTCGCTTCCTTTAGGTTACCAGAGGCATGAAGTAGCGTCTTTATAGCGCGCTTTTCTACATTTGCTACATAAAGCGAATCGCTACACAAATCTCCCCTTACCGTTCCAGCCGCAGCAATTGACGCGTCTGTTGAACCTACGAGCTTTCTGACAACAGATACTGCTTTAGTCGCTTCTATTACCATGAGAATTACTGGCCCTGAGGTGACATAATCTATGAGCCACGCCCTTATCTGCTTACCGTAAGTAAGTGTATCTCCTATCTCAAGCTTATCACCGACTGCTTCGAATGCTTCTTTAGCCTTAGAAGTCAGCATGTTAAGCCACGCTTCATCAGATTGATAGAGAGCTTCTGCTTTCACTCTTTCGAGCCGTACCATGTTCATCTTTATTATATTTAGGCCTGCACGCTCGAAACGCCCCACTATCTCACCCACCAATCCTCGAGAAATTGCATCGGGTTTTATCATCACGAACGTTTTTTCTGAAGTTACCATTGCTTGTAAAATGCATCCTCCCCTTCCCGCGTGTATCTGAGAATCTCCTCCGACTTAAACCACAGTGGAATCTCGGTTAGTGCCTCTTCTCTATTGCCAGAAGCGTGAACGACATTTGCCATAGGTCTATTCGAACTGTTTCCCAGTATGACGTTATCCACCGAAAAATCCCCCCTTATGGTTCCAGGCTGCGCCTTTAACGGATCTGTCTCGCCTATCAAACGCCTGACGTTATCTGCCGCCCTGTTTCCTTCCCAAACCATAGCCACTACATTCCCAGAGGTCATAAATCGTACTATCCACTTCTTTATTATTTTACCGACTTCTATTGGATTATCAGTGCCGAATTTCTGCTCTATATTCACGCCCATCTCCTTGAAAGTGTTTATACTTCTGTCTCCAGCCTTCTTAAACCATTCATCGCTTTCGGGATAGTTACTTTTTACAAGGTCTACCGACGGCGTAAACATCTTTAGAGCAACCAGTTTTAAACCCGCCTCTTCTAGTCTCTGGATTATCTTACCGATGAGTCTCCTCTTTACGCCGTCAGGTTTAACAACGACCAATGTGCGTTCTAGCTGCATATTATTTTTATTATAATACTGTGGCATATTTAATCTTATCTTTTATTTCTAAATGCGTGCAGCGACTTATTAAGTCGCGAGTTGTTGATAAATGAGATACTTGATTCTAGGTACTTTATGCGCAGCGCTATGCTGTCATGATAGGCGTATCTTAGTAAAATCCTGTGCAACCGAAACATCGAACTTACATTTCAGCCTTTCCTTCCAATGAGTTGCATCTTTCATTATTTTATCGGTATCCTCGTATCTCTGACTTATGTGCGTGAGATACAGTCTCTTCACGCTGGCAGCCTTCGCTATTTCTAGAGCCTGCTTTACCGTGAGATGGAAAGATTCCCTAGCTTTATCTTCTGAATCAGATGTAAATGTCGATTCTATCAGAAGGGCATCGGCCCCGTCAGCGAATCTTGACAGCTTACCGTCGTAGATTAAGTCCGTGAGATAAACAAAAGTCTTCCCTTTTTTGGGATACGTAAACTTCTTCCATAGGAGTGTCTTGCCGTTATAAACTACATTTTTCCCAGCCTTTAGCTTCTTCAAGAAAGGCCCACTCTTGATTTTGTACTTGACTAGCAGATCCTCTCTTATATTTAGCGTGTCTTTTTCTTTCACCTTGTAACCAAGGCACTTTACAACGTGTTTTACATTGATTGAAAATATATCGTGTGTTGGGAATGACGCTATGCGTCTCTCCTTCGGAGCGTTTATATCGACGGCCATTACATTTATCCTGGAATAAAATTCGTACGTTTTCAACAACCTATTTATCCTTTTACCGGTTCCGGGTGGCCCGTATACGTGCAGCTCCCTGTCAGATCCCATCATATTGAGACTCTGTATTAAACCGCCCAGACCGAGGGAATGATCTCCATGCCAGTGAGTCAAAAATACCGAATCGAGTGAAGGGCTTAAACCCGAAAGCCTTATTTGTCTCTGCGTTCCTTCCCCGCAGTCGAGCAGAATGTGTTTTCCGTCCAGCAAGACGTAGACAGCAGGGTGATTTCTTGTTTTTGTGGGAAACGCAGAAGAAGTCCCCAAAACTAGTACTTCATCCATAAAATACTCTTTTGAAATTATCAAGCATAGTCTCTCTAAGATCCGATTCGTTCATATTAATAAGCAAGGAGATATAGTTTAATAACTTTGGTATATTAAGTGGAGTGTTCATATTTTCATCCGGACTTAATACTGGCGAATCCGTCTCCACGAACATCATGTGGGGGTCCAATTGTTTTATCAGATTGTCTTTCTTGTACCGCATGAACCCGGTAGAAATGCTAATATATACGCCGCCTTCCACAGCTTTTCTGTACTGGATTACCCCGCCCTCAAAATTATGTATCACAGCTCTAACCTTGAAACTCGACATCAAGATGGGAATAAGCTCGCTTATAGATTTTCTGCTGTGGAGTATGCACACTTTCCTGTTCTTTTCGGCCAGCTCAAGTATTTTCTCGAGTACGGCTATCTGCGTACTTATCTGCGTCTCGTCCTTGTTTCTGAAATCCAGACCGATTTCTGACACTGCAAACGCCTTACTGATGTTGTCTTCCAGATATGACAATTCCTTTTCTACGGCTTCGCTTCCCAGCCCGACCAATTTATTGGGATGCAGACCTATGCACGGTCGCAGATTAACAAATTTATTGCCGTTCTCCAACACTTTTTCATCTTCTTCAGCGTCTTCACCGGAGTCTAGGATGGCAGTGTCTTTCAATCTACCAAGAAGCTCACCGCGACTGCCGTCGAATGCCTTGTCGCTTATGTGGGCGTGCACGTCGACGAACTTGGTACCGGGGGGTATTTTAGGCTCTGATATGTCCATAGATTAAAATTATAAAGACTCCTAGGAATAAAAGATACTATGCCTCCATAGCTCAGTGGCAGAGCACCTCACTTGTAATGAGGCGACGTGGGTTCAATTCCCACTAGAGGCTTATCCAAATGTGTCTCGTATGGAAAATATAAAAATAAGGGGCGTTCTATTTGATTTTGACGACACGCTTACTAACACTTCTCATAACATAAAACTTGCCAGAGAAAGGGTATTCACGGAAATGCAGCGTGACTATGGAATCGGCAGAGAAAAATACGAAAAGGCATTGAGCGCAACTTCCTCACAATACGATAAAATCCCTTTCGCACAAAGGACACGCGAACTGTATTACGAGCTGATGGCTGCCAAAAGCGGGATAAAGTTCGTAAATGAAGACGTGAAAAGATACGCAGACTTGTTTGATGAGGGACTCGTAAATGACATGGAATTCGCACTCCATATGGAAGAAGTCATAACAAGTCTTAGGCGCTCTGGTCTAAAGGTTGGAATTTTAACCGGGGCTGGAATCCCGGATGGCGTGAAAACACGGCGTCTGAAAAATTTACCGGTATACAAACTGCTGGATGTCGTTATAATAGCGGGCGAAACCATACCTGAAGCCAAAACAGACCGGGCTGCATTTACCAGAGCAGCGGATATATGCGATCTGCGACCTTCTGAGATATTATTTGTTGGTGACAGACCAGATATCGACATCGATAATTCAAAGGCAGCGGGGATGTCGACCGTGCTTTTCAATGCCTTCAGGAGCTACCCGAAGCAACTTGGAAAGAGTAAACCAGATTATGTTGTAAATGATCTCAGGAAAATCCTTGATATAGTTAATGCGACGGGCAAGGAACATCACGTGCACAGACACCTAAAGCGTCGAGATTCCAAACGTTGAATTAATTAACTCACTTCTGAGCCCCAGAGCTTGCTATCTTTGTCTTTATCTGGGAAATCACGTTCTGTACGTTCTGTTGCCCACCAAGCGAAGCCAATGCTGCGGTTGACAGACCGGCTATCCCGCCAGCCATGCCACCAAGCCCCTGCATAAACTGCATTGGAAGAACTATTTTCGAAGAGCTAGACTCGCCCATCTGCTTCAGGGCCTGGAGGTATAGATACATTATTGAGTTATCATCAAGCGCCTTACCCCCCTCTCCTATTGCTTCCATCACAATCCTCTGGGCATCGGCCTTAAATCTCTGTGCCTGAAGCAGATTTGCGGCTATCTCGGGCTGCTGCATGGCCTGAATAACTTCCTGCGGAGGGGCGACCGTCCTTATCTGCACGGTTGGCACGTCTATTCCCCATTTCCATGTCGTGTGCCTTATTGCATCTGCCAATAAATCATTCATCTTATCAAGACTACCAAACACCTGCCTCATCGATAAAGAGGCCATTTCGTTCCTTACTGCTGACTGGACAAGATTACTCAACCCTTGGCCGTAATTATCTATCTGTAACGTAGCCTTCTCGGGGTCCACGACTTGGTAATATATTGTTCCTTCTATCGACAATCTTATGTCATCCTGTGTAAAAACATCATTGAGACCCAGATCCATCATCTTAACACGCACATCTATCCTCTGATACTCCTTTTCAAAGAAGGGGAGGACTACTGCCCAGCCGGGCCCTGCGATCCTATTAAACCTGCCCAAACGGAATATTATGCCCCTTTCAAACTGCGAATACTGTTTTACGCTGGTCACAAAGAAGACAGAGAATAGAACTATGAAAAGTATTATTATAAAGAAGTAGTACGCAACTGCGTATATCGAGCCTAGCGCGAAAAGGATCACTATAAGCAGGGCGGCAATGGCATAAGCACCAAGTTCTCTCGGGGTCATATTTTATATTAGAAACCAACTGTTTATAAATAAGTGATATCTACGAATAGTAATTATTAATTATGAAATCGCTATATAATACATGGGGTTATGAATTGATATGCTAGTGTTCAGTTCTGCAGTAGCAGGGACCAACAGGATAAAGTTGGAGAATGAAGTCATAAAAATGGCTTCTAGCAGGAACAAGAAGCTCAAGATAGTGAACCTTGTAGACCTCATGATAGAGAGTGGCAAGGACATAAACACAGAAATAAGTGCAGTAACCCTGCCTAATCTTGACATAAAGACCCTAGAGATTGTGAAAGCGGCGGCACTTCACCGTATAGCGGATGAAACTAAGTACAACAAAGACACCGACTTCATAATAGATGGAAGGACGTCTTTCTGGTGGAAAAATGGGCCTCTGAGCCTACTTAACATAGACGATTTCAAGCAGGTAAAGCCGGACTTTTTCGTAACCATCCTGGCTTCCCCGGACAAGCTACTAAGGAACCTAAAATCAAAGGTGGAATGGTCCGACAAGGAGATAGACGAGTACGAGATAGCGATATGGTCAGAAGTCGAATTGTACACAGTTAACCTCATAAGTAAGGCAATCGGTAGGAAAAATTATGTGATGGGCTCAAAAGAGGACCCACAGACGTTATACGACCTGATATACAAACCAAACAAGCCTAAGGTGTACATAAGCTACAGCATAGAACACCGGGTCAACTCATACGCTAACCTGAAGCGATTTGTAAGGAAATTGAAAAAATACGTGACAGTATTTGATCCAAAGGGTGCGGATATCGACTTTTACAAGGCAGGGTACCAGGTAGAACCGAGACTCAGGGAATTGGTATTTAACCAGACCGTAAGACGGGACTATGCGATGGTCGACCAGGTCGATATGGTGGTCATACACCTTTCGGCACTTAACTACTCGAGCGGCGTGGACAGCGAGCGGATGCACGCGCACACGACCGGAAAGCCGGTCCTACTGTACTTCCCATTTGACACATACAGCCCGTTCACACCCTATTTCGTGGACAAGATGTTCAGGACCGAAAGGGAGCTGCTCGATGCTATAAAGAAACGGGCGGGTGCACTAACGAAGGAAAAACGCTAGACCATCACAAAATCTTCTGTGAGCCTCATTATATTGCTGGCTCTTGACATTATCCCGGCGTTCTTTATATTATCCGTGCCTCCTATGTAAGGATTGAACTTAGGAACAACGATTCCCCGGATAGATTCCGATTTCTTTGACGGTTTAAAGTCAAATAGCATCCAGCAGTCTTTCTTGTACATCACATTATTTGCATCGTAAACTTTGACCATTGGATGCAAGTGGCTTATGCACATCGTATCGCACGTCTCTACCAGTGCCTTAGACGGGAGAGCGTGACCGTGCAGGAATCCGATACCCCCGTCTATGAATTCCTTTACCAAGGAGACGTTTTTGAACCTACCGGTTATCTTTTCAAGACCTCCATCGTGATTGCCCTTTGTTATGACGACGTGAGAAAACGCGCTAGAAATCTGCGATACGGCGTGCAGAAGAAAACCCGCCTCCCTCACACCGATTTCGCCGTGTTCCGCTCGGAGGTCTCCTAGGAGGATAAGCTTTTCTTTCTTGATCTGCCGTATCTTTTTCAGTATATTATTATTTTGATTGTACACGTTGAATCCCTCTTTTATCATTTCTTCCTCAAATCCCAGATGCAAATCTCCGATTATGGCGTAGTCGCTGGAAAATGCTACGGGCTCACCGAATACTAACTTCAACTTAGAATGATTGCCTAACATTTTTTGTACGGCTTAAGCACCACGACCGAAAAATCGTCCGGGTTTAAATGGTTACTACAGACTCGTCTCATATCATCCATGGTTATGCTTTCGAATAGATGCGGCAAAGCCTCGGGATAAGTGGGATCCTTAAGCACTGCATATGCCATACCAAGTTCTTCAGCGATCTCGAAACTCTCTTCTCCGAGGGATACCAAACCCGAGAGCACTGTGTTTTCCTTTACTTTTTCAACGGCTTCATGGGAAATCTCACCCTTATAAAGTTTGTCAATTTCCGTTAAAATTGTATTTTCTATTAGGTTAAGGTACTTGGGGCTGAAAGCGGAAACACTGGTCTCATTGATGCCGAACGACGTCATGTGCGAATTGTCAGAGCTGGGGGTATAAGTTATACCAGTCTTTTCTCTGAGCTCTAGCATCAGGCTCTTGACCAACAGGGAATTAGCGATAGTAAGGCAATTTACGTCGTCATAATTCTGCTTGGACGCCGGTGGAAGTCCTTTCCCAAGGACGACCATACTTTCATCCACGCCACGAAGTCTGAAAGTGCGTCTAGACGGGGGGAGATATTCGGCCGGCGAAAGTGTCTTGCCAGAAAACTTCCCACTCCAGGAACCAAACAGATCATTAACAACCGGTAGCATTTTTTCAAGCTCTATCCCGCCCGTAACAGAAAGAACGGAATTGTCCGGCGTAAAATACTTACTGTACGTATCTTTAACCTTGCTGACGTTTATGTAATTTCTAAGTGCACGCATGCTGTCAGCTACAGTAAAGGTTGCTGGATGCTCGCCCAAAACAGCCCTTGTTATTTTGCTGCTGGCCACGGCATCTGGAGACTTGTCGTCTCCCCCCCTCATTTCAGTGATAACCGGCCCACGTTCGAGCCGTACCGCCTTTTCATCGATATTCGGGTTTATCAGGATATCAGACAATGTGCTCGCTATCGTATCGAATTTGGACTTGTGTGCCTTAAAAAGGAATTGAATCTGCTCATATCCAGTCATTGCATTCCAAAAGATAGCATTATCAAACAGCCGGTTCTTTAGCTTTTCGCTGGGTATATTCTTAGTTTGTTTTGTCAACAGGTGCTCTAGAAAGTGGGCTATCCCGTTCTCCTTTTTACTCTCGTAAAGGGAACCGTAGTTTACAACAAAAACCATGCTGAATGAATCTATGGGATATTTTTTGTACATCACCGGGAGCCCGTTGTCTAATTTTACCATTTTTGAGTGCATACTAACTTTAGTTTAGAAGTGCACAGCTATAAATAGTTTTAATGAAACGCTTTGCACCGTTCGAATATTTTAAATTTGGGCAGATGCACACTTGTAAGTTTATTTAAATATGAGCAATTGTATAAAAAAGAGTTATGAAAGTACCAAGATCGAGAAGACGCGGCAAAAGCAGGATTTTTAGAGTAAACAGTTTCAGAGCCGTGGCTAAAGCGAGATTAATAAACTCGGAAGACTCCATGAATGCAAAGATAGTGGGCTTTTTACACGATTTGTACAGGACGGTGCCGTTAATGGAACTAAAATTCGAAAACGGAGAAAAGGCGTTCCTCCCCTCCTTCACTGGTGCATACGAAGGCCAATTAATAACTTACATGAAAAGCGACTCGGTCAAAGACGGGTCAATATTAAGGCTTAAGGATATGCCGCCAGGAACTAATGTATACAACATAGAACTCAGGCCGAATGACGGAGGTAAGATGGTGAGGAGCGGTGGCGGTAGCGCGAAAATCATGGAAGTTAACGCTGACAGAGTAACCGTAGCACTGCCAAGTACTCACATTATATCATTGGACCCGAATTGCAGAGCCATAGTGGGCCGAGTTGCCAACGGAGGGAGGGTCGAAAAACCGTTCTACAAGGCCGGTAACGTTTACCACATGATACGTGCTCGTGGGAGGTACTGGCCCATGAACGCAGCGGTCGCGATGAATGCTTACGAACATAAATTCGGAGGGAAAAGAAGGAGTACACAGCACAAGTCCAAAAGCGTGTCAAGACACGCATCACCCGGTGCCAAGGTGGGAACAATAGCCCCTAAGAGGACTGGAATACGATAAGTATGGCAGAATTCTATTACAGAGGGAAGACGGTCGAAGAACTTAAGAAGCTGAACGATGAGGACTTGAAGAAGATTGTAAATGCTGACCTAAGGCGCGTACTCAGAAGAGGGTTCTCGCCAGAGGAAAAGAAACTAATTGCAAAACTGCGCAAAAATCCCAAAGAAGCGAAGACACACAGCAGAGAAATGTTTATAATGCCGGAATTTGTGGGCAAAACGGTAAAAGTTTACAATGGAAAGGAATTCATATCATTAGAAGTAAAGCCAGAGATGGTTTTCCATCGTCTTGGGGAGTTCATTCTGACAACGAAACAGGTTAGGCACGGCACCCCTGGAATGAGAGCAACACGTTCTAGTGAGTTCGTTCCTATCAAGTAAATATGGCAGAAATTTCAGTTAGAAGAGACAGGCTCGCGATATCAACAAAACAGGTGCATGAAATACTCGTCAGGATAAGAGGGATGGAGATAGATAAGGCGGTGTCTTTACTAAAGGATGTCAGCAGCGGCTCGACACCTATTCCTTTCAAAAGATATCCCAGTGGCGGTCACAAAGCGGGGGTTCCGGTCGGTTACCCAAAAAAGGCCTCACTCAGCATAATAAAGATGCTAAACGAGCTTAAGAGTAATGCGGAGAATTTCAGCGGAGTTTCTGAAAAGCTGAGTATAAGCAGATACGATCTAGGGCGTGGGGGCTACCCAAGATATGCCAGCGGAAGAATTTCAAAACGCGGGAAAAAGACCAACATAGTTATTTATACGAAGGTTGAGAAGAAGAAGGAAACAAAGGAGAAAAAAGAGGAAACTCCGGTAAAACCGGTGGAAGCGACTGCTGCGCAGGCGGAAGTTCAGAAAACAGAAAAAGAGGTAAAGGATGTTAGCAAGGAAAATAATAGCAACCAGAATAAGTGAACAGATAGCCAAAGAAAAACTGCTGAAAAAATTCAGCAACTTCGGCGTAAGCGAGGTAAAGATAGAGAAGACGCCGTTAGGAATGAAGGTTATCCTAAGGACATCAAAACCAGGTTTCCTCGTAACGCGCGCATCTCAACTCATAAAAGAGGCTTCTAAGGAACTCGGTGAATACTTTAAACAAGAGCCGCCGCACATAGACGTAGAAGCAACGGACGACCCAATGTTGAACCCAGAGGTTATAGCCGATTCTATAGCGTTCAAAATTTCGAAATACGGACCGATGCGGTACAAGACCATAGCGCACGGCGCCCTGGAAGATATAATGAGAGCGGGAGCGCGCGGTGCAGAAATAGAAATAGGTGGTGTAATAAAAGAAAGGGCGGCACACTTCAAATTTAAACCGCCAGGGAGCGTCCTACCAAAGTCTGGCCAACCCGAACAGTACGGTGTCAGGACGACGAAGAAACAATTACTACTAAAGAGGGGAATGATAGGAATAAAGGTCACAATAGTCGTAAAGGCACAAATGCCTGGAGAGGTGCAAATGGATGGAAGAAAATCTGAAGGACCTGGAAATGGAACTCCTGAAAATGAACATAAAGAAAACACAGGGGTTACAGCCAGCTGATGCGGGAAAATACAAGCGCCTTAAGAAAAAGATAGCCAAACTGAAAGCAGAAGGCAAGAGCGGGGTGCAGGCTCAGCCAGAGAAAAGACAGACTGTAGAACAGCAGCCAAAATCAGGCGAAAATAACCCCGGCGAAAAGCGCAATCAGTAGTATCATTATTATAATTTCCTTTATCCGGAGACTACCGACTCTGGGTGCTACGGTTCTCTTATCGTACGGAGAAAACAGTTTCATATCCCTCAAAAGACCGAGATAGAAAAACGTGGAGAAAAGGATTATAAAGAAGATCAACAACACGATATACAAGTAGCCGTAAGTCAGTAGGGAAGCGAATATAAGCAGTTTTCCGAAGAAGCCTATGGTGGGGGGCACGCCCGCCAGTGATAACACTCCAATAAAAAGACTCACTTCTGACAGCTTTGACACGCCAGACATCTTGTGGGCGTCTTTTCTGTCCATTATTCCGCTGTCTTCAAACACGCTGTACGCTAGGAAAACCAGCGCATCCGCTATGGCAAAAGAGAATACGTAGAAAACGGCGGCTGCTACTCCTATTGAATTCAGCAACGCGATTCCTATAAATGCAAATCCAGCCTGCGCTATGCTGGAGTAAACTAAAAGCCTCTTTATGTTCTCCTGCACCATAGCAAGAAAACTAGCCAAAAAGATTGTAGCAACAGCAAGAATCATAAACATTACAGTCATGAACGGTGCCGCAAAGTTCAGGCCGACGAAGAAAACGCGTATCATTGCAATTAGTACCGCTGCTTTCGAAACGGACGTAAGAAAGGCGGTAATCGGAGTAAATGAGGCTTGATATACATCGGGTGCCCACATATGAAATGGGACCAAAGTACCTTTGAATGCCAGCCCGGCCACTACCAGCGCTATACCTGCCAGCGTAGGGATTAGGGGGGCGCTTGCGGTACTAGAAAAAGAAAGAGAACCCGAACTGACATATATCAGTGAAATACCGAAAATAAGCAGAATAAATGCGAGTACACTGGTGACAATATATTTCATTGCCCCCTCAAGTCTAGCCTTATTCTTTTCGAAGAAAACCATGGCATAAGCCGAAACCGATAGCATCTCCACGGAAATCAAGAGAGACATAAAATTGCTTGCAAGTACCGTGAGTGTCGCGCCGAGAACGCTTATTATGAACACAATATCAATTGAAACACTGTGCTCCCGGTTATCAAAAAGCATAAACGCGTATATGAGCGTAGCTATGAATAGTATGAACCCGTTCACGAAGTATGAATACTGTGTAGACTGGAAGTAAGAGACATAGAGATTACCGAATGCGATTTCCAAAACAAGGGCCAGCACGAGCACTCCTAATACGAAATAATGCAGGGTGCGTGTGATACTGGAATTCCTGTTTAGCCGTATGGCGTCTAGGACTATCAATAGCAGCGCACCGAACACCAAAGCGTACTGAGGATTAGGCGTTATCATAAAGTTATTCCCCCGAACAGTATGCCGGGCAAAATGCCAAGCACGAGTATGAAAACCGAGAACAGACCCAGCTGCAACATTTCTAACGTAGATATGTCTGTCACACCGGAAAACTTCTTATTCTGCGCCGAGAATAGCATCAGCTTCGCAGCGTTTGTGTAATAGAAAGTAGCCACTAGTGCGCCTATCAGAGCAAGAAGCACGAAGGGGTAAACCTGATAAGAGCCGAAAAACACCACCAACTCTCCGATGAAATTGCTGAGGCCAGGCACACCGAGCGTTGCTATAACAGAGAACATTATAAAGAAAGCGAACATTGGTAGGTTTTTGGCAAGCCCTCCCAGTTCGTTTATGAGCCTAGTGCCGGTCTTTTCTTTCAATATCCCCGCGAGGGCAAATAGCATGCCTGCTATAAAACCGTGACTGACCATAAGAAAGATTGCGCCGTCCAGCCCAAGATTAGACAGTGATACTGCCCCTATAAACGCCAGGGACATATAAAATATGCTCGAATACGCGATTATTTTCTTCAAATCTTTCTGTGCTGATGCTACAAGCGTTATATAAATAGTGGTGAATATCCCGAGAATCAGCAATGGGACTTGGAACGACCTAACCACCGAAGGAAACAACAGCACACCAAATTGTATGAGGGCATAACCACCCATCTTAAGAAGCACGCCCGCAAGCAGTATGCTCCCTGCCGTGGGTGCCGTAACATGCGCATCCGGCAGCCAGCTGTGAAATGGGAATATGGGCATTTTTATGAGTGCAGTTACCAAGACCAGAAAGAAACAAACCTGCGCGATGAACGCCGGCAATGAGCTGCTCGCACTCTGTATCGTGATTAGGTTGAAAGAGCCGGTATATATGAATAACAATATAAAAGCCGCTAGCAGGGTAAGGCTACCAAACTGGGTGAAAATAAGGAATTTCATACTTGCTATCCGTCTCCTCTCCTCTTCGCCCCAGAAAGCTATAACGAAGAAAAACGCAACGAGTATGAACTCCCAGAATATAAAGAAAGACAGCAGATTCGTGGACACGAATACGCCTATGAGAGAGAGATAGGAAATCAAATAAACTATAGAAAACAGGTTTCTGTCGTCTTTTATCTCATCGTAAAGCGAGACAAGACCAAGAGCGGGGAGCGCAACTGCGAGCAGCAAAAATGGCAGGCTTATGCCGGTTATTCCCAATGAAAAGGCGAAATCTATGCTTGGGACTAGCATCAGGTTAAATGTTGAGAACCCTACGATAATGCCCACAAAAAATAGCGCGGAATCGACAATGAATACCAAAAGAAGGAGAAACATGTCCGAGATGCGCTTTTCCCTTCTGTTTACCAGAAGCGCGATAAGACCGAGCAAGGGTACAATCAGGAGGTATAAAAGGGATATCATAAGAACACCACGGCAACGGCCAGCACTATTATCAGACCGATGAGCATAACACTTATGTACGTCTGGACATCACCGTCTTCGATCCTCCTAGATTTGAACGACAGAATCAGAGAGTACTTTGCCACGCTCTCGTAAAAGGACGTTAGGGCATCGTCAAAATCGGCGAACGAACGGCCAAGATAGACTACAGACGCGCCTATCAACTGCAAAATAACATTGTAACTGAACGAACTTAGGCTATCGGCGAACGAACTCAGTCGCGATACCCAATAATTCCTATTTACGCTGCCAAACAGCCAAAATGCCGACAGTACGCCCACGAAACTAGCAATCAAATCTATAAGTGTGGAGACATCGAGCGAGTAACTGGCGTTTATAAGACCGTACATGTAAAACAGAGATATGCCGCCAAATAGTGTGATAGCAGCGAGTAAAAATATCGGCAAGGCTGAACTCAGCGTGTAATACATCTTTTTGGAGGGTAGCGCGCCACTTCTGAAAACGGTGAAAAGCAGACGAAAGGCGAAAAGCGATGTAAGGAAGGACAGGACGACAAACAGCGCTTGTCCATATACACCAAAGGCGTGAGAGAGCGTCAGGTGTGCGAAGAATCCCATAAAGGGGGGAAATCCTGCCAGTGACAGTATACCTGCGAGGAAGGGTAGGAACAGCCAGCTATTCTGCAGCCCTTTTGTCCCCAACTTACGAATGTCTTGAGTGCCGAAAAATACCATGAGTGCACCCGTTATTAGGAAAAGCAACGACTTGAAAATCGCGTGGGTTATAAGATAATAAAGAGCGCCGCCCGCATTAAGAGAGCCTATAGCGAGGAACATGAAAGACAAGCTTTCTATTGTTGAGTATGCAAGTATCCTCTTCATGTCCACAACGTGTAAAGCTAGGAACGCACCTATGAACGCGGTTATGATCGCGATGACTGAAATCACGGTCCCCATGCCGGCCGACGATAGAAGTGGAGAGAGTAGAATAAGGATATAGGCACCGGCGGCCACCATAGTGGCAGAATGAAGCAACGCACTAACGGTAGTTGGACCCTCCATCGCATCCGGTAGCCAGGGGTAAAAGGGAAATTGTGCAGATTTTGATATAGCCGCTATAGTAACCAGTGACGCCACGAGCAAAAGCATGCCGCTCGATAGAAGCTGCAGGTTCGAGAGTATGAATGTAAGGGACAACGTGCCGTAATTAACGAACAGGATTACTATCGCAGCGAACAGAGCCATGTCACCAATTCTCGTCATTATAAGTGCCTTGTTCGCAGCAGCCGCAGCCTTCTCCCTCTCATAATAAAAACCTATAAGCAAAAACGACGAAATACCCACCAGTTCCCAGAAAACGTAAAGAAGAAGCAGGCTGTCCGAGATAACCAGCCCCAGCATCGAAAACACGAAGAGTGACATTTCTGCGTAATACCTTTTCTGCGGCTCTTTCTTCATGTAGAAGAGAGAGAAAATTATTACCATCAGTGAAATGAATGACACTATGATAGTTGCAAACACACTTACGTAGCTTGAAAGGGTAGAGACCTGGAAATTGAAACTTCCTATATAGAACCAGCTGTAAACGGCAACCGCGGTACCGCCCCCTAAAACGGAAAAGTAATAAAGCGAGAAGATTAACGACGCTAAAGCCCCCGCCACGGCTATGTAACCGCTCCTTATCGTCTTATCGTCTATCAAAGCTACTAGCACAAGCGAGGCCAACATTGGAATGAGGATTAGGATAAGCTGTAGCATAAACCGGTCAACCTTTTAGATCTTTTAGACTAGAAAAAGATATGGAGCCAGTCCTCTTGTAATAAGTTATAAGCATGCTTATTATTACAACGGTCTCTATTACCGCTATAACAAGTATCATTAGCGCGTAACTTGCGCCACCCAAGCTGCTGAATTCATCGGACCCGCCTACGAAGTTTAAAATGGCTGCGTTAAGCGCTATCTCCGCAGATATTATGAACGTAACACCATTCCTTCTTGACAAAATCCCATAAACCGCCACTGCAAAGAGGATGGACGTCACTATGGTTAAATTTTGATAAGAGATCATGTTGTTACATCCTCCTCGCTTATGAAGTAAAGCGCGGATATCAAGGTGGCTACGGAGGTTACTCCAAGCAGCCCGAGCAAAACTGCGTAATTAGTAAAAAGATAAACGCCTAGACTGCCATAGTCCAGACTTGTATTTACGCCGCCGTTGCTCGCGCCGTACAGTATCACGGTTATAAGAACAAGCACAAGGGCAGGTATTACTGCCAGATACTTAGCATCGCTCTTGTTCACAGTCCCCTCCGGCATGAAGGATATGCCTATGGCAAGCAGGAGCACTATCCCGCCGTTGTATACGATCAGCTCCGCGATGCTTAAGAACACTGCGTTTAATAGGATAAGCATCGCCGCTACCAATAGCAAGAAAACGAACAGGAACAGCACATAATGGACAAGCCTCTTGCTCTCAAGCACCATCACCAGCGACATGCCTATCAGCAGAGCAGAAAGCACCCAAAAACCGACGGTCGCAAAGTCCATAAATTTTATTGCAGCGGGCTATTATAAAATTTTAGTTGTCAATTTTACGGCAAAAACGACGCAAAATGCGGAAAAAAGCGTATTTATTGTAACGCATTTCTATTAATTATTATGTTCGGACCAGTAATAAGGAAATACGAGAAAGAATTCAGGACGGAGGAGCTTGAAAACCACCACGTCTTCTACGATTTGTACATAAAAAGCGACGACCCGCAGGAACTCAGAAACGAGCTTTCCGAGATGCTGGCGGACCTTGGCTACAAGAACCTGCTGAACGAATTGACTAAGTTTGATGACAGCGAACTCGAGGAAACCTTCAGGGGCGGAAACGTGAAGCCGATAAGGTCGTTCGTGAAGTCCGCTAAGGACAACGTAAAGGGTTCTAAGTTCCCCACGTTGTGGAAAATATGTCTTATACTGGGTGTGATACTCCTAGCGGTCCTACTTGCGTCTTACAGAGACACTATATACCAAAGCGTTACTACGGTTAATTACGCACCATCCGGATACTTGCTATATGGTACTATAGTACTGCTCTTCTTGGCCTTATTGTTCTGGATCGTAAAGAAAGTAGTCCCTCTTTACGTGTGGATAAAGATTATAGGCGTGTATGACCCGACAGAGACCGCAGCGAATGTAAGGGTGGTTATGGCTGGGGACTGTAGATTCAAGGATAAAGATTCATACGCAAAGCTTGAAAGCGATCTTACCGAAATGTACAGTGAACTCTCTAGAAAATACTCTAACAAGCTGAACAAAAGAGCCGTGGACGAGAAGCTGTCGGATACACTGTCACTGCGCGGCAGGCCGAGCCAGAACCTTACCCAGAAGCTTAAGGACGTTGAAAAAGAATTGTCCGATCTGGAGAGAAACTTTGTATCTGGAAAGATAAGCGAAGCCCAGTATAAAGAGCTAAAGGAGAGATTAGAGATGAGGAGGGCGCAGCTTGAAACATTGTTCGACTTAGTGGCTTGAGTATTTTAAAACTTAAATATCAGAATCGTCCATCATTGGGTATGGACATAAAGGAACCAATAATGAGAAAACTCTCGGAAAACCTGATAGCGACAATGTTGAGCGGCTACAAGGAGTTGACGCTGGACCTGAATAATGTAGAGCTCAGATGGTCAGCAAAGCACGAACCGATAAAGTTATCGGGTGAAGTAGTTCTGAAGTTCTCCTCTAAAAAGGAAAAGCACTGAACGTTCGTTTATTGGATGTTTATTTCGGCCCACTCTTTAGGTGCCTTTGTAAGTAACTCGAATCCTTCCTCTTTGACCACGATATCGTCTTCTATCCTTACGCCCCCATATCCGGGGATATAAACGCCGGGTTCAACCGTAAGAACCATGTTCTTCTCCAGTACCAAATCGCTACCGGGGCCCATCCTGAGCCCGTCGTGTACAGCAACGCCTATAGAGTGCCCCAAGCCGTGGATGAATCTGCCATTGTATTTTCCGTCTATCACACGAAGGGCTGCATTGTGCACGTCAGAACCTTTCGCCCCCACCCGTATCATTCCGAACGCGGCTTTCTGCGCTTCAAAAACCGTAGAGTACATGTCTTTGTATTTATCGCTGTCAGATCTAAACACGAAAGTCCTCGTAATGTCGGAGCAGTACCTGTTGTATATGGCGCCGTAGTCGCAGAGGACTATCTCCTCGCGCCTTAGAGCTCCGGCGGAAGGTGAATAATGCGGCTCTGCACTGTTCTTTCCAAACGCACAGATAGTATCGAAAGACGTGGAGGATGCGCCTCCTTTTAGAAGGAGATAATTTATATCGGCGGCCAATTCCGTCTCTTTCTTTCCCTCCTTTATAAGGCCCCTTATATCGTAAAAGGCGTTGCTTGCTATGTCTGCGGATTTTCTCAATTGTTCTATCTCATTCGCGTCCTTTACGCCCCTGCAAGTTTCTATGTACTTACTTAGGTCAACAAGCTTCCTGTCCTTAAAGCGCTCGTGAAGGTAGAGGTAATCGCTCGTCAATAAACCTGCCGAGTTTATGCCTATAACTCCCACACCGCGCAACGCTTCATCCAGCAATCTGCCCCTTTCATCGCTACTCCTAAACACGCGGAGATTCAACCCACTTTCCCTCGCGCTCTGTTCCTCCAATGTTGAAACCACCAGATCTACTTTTCCGTCTGGAAACAGAACAGCGTAACAACCCTCAAACAGACCGCTTCTTAGTCCAGTGAAATAGAAAAAAGTAGGGTCCAAATTTGGCGCTTCTCCATTGACGAGTACTAAAGCTGCCGCACCACTCTTACCGGCTATAGCAAAAAATTTTCCGGCGCGATTATGTACCATTGTGTCCATAGATGTATGAGCAGGCGAAAATTTAAAAGCCTGTATTTTTAACTATAAACAATGGAACTGCCAAACCTAAATGACTGCAGTTATTTTAAAAAGAGCGTACTAAACACGAACGGAAGAAGCGAGAAATTACTGATATACAGATTAAAGGGGGCTCCATCTTACAGGTTCGTATTTGTGTGTCCCATGTGCTCGAAAAACAACGAGCTCGCCGGTGAACTAAACACAAAAAAAATCAAAGAGGGCGGCAAGACCAAGGAGTACATATTCTTGAATTGCAACAGTTGCAACGCCGAGTTCAAAGTGGAAAAGTTCAAGGCAAGAAAAAGGGCTTAAATATATGCCCGATTTAAAGACGCAAATCTCTCTTTTGGTAAAGGGATACAATCTTTCTAATCTAGAGGCCGAGGGGCAAAATTTTCTGGTGGATGAGAAGATCCTAGAAACCGAGATAGCTTATTCTGCACTCGATCAAAACGATACAGTGCTCGACATAGGCGCGGGGTTCGGTTCGATAGAAGAGATGGTCAGCAAAGTGTGCAAAGTTATCGCGGTGGAGAAGGATGTAAAGCTCTACTCATACCTGATAAACAAATATGAACTTAACGCTAATGTTCACCTTATAAACGCGGATATAATGAAACTAGTGATACCGGCGTTCAACAAAATAATAGCCAACCCCCCGTATCCTATAATTGACCGGATATTGGCGAAGCTAACGAGATACGATTTCGAATCCGGTGTACTTATAATGCCCAAGACCATAACCGAAAGGCTGGTAGACAAGACGGGAGAAAAATCTACGAACTTATCGCTTATTATAAATTCTTTCTTTAGGCTCAGCATAATAACTGAGGTCCAAAAAGAGGCTTTCTATCCGTCCCCACGCGTGACAAGCGAGATGGTAAAAATCGAGCGTATAAAAACGAATCTTTTACAAGAGGTACTTAGGAGGGACGAGATGACCGTAAAGAACGCAATAAGACGTGCATATGAAGAAATGTTCGAAAACAGCAAACGCGAGAGTCTAAATAGCTTTGGGAATGTATCCAAATCATTAAATGACATGCAGAACATCCAGGTAAAGAAATTATCAAAGGAGCAGTTGCAGAAGCTAATAGATACGCTAATAGCACCGTAAATCTGGAATAGCTTTTCGCCTCGTCAAAGCACACGGCGTCCAAACCTACGCCTTAGATGCGTGCTGTTCCTTGGGAAGGTTTACGCTAACTATCTTGCTAAGGCCGCCGGATGTCATTGTGACACCGTACATAACGTCCGCATTTATAAGAGTAGTCTCATTGTGGGAAATCAAAATGAACTGCGAATCTGGAGAGAATGCTTTAATCAGGGAGGCGAATTTCGACGCGTTTACAGGGTCCAGCGCCGCATCAACCTCATCCAAAAGATAAAATGAAACTTCCACGTAACGTGATATAGAAAGTATAAGGGATATCGCTACAATCGATTTCTCACCGCCGCTGAGTCCGCGTATGTTGTGCACTTTTTTGTTTGGCAGCTCTACCTTGAAATCTAAGCCGCCGTCGAAAATGCTCTCCGGCTTGTCTGGCACCAACTCTATATTGCCACCGCTGAAGGAGTTGAAGGTCTTAGAAAATATGGCATTTATGTTCGAGAGAGTAGACATAAAGGACTCCACTTTCTTCTTCTCTATGTCTGCTATCGCCCCGTTTATCTTCGTTTTCTCTTCTACCAGCTTTACCAGTTTTTGGTCGAACTCGGTGTATTCTACCATTAGTTCATCGAACTTGCTTACAGCGAGCTCATTGATTCCGCCAAAGGAAGAAATTTTAGAATCGAGTTGTTGTAGCCTCTTATTTATAACCTCTGGCGTTTCCGTAACGGCCTCTTCGTTTATGTTTATCACGTACTTTGATATCTCCTCTTCTATTGTCTGAAACTTTACCTTTGCTTCGGCCTGCTTTACTTTAAGCTCGTTTAGGTGATTAGAGCTAATTTGCAATTTGCTGGTCACGGCGGTTATATCGCTTGCCGTGGCTGCAATGTCCTTGTTAAGCGCGTCGCGGCGCTTCCTTATATCTTCAAGATTCCTTGCTTTAGAGGTTACTTCTTCTTTAAGATAGCGTAAGTCGCTGTCCGCTTTGGCTATTGTTTGTGACAGGTAGTCGAAATGTTTACCGAACTCCACTCTCTGGTCCCTTAACCCTGTTATTCGCTCGCCAAGGCGATCAGCTTCGATCCGTAAGGAATGTTCTATCTTGCTCTCCGCTATTTCCTGATCCACTTGCAACTTACGTATCTTAGAATCAAGCTCTTCTACGGGCTTCTTGTAATCCAGGTCTATGCCGACGTTTTCAGCTTTCAGCCTTTCTAGTTTATCCACAAGGCCTAACTTATCTTTTTCCATATGAGCCAAACGTGCTGAAATTTCGGCTTCGGAACCGGAAACTCTGGATAGCTTTGTGTTAATCGTGTTCATTTCAAAATCCACATTTTTAAGATCGGCATCTAGGTCCTTAAGACGAGAAAGGTAATGACTCAGTGTAGGCTCCATAGCCATAAGTCCGTCTGCATAGTTTTTCTTGGACTCATTGTGTTTGTTGAGATCTTCCTGAAGTTTCGCATATTTTTTCCTGGCAGTCACCAGCCCTTCTCTGTCGAAATTACCGCCGTATATAACTCCGCTCTTCTCGAACACTGTGCCGTCCATCGTGACAGCTCTATAGCTCTTTGGTAGTCCCCTGGCAGTCTCGAAATTATCAACAAGGATTGTGTCACCGAAAACGAACGACATCGCACCGCTAAACTTCTCATCGAAATTTACAAGGTTTATAACGTTGTCTAGCACACCCTTAGTATCAGGCTTGTTTACCGGGTTCACAACCGACATTCTGTTAAGTGGTATAAATGTGAATGTGCCCAACTTTTCTGTTTTAAGCTTCGATATGCACTCTCTTGCTGTCAAATCCGAATCTACCACTATGAAATCCGAACGTCGACCAATTGAATTTAAGATTGCATCGTAGTATTTATCGTCCTTCACGGTGAACAGCGACGAAACCACGTCATAAACACCGGCAACGCTGCTTTTCAACCGCTTCACAACTTCTGAGGCCCTGCTGAAGCTCTCAATTACGCCTCTTTGAGCTATCACGCTCTCTCTAAGACTAAATACCAGAGCGTCCTCCCTGTTGGCCTCTGCTTTTGTCTTGTCAACCAGTAGCTTCAATTCTGAGAACTTCACGGTTAGCTCCCTTTTTTCTGACTCAAGCCGTCTCTTTTTCTCGCCTAATTCTATCAGCTTAGTGTGGAACTCTGAAACAGACGGGTACTCCAGTAGAGCAATTCTTAGTTCTGACGATTTTTCTGTTACGTCTGCTATTTTGCGTTCTAGATCTCCTCTGTCATTAACGAATTGTTCGCTCTTGAATGATTTTTCTATCAGGTCAGCCCTTAGAGCATTCAGCTCTGATAAGTTTTTTGATACGTTTTTTAATTTAGCGTCTTCATCGGCTATTTGTGAAGCGAGTTCTTTGTAAGACGCATCTGCAGAGGCTATAGAATTTTCTAGCTCTACTATATTCCTTTTGTCGGCATCCAAAACAGAATGCATCTTTGTAAGTTCCAAATCCGCCTGATTTAGCTTTTCCTCTGCGGAACGCAATTCTTGTTCGCCTCTAGCCTCAGCTTCGTTGTTTATGTTTTCCAGGTCTAAATTCATTCTTTCTGCAGTCTTAGTTAGCGTGTCTCTCTCTAAAGATAGCGAGCCATTTTTTTCCTCGGCTTCTTTTACCTGATCATTAACTTTATTGAACGCCTCGCTGGCTATCTTCTTCCTAGCCACCAAGTGGTGCATAAATACGGTGTATCTCTCGGTCTTAAGCTTCTTGAATTCCTCTGCTTTCTTTTTCTCTTCTTCTAGCTCGTTCATGTGCCGCTTCTTCTCGCGTTGTATGGTTTCTATCTTTGAGATATTTCCCTCTACCTTTTCCAGCTCAGATAGTGCTTTTTTCTTTTTCTCTTCGAATACACTTATCCCCGAGATATCGTTTATTATCCCAAGCCTCTCTTCGGAGGTTGATCCGATTATATCATTAATTTTCCCTTGAGGGATAACATTGAAGCTTTCCTGTCTCACCTTAACATCCGAAAGCAGATTCAAGACCTCTTCGCGGGTTGTTGCACTGCCGTTTACCCTGAACATGCTCTTACCGTTCTGGTCTACTCTACGCGATATTTCCATCTCGGTCTCCGCGATTTTGGCGAACGAGTGATCTGAGTTATCGAATACCACACTGACTTTTGCACTGTCAGCCGGCTTCTGCGCTTTCCCGCCGTTGAATATCAAATCTGTGAGTACCTCGCTCCTCATTTCTTTCTTTGACAGGCCCCCGAAAACGAACAGAAAGGCATCTATCACGTTGCTCTTTCCAGAACCGTTAGCACCGGCTATGGCATTGAACCCCTTTACGAAGGAAAATTTAGTCCTTCCTGCAAACGACTTGAAATTCTCGAGTTCCAGCTGCTTGATATACGTCATATTAACTAGATTACCTTATTATTTAATACGGTGACATTTATTTGGCTTATGATAAGGTATTTTGTCCCTAAAAATCCGAAAATACTTTTTATAGGTATAAACCCCCATCATGGCTCATTCAAAAGAGGAGTACCGTTCTCCAATAACAAGATGTTCTGGTATCTCCTCAGCAGAAGTGGCCTTATAAAAGAGACCGAATCTGAAGTTAGGGACGACGAAAGGCTCAGGAAGATGTATCATAATAAATTTGGCAGAGTGTATAGATTCGGCCTGCTGAACGTGGTAAACCGGCCGAGCAGGGATGTTTCCGAACTGAGACGAGGCGAAGAAATGGAAGGAAGACTACAAATAACGTCAGCCATAAAACACTCAAAACCTAAAGTCGTGTGTTTCGTAGGTAAGGTTACATTTCTGAAGTTCCGCGGAAGCAAAGACGCAGTATTTGGGTGGCAAAAACGTATTAGCGGTTCCAAGGCGTACGTTATGCATTTTCCGATAAGAGGATATGCAAAGACACGCATACGCGAACTCAGAGCGGTGTACAGGGCAGCGAACACTCCTTAAACAGAGTGCGCAGTCGCCAGTTTCTTAAGCTTATCTGTCAAGTACTTGCTTTTCAGATGCAACACGACTTCACTGCTTGGATGTGTTTCTACATCATTTTCCGTGAATACAAAAGCTTCGTCTCCGTCAACGAGTATAAACCTACCTAGCTCCATGTTTAGCTTGTTAACCTTGCCTATGTCCTTTAGTTCCGAAACAACGTCCTCACTCAATTGGGAAGCGGGAGCAAATACTTTGACATTTACGCCGCTCTCTTTTGCCTGCCTTAGGGTCCTGCCAAGGGCCTTTATTTTCCTACCCAAAGCGGTGCCCGTGCTTACCAGAATCACCTCTTCCTTTGCGCCCTTTATGCTTTTCTTTATCCTGAAGTAAGCTGCATCAGAACCCTGATACGAAGTGGCAACCTTTTCCTCACTTGTGAATTTTATGCCCTTTTCGTACAAGCTCTGTAAATCCTTTATGACCACACTCTCCCGAAGCTTGTTTAGTTTGTCCAAACGCACCTCTACCGCTTCCTTTGCCTTTTCTTCCAGTCTATCCAATAGCTCTGAGGGTGGTATAGCACTGTAACTTATGGGCTTACTTAGATTTCTCACTATGAAGCCCCCGTTTTCGAGCGACACCAGTATATCGTAAGAACGGGATTTTGGTATGTTAGCTATATCACTAAGCCTTCCCGTAGTGGCTTTTCCTTGCGAAAGTAGAGCAAGCCATACCTTAGCCTCGTACAGGTTAAGGCCAAACAACCGCCTTATCTTCCCTATGTAATCCTCGCTGAAATTCATTGCCATATCAACCTCCAAAATTCACTCCTTTTAATAGTGATATTTCTTTATAGTTTAAGTAGAGCTTAACTAGTATTTAAAGTTTACTACTTTAAATTTGAAAATTTCAAATACTGCATAAACGGGCAGCGCCTTTTATAAAACGCGAAAGCGAGTGTATTTATGATGGGTTTAGATTTTGATATCTGGACTGAGAAAAACGCTAAGTACATAGTGATCGTATGGCTACTTGCTTTTCTTGTCCTGCTACCATTTTCTGTAAAACTCTTTAATGTCGTGTCGTACAACATAACCGGCGGAAACGACCCTGTTCTTGTCATAAACGGAACGAATCTTCTGTCAAACCAGTCGAAACCGTTGTTCTCCGCGCTAAACCAGTCTTTTTACAATGAAGGTTATGGATCCATTTATTCCGCCGGGCTAAGCCTTTTAACGGCTATGTACAGACAAATAAAGATTTCTTCTGACTCTACCGAACTTCTGCTCTATGCACAGTACAACCAGTCACCAAGCACAGCGAGTCCCGCACTAAGGCAGTTAATAACCAGTGAGACCGAAGAACTAGAGTATAACAGTACTGTAAACTATAGTGAGGCGGGGGCATTTTCAGTAGGCCAAGGGCTGTCCTCTTTTATAAATGACGTAGTAAATAATTACAGCAATTCCACACCGCAGTACATAAGCCATAGATACGCTCTCAGCTCCTACCCAATTCTGCCAAATGCAACCACCATGGCTTCGTTCATAAATCGCGGCGACAACACGACTATAGTATACTTAATAAACGAGAACGACAGTTACTCTAGCTCTGTAGCACTACACCTATCCCAAGACTTCGGAGTAGGGGCTTATGTCACCGGTTCCGGGCCGCTAGTAAGCGCGCTCGAAAGCACAACGTCCACCGGGACATCCACAGCCCTGCTTTTCGGTGTGATAATAGCTGTGATAATAACCGGTCTGCTATTCTTCTCGTTTGTCGGAGCATTCGTCCCATTAGCGATAGTGGGATTGGATATCGCGATGGCATACGGCGTGTTTTACATAATTTTCAAGTACATTCTGAACAGTACGCTGTCATTCTTTGACCCAGCCGTGACTTCGATTTTGATGCTGGGATTAGCGACGGATTACCTAGTATACCTAATGTACAGATACAGACAGGAGAGACGAGCGGGGGCGAGCAAGTCCAAATCGGCAAGAACATCGCTAACAAAGGCCGGAAGAGCGGTGTTGACCAGTGGTCTGTCGGTAATAGGGGCGTATATAGTTCTATACTTGTTCAATCTAGCGTTCTTGGGCCCATCCGGTCTTATAAACGCGATAGGCGTAAGCATAGTCCTAGTCTCCGCCCTAACGCTCATGCCAGCACTTTTGCACGTGTTTGGAGATAAACTATTGTATCCCAATAAGAGCGTAAGACTGAGTTCCAGACGCATATTGGAACGCATAGTGGAGTTTGATAATAAACACAGCAAACTAATAATCGGTATTTTTATTACGGTCGCGGTCGCATCGATTTATGTGTTCCTAAACGTTGCACCCGGCTTCAACTTCCTGGGTTTGCTACCAAACTCTGCGGCAAAAAATGCGTTTTACGTAGAAACTAAGGGATTCGGCTATGACGTGCTGGAGCCGCTGTTGATAAGAGTCAATAGGACGACAACCGGCACACTGCCCTTTGGTTCGATAATAAGTCTGGTAAACGGAACACCGGGGATTGCACTTACTAAGACTTCTATTAACTCATCTACATTACAGATAACGGCATTCATCAACAATACCGCATTCTCCAAGGTAGCAATAAATGCGTATAATTCCATAGATAGCCAGCTTTCAAATCGGAAAATCAACTATACAATATCAGGAACTGCCGCTTCTATGGCACAAGGTTTTAATCCGATACATGCGGATATTCCGCTGCTGCTTTTGATACTAGGAGTGATCATATTTCTGATTCTATTCGTTCAGATTTATTCTCTTTACACTCCGATTAGACTCGTATTAATGCTGGCAGCAATCGTCTTTATAGCAAATGCTGTGATGACGCTTCTATTCCGCTATGCATTGGGACTTCCGATAATAATTATAGCCCAGCTTTTCCTCATAACGAATATAATGGGCGTCGGCGTAGACTACGACATCTTTTTGGTCATGAGGATAAAGGAAAACCTAAAGGGGGGGAACGAGGAAGCGATAAAGGAGGGTCTTGTGAAGAATGGGCCAGTGATAGCAAGCGTGGGTGTGATACTTGCGGCTATGTTCCTTTCACTTTCAGTCAGCGGTATACCTATGCTGTCGGAGATAGGCTTTGTTGTAGCTATAGGTATACTTCTGGATACTTTTATATCGATCTTATTCGTTATACCAGCCATGATGTTCGTATTATCCAAATACAATTGGTGGCCCGGTTGGAGCGCTAAGTGATTTATATGAACGTATTTCAAAAAGTGCTAAAGCGCATAAAGGGCGATGAGACGCTGGCCGAAGAGCGCTACGGCGAAGATAAGCTGTGGATTGCAGGCTCGGATGAGGGCAAGACACTCAAATTCAATGACATAGTATATTCTAGGATAATAAAGAACTCTATTTACACGGGTTATTATTGGGATTATTTCACGCCACTGCCGTCCTTATACAAAAAGCCGAAGGTACTCATGATAGGTCTCGGCGGCGGAACCGTAGCTATGCAGCTGACTAGAATATACAAAAAGGGCATAAAAGTGGATACGGTCGAGATAAATGAGAAAATAATAAAATTGGCCAAGAAATTTCTCGGTAATGATGCAAAGAAATTCAAAATACTACTGGATGACGGAGCAAAGTACATAAAAAGGGCTAGCGGTTATGACGTGGTGATACTGGACGCGTACGAAGCGGATTACATACCGGAAGTCTTTCTTGGGGAAGAATTCGTAAAAGACGCCTTCAACGCCTTAAGCGATGATGGAATACTGGCAATAAATTATGCGCTGAATTTCAAGGCTTTCATAAACCTTCAGAGCTACTTATACAGACTTGAAAGGCTATTCAAAGTATATGAGATAAGGCCGTTACTATCAGGAAATATAATCGTGATAGCGTCAAAAAGACTAGAAAAAGAAGCCATCGTAGAGCAGATTAAAAAGAACTTTAAAATGACAAAAGAGAACCACGGTGTAATAGAGCAGTATGAAGGGATGAAAAGTTCAAAGGAGTAACCCGCAATAGACACATAGGGATTATCCTGCGCGTGATGTGGCACAAGATAATCCGCACGCCGTGTCCTGATCATAAAAATATAATAAGTCATAACTACCTTTTAGGGGTATGCAAAACGTCGATTTAAAGAAACCGGAGTTCAAAAGAGTCTCTAATGTTACCTGGGAAATCCCAGAAACTTTCAAAGAAGGAATGCGCGTGCCGGTCAGGGTGTATGCATCAGAGAAGCTTTTAAAAGAGATGGATTTACAGGTATTCGACCAGGCCGCTAACATAGCAATGATACCCGGCATAACGAAATACTCTTTTGTCATGGCGGACGGGCACAGCGGTTACGGTAGTCCAATCGGCGGTGTATCTGCTTTTGACATACACAAGGGGGGAGTAATATCGCCTGGCATCGTGGGATTCGACATTAATTGTGGAATGAGATTGGTATTAACCAGTCTTACATTAGAAGATATAAGACCAAAGATAAAAGAACTTACAGACGCTCTGTTCAAGAAGGTCCCTGCAGGCGTCGGAAGCAAAAGCAAATTGGCCCTATCAAAACAGGACTTCGTTGAACTCGCTGAAAGCGGTTCTAAATGGGCTATAAAAAAGGGGTACGGCTGGAAGGAAGACTTAGACGCAACGGAACTGAACGGCATTGCCGACTGGGCAGACGACTCAAAGATATCAGAGAAAGCAGTGCAGAGAGGGGTAACACAGATAGGGACTTTGGGTTCAGGAAATCATTACCTAGAGATACAATATATAAAACCTGAAAACATAAAAGACAGCGCCATCGCAAAAAAGTGGGGTCTTTTCCCTAACCAAGTAGTTATAATGTTCCACACGGGCTCGAGAGGTGCTGGCCATCAGATAGCGAGCGATTATATCCAGATATTTCTTAAAGTAATGGAAAGGAAATACAAAATAAAAGTCAACGATAAAGAACTCGCGTGCGCACCGTTCAACTCTAATGAGGGTCGGGATTACTATAAAGCGATGGGCTGTGGCATAAACATAAGTTTCGCCAATAGACAGTTAATCCTTCACAGGATAAGGGAGGCTTTCTCAGAAACGTTCAAGAAAGATGCAGAAAAACTCGGGCTGCGCCAGCTATTTGACATAGCCCATAACAGAGCCTCGCTCGAAGAGCACGAGGTAGACGGCGAGGCTAAAGAATTGCTTGTACACAGAAAGGGAAGCACCGGTTCTTACCCGCCGGGACGCAGAGAGATACCAAAGAAGTTCAGGGCAGACGGGTCGCCAGTTATAATAGGTGGTAGCATGGAAACCGGATCGTACCTACTTGTAGGAGGATCAAATGCGGATGATACTTTCGACTCTACCGCACACGGCAGCGGAAGAACTATGAGTCGCACAAGGGCTAGAAAAACAACTAACGGCAAAGAGCTCTTCCAAAAGATGCTAAAGAACGGCATCTATGTAAAGAGCGTATCCTGGTCTGGATTAGCGGAGGAGGGCGGTGAGAGCTACAAGGATATAGATGAGGTGGTAAATTCGGTAGACAAAGCAGGGCTGTCTAAAAAGGTATGCAAATTCATACCGCTCGCCAACGTGAAGGGCTGATATGGCTTACAAATTTGTGGAGGATACGACTGTATCGGACGTAGCTTTCGAAGCGGAGGCGCCTACGGTGCAAGAGCTGTTTGCATCGTGCGGGGCTGCGCTTATAAATACCATGATAAAGAATCTAGCCGACATAAAACCGAGAATAAAGCGTGTATTCTCAATCGAGACTGAAGATATAGAAAAACTCCTTTTCGATTTTCTAGAAAAACTTGTATTTTATAAGGACACTGAACAGCTTGTGTTTAACAGGTTCGAATCCGATATACGCGAATCTTCGGGCAATTGGAACGGTATATTCTCTGTTTACGGGGACAAACTTGATCCTAAAAGGCACGAGTTCTTGGTGGACGTAAAGGCAGTTACAATGCACATGTTTGAGATTGAGAAAACAGATAAAGGATGGTTTGCTAGAGCAGTTCTTGATATATGAATAAGGAAGTAATAAGCGTGCACTATGACGAGCTTACGCTCAAGGGAAAACTGAGACCCAAATTCGAGAAGCTACTATACGATAACATAAAAAGTGCTACGGAAATAACGCCCACAAAATCGCGAGGAAGACTATTTTTGGAGCGTTGGGATGACAGAACGACAAAGAAATTAGCACTTACACCCGGGATCTCTTGGATTGGCGACGCAATTATAATGGAAAGGGACCTTGAGGCGCTGAAAGAAAACATACGAAGCCTTTTGTCGCTGAACGGAGCAAAGGCGGTTAACATAGACGTAAGGCGCATAGACAAGAGCTTTGGAAGCACTTCTCTGCTAGTAAAGGGGGAAATAATGAAGGCTCTAAAATTAAAGTCTGACAGTTTAGGATACAAAATAAGGGTAGAAATAATGAAAGACAACTTCGTAATTAACTATAATATTAAGAGATGCATGGGCGGAATGCCTATTGGGAGCGCAGGTAAAGTCTTAAGTTTATTCTCGGGTGGTATAGATTCGGCGGTTATACCGTTCGAGCTTATGAAACGCGGATGTGTGGTCGACTTGTTGCATGTATATGCGCTACCCACCGTTGACGGAGTCCTAAACAGTAAGATATTCAGCATAGCCAGGACAATTTCTGAAACCTCAGAGGCAAAGCTTTATCTGGTTCCATTCCACGACTTTGCTATAAGAGCCGCTGAGATAAACAGTAGATACGAGCTTGTGCTTTTCAAGCGGTTCTTATTGAAACTAGCAGAGAAGCTGGCAGACACATACGACTACAAAGGGGTAGCAACCGGCGACTCCATATCCCAAGTTGCATCGCAGACATTAGACAACCTAAATGCAGTAAGTTACGGTATAAACGTTCCGGTATTTCGGCCATTAATCACCAAAAACAAGGAAGAAATAATAAGTCTAGCAAGGACTTACGGGACGTACGAAAATTCCATAGAAAAATACCGCGATTGTTGCTCAATAGTTTCAAGCAACCCGATAACGAGCGCAAAAAGAGACATTCTAAAGGCGTTGGAAATACAGATTGGTATGGATAAATTGATAGAAGAGTCTATTTCCAAGATGTCCGTGAGGCAGTTGTAGAATTCGGTCACTTTAGCTTGTTTAACCTTGAGTAGTTATAGAGAAAGAGCTGGGCATAGCCAGCGTACCTACCGAAATATCCCGCCATAAGCTCCCTAGCATCAGCGTACTTTTTAGCGTCTTTTAGGATGTGACTATAATGTTTGTAAATTATCCTGCTTATCCAGACATCCATCGGAAACGCCGATAGATCGTGCAGACCGTAGAGAAGTATACAATCCAAAACTTTTTCTCCCACACCGGTTATAGACAAGAGCTGCACCTTAATCTCTTCTATGTCATTTGATATTTCGGTCTCGGCGAAGAATTTCGCAGCCGAGAATACAAACTTGTATCTAAAGCCTAATTTAAGTTCTTTAAGTGCTTCTATGCCGCCGTCAAAAATCTTAGTGTAATCTGGAAACCCGTTAAATTTTATACTTTCTAGTTCTTTATGTTCACCGTACTTTCCAGATAAAACGCGTATTCTCTTAAGAATCAATGGAATGTTCGATTGTATAGACAATAAAAAACCTAAGGTGGCGGGCCAAATGCCGTCTTGTACGACTCTTAACCCCTTAGAGTACTCTATGGCCTTATCTATGAAATCGTCCTTGTCTATTTCAGCATTTATTGAGTCAATGTCATCGTTCATGCCCAGTTTCTCCTTGATTACATTTTCTGTTACACCGTAATATTCAAGCTCCTCCGGGTTCGTCTGACGGACTATAATCGGGTTACTAGTGGCGGACAGCCATACCCCGTCCTTTTTCTCCCAGGCAAAAGTTTGCCCGGCATTCAAAGTTTTATCCAAACTGAAATCAGTAACTCTCAGTATCATATTTAACTATAAAATCGAAACAAATTATATATTAGTATTGCCGGGTTGGCGGAGTGGCAACGCGCTCGCCTTGAGAGCGAGTTCCCGAAAGGGTTCGTAGGTTCAAATCCTGCACCCGGCGTTAATATTAACATAAAGACCTAAGATTTTTTGATAATTATATAGACATATTATACTTACCGTTCAAAATTAGGTTCTTATGACTTATAAAGTGCTTCGACTGTTGGCACTGAGAGTGCTGTATGCTTTAAGAGTTAAGCCCACAATTATAAATTATAGGCTCGTCTTATATATGTCTCTTTATCAAGAGCAAAATAATTAAATCAAGAAAGCCTAATGTTCATATGGTAGAGTTAGTGATACTCGGCAGTGGCGGAGGGTATGTGTCAGAGAGGCGAGCGTGTGCAAGCTTTATTTTCGGAAATAAGCTGATCGACTGCGGATTTGGCAGCCTATCCAACTTCAGAAAGTTAGGATTAGAACTTGATCAAATAGAAGAGATATATATTTCGCATCTTCATGCAGATCATTACTGGGATTTCGTAAGCTTTTTATGGGCTATGGCTTTAGAGGAAAGAACAAAACCCCTCACAGTAATCTCATCAGAAAGCGTACGAAGGGCATTAAAGGCGGCATTTAGGCTTTCGGCACTCCCAAAACAGGCAATAAAATTTATGGTTCTATTCAAGGCACCAAATGAATTAGGTGTAAAATTCGTAAGGGGAATACACAAGCCAGAAAGTTTTGCTTATAAAATAAGTTTTGATGGCGTCACCATAGTTTATTCCGGAGATACTGCGCCGTCTCAGGCAATCGCAGATTTGGCTGCCGGAGGCGATTTGCTGATACACGAGGCTACTTTTCTATATAGACATGCAGAATACGCACACAAAGTGAATCATTCCACGGCAGAAGAGGTCGCCAGAATGGCAAGTGATATAAACATAAAGAAACTTGTCCTCACACATTTTTCCCCAGTGGAAGACGATGAAAAAGAGTACATAGAAGAAGCGTCCAAATATTACGATGGGGAACTTATAATCGCAAAAGACCTTCTTGAAGTATCTATAACTTCAGATAGATTCGAGAAGGAGTCTAGGAACCTCTTCGGGTGAGGCCGCTATTAGTGCGCCTGCACTTTCCAGGGCAGTTATCTTGCTATTGGCAGTGCCTTTATTGCCAGATATTATCGCACCCGCATGACCCATCCTTTTACCCGGAGGTGCATACTTTCCGGCTATGAAACCTATTACAGGTTTTGAGAAATTTTTCTTTATGAAGTCCGCCGCATCCTCTTCTGCGCTGCCCCCTATTTCGCCGACCATAACAACCGCAGATGTCTGCGCATCATTTTCAAACAATGATAACAGATCTGTAAATGTGCTACCGACCACCTTATCCCCGCCGAGACCTATTACAGTACTCTCGCCTAGGCCAGCTTTTGTTATCTGATTCACTATTTCATAGGTGAGGGTGCCACTCCTAGAAAGAACACCTATATTACCGGGCTTTAAGATGCTATTGGGGATTATTCCTGCTTTGGAAAGCCCGGAAGAAGCTATGCCTGGGCAATTAGGTCCTATTATTCTAGTAACTTTGCTTTGGCCGTATTCCAAGAGGTCAATAACATCATGAAAAGGGACGTGTTCGGTTACTATAACCACGAGACTCAACCCGGCATCAATGTCTTCTATAACAGCATCTTTAACGAAAGGGGCAGGCACAAACACAACGGCGGTATCTGCTTTAGTTTCGTCAACGGCAGACCTTACGTTATCATAAACTTTTACGCCATACACGTTTTCACCAGCCTTTCCTGGAGTTACACCTGCTACCACGTTTGTGCCAAAATTTAGCATGGCTTTGGTATGGAATTGTCCCTGATGGCCAGTTATTCCCTGCACTATAATTTTGCTGTTGCCGGTTAATAGAATTGCCATAATCAAACGGATAGCCTAATCGCCTCTGTAACTGCAACGTTCATTTCCCTAAAGGCAGTTATATTTCTAGCTTTGAGTAGTTCTACGCCTTTCTCCTCATTAAAGCCGCTCAATCTCACTACAACTGGAAAAACCGGCCTGAACTTGTCAATAGCTCTTACTATTCCCATAGCTACAGTATCGCACTTAGTTACTCCCCCAAATATATTGACTAGTAATACTCTAGGTTTTGACAGTGCAACTATAGAAAAAGCGTCATATACCCTTGCTGGGTCGTCCGTACCCCCCAAATCCAGAAAGTCGCCAGGTTTACCTCCGTTCGTAGAAATTTGATCTATCGTTGCCATTGTTAGCCCTGCGCCGTTCGCGATGAGTCCGATGTCCCCACTGAGTCGGACAAATGATATCCCCATCGCAGAGGCCTTACGCTCTATCTCATCTCCACTAACCTGTGCCTTTACATTAGGATGTCTGAAAAGTGAATCATCTTCCACTACAACTTTTGAATCCAGAGCGACCAACCCATTTGCTGTGACGGCCAGGGGGTTTATTTCTACAAGCTCCGCATCTTCGCTTACATACAGGTGCCAAAGAGCGTCTAAAATATGGTAAAATTGGTCCCTAAATTTTTCGGGAGGTTCCAGCCTATCAAATGCGTTACGTTTTATGTATTCTGGCAGTCCTATTAACTGATTCACTTCATACGTGCTTATCAAAGTAGCCGGAACCTCCTCTATATTTATTCCCCCTTTCTTAGAGACTATCAGCACAGCAGACCTTTTGCTCCTGTCGAGCGTTATGCTTATGTAAAGCTCGACTTGCCTTCTGATTTCTTCTTCTATAAGAAAATATTTTGAGTGAAACCCGTTGAAATCTATAGTCTTTATCTTTTCTAGTGCGGCCTTTGCAGCCCTTACCGTGCGAACTGCTACAACTCCGCCTAGTTTACCCCTCCCCCCGGTGGGTACTTGGGCTTTGATTACAGAAGCAGTTCTGATAGACCTTATGTCCCTAATGCCCTTTACAAGATGATGCGTTGGTACTGGAATGCCATAAGCCTCGAACAAACGCTTTCCCTCGTATTCTAACAAAAGGACCATAAATGCTTTATCACTTCATAAGATATAAAAGTGAGCATCAAGCGAAGTACAAATGCTATTTATTGGACACTTTTGGCGCAATCACAATGCTTTTCTAATCCGCTATTTGACTAAACGGAGTGACGTGATACTCGGTTTTCGATGCCTTTTCTATCGCGTTCTTGAAGGCGTCTAGAGTCTTTTTGAGGTCCTTTTCATTATGAGAATAAGAGGTATAAATACATTCCTGATTGTCTGCATCTATCATGACGCCCTCTCTTAGCAGCTCGTACTGAACCTTAACGTAGAACTCTTTTATAGAATTCCTCAAATCTACGTAATTATGAATGGGCCTCCTGTCGTAAAATATCTGAAACATGCCAGAAACACCAAGGATCTGCAGTGGCAGTCCGGCTTCGCTGCCTATTTTTTTGATTCCGTCTATCAATCGCTTATTGTAAGATTGTAAGTGTTTATAAACAATTTTATTTGAAAGCTCATCCAGCGTAGCATTCGCAGCAGCCAAGGACACTGGATTTGCATTGTACGTCCCGCTGTGCGTTACCTTTCCAGGACCAACCCCAAAAAAGTTCATGATATCGCGCTCCCCAGTAACGGCTGAGATTACATAACCGTTGCCCAGTGCTTTAGCATACGTGGCAATGTGGGGCTCCACCTTGTAAAGCTCCTGTGCTCCGCCAAATGCTATCCTAAAGCCAGTCTTCACTTCGTCAAATATGAGGAGAATATCGTATCTATCACACAATTCTCTTAGGAATTTCAGATACCCGGGCAGGGGCGTAATACCTCCGGAGTTCCCCATGATTGGTTCTGTTATTATGGCGGCTATTTCTTTATGGTGGGCTCTTACGGTCTTCTCTATGGACTCAAAGTCATTCCATCTCTCGACTAGTATAAATTTCTCTATTTCTTTTGGAACGCCAGCAGAATGAAAATACGGCTTTCTTTCCGGCCAAGTGTACGGTGGGTGTGCAGAGAACAGGAGATAATCCTGCCACCCATGGTAATGCCCTTCAAATTTTAGTATTACTTTTTTGTTGGTATAAGCACGTGCCAACCTTATTGCATGCAAAGTAGCTTCGGTTCCGGACGAGGAGAACCGTGCTGTCTCTGCGCAAGGAACTGCCCTTACGAACTTTTCGGCTACTTCTAGTTCTAGCTCGCTGTTCATACCATATATGGTGCCGTTATTCTGCGACTGCTTTATCACGGCCTTTTCTACAGCGGGGTAACTGTGTCCAAGTATAACAGGACCGAAGCCAAGCCTGTAATCCACATACTCGTTGTCATCCACGTCCCAAATGTGGGAACCGTAAGCCCTCTTTATAAAAATTGATGCGGTTGCTCCTGGCCCAACATAGCAAAACCTGGGATTCCTCCAAAGTCTGGCATTTGAATTCACCCCTGCTGGCAGATACTTAAGCGCTTTAGCGTAAAGTTTGCATGACTTGTTTAAACTAAAATGTTTTTTCATAACTTATTAGTTACTATCGACTTTATATTTGTAAATTCAAGAAGGCCGTATCTAGATAGCTCCCTTCCGATTCCACTCTCTTTAGTGCCGCCAAACGGCAAACGCGGATCCGACCTTACGAAATCGTTTATGAATACCGTACCGGAGTCTATTTTTCTCGCTATACGCTCGCCGCGTTCTATGTCTTTAGTCCAAACACTTGCACCTAGACCGAATCGGGTTCCATTTGCAACTGTTATCGCCTCTTCCTCATCTTTAACTACTATGACCGAAGCAACTGGACCGAACACTTCCTCGTTTACTACTTTCATGTTCTTCTTTACATTAGTAAGAACTGTTGGCTCAAAGAAGTACCCTGGGCTATTCACTGCCCTGCCACCGCACTCCACTTTTGCGCCTTTTCTTATTGCGTCACTCACCTGTACTTTTAGAGTGTGAAATTGTTGCGAAGTCGCCAACGGGCCAACCTCCGTATCGGCGTCCAGCGGACTACCAATCTTAGAATCCTTCATTAACTCTACAAGACGCTCGGCGAATTCCTTTGCTATGTCCTTAACAACTATGAATCTTTTAGCGGCTATACAACTCTGGCCACTGTTTATAAGCCTCGAATCGCTGGCATTCTTGCACGTAAAATTAATATCGGCATCATCTAGTACTACGAATGGATCTGATCCGCCCAGCTCCAATACAAACTTCTTTATGTTGCTACCGGCCAAACCAGCTATATTCTTGCCGACCTCTACGCTTCCGGTTACGGACACGCCGGATATTACTGGATTCTTTATCAGCTTATCAACCGTCGCGTGATCTGTTATCACCGTCTTGAAAGTGTCCGGAAACCCCGCAAGCCTGAAGGCTTCCTCTATTTCCAGGGCAGAAAGCGGCACTACGTTTGAATGTCTCAGAAGACACGCATTTCCTGCCAACATTGCTGGAATGGCACATCTGAAGAGCTGCCAAAAAGGGAAGTTCCACGGCATTACACAAAGCAACTCACCTATCGGCTGAAAAGTTATTCTTGCGCGCTCACTTCCAAATTCTACATTTTCATCCCAGAGCCATTTCTCAGCGTGCTCCGCGAAGAATTCTGCTGTCCACGCACACTTTTCAACTTCCGAAATAGACTGTGTGATTGGTTTACCCATTTCTCTGGTCATTGTCTCGGCGTACCTATGCTTGTTATCGCGCAATACTCCCGCAAGATTTAGCATTAGATCTGCCCGATCTTCCAAACGCCTGTCCTTCCACCCGAGATAGGCACTCTTTACGCCGGATGCGATTCTCAGTGCAGAAGCGAAACTAGAGGTCCTGAAAGTCTTATTTATTCTGCCTGAAGAGGGGTCGATTGATTTGATTATCATCATTTATCACCGTACACTACGTAATACCACGGCTTCCTTACCAGTCCCGTATTATCGACGTATACGTGCTTTACTTGCGTGTACTCTTCAAGAGAATAAAGCGACAAATCCTTTCCGAAACCGCTCTGCTTGAAACCTCCGTGTGGCATCTCGGAAACTAATATTCCGTGCTCATTTATCCACACGGTTCCAAACTTAAGAGCATTTGCGACATTGAACAAATCAGTGATGTCTTTTCCCCATACTGATGCAGCTAGGCCGTAGATAACGTCGTTTGCTTTCTTTATCACCTCGTCTACGGTTGAGAACTTAAAAAGCGCCAAAATCGGGCCGAATACCTCTTCCTGGCACAATTTCGCGTTCTGTTTGACATCTGCGAAGACAGTTGGCTCGAAGAAAAAGCCTTTCTTTAGCCCTGCCGGTCTCTTGCCTCCGATAACAAGTCTAGCGCCTTCGTCCAGACTTGATTTTACGTATGCTTCCACTCTTTCCAGTTGCGTCTTTGATATGAGCGGGCCCATATCGACTTTTTCTGAGAGGGGGTCCCCGACTCTGATCTTCTTTACTTTCTTCACGAGTAAATCTAAGAATTTGTCGTATATTGATCCGTGCACATAAATACGTGTAGTCGCCGTACAGTCTTGTGCGGTATTCCAAAATGCAGAGACTACCGCGCCTTCCGTTGCGGCATCGACAGATGCGTCTTTCAACACTATAAATGGGGCTTTTCCGCCCAATTCCAGGTGCACGCGCTTAACGGTCTGCGAGGCAAGTCTCATCACCTCTTTACCGGTGGAGATATCGCCCGTCAAGGCTACCATATCAACATCTGCGTTAGTTGCCATCTCTGTGCCTATCTCTTCACCGGGACCTGTAACTACATTCAATACACCTTTTGGTAATAGGCCTTCTGTAAGCTTGGCAAACTCTAAAAGTGTCAGTGGTGTTTTACTTGCGGGTTTTATTACAATCGTGTTGCCGGCAGCCAACGCGGGAGCGAGTTTCCAAATAGCTATGTACAAAGGGTAATTCCATGGAACTATTGCAGCTACAACGCCTAGCGGTTCCCTCCTGGCTATGCTAGTTCCCATGCCGGAATACTCTGCTGCTGCTTTGCCTTCCAGCATGCGTGCCGCTCCAGCAAAGAATCTAAGATTATCGATTATGAAAGGCAGATCGGACTCTCTCGCGTATTTTATTGTCTTTCCTACGTTTATAGATTCCAGTCGTGCAAGCTCCACGCCATGTGCTTCCACTAATTCCGACAGTCTCCAAAGCAGATTTGCCCTTTCCTGGGGAGTCTTCTTTGACCAGACTCCACTGTCGAAGGCCTTTCTTGCGGCGGCAATCGCTCTTCTTACATCGTTTTTTCCGCCTTTTTGGACTCTCGCTATGACTTCTTCTGTAGCAGGGTTTATTACGTCGAATACGTTCTTGGTTTCAGCGTCGACCCACTCACCGTCTATGAACATTTTATAAGTCTTTATAGACGCTTTCATTTTACTTATTTACTGCTAAAATTAATAAGCTTTTAATGCAACATATTTGCTATCCTTAAGAGAAAAGTTAATTTAGTGAGAGCTCAGCCTTCACCAATTCTATCAACTTTTCCGCAAGCTTCTCCATTTTAGTACCGTTTTCTTTAAAAAATGAGGCAGCGAGAGAAAACCCTTCATAATCGGCCCTTTTGCCGGTCCTTATGACTTCATCTGCTAACTCTATTTCGTCCGCTGAAAACTCCGGATAGAAGTGCTGAAGATACGCGGAGAGCGCGCTTTCATCGGCCGTATTGTTCCCGCTAAGCGACATGAGCGCAATTATCGCGCTCTTGATTACATCGTAGTAAAGTACTGTGGAGAAAGATTTGAATTTCTCTTTGTCAAGTGTAGCCAGAACCATACGCTCCTCTTGCAGCATGTGAAGGATGGATTTAACACGCTCTTTCTCTGCCCTAGTTTCCTTTATTTCCCGTCTTGCTTCTTCCCACCGTATCATAAAGCAACCCGTTTCACAAAACTTTACTAGTCCTCGATTTAAAACGCTTAGATAAATCTATATTTCACTTTCTCACTTTTAACAGTACCCCCCCAAAATTTTCAAGTGTGTCTAGAGATTCGTCTTTATCATAGAAGATCTTTATATCTGTCATATCCGCATCCAACTTCTCAATTATATCCTTGTTCTTCATCACGAAATCGCGCGATACCAAGGCTTGTTCTGGAGTACCTTTGCTTAGCGCTTCCCGTATCTCATTTTTGCCGTATACATACGAATTATTCGCCTCAGATATGCCGTTTACATATTCTTCCATAAGCGCCTTCTGCGCCGCTATTTTTGTGCCTTTCAGAAGCTTGTTTATGGTGTCTTTTCTAATTAGTTCTTTCAAACCGGTGTCGGCGTAGGAAACGGTGTCAAAGATTATTTTCAAGCCCTTAAACTGGGCTCCCAAAGCCTGATTTCCCAATGCGTTTCCGGCGACTATGAAAAGATCCCAGTCCTCTTTTTTGTACTCGTTTGTTATATCGATTGTCAATTTCCTAAAGAATCTGTCGCGGCTGTCATTTCTGAAGCGCTTTCCGCTCACATTCTCTTTTAGCTCATACATTTTCTGAAGGGAGTAATTAGTTATCTTATAGAAGATCGCGTATCCGTCTTCATACGTGCAAATCAGAATTCTTGGCGATTTGTGCCTAAGCCTGTTAAGCGAACTCGCTTGAAAGTTCAGCATTTTTGTCTTAAGCAGGACAAAACTCCTTTTAGGTGCGAGATCAATGGAATGGTATTTGTGTAGCGGCACCTGCTCATCGGATGACAGGTATATCTTACCGCCGACAGAAAGCGCATCGTCAGTCAACTTCAGTTCTTCCACTGTTATGCCGACTTTTATTAGACGTATGTCGTAGGAATCATCTACTTTTATTTTTCTCCTTGAGTAAGAGACGAGTTTGTCACCAGATTCTATTACGTAACTTAAAACCACCAGATCATCGTAAGAATCTACTCTCGCCCTTAGGTAACCTTTCTTTTGGCTCATCTTGAATATTTTCATAAAAAAGAGGAGACAGTATAAACTAACCCTAGTATCATTATAAAACCAGTGAAGAACAGAAGATAGTTTCCTCCCCGCACCCGATAAAGTCCCTTTTCTTTTTTACGTGACCTTTCCCTGTATACCGCGAATAGCAACAAAAGCGAGAGAATCGAAAGGAAGATACCGCCCGTTATTGAAAGCAGAGTTTCAAAAGTCGGCTCTACAATGGCTATCACGAAAGGTATAAAGACTGATATCAGTGTGCTTTTGAACCGCCCAACCTTAAAATCGTAATAGAAAGCGTCTGTCAGCACCAAGCCAAGGGCTATGTATGGAGTAACAAGAAGGAAAAGCGCAGTCACGTAAAATATGAGAACATAAGAACTGGATGTTACTGAATCCGTCGCTATAATTGCTACGTTCTGCCCGAATGCGCCTATGAAAGCGAACGAGAACAGAAGATACACGCCGATGGCAATAAGATACGATACCACTATAACGCTGGTAAGTTCTCTCTTGTTTTTGCCGAGCTCCTCTTTTATCTCAGGTATTACCGTATACCCGCCCAAAGAGAAGAGGATTACGCCGAACGGCACGAACAGCTTGTTTATATCAGAAAATGCGATATTAGACGGTTTGAATGACAGCAGAATGATCGCAGACGCTATTGCGATAAGCGCTAGTTTTATGATCACCAAGGGTATTTCGGCGTCTTCGACCGCTTTGTACCCCTTGTAAACTAATGGTGACGCCAATAAAAGAACGATGACTACAGATAAAGCATATGGGATGGCAAATATGTAATTCAGTATTACGCCCAGAGCAACAAGGTAGGCAACCTGGACGCCATAAACGGTCAAAACCTCAAAGATGAGTATCGCCGTCCGCAGCTTTATTCCAGCGTACCTACTCACAAGTATCGGCAGTTGGTGCATCTTTTCCGACTTCTCTGAGAGTTCTCCAGTGTAAAGCGTTATGAAAAGGGACGCCGAACCCACGATAAGAAACAGTAGTAATCCGTAAATGAATCCGGCTCTTGATATGGCGTAGGGGAGGGCAAGTATACCGGCTCCAACCATCGTACCTACTGTTGTAGCAAGCGCTGCAAGGTATTTAATATTCATTAATTATATTTGTTAATCGTGGCTTTATAGGTTATGCTCCTATAGTCTAGCGGCCAAGGACGGTGGCCTCTCGAGTCACAGACCCGGGTTCAAATCCCGGTAGGAGCAGGTCCTAATTATCGATGGTTAATCAAAGAAAACCATTAAGAAACACTACCAAAACTTACGTAAGGCATCACGCCGCTTGGAGGATAGGCACGAGTGCGGATCCAGTAAACAGTCCAAGTTCCTCCCTGTTGCGTATCGCCAGAACCAAGTTGTCCTATGGAAATATATAGCTGAGAAGCAATAGTTACACCCGTATTTGTTGAAGAAACAGTAGTTGGCGAAAGAAGATTTGAAGTATATGTGTATTCAAATGTGTTTCCTGTCGCTACCCAGCCAATACCAAACACTTGTGGCAATGATGTGGCAGAACCAAAGTTACCAAGGCCAGTTAGTGTTGTGCCTGAAATTTCAGTAAGTCCACCATCTGGAGGACTAGTATAACCTCCATACATCATCTCGTAACCATTTTCATAAGCGCTAACACCATAGTTAAATATTGTGTTTGATGTTGATAATTCTAGAATTATCCTTCCGTAATTTCCAGTTATATATGCTTCAAGTAAGCCCGGGGAAGCAACAGCCGAAGTTGTGCCTATGGCTTGGTTCTCACTGTTTACAGCATCAAATATTAAACCATTATTAATGGAATAACCAGAAGTCAGAGATTGCCATGCACTTGGTAAGCTTGAGCTTGTTCCCGCAAAGTTCCAGTAGTTGTTGAACACATTCGCCCCATCGTCGTATTCCGCATATGTCGGGGAAAGCTGAGGGGCTTCTCCCACATTTACTCCATTGAAGAGGTTAGTCGATGCGGAGGCGAAGCCCATGTAGACAGTCTGCTTGGAGCTCGGTAGTATGCTTCCCAGCTTGACCCACCATAACGCCCATGTCGAAGCATGGCTCTCTAGCCAGGAATCCAGTGGCTGGCCAGTCACGGAGAAGAACTCGACATTCTGGCCGAAGGGAGACGATGATATCTGCGGCCACTCTGAAGTCGATGACGTGACGTTCACCATCTGCTGGAAGGAGGACTGCGCGCCTACGCCCTGCGTGTTGTTTACTATCAGCGTCCCGTAAGAAGCGATGGAAGAAGGAAGCGAAGCTGCCGTCCCTGCCGCCGTCCCCGTGGAAACATACGGGCCTGGAAACACCTGCCCCGGCTCTGTGTAGGATACCACTGCAGAGACGGAGTACCTACCGCCAGGACTGCACAACGACGACGCCGGAATAGTGATGGTTTTCATCTGGTTCGGCTGGATCATTATGTCCTGACTCGCCGTGACTGTGTTTGAAGAGCTTGTAAGGTTTATGTCGGTTATCTCTATGAGATAGCCAATGGAATTGCCCAGGGAGACAGTAAAGCTTACGCCGCCAAGACAGACCGCGCTCACGCTACCCAGCCCGGTGAAGCCCGTCACTGTTGCTGTTACACTTGCCGACGGATTGAATATTCCTAACGAGTATAGGACTGCTGCGACTATGACTATGATTAGTATGGCCCAGCCATACGTCATCATGTACTCGAGGGCGGACTGGGTTTTTTTGTTAACTAGAAATTTTCTGTCTGTCTGTCTGTCTGTCTGTCTGTCTGTCTGTCTGTCTGTCTGTCTGTAATATATTGGATGTCAGGAGACTTCATAAAATAACGACGACTTAAGGGGATAAATACCTTCTTCGTAAAGGTGTGAAAATTGGAAAACTAATTCGAAATGACTAGAGAAGTGGAACTCTCTACTGCCGTACGTGAGGAAAATCAATTGTAGACGATTTATATTTTGCTAGGAAAGCAACTAACTTGTAATAAACGAAACCAAGCAAGATAGGGGCATAACGTGATACACATAGAAACTTAAAGCCTTAAATATAAAACTACTCCATCATCACTAATGATTGTTTCAAAATGAGGATAGCAGTAGTAAAGGAGAAAGACTGCATAGCTCCAGACAGTTGTAATTACATATGCGCGGAAGTCTGTCCTCGCGTCAGAGAGGGCTTAAAAGAGACTGTTTATGCCAGAAATAACGGAAAGGCGGCCATAAGTGAAGAATTGTGCATTTCTTGCGGAATCTGCGTAAAGCGCTGCCCAACCGAAGCAATAAAGATAATAAATCTCCCGGACGAAATGATGAAAGACCTGACCTTCCAATATGGGATAAACACCTTCAGGACTTTCGGCATCATGACACCTATAAAGAGCAGGGTAGTCGGTCTGATAGGAAGAAATGGGACAGGAAAAACTACTAATATAAATCTCGTATCGAACCAAATAAAGCCGAATTTTGGGAAATTTGATGATCCTCCGAAGGATGCTGAAGTAATAAAACATTTTAGAGGTAAAGAGATACAGCAGTATCTAATAGACCTGTACAACTCCCATATATCTGTTGCAAAAAAACCACAAGATTTTTACCTTAGTGGAAAGGTGAACGAAATAGTCAAACTTAACAAATACGGACTTGTACCGCCACAGCTAATGGAAAGGGAATCCGCCACGCTATCTGGCGGCGAATCACAGCTTATAGAGATAGCACGAACCCTTGACGTGGATGCGAACGTGTACATATTCGACGAGCCGATGAATTATCTCGACGTTACAAAACGTATAGAAGTTGCGACTCTAATACGTGAGAGATTAAAGGATAAAACCGTAATAGTCGTGGAGCATGACCTTATAATGTTAGACTACTTAACAGATTTCGTACAGATACTCTATGGATCCGACGGGAATTACGGTATAATGTCGCGCGTGATGCAGACGAGAAACGGGATAAACAATTACATAAGCGGGTATCTACCCACAGAAAATGTAAGATTCAGAAACTACGAGATTAAGATCGGAAAGGAGAGGGCCGTAGAATCCAATGAAATGTGTTTGGCCTGGCCGGAATTTTCAGTAAGGGCGGGGGAATTCGAACTTCATGCCAGAAGCGGAGACTTATACAGCGGGGAAATACTCGGCATAATAGGAAAGAACGGAACCGGTAAGACTACTTTCATAAAATCTCTCGCGGGGGTCATGGAAACAAGCAATGGCACACTAAACTTCGATAAGAGGATTGCTTTCAAACCACAGATAATACCGCGCTTCGACGCAATAGTAGGCGACGTCTTGTCAAACGTAATGGCAGACTACGCTTCCAACGAACAGGCTACTACTATACTAAGCAGATTGGGTGTGGATAAGCTAATCAATAAAAACATTAAAACGCTATCTGGCGGGGAACTACAGAAAGTTGCTATAGTGTCTACTCTACTATCAAATGCAGATCTATTCCTGTTTGACGAACCGTCTGCAAATCTTGATGTTGAAGATAGGTTAGAAGTTATGGAGATAATAAGGAACTTCATAAATGCCAATATGAAATCTGCAATAGTGATAGACCACGACATAATGTTTATAGATTCTGTTTGTTCAAGAGCCCTTGTTTTCAACGGCACAAGTGGAGTAAATGGGTGTACCTCGGAGGTGTACCGGGCCCCAAAAGCGATAAACGCATTTCTAAGCAGCATAAATATAACCATGAGGAGAGACAAAGAGAGCAACCGGCCTAGAATAAATCAACCAAACAGCAGATTGGATTTGGAGCAAAAAGAAAGGAAAGAATTCTTTGCTGAGTAGGAAATTCCCGAAAAGAAATAATATTTTAGTAATACCATATTAGTATTTTTTAATTAGTTCCCGTCATTACAGTGTTGAGGAGAGGGAGGTTGGGGAGTATGGAGGACGAAGTAAAAAGATTATACGAGAGGGTGCTGGAAAACGTCACCCTTTATAACCAATACGAAAACAACGTAGACTTTACTAAGGCCTACGAGATAAGTCGCATGTTATTGAGGATAAATAACATGGCGATAAAAAACGGTCTTTACAGGGGAGATATAAAAGCTTCGCTTGAGGAGCTGGAGGCTTTGCTCAAATCGCACGAGAACAACAAGCCGGTTTACTTCATCTGAGAACCGTTATTTATTTTTAGTTTGTTTTTATCTGTAAGACTATAGAATCAATGGCTAGAACGAAGAGAGTTGTTTCTCCATCCAGTGTCGCTCCGGAATAGGCTTTTACTAGATAATCATTTGGCGGCGCATTATTGACATTGGAGCTGACTCCAATCGTACAGGAACCAGAAGGAGTATTATTAGATATGGACCAGCCAAGACTTAGAACATTGGTGCCGTTTGGCGAATGAACCGTACAGTCCGGAGCGTTTACCTGAAAAGATTGCGAAGGAAAAACAGAGCCTGGGGGAAAACCCGCATAATCACAGGACCCACCGCACGCTGCCGTGAAATTTGAAACAAGGATAAGATTAGTGAAAGAAAGGACCCCAGAAAAGTTGCCGAAATCGGGGGATGCATAGTGCACAAGTTCGGTGCTTGGCAGCTGTGGTGCCAAGTAAGAGGACTCTCCGTAAAAAGTTATTTTATAAGGTACGAAAATCTCATTTCCTAGTATGCTGATTATATAGGAAGAAACGGCTGATGCCGTACCGCCATTCTGGAATGCATCTATGGCACTTATCGTGGAATTAGAAACAGCAAAGGATGAAGCGGTTGAGGAGTATAACGCTTGGAAATTTGCATTGGTGTTTATGGATACATTGGCATCCGAATAATAACTCGCGAGAGAGTAAGCGCTACCGAGTAGAAGCGTAATAAGGATTAATCCGATTATAAGATCCAAAGTGAAAATTTGCCCTTTCATACAATCCATTCAGAAAAGCTAACCCTCAGTATCTGACTGCCGGGGTACAGAACCACGTATCTCTGTATAGAGGATACATAAGAAGCATTAACGGCTACTGGTTTACCGGCAGTTATCGGCGTGCCGCTAATGCGAAATATTGTATTATTTAGGAAGGTCACAGAGACATTGAAAGTACCGCCGGATTTCAAGAAAGAGGCGATACAGGAATCAGATAGTTGTGTAAGCGCCGATAATTTATTTGGATCAAGTTCATAGGCATTGTACATTAGTCCGATTTGATATATCGAATTACAGGAAGCCGTGAGAGTCTGCCAATTGGAGGGATAACCGGTCGAGCCGACGAGTGAGTCCACAGCCTGTGTTGCAATGTTATTAACGTAATTTGAATCGTACTGAACGGAATAGGTGGAATATGGATTAGCAGAATCCCCAACCGAGTATAAAAACAATACCACTGATACGAAGAGGAGCACGAAAATCGAGAGTGATATCAAAAGATCTATGGTGAATATCTGCCCTTTCTTTCCCATTCTCGCAAACATACAACTTTTATTATCTCAGAATATAAAAACAATGTATGGCTACAGAGATAGACACGCTGCAATCCTCTATTAAAACGATGCTAATGGCCGGACCAGCCCTCACCATAGACATCGCAGAAAGACTAGGCCGGGACACAGGACAAACCTCTGCAATACTCGACTATTTTGTGAAAAGGGAGGAGTTGGGAAGGACAGAGAGGGGCTATGGTCTCTCGTATTTCTACTTTCTTTTACAGGATAAGGACAAAGCGATTAGCCGATTGTACGAAACCCTAAATCAGCAGGAAAAGAGCTTGGTAAACAAAATAAGAGACGCGCAAGTAGCGGACTCTGAGGATTTGTCGCCGGCCGAAAGGTATCTGTCGCAGAATCTCACTGATTTCATAAAAAAGGTCTCGGCAATGGACCGAGAGACAAAAAAAGGCGTGGAGTACTATTACTACTACAAATTGTCTACCGACGACGTGCGCTCAATTATAAACGGCGAAAAGGCAAAAACTAGACAACAGGGGATCAGAAACCTGCAAGAGACATCGAGACTGCCGGCTGCAAAAAAACTTGCGTTACGTATGCTGGAGCCGGAGATAGACTTAAGTAAATACGGATTCTCAGAGCCCAGCAGGATAAGCAAAAATGTCTACATGTGCAACTACGGCGAACACACGCTGCGTGTGACGGTTATGGTGATAAACAAGAAGAGCATAAACAAGAACGACCTTATAAAAGCAGAGGGATACGCATCCTCCAACAAGACTGCGGTATTTATATTGACCACGGCTACAAAGATAGCTGAGAAAAGGCAGTACGGCAATCTGGTAAACATAATAAAGGTGAGCCAATGACACGAAAGAAGATATTCCTAATGAGCGAAGACAGGTCTTTCTTTATAGACGAAGGAAAGGACGTTAACACAGAATTTGGCATCATAAAAGCGACGCAATTAAAAAGGGCGAAGAGAGGTAGCGCGCTATCTACGCATAAAGGTAAAAGGTTCTTCGTCGTAGAACCGACAATGGAAGACCTGTCAAGAAAGATAATAAGACTTCCCCAGATAATAACCCTAAAGGATTTGGGCAGTGTATTAACATACGGCGGCCTGAGGTCTGACAGCAAAATATTGGACGTTGGTACGGGCTCCGGATTCGCTGCGTGTGTAATGGGCGAGTTCGCTAGAAATGGAAAGGTAATATCCTATGAAATAAGAAAGGATTTCGCACGGGTCGCCAAGAAAAATGTTGAACTGTTCGGCCTGGATAACGTAAAGATAATAAATACGGACATAAAAAAGGGGGTGGGGAGGCGTGGTTTTGACTTTGCGCTTATAGACCTACCAGAGCCTTGGTCTGTAATGCCGGTAATATCCCCCTCGGTAGCCGTGGGTGGCATGATATGTTCATATGTGCCCTCAATAATACAGGTAGAAAAGCTACTAAGATCTATCAAGGGAGACTTAAAGATTATTAGGGTGATACAGAATCTGCAGATCAACTGGAAAAACGATGTAAAACGCGACATATTAAGACCGGAGACAAGCGGCCTGATACACACCGGATTCTTAGTGTTCTTAAGGAGAATAGGTTAAGCAGCACGCAAACGTTTTATTTACGGGGTTTATACCATTTTTGATGGAGATAAAGGACATAAGGGCCAGGAAAATACTGAACTCAAACTCCGCATTTACTGCGGAAGTTATAATAAAGACTGATAAAGGGGTTTTTCGTGGCTCCTCTCCCCGCGGCACCAGTAACAGCAAGTATGAAATAACTGATACTGCCTCCGGTTTGAGCGATCTTCTAAAAAAGTTCAATGACCATTTAAACGGTCTTAAAGCCAAAAGGCTGGGCTATAAAGAGGACATATTCGATATAGAGAGAGCGCTGGACGAAAAATTCATTGGGGGCCCATCTATAGCCCTTTCATACGCATTGGTGTACGCGCTCAGTGCGGATCTCAGCATCCAGCCACACATGCTATTCGGGGGAAACGGCAGGCCGCTGCCCCTTTGCAAGATGCTGGGGGGAGGACTACACTCTTATTCGCTGGGGATGGACATACAAGAACTTTTGGTTACAACCTTAAACGATAGCATAGATGAAAGCCTTAGGGGCACGCTAGAAGTTTACAATAATGTGAAGGCACTACTTAAGGAAGACAGCACCAGGTTTTTCGGCGGTGTGGACCTCGAAGGTGGTTTCGCGACAAGGCTCGGAAACTATGACGCGCTGAAACTGCTTAAAAAGGCAATCGATAGGGCGATAAGCAAGACAGAACTGGATATAAGAATGGGGATGGACATCGCAGCCTCAACGTTCTTTAAAGACGGGAAATACCATTACAGGTACCCCCTGGGAGACAAGAACGAGGTAACTAGGGAAGAGCAGACCGAACTGATGGAGAGACTAGTGGATGAATTTGACGTATACATAATGGAGGACCCGGTAGACCAGGATTTTAAGGACGGATACGCCAAAATAAAGAAAGCCACTAAAGCTATAGTGGTGGGTGACGACATAACGTCAACAAGAACGGACAGATTGGAGCTTGCACACGATGCTCTTGGCGGCACGCTAATAAAACCCAACCAAGTTGGTCTTTTATACAAGATGGAAGAGTACTCAGAACTCGCTGATAGATACGGCATTACAAAAATAGTATCTCACCGTTCGGAGGAGACCAACTCACCGATAATAGCAGATATCGGCGTTGGTATTAATGCAAAGTATTTAAAAATAGGGATAAATAGAGGGGAAAGGACAGAAAAGTTAAATAGGCTGATGGAGTTGTATTCCGATGGTGTTTAAGAAGATAGAGAAAATAGAGGCTTACAAGGTGTACGGAACCCGTATAGGGGCGAGAAACCTAAACAGGTCTCTGGAGCGGTTCATCTTCAAACGAATTCCGCGAAAGTTCACGATATTCAACATAAAACTTATAGATGAAAGAATAAAGATGGCCGCAAAGATGCTAAAAAGGTACAGCAGGAGGGACGTTCTTCTGGTGTGCACACTGGACAGCGCATACTATCCAGTCTACAATTTTGCTAAGCTTATGAAGATAAGCGTAAACTTTGGGCGTTATCTAGCAGGGTCAATGACCAACATAAGCTACAAGAACTTCTTTGAGCCTAAGATTCTAATAGTTACGGATCCAACCGCAAACAGAAGGGCGATAAATGACGCGAAGAAAATAAACATTCCGATAATCGGAGTAACTAATACCGATAATAAAATCGATTACATTGACCTGATAATACCGGGAAACAACAAGAACGGCAACAGCATAGGCCTAATCCTGTACCTGTTGGCAAGCGAGTTGGCTGAAACAAAGGAAGAGAAAGACGCTATCGAAAAGGTAAAGCTTGAAGATTTTGTAGCAAAAGAGCTTGAATTCTAAGTATGTTAGCAGCTGACTTTTACATAAAAGGCAAACTCGTAGCTAAAAACGTGAAGGTTTGCAAGAGTTTCCGATTAAAACTTCTAGGACTAATGTTCGTTTCGTCACCGGGAAATGGTGCGTTCCTACCCGACGTTTCCAGTATACACATGAATTTCGTAAGATTCGGGCTCAGGATAATATGGCTAGACAAAGAGTATAAAGTTGTAGGACAAGTTTACGCAAAGCAGTGGCGCTTTTACAACGGCCCTGCTAACTCGGCGCATGTGCTTGAACTGCCGATAACAAACAAGAGTACTGTGAGATTGGGCGACAGGCTAAAGGTGACTACGCATGATAGAAAAACCGGGTCAAAATAGAAGTGCTATAATAATAACCGACTCCCTAAACACAAGCGTTGCATCCTTTGACATTGGCGGATTCAGACTTGTTCTACCAGGTAATTCGATAGTTACAAAAGACACTAAAATAAGGATAAACCGGACATACCGACACGCAAAACTGGACGTGCCGCTGCTGGATGCGCTTAAAAACGCCATGCACAACGCGGACGAACCTCTTTCGTTCATGTTATCGGGCGGGATAGACTCTTCTGTTCTGTACAGCATTGCCATGGGAGAAGGGATACGGTGCAATGCTATAACAGTCGGTACCAAGACATCCGAAGACTTCTTATACTCGGCCACTCTGATAGAAAAGAAAGGTGGTGAACTTATGAGATCCGAACTTACTGATGACAGCATAAAATATGCACTCAGAACGCTTAGGCACACGTCTTTAGACGTATACAGCATCATACTCGGAATCGTAGAGTATGCGGCTATGAAACATCTGAAATCGTTCGGCTATAAGACTGTAGTCAGTGGGATGGGTAGCGATGAACTTTTCTTCGGTTTTGCGGTGCACAAACGCACAGACGAAAAGAATCTTAAGGAACTTAGGGAGAGGAGACTTTCGTACGTCGCTGCAACAGATATATTTAGGATAACGAGCATAGGCAAGCTGTTCGGAATGAAAGTTTGCGCGCCTTATTTAAGCGAGGAAGTAGTTGATTACGCTATGTCACTCGATTTGGATGAGAAAGGCACATACGACAAAGGTCAGGTCAGGTCGCTGGGCAGGAAACTCGGCATCCCAGAAGAGATAGTGAATAGAAGGAAAAACGCCATGCAATACAGCAGCGGCCTTCTAAAACGCCTTCACTCGCTAGCAGAAGCAAATAAGCTTGACCACATCAGCGACTTAATATATTCTATATGATAAAGATAACGGCGTTCGGCGGTTACAGCAAAATCGGTAAGAGTATGACCGCAATACGCATAGATGACAAGATAATAATAACCGATATGGGCGCAGATATAGAACGACTAGTCAACTACGAAGAAGAGGAACGAAACATATCGGTTAAGAACAAGGAACCACTTCTGGAAAACGGCATAATCCCAGATGACAGGGAACTGTACGAGAAGGACGGTAGTAAAGTAATAGCTATAGTTTTGACTCACGGACACTTAGACCATATATGGGCAGCGCCGTTCCTCGCTGGCAAATACAAGTGTCCAGTAATCTGCTCGCCTTTCACCGAAAGAATTTTGTCGCATATCGCTTATAACATGAAGAGTAAGGATTTGCAAATCCTAAAAATAAATACCGGTACAAACTATAAACTGGCTGACGGCATAAGCATAGAGCTTGTCCATATAACGCACTCAATACCCAACAGTACGGTCGCCGTTATACATACAAAATACGGAGCCATAGCCTACGCAAACGACTGGAAATTCGACAATTTCCCGACGCTCGGCAACAAGCCGAATTACGAACGGCTTGAAGCGCTCGGCAGAGAAGGGATATTTGCACTTATATCAGATTCGACTAATGTCGATGAGGAGGGTTTCGCTTTCTCAGAGAGCGTTGTAAAGATGATGTTGGAGGACGTTATAAGGAAAAGTCTATCAAACAAAACCATATTCATAACAACTTTCTCGTCCCATATAGCTAGGATAAAAAACATAACGGAGATAAGCAGGAAACTCGGGAGAGAAGTGCTGGTATTCGGGAGAAGCATGGACATGTACTTAAGTTCTGCTATCAACGTCGGTATAATTAAAAAATCAGAGGTTCCACCCGCTACTACGCGAGCGAACACAATGAACAACCTATTGAGACAGGTTAGCGGAAAACCGGGAAAATACGTAATAATATGCACGGGACACCAAGGAGAACCTGGCGCATTTTTGGACAAATTGGCTACCGGTAGACTGAACTATAGACTATCACAAGAAGACGGCGTGATATTCTCATCCAGGACGATACCTACTCCGCTGAACATAGCCAATAGAGGCGCGCTACAGAGGGCGCTACAGGACTACGGCGTGTCAATAGCGGATAACATACACGCCTCCGGCCACGCATACAGAAACGAACAAAAGGAATTTTTAAAGATGTTGAAACCCAAACACTACATCCCGTCACACGGTGGACTCGAAAAGCTTACCTCCGCGATAGGCTTGAGTAAGGAACTAGGTTACGAGCTCAACAAAAATGCGCACATACTGCTGGACAGACAGGAAATAGTACTTGACTGAGAGGAGGGTTGCCATGGAAACATCCCCGACTAAAATGCAGCTGCCATCCGATAAAACTTGGAACAGATCGGCAGAATCAGAAATCGAAAAATTTTGGGATGAAAATGTAAAGTTAAAATTTGAGAGCCCATCTACCAAGCCCAGCTTCGCGATAGACACGCCACCGCCGTACACCTCTGGAAAGCCATGGCACGTTGGTGCTGCAGCGCACTACTCACACATAGACATGATAGCAAGGATAGCTAGGCTTCTAGGTTACAATGTACTGTTCCCAGTTGGCATGGATAGAAACGGCATACCGATCGAGAGATACACCGAAAAGAAGTACAATATTTCGATGAAGAGAACTGAACGCGGTAAATTCCTGGAACTGGCTAAAGGCGCATTAGACGAACTAGAAGCAGAGATGATTGGAATACTAAAATCCCTCGGACTATCTGCGGACTTCCAAAATCTTTATCGTACCGACAGTGAAAAATACCGTGCCCTGACACAGAGCACATTCATAGAAGAATGGAAAAGAGGCAATGTGTACATAGGCACCAGACCGAGCAATTACTGTTACGCGTGCGGCACAACAATAGCAGATGCGGAGATAGAGTATGAAGACCTACCGTCTAAGCTAGTATATCTGAAATTCAGGTTATCCGAGTCCGATACCCGCATAATAGTCGCAACCACAAGACCGGAACTACTATCGGCATGCAGCGCGATAATCGTGAACCCCAAAGACGAAAGGTTGAATTCATTCATAGGGAAAAACGCCGTAATCCCACTATACTTGAGAGAAGTTCCGATCATAGGACACGAATCCGCAAGAGCCGATTTTGGAAGCGGGGCGGTTATGGTGTGCTCATACGGGGATTACAATGACGTTCTGCTGTTCAAAGAGCTCAAATTAAAAGAGAGGATAATAATAGACCAGAACGGAAGGCTAACAAAAGACACTGGAGAAGAGCTGACCGGATTGCCAGTTGGTGAGGCGAGGAAGAAGGTCATTGCACTGCTTCAGGAGCAGGATGTAGTGGATAAAATCGAGGACATAAAGCACAGGACGCCACTCTGCGAGCGGTCAAAAACGCCCATAGAACTGCTCCCGTTAGAAGAGTACTATCTTAAGACGGCAGACCTGAAAGCCAGGCTGGCAGACCAACTGAGAGAACTTACTTTCTTGACTTCTAAGCACAAACAGATCCTTATAGATTGGATGGAAACTGCACTCGATTGGCCGATATCGAGACGAAGATTTTACGGCACGGAAATACCCGTTTGGTACTGCGGCAAATGCGGAGAACCCATCATACCAGAAGGCGGAAAGTATTATGTTCCGTGGCGCGATCCCCCACCAGCAGGTTCGAAGTGTATAGCGTGTGGGAATTCGGAAAATTTCATAGGCGACATAAGAACATTTGATACGTGGATGGACTCCAGTGTAAGCGCACTTTTCGTTACCAAGTACAAAGAGGACGATGTCCTGTACGCGAAAACGTATCCAATGATGTTAAGACCCCAAGGAGTTGAGATTGTAAGAACGTGGCTTTTTTACAGTGCGATAAGGTGCTTGAGCCTTACGGATCAGCTGCCGTGGAAAAACATATTCATAGACGGGCATGGATTGGATGAGCACGGCGAAAAGATGAGCAAAAGCAAGGGCAATGTGGTTGACCCTATACCGATAATAGAGAAGTACGGAGCGGATGCATTCAGATTCTGGGCGGCCTCCGAATCCTCAATGGGAAGCAATTATCTGTTCTCGGAAATCAAGATATCCGGTGCAGAGAAGTTCTTGACTAAAGTATTGAACATAGCGAAATTTGTGAAAGAGGTGGGATACACAGACAAAATTGCATATGGGGAGCTTACGCCAACGGACAAATGGATCCTGAACGAACTAAACAGATTAAACGAGAAAGTAGAAGAGGCGTATAGAAGATTTGATTTCTTTGCCGCGTCTAACATGATAAGGGACTTTACGTGGAACGTATTCGCATCTAACTACATAGAGATGGTTAAAAACAGGGCGTACGGCAATAACAACAAAGAGAGAGAAGTAAAATCCGCCAGATACACGCTGAGTGAGACACTGAGAAACCTTATGATTCTACTGAGCCCGATCTCGCCATTCATTTCAGACAGAATATGGCTAAGCCTTTACTCCAAAGATTCAATCCATGCGCGGGAATTTCCGCACTTAAAGGTGTCGGACAGCAAGTATCTGGAATCTACAGAAAGGCTAATTGAATTTAATAGCATGGTGTGGAGAGAAAAGCGGAAAAACAAACTATCACTGAGGGACAAAATAACAATAAGTATACCAGAAGAACTGAGGGAATTCAAAAGCGATCTAATAGCGATGCACAATATAAATGCACCATAAGGAATATTAAGCACGCGGCACTGATTAGAGTGATATGAAAAGACACGTAAAGGTAAAGCTCAAGAACATAAACTTCGGAGAAAAGGAGATAGAACTAGACACTAGGAGCGTAAGAGAGCTACTGAATAAAATTAGCACCAATGATGAATCTGTCATACTGGCCGGTGAGAATGGAAAAATCTACACGAAGGACATGGAAATCGAAGACGGATCCGTCATAAACGTGATAGAAGTGTTCTCCGGTGGTTGATATGCATTGCGAGAAGTGCGACGCTACAGCCATAATCTCAACTAACAATGGCACTTTTTGTAAAGAGCACTTCATTAAAAACTTCGAAAGACTTACACTCTATACCATAGAAAAGTACGCGCTGATAAGAAAGGGAGATACCATAGGCGTTGCAAACTCGGGAGGAAAAGATTCGTTATCACTTTTGTACATAATATCTAAATACTTCAGAGATACCAACAAGATAGTATCTATAACCATAGACGAGGGAATCGAGGGATACAGAAACAAAACAATCGAAACCATGAAACACTTCTGCGCTGAATGGGGGGTGCAGTACAGGATATACTCTTATAAGGAATATTCCGGCATGTCGATGGACAAAATAACAAGAGTAAGGAAGGGCATCCCCTGCAGCATATGCGGCGTATTCAGAAGACAGCTTCTAAACTCGGCAGCCAAAGAGAACCGCGTCGACAAACTTGCAACGGCCCACAATATGGATGACGAAGCCGAGAGCGTAATAATGAACCTTTTCCAAAATGATTTCGAAAAGCTAATAAGACTCGGACCGACTTCCGGTCTTAGGACAGACGATGGTTTCGTCTCAAGGATAAAGCCGTTCATTTTCATAAACGAAAAAGAAACTGCGATGTTCGCTTTTGTTAAAGGCATAAACGCGCTTCACACACCGTGCCCATACTCTGGCTTTGGTTTCCGTGGCGTGATTGCAAAGGGATTAAGAGAATTAGAAACAACAACGACCGGCGCAAAGAGAAACATAGTCAATCGGATGCTAGAGCTAAAGGCAGGACACGCCACGATTGCGAACAGTGAGTTTCTTCACTGCAGCATATGCGGCGCACCCTCCTCTGGCACTGTTTGCGGGGCCTGTGCTATGAAAAGAGAGCTCGCAAATAAGGCATAAGTTAACAAAGATTTAAATATCAATAAATGAATCATTAGTTATCTCGAACCCTATGGACCAAAATGTTCCGCAACTGATACCCTCGGATAATCCTCAGGAGTATATAAGTAACGCAGAAAAGTTCAATCACTCCTTAAATAACGCTCTGACCGAGGTATACGATCATCTGGCCAGGTTAACAGACGGCTTCAACCGACTGGCAACTACCGTAAATGACATAAAGACCGGATTCGCAAGAACCGATGAGTTAGAAAGGTTCGAGTTAAAGATTAATAGAATGAACTCCGAATTATCAAGCTACGCAGCAAACTTGAACGCGGTCACGGACGCCATCAATAAAACGGGCGGCGGCTCAGGCATTGAAGAGCTCTACTCAAAGACCACCGACGTGGAGGATAAAGCACGACAATTGGAACAGCAGATAAACGCGTTGAAACAGGCTGCAGTAGACCCAGGTGCAATAGAAAAAATGGACGGAAAAATAAGTGACCTTACCGCCAACGTAAACGCGGCTATAAACAGGTTTAACGCGTCAATAGACACGATAAATGCACAAAACAAGGGCGAGACCTCCGCAATAACGCACGTAAATGAAGCCATGGCCGCGATGTCTCAAGGGATATCCGGCTCGCTTACGGCATTGAAAGCAGAGTACTCCGAATTGTCCGAAAAAGCTAACAAGATGCTGGAATACTTCTATTCCAACCTCCCGGCCATAAACCAGAGTATAGCCGACATAAACCAGTTAAAAACCAACTATGGAGAAATGAAAACGAGGGTGGACGGCACATCCGGCGAGATAAATGCCCTCTCTGTGCAGTTAAGCGCCATGCAGATGAAAATGGACGGGTTGGGAAAGGAATTCCAGAACATACAGAAGGGGATAGCAGATGCACAAAACAATATACTAGAATTCCTGAATATAGCAAAAAGCGCTACGGCGACTTTGAGCAGTTACGACCCAGACACCATGAAAATAGAGATACAGAAGGCGATAAGTAGGATGGACGTATTAGAAAAGGAAGTAAATAAGGCCATGGAAGATTATTCCAGTGTAAATAAAACGCTATCCAACATAAACGGGAAAATCTCTGATCTTTCGGTAGTGAAGAATGCGTCCAAACTCTACGAGGAAGTCCAAAACCTGCACAAAACCTTGGAGGAAAGCGAAAAGAGCGTGCACATCGACAGTGCAAAGAGCGAGAACCTTTTCAATGAGATAAACACTAGGATGAACTCTCTTTCTGAGATGAATACGAAACTAAATGAGTTGCAGAACAAGTACGTTAACATAAGCAACGACATGGAAAAGATTAAGAACGGCGCGGCGAGCCTAGCGACGAAGGAAGACATTCTAAAGCTGAGCGATAGACTCGACAAAGTTAACCAGCCACCGATGCACGCATAAACCATTATGGTTTACGAGAGTAAAGACGCGGGGATAAAGAGTAAACTCTACAGAGACAAGCCATTAATCAGTGTGACGCTGAGCGAGTTTGAGAAACCTGGACCGGATTATCTTACGAACCTTAGGCGATTTTGCATAGCGATAGGGGTGATAAATTCTGGTGAAAGCCGGATTGCTATTGTACACATAGTTGACCTGTTATTGAAGGCCAGGAAAACCTCCCCCGCGGGATTGGATAGCTATGCGATAACCGAAGGACTGTATAAAACCGGCGTGAAAATCGTCTATGCGAATATACTCAGGGATCTTAGGAAACTGATAACCGTCGGACTTGTCGAAAAGATCGATGGCAAATATAGGATAAGGGAAAACATGAGCATATCCGAGATTTTGGCCTCATTCATAAAACCCTACATTATAGACAAGATACTGAACAGACTGCAGGAGTATGCGGTTGCTATAGACAAAGAATGAGATCGCAAATCAGACTGACGATGCTTCGGCAAGAGCCTTGAAAAGCTTCTTGCCCTTTATCGTTATCCTTATGGTCTTCTTGTGTTTCGTCTCTTCAAATGAAGTAAGACCGAGCTTGTTCATCAGTGTTATCAGTTTTACTATATAGGCATAGCTGCAATCCACTTTCTTCGAGATGGAAGCCGAGTAAGCATGCCCGTCATTGTAATATATGGCTCTCAATATAAGAAAAGGTTTATCATGCAAAAATAATTTCATCACTTGATTTTTTGGTTTAACATCAGCCATACTTATTGTTTCATAGTGCGAGTTATATAAGCTTTTCTTTGAGCATTTTTATGTTATAACAATGCGCCGGAACAAAATTTTGGGCGTCCGCAACACCGCAAAATAGAAGTACCATTGCCATAAAGACGGGAAAACACATAAAATACTAGGGCCCACTGGGATTTGAACCCAGGTCAGATGGTTACCCCATCTGTGGCATTCGAAGCCATCGATCCTATCCGGACTAGACTATGGGCCCTTGTAGTTTAGTTGTAGCTGTTAATATTAAACTTAACAGATAAGTCAAGTCGGTCTGTTAGACGCGTATAATCTTGCCCTTCGGGCCCGCGTTTATGACGGTTGTTTCGCCCACCCGGTCCTCCAGATTAAATGTTTCGTGTATGTGCCCACATATACACCGGTCTGGCTTTAGCTTCTCTATCATCTCCCTTACTGCAGGACTGCCAACGTTTATCCCTTTACCTATAGCATCAAGTTTTGTCTTATAAGGTGGCGTGTGTACAACCAAAATCTTCTTCTTTGCGTCTTTTATGTAGTTGAAAGATCTTGATATTCTGCTCCGTATCTCGTCCTCTGATAATTCATTAGGGCCTATATTAGCGAGCCCACACCCAAAAAATCCCACTTCTCCCATCCTAAACGCGTAATTGTGAAGATCATATATTACGTCCGGGTACCGCCTCTTTAGCACAAATATATCGGTCTCATTCTCATGATTCCCCGGTATAACAGCAACTTTTGTATTAGACTCCGCGAACGGCTTAAGTAATCCTTCCAGGCCCCTACCAAATATTGACAAATCCCCCGCTATTATCACCAGGTCAACTTTTTCTTTTTTCGCTTTCTTGGCCAACGCTTCTGTGGTCCTTAGGTCCCCGTGTATGTCCGATGCTGCTAAGATCTTCATTCTGATTCTATGGCAGTGTAGATATTTATTCTTGTAGTGTAACGTCGAGTTTTCTCTGCTCTTCATTCTTAGAATGAAAATACCAATACGTGTCTCTTCCGATTTTGGCGCCTAAAATCGAACTCAAGCGCTGTACGTCCGCCTTCCGCAGATCAGCAGTTGTTTTCAAGCCTGAAGAAAATAGTTTCCTTGCCCTTATGCGCCCTATTCTCGGCACGGAAACGAGACCTACCAGCTCCTCCTTTATGCCGTTCTCCACTCTCTTTTCAAGCTTTGTAATGTTATTTTCACGTAGTCCCCTCGCCTTGGAAAGTTCTTTAAGTCCGTGTAAGAGCCATCTTATGTTCTCCAGCGAGTTATAAAGCTCTCCAGCAGACATGCCATACCTTTCTTCTATGTCTCGCTCCGGAGCTTCGTCTATCCAGTCGGACATAACGTGCATCATTTTTATAGCCGCTATAAAACGTTCGTACTCCACTAGGTTCTGGTCAGCCAGTAGCTCTAGTTCATAGCTCTCGTCTTCGTATTTTCTGAACTCCGACTGCGATACTCGTATAAATCCGAATTCATCGCTACAGAACAAGAGGTGTAAGGCTGAAGAGGAGGAGAAAGCTGCGCCTTTTTTCAATTTTTCGATGAATCTGAGGAACAGTATCGCGGTAAATGGGTCCAAATAAAGCGAATTTACTAGCCTGCCCATATCCGTCGGTGAGACGCTGTCGCCGGATTTTTCCAGAAATCCATTGCTTATCAAAAATTCGACAGCGTCCTCCACCTTTGCAGTCAAATCCTTCCCCTGTTCCGGCGCTAGAAGTCCGTCAAAGAAATCTATTACCTGCTTTACACTGCTATTGCCACGAAAACAGAAAAGCGCGAGAGTATAGATCCTTACCGGTATTTCGTTGTTAAACCGGGACATTATCGGCTCTATGTCACCGGAGAGATATTTGCCCTCTATTAATTCGCGTTCCCTCTCGCTCCTGGCCAGTATTATGGCCGTGCCTTCAGAATCGTATTTTGGTCTGCCAGCTCGCCCAACCATTTGTTCTATCTCAAAGGCGGGAAGCGATTCCATGCCGAAATCTCCGTAGCGATATACAGAGGATATTATGACCGTATTCGCAGGCAAATTGACCCCCATAGCTAAAGTTGGCGTGGCCGCTATGAATTTCAACTTGCCAGATCTAAACGCATCTTCTACAAGTTTACGCTGTTTGTTCATAAGTCCGGCGTGATGAAACGCAACACCGTTCTTTACCACCTCTCCGAGCTCTTCGCACTGAGAAGTCGGTCTTTCCAGCACACCCAAAACATCGGAGGATACTGCTTTCAATTCGGCCTTGGCGGATGCATCCAAATTAGCAGCAACCACTCCACTCAAAAGCTTAGCCGTGGCAACGGTGGCCTTCCTATTCTGACAGAATACGAGAGCCTGCTTGCCTTGCTTTAAAAGATACAGCGCAATGTTCAAAATCGGATCGTCCACGTTATTAATCTCTATTTTTTTGCCATCGAAAAGCTCGCCGTTCAGATAGATCATTTTGTCCAGTTTTACGGGCCTGAAACCGCTCTCTACAACGGAACAGCCCATCCAGCGGCCCAATTCGGAGCAGTTGCTCATAGTAGCGCTCAATCCTATCACTTGCGCATTCGGATAAACTTTCTTGTTGAGGGAGATGAGATACTCCAAAACCGGGCCTCGACCAGAATCCATTAAGAGGTGCACCTCGTCGTACACTATGCACCCCACGTTGGTTATGTAAGTCTCTGCGTGCCTAAGAAGGCTGTCTAATTTCTCAGTAGAAACAAATATCACGTCATAGCGCTCAAGTCTCTTATCGAACTCGTTAAAATCGCCTATGGAAAGGGCAACTTTTGCTTCTTTGTGATTGAGTCTGAATTCATCGAATTTTTCCGCGAGCAACGCCCTCATCGGCGCGATGTATATTGCTTTCTTGCCCTGGAGCAGCGCCCGCATGATTGCCATCTCCGCGATCAGAGTCTTGCCGGAGGCTGTAGGTGCGGATACTAATAGATCCTTGCCGTCGAACAGGCCGCTACTAACCGCCCCCACTTGCGGGGGCAACAGGGATTTTATGCCGAGCGAATCCAGGTAACCGTAAATCTCTTTTGGTATACGGCTCTTTAAATCTTCTAGTCTCTCGATTTTGTTCTCCATATGCTATCGCTAAATAAGATAACGTTAATCCTTTTTATATAGAAACGCACCACTATTAAATGAATCCGGTGGTATTGCCTTCGTTACAGGACCTGTTGTTGGCTATAGCCTTGGGAGCGATAGTTGGCTTAGAAAACGAGTACAGGATGCTGCACGGCGTCAGGATTTACCTTGGTCTTAGAACCAGCGTGTTCATAGCGATGCTTGGATACCTGTTTGCACTTTTGTATTATATAACTTCAAACGTTGCAGTGCTCATAACCGCGGCGGGCGTTATAGTCATTTTCGCATCACTACTATACGAAGCGAAAGTCAAGTTAGTACATTACCCGGGAGCAACGACATACGTAGCTACTATGATACTATTTTTTGTAGGCTTACTAAGTGGTCTCGGCTATTACCAGTATGCTACGATCATAGGTGTGCTGTTAGCAGCTCTAAGTTTCTACAAGAGAGAAATGCTCTCGGTCATAGGCAGATTAACCAGGGCGGAATTGCTAGCGGCCATAAACCTTCTAGTCATAGCCTTCGTTATACTACCATTGCTGCCAAATATGTACCTGGGACCCTACCAGTTCTTCAATCCGTTTGCGTTCTGGCTGATTGTCAGCGCAATAAGCCTGCTCTTCTTCCTGCAGTATTTCATAATAAAATACAGCGAACGTGGAATACTGTTCTCGACTCTGATAGGCAGCATAATAAGCGGCACAGGTATAGCATTCGCGCTTATTAATCTCGGAAACAAGGTAAGGTCAAAAGCCAAGACTATAACCTACAACGTACTATTTTCCGCAAATCTTCCGATGATATTCGGACAGGGGTTGATACTAATTTATTTCACGACCATCTCGGCCCCCATCGTGTACTACTTTTTGCCAGTTTTGGCAACTTCCAGCATATTCCTGGCGATACTATGGCTACTCGGCAGGAAGGAATTGACAGAGAAGATAGAGGCGCCACAGAAGCCATTTCCGATAATGCAGGCTCTGGAATTCGCGGTTCTGTTCTTCGTCATACTTAGTGTTTCCAGACTCGTGGATGCTTTCGTGCCGCAGATACTTCCGTTGACCATGTTCTTCTCAGGTATAGCAAACGTTGCGGGATCTACGGTTTCTATCGGCCTGTTGTTTCTAGACGGAAAAATAGCCGCAAGTTATGCCGCATTTTTACTTGGTCTGTCTATAGCGGCGGGCGTACTCGGAAAAGCGATAGTAGCTCTTGTATCAAAAAACCGCGCTATAAAGAGAACGGTTATAGCCGCCTCGGTAATATTCTGCATAGTAACCCTCGCCGCAAGTACCGTATCTCTAACCATGGTATAAGTTATAAACAAGAAAATCGATAGTGTAGTATGGAGAAATCCTCTGTTGATTTTGATAAGGACAGACTCGAAAAGCTAAATGCACTACGTATAGAAGGCTTTGAGCCGTACGGTGATCGTTTCGAGAAAACCGCGTCCAATATAGAATTAAAGGGCGGTTTCGAGCGCCTGAACGATAGCATGATAAAAGCCGCCGGCAGGATAATTGCCAGGCGGGATCATGGCAAAATAAAATTTCTGGACTTACGGGATGACAGCGGTACGATCCAGGTCTATATACTCGAAGAAAGGCTTGATGCGAAATCTAAGAAACTACTCGATTTTCTCGAGCCTGGCGACATAATAGGCGCCGAAGGAAGGCTGACAAAAACGAAAACCGGGGAAATATCCGTGCTACCCAACAAGATATTAATACTCGCAAAGGCGCTCCTGCCACTGCCGCCGAAGTGGTACGGGCTCGAGGACACGGAAAAAAGGTACAGAAAACGCTATCTGGACTTCATAATGAATCCCGATTCAAAGGAGAAGATAAAGAAGAGCAGCGAAGTGATAGCCGGCATAAGGGGTCTCTTGGACAAAAAAGGCTTTATAGAAGTCATAGTACCGATATTACAACCAATACCCGGCGGTGCACACGCCAGGCCGTTCGTTACGCACTACAACGCGTTGGATAGAGATCTTTACCTAAAAATAGCCTCAGAACTATACCTAAAACGGATGTTGGTAGGCGGCTTTGAGAAGGTGTACGACATAAGCAAAGACTTCAGAAACGAAGGCGTGGACACACGGCACAATCCCGAATTTACAATGTTAGAATTGTACCAAGCATATGGCGATCTTAGCGACATGATGAACTTGACCCAGGAGATAGTTAAGGCGGCAGTGTACACGTCCAACGGAACCTTTAGCGTACCTTACGGCGATGCAAAACTTGATTTTTCCAAATTCTCGACAAAGACGATGGAAGGCAGCGTCAGGGAAGTTACGGGTAACATAAACAATAACGAAATGATAGAACGCGCGAAGAAGATTGACAAAAAAGTGACAACGTACGGAGAAGCAATAAACACGCTATTTGAGGAGGAGGTACAAAAAACCGTTATACAGCCGACTTTCATAACAAATTTCCCAGTAGAGGTCTCACCCTTGGCGAAGAGCATGAAAAACGCGCCGGGATTCGTATATCGCTTCGAACTGTATGTAATGGGCACAGAGATTGCAAACGCGTTCAGCGAGCTCAACGACCCATTGGAACAAATCGAAAGATTCAATTTCGAAGCGTCAAGAAAAGAGAAAGGTGTCGACGAAACCCAGGAATTCGATAGAGACTTTATAGAGGCTCTTGGCTATGGGATGCCGCCAACCGGGGGAGTTGGAATAGGGATAGACAGATTACAGATGCTGTGCACAAATTCGAAATCTATAAAGGAAGTTATACCCTTCCCACAACTCAAAACCCTATAAAATTAATAAAAAATAAACTAAAAATTAACTTCGTTCTATTTCTTCTTAGAAATAACTACTGTACCTGCCTTTTTTTATTATAGCAGTCTCTGCAGTAGACAGGCCTGCCCTCTTGCGGCTGAAACGGAACTTCCGTCTCCTTTCCACAATCAGAGCAAGTAGCCTTGTACATTCTACGCTCAAATCTTGCCATTTGTTCCTCCTACTGGAATGAACATTAAAATCTTAAAGAAAAATCAAAACCTCAACTTTTCTGAAAGAAACCTAATATCATCCCTCTATGTAGCTAATGAATAGTTTCCTTTATAAGCCTTTTGTATCGACCCAGAAAAGCTTATTATGAAGATCACGCCATTACCTCCCATGAAAGAAAGAAACCCAGTTGAGTCTACTGTAAAGTTCTACAACGGCAATTCGGACAGCTATTTCGATGAAACCAGTGATATCTCCAAATTCCCAGCGGTGAAAAACGCCCTTGACAAACTGCTTGCTTACACGCGAAGAGATGCGCTTATAGGAGATATCGGCTGCGGATCCGGCAGAGATGCCGAATATTTGAGAAAGAACTCAAGAACGCTGGTGTGTTTCGATATATCACGAAACCTATTAACCAGGGCAAATCGCTCTTTTTCGTTTTTGGACCTAAATGCCGCGGATATGCGCGCCCTCCCACTTAAAGACGAATCATTGGATGCTGTCGTTTCGTGTGCCTCATTAGTGCACATCCCAAAGGCAGAGGCTGCACCAGTGCTACGCACACTCAATTCAGTACTTAGGCACGGGGGGGTGCTTTATCTATCAGTCAAGGAGGGTGACGGCGAGGCTTTCGACGAGAGAAATCGATATTTCTCGTATTACGAGGAAAATGAGATTATAGAGGCACTGAAAGCTGCAAATTTCAAAATCTTCGAAACCTATCGCACCACTGATTCGAGAGGCACGAAGTGGCTAAACGTCTTTTGCGGCGCATTGAAATAGAAAGGGCAAAGGTGGTGGACAACCATAAAGTATGGCATAAATGGGCATACATGCCTCTTTCATGGATTAGAACTGGCCCATGGGAGGATCGAACTCCCGTCCTCTGCTTTACCTAAAAATATTAGAGCGAACTCTTATAAGAGCAGCGCTCCACCGCTAAGCTAATGGGCCACGTATATGATATAATCCACGTATTCCCCATTTTATAAGTTTTTGTCTTAGATATTTATCAAGCGCATACCGATTAAATCGCCGTTATAGCCCGATTAAAGGCTTTAAATTTGGCGGTTTTTATATGCTTCATGGAGGACTTCGTAGGATCTGTATGCGGGACCGGAAGAGCTGCAGGACCTGGAAGTGCTTTCGTATGGCACTTCCGGAGGTACTGATATACCAATTAAAATGGAAAAAGACACTGTTTGCGGGATGGAAGTCGCTAAGACCTCCGAATATAAAAGCGTGGTCAAAGGCAAGACTTATGTTTTCTGCTCGACCGACTGCAAGGCTAAGTTCGACGCCAACCCGATAAAGTACGCACGCTGATGCCAACCGATCCGATATGCGGGATGCACGTCCCACAAAGCTCAGACATAACTCTGGAACAGGACGGCCAGAAGTATTATTTCTGCTCTACGGGCTGCAAGATAAAATTCCAGGCACCGGAGGAGGAGAACAAAAAAGAACGAACCGCCCTTATGGTCGCGTGGGCGTTCTCGATCCCGGTGCTGCTTATAAATTATCTGCTTGCGGTGCCGTCAAAGGACTATATAATGCTGGCTCTCGCACTCCCGGTACAGTTCTATTCCGGCCTGCTTTTCTATAGGGGAGCATACCAGGCACTCAGGATGCGCTCGGGAAACATGGACCTTCTCATCAGCATGGGTACGCTCGCCGCCTTTTTCTTCTCGGCTTTTGTAACGCTGTTCCCGGGCTACTTTTCCGCTTCCGGCGTTTATTTCGATACTTCGACGTTCATAATATCGCTTATCCTGACGGGAAATTACATGCAGGGAGTTATGGAGCTGAGGGCGAACGACGCCGCGAACAAACTCCTCAGCAGGATTCCGTCACACATACACATCATAGACGACAAGGGCGAGATAAAAGACATCGAGATAGACACGGTCAGGAAAGGCGACACGATACTCATAAAACCCGGAGAAAACGTGCCAGTAGACGGGAGCGTGCTAAAGGGCAAAACGGAAGTGGACGAATCGATGCTCACCGGCGAAGCGGAGCCTGTTCTGAAGATAAAGGGCAGCAAAGTGATATCAGGTACGGTAAACATAAACGGCGCGATAAAGGTCGAAGTGGAGGGGGCGGGGAAGGACTCTACACTCAGCAAGCTCTATACGCTCATAAAACAGGCCGCCACGGGAAAGCTCAAGATACAGAGGCTTGCGGACACGTTTTCCTCTTATTTCGTTCCGGTCGTTATAATCGCCGCGATAGTGGCCGCCTCAATCTGGTACATATCGCTAAGCTCTGCCGGCAGTGGTCTCGTGGCCGAGATAACGGTGCTGGCCTTTGTTTCCGTCATAGTCATAGCGTGCCCGTGCGCAATAGGCCTGGCCACGCCGATAACGCTCCTGATATCCTCCAATATATCCTCAAGTCGGTTCATCCTAATGAAAAACATGAGTGCGATGGACAGGTTGTCAAAGGTGAATATGGTGGTGTTCGACAAGACCGGCACCCTAACCGAGGCGAAACCGGATATTAACGAGGTGCTACCTGCCAGCAAAGTCTACAATGTGAACTTTATACTCAGCTATGCGGCTTCCATAGAGCAGTATTCAAACCACCCCATAGCGAAGGCGATAACGGAATTCGCGAAAGGAAAACACATAAGCCTGCTGGACGTGACTGGCGAGGAGGAAAAGCCCGGCGT
>JAJYWD010000018.1 GCA_021791655.1 Nanobdellota archaeon | reverse complement strand
ACGAAGATAAACACCTCCGGCAACGACGGCGTAGACGTCTCCCAAAACATTGGCTCCGTATTAGGCGCAGGGGATTCCGCGGTGTTTTACGTCAACGGCGCATGCAACAAGTCCTCTTCCTATTCAGGCTCGGCAACTATAACCTATACGGAACCTGGACAGACGTTTCCAGGTCCGTATGTATCAACGGGCCAAGTAGTAAACGTTCCAGTTAATTCTAATCCCAATACAGTGGCTAGCTTCAACGGCAAATCTTCTACCCCAAGTTACATTACTAATAAATCTGTAATCTCTTCTTTCCCAATCGGGACAAACATAGCTTTTACAGTAATCGCCTGGATAAAACCAAAGACACAAAATACTACATCCGATCATGCTGGTATTTTTGTATACGGCGGCCCGCAGAGTTGTACCGGGCACTTTTTCAGTTTTAGTTTAATGCCCCCATCTAATAGTCAGCCATACGTAGACGGTTGGTGCAATGGAAATACGGCTGGTTTTCCCCCCTCTACTGGCGTTTGGGACTTTGTAGCATATACATTTTATAATGGGCAAACTGGGTTTGTTTATCTTGCAAATAATGGGGGCAGCCTAACTTCTTCGGCGCTTTCTTTTTCATCACCAGAAGATATACCCGCGCAAGGTCCAATGTATATAGGCTTTGTACCTCAGAGAGAAAGTTTTAATGGTTCAATAGCTAATGTTCAAGCATACTCCTTTTCACTCTCGCAGTCTCAAATAACCCAGATATATGAGAGGGGCATCGGCGGTGCACCTATATCAAACGTAGGTTTGGTCGGATGGTGGCCTCTCGATGGGAACGTGAATGACTACAGTGGAAACAATAACAACGGCGTGGCCTCTAATGTGCAATGGGTGTCGCCTTAAAACTAAAGGGTTCAAAGATTTAATTTCTTCTAATAACCGCCGCCCTGATCCAAGTGATAGCCACGCTTTTCAAATCCTCAGTGCCGAACAGTGATTCACGTCTTTGTTGTTTTACAAAGCAATTGTAATGTAAACTGGTATATGGTGGATATCGTTATTAATTCACGATTGTAAAGATATTTAAACATATGTAATGTATATTTAACATATGTTAGATATAATTAACAAACTAGCCCCATTTTTTGAAGACTGCTATGAGCGTATAGGCGTAAGAGAATATTCAAAACTAATTAAGGTATCACCGCCAACTGCTTCGAAGATATTAAAGGGCTACGAAAAGGCGGGCCTTCTTGAAGAAACCAAGTATAGAAGATATCTCTTTTTCAATGCGAATCGCGATAGTAAAGAATTCATAGATCTTTCTAGAATATACTGGCGCGGTAGACTTGACGAGTTGATGTCATTTATTGTAGGAAAATCAGTGATTGAGCCGGCTATAGTACTTTTTGGCTCATTGTCTAAGGCGGAAGTAAAAAAATCCTCTGATATAGACCTCGCAGTAATAGGAGCAGACAATAAAGCAGATTCTGCGGAAGACTTAAGGCTGTCTAAATTCGAAAAAGATTTAGACAGGAAAGTGGAAGTATTCAGATTTAGATCACTTTCAGACGCAAGTAAGCTGCCGATTTGGAAAGCAATACTAAATGGATACATCCTGAAAGGGAGGTTATAGCTATATGGATTGGAATACTTGTTTGGACAAAGGAGTAGCAAAGGAAATAAAGCCGGATGAAGAAATGGCAAATTCTATACTGTCCTCATCTGATAACAAGATAAAGTCCGCAGATCTTCTGGAGACCAGCAAAATTACCGCTGGATCAAAACTATCCCTTGCCTATGACGCACTAAGGGAGGTTCTTGAGGCATTAGCAATAAAGCACGGGTACAAAATATACAACCATGAATGTTATACCTGTTTTCTTGAGGAAGTTTTGAAAGCAGACAAAGAAGCGACTGAATTTGACGGATTAAGAAGGATAAGAAACAAAGTAAATTATTACGGACAAGAAATTTCTGTAGACGAATCTAATCTTTTGGTAGAAAGAATTAAAAGCCTTAGAAAAATTATAATCAAACATCTCTTGAGGTAGTCTTATTCACACAGTTATATGACTCGCAACGCCAGAAGCCAGTCCGCCCTCGAGTACATGATGACCTACGGCTGGGCCATACTGATCATAGTCATAGTCGCTGCCGTATTGTATTCACTAGGTATATTCAACCCGTCGGCGAGCGTGACAGCAACCGTGACTGGTTTTGCCGGATTAGGAAACGTAGAAGCATTGTGTTTCCCGCAGGGATTGGAGTTGAGTGTAAGTAATAATATCGGTCAGTTGATAAATATAACTAGGGTAAATCTCACTTCTTCAGCTGGAAATACGCAAACAATTACGCCGAACCGGATACTGCAACCCGATTCCTCCGTCATTTTATTTGTACCAGAAATCTGCCCAAACACGGTCGGCTCACACTTTTCAGTTGCAGCAACCATCGCATACACGGAACCACAATCTGTGTTTAATTCACCACAATTCTCTGATGGTCAGATATCAGGAAGTACTGAACGTGTTTTGAATTACGGCGGCTGGTCTTTTGGTACATATACTAATCCGCAGAACACTTCATTTGTAGGATATTCTAAATTCGGTATATCCAGTTCTGGGCCGTTTCCCATTAAAGATTTAGACGTCTGCGGTAAGTTCCTAAATAATTGTAGTGGATGCCCGGCGGAAGGCTTCACTGCTACTGCTCATATGTATTTCCCAGGGCCGTGGGTAAATTTCTCGGGGATAGCAGACGACCTGCACGTCGTCTTTTACAAGTTAGCCAGCAGTAATACTTGGTCTGTAGGGTATCAGACGGCGCCGGGACACTGTTGTCAGACTAATTCCACCAACATAAGTGTTGCTCCCGGCATATACAACGTGCGTTTACAGTACGAGAATACGTGCGCTGGTGGCGGTAATTTGCTAATGATAAAGAATGCCTTTATGGAATATTCTGATAACTGGAATGTCATAACATGGGATGGTGGTCCAAATCTTAATTCTGATTATCCCAACTCTACCGTGCCGCCGGGAGATACACAAGACGGAGCCGGCCTGTGGAATGGTTCGTGGAATTAGCGTAAAGTGTAAAAACCCGCGTATATCCGCGGCAGATTAAAGTGTTCAATAAAATTTCATTTCGATGGTCTTTTCAGCAATGCCGCTACGCCGCCGAGATTGAAAAGCTGTTCCCCATCGCTTGACATTGTAGAGATGAATTCGACTTTCACTGCAGCCCCCCCTGCTTTATAATAAAACTCGTTTTTCTTCTCGTCATTCAATCCTTCTGATATCAGTAGAAGCTCTACGTTTTGATTCTGCAGCTCTCTCATAACTTGCGCTTCCCCGTACGCGGACAGGTTGTCGTTTCGTGCTATGCTTAGCATAAGTTTTTGCACGTACATTTTCTCTACGATTATGCGCTGGTCGGCTAGTACGTCCTTGCTTTTGTCCACCAGTTCGTGCAGGCCGCTCTCGTCCGTGTAGCTTATGCTTTTTACGCCTTTTACTCGTTTTTTCAAGTCGGTTATCAGATAGCCGCTTTCGAGAAAATTATCCTTGGCAGGTCCTGGTCCTCCGACAAGTAAGCCGCTCACGCCTTTCTCGAAGAAGAGCCCCTTGGCGGTTTCTGCAACTTCCTTGTAAAAGTCTTTTATTAGTCCCTCCCTCTCTCTTGAGAAGCGCATCGCAGACTGCCCGCCCTTTGAGAATTTGCCCGGTACGAGGGACTTGAGATGCTTGAGGGCTACTATGCTGGCGCCGTTTAGCGAACCGAAAGTCGCTTCCCTGTTGTCCATCACCAGTAAGCCATAGACGTTCCCCTGATTGAACATTGATTTTAGGGGGTCTGTTATGAACCTCTGGTCGCAGCGGTATATCCTTATGTCCGATTTAACGGGTGGCTCGACCTCCCATTCCCTTATGTCGGGCTCGCCCTCGTGTTCGGACACGTTACCGCAAAACATAATCATCCCGTTCTTCGGTGTTCTTTTTATGAGCTTAAGGCGATTTATTATCCTCTCGAGTGCATCTATTACGTTCTTTCTGTTGTTTCTGTCTTTTATGTTCTCGGCGGTGCTTTTTTCCTCCAGCAGGTGGTTCCTTATTATGTCTAGGCTGAAATCTGCAGGTACGTAGACCGTTACCAGCTCCGTGTGCCTGCCCTTTATGCTCTCAAGGTACTTTATGAGGTTCAGCGTTTCGAACTCTTCTGATTCCATTCTTATCAATTCTTTTATGCCTTTTTAATTAAAAAATATGATTAAAACCTATGAAGTTCACGATGTTCTATACTCTTGGGATAATCGCCATCGTAATACTATATTATCTGACTAAAATAAACCTTATCTGGCTCCTCGGATATCTACTGATACTGCTGGCCTCCGATATTGTGCCCAAGCGCGTTGTCGCGGAATCGATAATAGCATTCGTTCTCCTTGCCGTAGCTCTCGGCGCCGCGTATTACGGCTCTCTAACAATAGTGCCGATAATCGTGTCCTTTCTGATTCTGGCTACGGGAATACCAGGGATGGTGGTTTATTCTATTGTAGTTCTGGCGCTTGGATCGTATTCATTGATACACGCCATCGCCATGATCTCGATGGCTGTCATAGTAATTCTCCTCGCCCTACACGTGGTAAAGTACCTTTTCACCCGTGCGACATTCGTTGTAGCGTTCATACCTGGGCTGAATCTTATAGTGTTCATAATAGACATCGCTTTGACGGTTGCGATGGTTTTCATAGTCTTTTCTTCAACCTCTTCTATATACCCCGCGGTCCAGAATGGAGTAAATTATCTACTGGGGATACACTGAGTATTGACATTCTGACAACTATGGATCGGGGGAGATTTGGACTCCCGACCTTTCGATTATCAGTCGAACGCTCCTCCGGGCTAAGCTACCGATCCGTTCTATTCTTTACTATATGGACCGGCTGGGACTTGAACCCAGAGCCTTCTGCATGCAAGGCAGATGTCATGCCATTAGACCACCGGCCCGTGGATTAAAAGATAGTGGTTTTGCCTGTTCATAAATGTAACATCCTTTTTCGTTTCAGTTCTTATCGATGTGATCGGGAAAACCCACGCCGTTTATGGGTGGGATGAAGGCGGATAGCTGCGGAAGCCCGCGCTATTTAGAGGGGGAGATGTCACCAAACGTTAGGCAAGTATTTAAACGGGTTTCTGCTTATCTTAGTATGCCTAAAAGAGCGAGCAGGAAATCGCGCAAAAGCGCAAGAAGAAGCCATAATGTCGAGGTTGATCATACCGTGGGCGAGCTTTTCCTGCACGGCCTGTCCAGCGTGGTGGGTCTTGGCATACTCATAATACCTCTGTTTTTGGTGATAATATATGGAGTACTGTCCGTGTACATTGCCGCGGCAGCCGGTTTCATAGCGCTGTGGATAGCGCTACTGATATACGACGTGTCCATAACCCACAGCCACGACCCTTATAATTTCCTTAAGGCCACTTCCGGCCGCGAATATGCGTTCATTTTCGGTTTTCTGCTTCTTATCTCGCTGATAATAACGACTACGGTAGCTGGTGTTGCGTCCGTAGGCGAACTATCTCTCTTCTTTAATATAAACGTTTATTCGGCGATAGGCATAGTCGATGTCGTGTTCGTTATAATCTGGGCCGTGATGTTCTACGGGAAGATTCGTAAGGCGATGAACTTCTCGGGTATGCTGAAAATAGCGTTTTTGATACTCCTGATAATAGTAGGCTCGGTGATTATAGGCATGCACGGTGTAAACGTTCTGCCGTCGGCTTTGACAACTCTGTATACCTCCATTTCGTCAACGGCCCTTTCCTCCTCTTCGCTCATTGTACTTGCTATACTACTTATGCTGTGGGCATACGGCGGCTTTGAAAGCGTCTCGATAGTATACAAAGGAGAAGACAGGACGAAAGTAGCCAAATCTATAATGTACGTTATAGCTACCGCCATAATCCTGTTCACTATAGTACAGGTACTTGTTTATGCTAATAGCGGCAATTGGAGCCTGTCCGCTTCGCCGGTGCTGGCGTTTACGGCTAACATCCTCTCTGCCGGTGCAGGGGGGATAACAGCGGACGTTGTAGTAGGCCTGTCCATTGTCGTGATACTTCTTGTCGCTATGTCGGTAATCAAAGTGTCCAACGAAACGATAGAAAAGATGTCACTCGATAATATAATGCCGAGAGGTCTGGCTGGGAATGAGAATCTGAAGCTGCTTATAAGCGCCGCCATACCGATAGTGATACTCACAGTGTTCTCACCGTTCATAGTCAGCGCAACGTCCGCACCGTTCATCTACCTGATAGTTATCGGGCTAAGCGTCCTACCATTCGTTGCGGCTTTCCTGTTTTTCGCCGCCGGGTATTCTTACCATTACGCAAAGCAAAGGGACAATAGGCGGGTGGTACTCGGTTTTCTTCTAGTACTGCTGCTTCTGTCGATAATCTTTTTGGTGCCTTTCGCGTTTCTGGTCGGCCTGGCAATAATAATGATTATAACCATCGTGGGCTATGCGATAATACGCTGAGATAATCTTATATATCCGCCACGGGCAATAAAGGGCATATGCTAAAGAGGCTGCTAAAACAAGTATTGGCCATATTGATCGGACTGGCGTTCGTGGGCTCACTTTTCGTCTTTATACCGCATACGCCAAACAACGATATATTATCGTATGAGGTGTTGGTGCCGCAGTCTCTGGTGCAAAGCGGCTCCCAGTTCAGTACGGTCGGCGGTGGTAATTCCAGTAGCCCGGCCTATTCTCTGGTGGCTGGGTTCCAGCAGGTGCCGGTCTCAAATGTTATAGAGAGCACAAATGCCTCGAATCTGCTGAATCTTGCCGTAACCCTCCTGCAACAGGAGAATATATCCTCGACGACATCTGGCGGTTCTATAAGTTGCATCGCGTCTAAGAACTTTACGACCAGCCTGTGCAACAATGCAGATTACAGCTGGGTCCTTTTCACAAGTTTGAACGGCGGCAACCTGTCCGAGGATAAGGCCACCCTGTCCAGCGTGAATATCAACAACGTGCAGGACCAGACAGCCTTCTTTTTGATTTATCAGAGTACTGTGGTGCAGTCTGGACCCCCACAGATACCCTGAGCAACGGGCGATGATTTTTGTGAACACCTTCTGAGGTAACGATGATGAGAAGGGTAGCTAATGAGCCCGTTTATCAATGTGAGCGTGAAAACCCACCCCTCCATGGGTGGAAGGCTGTCACATTTGTAGCGTAAAATCGATAAGGACGACTCTGTGTATTTTAGTATTTTGCCAATGTCTGGACCATGAAGTTTTCAGAGTCTAGCCTACAATGCCAAAAGAATGCTAGTACGTCAGAAAGGCTACTTTCCAATATTTGACGAGCTTAGGTAAAGAGTCGCGGCGTTTTTAGCGTCTTTGTTATCCAGCCTGTCCAAATCGTATACCAATCGCGTTACTTTGGAGGGTTGCGCCTCCTTGGACATGGCTTCCCACGTCGCATACACGCAACCAGTGACCTGTACCATATAAACAAGTGATTTTTTGAAATCGCAGACTACTAGATTGGCACCTAAGTTACTGATAAATTTCTTCGCATCGCTCTTGTCCATGTACTTAAGATTGTCCAGCTTCCCGACATCAAAACCCGTGTTCGCTAGCCAGTTAGAGGTAGCGAAATAAGTCTTCGTTGTTCCATTGTCCACGAGCGTAAAGTCCCTGCCAGTGACGTATACCGGTACTGAGTTATTTGGTACAGCACTCAACAGCTCCTCAAGCGTTTCACCCGTCTTTTTGTTCTGCCATGCGGCGCCTATCATTCCAGTTATCAATCCCATGATTAGTTAAGGATTCTCATTATTTAAATACTTTTCGGTGGTATATTTAGTAACATTTTTGGGATCCGGCAACACACACGGAGTTGTGAAGTCGCGATTTCCGATAGCATTTAAATATATATCGTGTAGATAGACAATATGGCTAAAAACGCAACAAAGGGTAACGAGCTAAGTAAAGGCGTGTATGAAGTGTATCTGGGGCACGTCAAGTCATTCATACTCGTAGCGGACGACGGCAGTCTCATACTTGTGGACGCTGGGATGAGCGAAGGGGACGGGAAGAAGATAATCGGATACATAAATAGCATAGGGAAGTCCGTAAAAGACGTAAAATACATTTTACTAACGCACTCCCACCTCGATCACATAGGCGGCGTGGCGTACATACAGCAGCTTAGCGGCGCGAAAGTCGGAATACACGAAGATGGCATAAGGTTCGTGAATGGCGAGGCCGGCTTGAGGATGCCGGTTGGACATGATGTTAGGGGCCTTCTGATGATGAATTTCATGAAGGTGGCCTCTGGTCTCTTCAAGCTTAAGCCGTTCAAGCCCGAATTTCTTCTGAAGGAGGGTGTGTTCCCTGCGGATTTTCACCTCAACGCTAAGATAATAGAGACGCCGGGGCATACTTCTGATTCGATTTCTATATCTTTGGCTGACTCAAAGACTCTGATAGTGGGCGATCTGTTGCGCGGAGACAAGAACAGCCTGATAGCTCCTGCTTTCTATGAGGACTATCTGGGCCTTCTAAACAGCGTAAAGAAGGTCAAAGAATTGTCGCCCGATCTGATATGCGTATCGCACGGCAAAAATCATCCCGTCTCGGCGATAAAGGTTATGTAACGTCCTCCCATCAACGAATCGATGGGCTTCCGGTCCCTGCTTCACGGACGCGACTTGCATGCGGTTTCTCGACGGGCTTGACTTCCCCCCTGTCCGAGGGTAACCCCCCTTTTAAGGAGTATTTTATCGGTCTTTCGACCGACCTTTTTTAGGTTTTACGTTTAGTCAACGACCTTTTATCTTTAAGCACCGGTCTACCCTTTTTGGTATAGACTTCATGATCTATGTCGTTGGTATGCCTTCCGTCCGTTTATAGTTTTCTAGTGGGATGAAAGCGAACATCCGCAACGATTAAAATCGTGGGTTTTTTCCGTATGCGGTCCACCGCTTTCCGTTTAGGAATCTGTGCAGCCAGAGGAACTGCCTTAGGACTTTCCGCGATTTGCGTTTTTTGCGCAACAACGTGCGAATCGCCTTCAAGTTGCCCCCGTTCTTTGCGTAAATCCCGAATACCTCGGCGAAGTTGTCCTCCGGGTGCACCTGCGCGTAGTGCGATATAAAGTCGGGATTGTCCTCTTTTCTTGACAGGTCTCTTCTGTAAGGTTTTCTCATGTCACCGAAAAGCCCCAGCACAATAGGATCGTTTTTTATTGATTTGTGTTTCGCTACGAATATATGCCCGCATTCGTGCAACAATACGTGAAGCTCTGATTCGTCAGCCATCAATGAGCTTTTTCTGTCCTCTGGGTTTAGGTAGACCATCTTTGCGTTGCGCGTAGACCAGCTTTCTGACTTTGTTTTCCTCAAGCGGTAATTGAACTGCAGGCCTATCTCCGCCAATTTCTCGTCCGCTTCCTCCCTGACTCTCTGAAACATATACCGGCCGGCCTTTCTTACGGACCCCATGACGTTTTTATCTGTGCATTAATATATAAACCGAAAGCACTGCCTTTGCCAGCATAGGTTCAAGGTGTTATCTCGTTCGTGCGGAACTCCCTTCTCGCGTGCTCGAGCTGGTTTTCCAGCTTGTCAAACGCTTCCTTGAGCAGCATCTCTTTTAGCATGCCGTCGACCTTTATAACGTACCTGCGTTTGCCTTTCGCCTCTAAATTGAGTTGGTATTTCCCATCGACTCCACGTATGGTTTTGAGATGTATCCTTATCTGGTTTATCTTTGCCGAGGTGTACAGGAAGGCTTCGCGTTTGCCGACCTCGCTCTTCGCGTTTATCGCGAAATCCCAGTTGTAATCACCGGATAATTCTACATTTATGTGCTCGCCAACGTTGGCTCCACCAAGCAGCTCGAGGAGGCTCTTTCTGGTGACAATCCCGACCGGCTTATTGTCATTGCCAATCACCACGGCGCCTTTCATCTTTGCCGACAGCATTATCTCCAGCGCACGCCTCAAGTTTATAGTTAGGTAAATCTGCGGCAGTTCTCTTCTGGCTATCTCCATTATGCTTTTTGCATTGGGATCCGTGGCGGCTTTATTAGCCGTGAAGTTCCTTTTCCCTTTCTTTCGGCCAGCCGAGGACGAGGCGGAATAGCGCATTATATCGGACAGTAAGACCTCGCCCACAACTTTATCGAAATTATCCACTATCGGAAGCTGGTCGACTTCATTTACAGCGGCGAGATATTTAGCGCGCGCTATTGTGTCTTCCGTTCTCAGGATGGGGAACTTTCTTATGGCGACGTCTTCCACCTTGTAATTGTCGAACACTCTGCTGTTTATAAGTAATTTCAGGACATCATAGTCCGAAACTATGCCGACCACGCGCTTGTCGTCGTCTACCACAGCCAAGGCGCCTATACCGCTGTCGCGAAGGCCCAGAATGGCCCCGTCTATGGAATCCCGCGGTCTCAGCGTATGAGCCTTCCTTATCAGTCCGGTTATCTTCTCATTTTTGTCCAAGTTGGACGATATCGTGTCGTAATAGAACAAAATGCCAATGTATTTTTTCCTTCTGATTACCGGCAGCTCCTTTATGCCCTTGGAGTCCATTATAGAGATTGCCTTTTCTATCGTGAAGGTATCGTCGATAGAGACTACTTTTCTTGTCATTATCTTCGAAACGTTAACCTCTTCCATAGCTATATCCTATATAACTCACCAGGACTTAAAGATTTCTCTGCAACTGGTAGAATCCCATGATGCCGCCGGCAACCCCAAGTATTACGTAAGCTACGAATGTCGCCAGCACTAAAACGTAAGTGCCTATAAAACTGAACAGAGCCGCTATAACCGTGGATTCGAACGGCAGGTAGAGCATTATGAAAACGAACCCGCTTACAGAAAATACGATTGAGAACGCGCTCCTAATCCACTTTTTGCTCTGCATTTCGCCCCTGTAATAAACGGAAACAAAAACTAAGAATGCGCCTATTATTATGAGGAGCGGTACATAGATATAAAGCGATGCCGCTATCTTGTCAAGGGCTATTATAACCGTACACACGGCGGTCTGTGACGCGTTGTATGTCGCATTCGTTCCCGCCCCGACCAGCGCGCCGCAGTATTGTGAGTAAAGTGATGACGTATCGGTTGTGAGCAGGCCCCAGCCGTACGCAAGCGCACTTATGGCAGAGGCAATCGCCGATAAGCCAGATACAAGAGTCAAAATGAATGGCAATCGAGCATCGTGTAAGACGCTGCCGTGTTTGCTGTGTTGTCGGTGATCCTCGGCTTTCTCCATAGCGTATGATTATAGACCACACGCGAGCTTTTAAGTCTTTTTGACGTTATCGCGAATGCCTGGCGTGTTGCCGCTATTCACAGCCAGGATATGCGTCTCTTGACACTGGTCAGATAGTCTGGGCTGAAGAAATCATGTAGGGCGTTATCGATTACGGTGAGCTCGCTATCTTTTAAAACGCTGTTCGCATATCTCCCCTGTGAGAGCACTTCTCTCTCCTTACTGCCCGTGAAAAGGAAGATTTTGGAATGTATCCTGGCTGCGACATCATTCAATGAGTATTTCCTGAAGTCCTCAAGTCTCCGCTTTCCTAGATATCCCCCCACTACCTGTGCCATGGACACGTCCACCAAATTCTCTTTGAAGCAAGGCGATAATGAGCAGATTACTGCTGCCTTGGGATTTACCTTTGCTGCTGAAATGAGTGCAATCATCGCCCCAGTGAGAAGCCAAACAGATAAATCTCGTAGGTTTTCCTGTATCCTTTCATGAACTGATCGATATAATTGGTCATGGTTCTGCGTTCCCAGGAAATATGCACCGGAACCGGCTGAATGTCTCTGCTTTCAAAAGCGTGCCTTATCCCGAAATAGTTTTCGTCTCGAGGATCCTTCCAAAACCAGCAAATATGTACGCTACTCTCTTTGTCCCGTCTTTGCGGTGATCGTCACCCAATATTGTATCTAGAGCTTTAGTCATACGGTACTCATGAGGACGATATTGATATATACTTTAGATCTAATGGACCGGAGGCACATAGGCAGTCAGTTACCCTTTAAAGGTAACCTAAAATGTTTTTATTAACTTAGCGATACATTAACTGTTTATAAATGGTAAATTCGAAAGTAGCGTTATTGTTACCGGACCTTGGACGGTTAACCGCGCCATTACTGGCGGCCTTTTTATCAAGAGCGGACAAGGTTACGCCTCCCGGCAGCATGGTGATATGTGATGCGGACGTGTCCTGCATCAAAGGGGGGCTTGTAAACCTGACCCCGCACGTCTTGCCATGCAGCAACCATAAAGGAGACACTCTTAAATGGTACTTTTCGAAGGCATTGGAACTCGGAGCCGATGAGATTGTTACGTTCGATCAGTACACGACAAAGAATGCCACGTGGTTCAGCAGTTATCTGGGCCTGGGCAACGTGACAGAATCAGAAAAGACTGCCGGGATAAGCATGATAATGACAAAGGTATCAAACGTAATCTCCTTCGGTAATGCTTATAACGCCTTCTCCATGAACAGGATATTCACAAAGGCCTCCGCGATATCCATAGTCAACTCCCACCTCGGCAGGAACTCGATAAGGATGGACATATCAAAGGCGCTGAACAACGCGGGCATAAAGCAGGTGGAGATAATAAAAGAAAGCCATAAAAGCGACTACAATCTCAGTGCATCCGAGATCGTGGAATCCGTAAAGAACGGGTTCAGCAAATTTTTCGTGTTTTACTGTCTTTCCAGCTCCATGTCATACATAGTCTCGATCATGCTTGTTTACGCAAGCCTCAGTGCGGGCTTGTTCTATCCTCTCGCCGTATTCTGGGGCAACGAGGTAGGCACGGTATCCAACTTTTTCGCCAACGAAGCGGTAAACTCCAAGCAACGCAACATAACCAAATCGATCTACAAGCTGGGGAAATTCAATGCTATAACTCTTATACCTACCGCCGTTGATATAGTTCTGGTAGGTTTCATTTCCCGTCTAGTGCCGACAGCTGACAAGGCACTTTTCGCTTCCCTTTCCGTGGCTTCCATAATGGGCGTTTCATTCATTTCATTCATGTTCTTGAGCACCACCGTCTGGCAGAAGGGGAACAGCGTAAAAGTAAAGCTCTGAGTGCGTTCAAAAGCGGGGCTTGGCGACATTTTTTGGTTTTTCGTCGATGCGGAGTTTTAATGCTCAACGTACGCTAAATCCGCCGACTTCTGGTTTGTGTTCGGGGTCTCCTTGTGTACGGGCTTAGACTCTCCAGTATGTCTGCGCCTTCTATCTAGCACTGCCTGCGTGAGCAGATAAGCCGTGGCTGCGTAAACAGCGATGTCGTATCCCATTATGAAATGCGGGATGAGAAGCGACGGTGAGTTTATTACGCTTATTAAGTGGTTCCATTGGGTGCCGTCAAACACGTTAAATCTCCATAGATACTCAGCTTTCGGCAGATATGACAATAGTTTGTGCGAACCCAGCGAAGCCGACGTGTAGTCCATTATCACCGAATGTGCTGGGGCCATTATGAAGTTCGTTGAATTTCTTTTTTTACCCCATTTTCTGTGGTAAAGGGTCGCCCCCGTAAGTGCGAAGTCCACGGAGAGCAGGACGAATTGATACAGAACTTGTGGGTCGCCGAGCGGGATATAACCGGAAAGACTGGTTGGTATGATGTTCTTTAACACGTCGGCGGTCTTGTCCCAGATTCCTTGCATGAAAGCACTGCCTCCATTGTAAAAGTCAAAGAATCCCAAGCCTACAGCAGAAGACAGAAACGCGGCCGGTCTTGCTAGCTTCTTGCAGAGTCTTTTCCCCTTTTCTTTAAGCTCATTGCCACCAGCTTCTTCTTTATCCAAGATATTATCCAAACTGAAGAACATTGTTGGTAGACGAAGCATTAGTATTTAAGTGTGTCTCCCAGTACACAGATTTCCTTTGCAGCAAATATATCCAAGGAGCTAATTCTAAATCCGCAAATTATAACTCACCCCCATAAATCTCCCGTACGGCAGGCAGCCGCGGATCGTGATCCGCTCTCAGTAAAAAGAAACGTATTAAACCGAGAGAGTACATAGTGATGGCATGAAGCCGGGGTCCTCCGTATATATTACAGATAGACGGACAGACAGAAAATTTCTAGTTAACAAAAAATCCCAGTCCGCTCTAGAGTACATGATGACTTATGGCTGGGCCATCCTCATCATTGTCATAGTCGCTGCCGTATTGTATTCACTGGGTATATTCAACCCTACCTCCTTCGTAGCCACCGAATCAGTCAGCGGATTCGCAGGATTAGGCAGCATACAGGCACAGTGCCAGGCGGGAGGTTTGGCGATGAGCATAGGGGACTCCATAGGGAGCGAGATCAACGTCACGTCCATAAGCATGACGGTCGACGGGGACACATACTCTACCGTCTTCCCCTCATACAAGGGATACCCAGGAGATTATCTCAT
>JAJYWD010000017.1 GCA_021791655.1 Nanobdellota archaeon | reverse complement strand
CCATCACTATGTACTCTCTCGGTTTAATACGTTTCTTTTTACTGAGAGCGGATCACGATCCGCGGCTGCCTGCCGTACGGGAGATTTATGGGGGTGAGTTATAGTTTGCGAATTTAGAACCCCGGTATCTGCATCAGTGCTCGGATTCGATTTCTACCTTCGCATATTTAAGGATTCGCAGTTTATTGTGCGAGTTATTAATATCAAAAACATTTTTATAACTCTACCTTAAATCCCATCTGTGTTGATCGCTAGTAATGTCGAAATATGAAAGCATACAGAAAATTCGATAAAGTCAAAGCTTTAGTATTCACGTCCCTCGCGCACTTTACGAACGACGGCAACTTCCTGCTCTTCTCCCTGCTGGTAGTTTATTTCTATAACTTTAACGGGGTAAGTCTTGTATTCTTGGGCGCCCTAGCAACGATTTACAACGTAATTTATGGCATCCTGAGTCTACCGCTAGGAAAAATGGCTGACAGACGCGATTCTGATTCATTACTGCTGTTGATTGGCCTCGGTCTTGAAGGTTCGGCTGCTGCGCTATTTGGCTTGGCTTTCCTTTTGAGATGGGCATCCGAAGCGTTTATAGTACTTGGGATCATTGCACTGGGTGCCGGACAGGCTTTCTATCACCCAATCGGCGCTTCTATCCTCTCATTTTCATTCGACAAGAAGAAACTTGGTGCGGCTTTGGGGATAAACGGCTCTATGGGCAGCATTGGAAGAGCCTTAGCACCGTCCCTCATAACGTTTCTGGTACTATATTTAGGTACATCTATCGGCTTGGAAACTTTTTCCGTGTACACGTGGGTTCTGGCCCTAGTAGTCTATTTCGGTTTGCGGGATTTCCATAGGACGTATAAAAAAACAGAAAGAAAAAAATTGAACGCCGCGTATAAAATGCCGAAAGCCCTGCTGAAAAAGCTATGCCTCGTATCCGCACCCGTATTCTTTAGAAGTGCTTTTCTAATCGGTACTGTTACATTTGCAGCCGAATACCTTTACCATGTTACCGCATCCGCAGAACTCACGGGGATAATACTGTCTATAAGTTTTATCCTGCCAATTATCGGTCAGCCCATCTTCGGATATTTAACGTCTATAATTGGCGGCAAACAGATAGTTTCCGTAACTACAGTGGTATCCCTGTTTGCTTTCGCAGCGTTTTTGATGACGGATAATACTATCGTTATGACTGTGGCGTACTCTGCAGTTACGTTTCTACTGTTTAATGGGTTTTCCGTCTTCCTAGACTATTCATACCAACTAGTTCCGCCGCGGTACTATTCTACGTCCTACAGCTTCGTCTGGGGCATAGGAAACACGCTGGGTGGCGCGGCCGGTCTTGCACTGATTACATATCTGCTGACTTTCAACGGCATAACCATAGCGATGTACTATATGATAGTGCCGCTGGCCGTTTCGATAATTTTGCTGCCGCTTTTACCAAAAGACACAAAGTTATGAAATGGAGACATTGACATCTTCACTTTAATCTCACTGCATCAAGTATGTGGGGAGCTACGACGTCAAGCCTGTATTTTTTCCTTATGGTCATCGCCATGTTTATGATCTTACTCTCCTCACCGTGCGCTAGGATTATCCGCCTAGGTCTCGGTTTTATCTCTGATATGAATCTTTCTAGTTGCACCCTGTCCGAGTGACCGGTAAACCCTTCTATCGAATAGACCAATGACTTAACGCTAAAGTGCCTTTGCTGACCGTTTAGTTCTATATCTACTTCGCGACCGCCGTTTTGAAGCGTCCTGCCTAGCGTACCCGGACCCTGATAAGACACCAAAACAATAGAATTCCTATCATCTTCGCACAGGTTTGCAAAGTAATAAACTGATGGCCCCCCGTTTAGCATGCCGGAAGTCGCTATTATTATTGCCGGCCCGCCCGCCAGTATCTGTTTCCTTTCCTCCTCGCTGACTGTGTGCTTAAACGTAGGAGAGATGAATGGATTATTATTGTAGTCTATTATGCGTCTTTTGGTCTCGTTGTTCATAAACTCCGGATAAGTGGTGTAAATCGCGGTGACATCCCACAGCATTCCATCGACCACTATCGGCACCTCCGGGATAAGATTGAAGCGCTGCCACTCCTCAAGCAGAAGCATCAGCTCCTGTGCACGACCAACGCCTAGGGCCGGGACCAGGACTGTGCCTCTCTTGCTGAGCGTGCTCTTTACTATGTCCAAGAAAAAGTTTTCAGCCTCATCCCTGCTGGGCTGCTTATCGTGCTCTCCTCCGTACGTAGTCTCCATTATAAGGGTTTCAACCCTGTCGAAGAAATTGTCGGCCTTGTTTAGAGTCATAGAATTAGCGTACTTGAAATCCCCAGTGTAAAGTACATTATAAAACCCGTTCCCGATATTTAGGTGCACCATCGCAGACCCAAGGATATGTCCCGCGTTGTGAAGGGTTATTCTAATGTCGGGCGTTATGTCCGTAACTTCGCCGTATGAGAGCGCTACGGAATTCTTCAACTCCTCCTTGACATCGTCTATGCTGAACAGGGCCTTAGAATTCGTCTTGTCGCTCAGCGATAGATAGTCAAGATGCAGTAGTGTCATTACGTCCCTAGTAGGTGCGGTGCAGTAAACCGGGCCCTTGTAACCGTACTTAAACAGCGCCGGCAGAAACCCGCAGTGATCGAGATGGCTGTGGGTTATCACAACCGCATCCAATTTGGACAGATCTAGTTCCGGTGCATCTATCCTCGGCACGTAATCCTTATCGTTGCTGACATCTACGCCGACATCCATAAGGACTGAACTGAATGGTGTCTGCAGAAGCACCGCAGAACGGCCTACGTGCCTAAACCCCCCGAGCGCACTTATCCTCACCCAGTACTTGTCATTTATTTCCAAGTTCGAGTAATATATCTTCTCCCCTATGGAGTTTAGTAGTTTCCTCCTGAAGGAAGAGTTGCTGTAAAGCATGTCTCTGACTGCCCTCACTATGTCGGATTTTATAAGTGGGTATCTATTCAAAGACACTGACCAGCCGGTTTTTTCCTTTATTTCGTTAACTATGCTCCTGTCTTTTCCGCTCAGCAAGTTGGGGCGTGCGACCTCTAGTGTGACTATGCTTCTGTCCTTTTCGAACCAGAGTTCCTTTAGGCCTATCTCCTCCGGCACGATCTGCTTTATTTCGCTCTTTGCATCCTTTTCCGGCGCAAGTAGGGACGGCTCAAGCCTGACTTCTATCCTTTTCTTTTCTTTATTGACGATATTACGGACGATGTCTCCGCAATTAAGGAAAAAATCCTTGTTATTTGTGTATACTATAACGTTCGAAACCTCAAACTCCATGTCGCTTATGAGCGACTTATCCCCTATCAGATCTGAAACTTCCTTCTTTATGTCCATATTCTGTATGTAAACTCACAAATAGAGCTGCAAAAATCAACGGATACATCAGGTATACCGCTACTGTGAGTAAGTTACGCGCGAGATTATTTTACTCTGAGAGTGCATTTGCAATCTCTTCGTCCGACAGTTTCTTGTAGCCTTTCTTATTTATAACGACGATATTGATGCCGTTTCCGGTGTAGATGTCCCTTTGCAGGGATGAAGACACTGCTTTATGCGCAAGCTTTATAGCGTCTTCTTCGGTCATCTCGGGCTTGTAGTCGGCCTGCAGCACTCCCAGTGCAAACACGCCGCCACTTCCGGTCACGGTGTACTCATCTCCTATCTGTGACCCCACTTCGTCCAGAATGTAAAGTTCGGGCTTGGTATCAAACCCGCCGGCTATAAGCTCGGTGTAGAAAAGATTCAGGGACATCCTTCCGTTGAAGAGGATTGTGCCCAGCAGACCAACGGCCTCACGCGTATTCATTTTAGTACCGGACCTTATCTCGTGAAGAGAGATTTCTGATCGCATTACTCTTACCAGCGCCTGCGCGTCTCCCACCATTCCAGCAATCGTTATACCCAGCCTGTCACTCAGCGGGGCTATCTTATCCATCTTGTGGGCGACCATATTGCCGGCAGAAACACGCCTATCGGCAGCGAGAATCACGCCATCCTTATAAACTAGACCTACGGTAGTAGTACCGGTTTTATTCGGCTCCATAAAATTCTTCTTAGAATCAATTATTATAGTAAAGGACGGATATAAAAGCCTTTAGTTCCAAGTCGCGCGCGTATCCAAACTTTCTTTCCGGTCGTAACTGCACAGATTATTGGCTGAATTACGGTCCCAGCTTCTCGGTACTGGTGATAGCCTTTGCCATTCTCGCCTTTGTTTCTTCTGCCTCGTTCTTTCGTCTAGTCTCGTTCTCCTTTTGTGTCTCGAAGAAAGAGGCAAAAATCTCCTCATAAACGCATAAAAAGCGCAACGCCAAAAACTACGGCGAAATCGATACGTGCGAATAAAGGATAAAAAGCACGAATGCTGGGATAAGTTATGGATGCGGGTGCATTACCGAACAGGAGTCTATTGGAAAACGAGAGGATAGTCGATACACGAAAACCCTCTCTACTTGGTGAGAGTGCTTTCTGGGTAGGAATAGCACTCATAGTCATAGCCATTTTGATATTTCTCGTGACGGCGTTCTTCATGCCAAAATATAATTATACCATTGGTTTCCTATTGAAATTTATCAGCATAAACGCATCGATACTTTCGTCTCTACCTGCAGGCCCTACCGTGCTTGAGATAATCGGTCTGCTGTATGTCGTATACGCCGAGCTTGCAGTATACTTCAAGGAATATATAATTACCAATTACAGGATAATGTACAAAAGAGGCGTCATATCAAAAGACATCAACATAATGATGCCGGATAAAATCAGCGATGTGAGCGTGGACATAAGCATAAAAGAGAGGCTTCTCGGACTGGGAAGCGTTATAATAAGATTGGAGGAAGTTTCAAAACCCCAGATCGCCATGAGCGCTATAAACGACCCATATGGGTTCCAGAACGGCGTGTTGAAACTCATAAACAAAGAGACATTTGGCTCTGGTGCAGCTACAAAAGCTGACGTCTCGGGACAACCTGGAAAGAGGCCAGAAGACCCTTACGCGCTGGGAGGGCAACGAAACACAGAAGGACAAAAAGGACCGTCGACCGGCGACGATGATGGAAACAATTAATCTCTACGGCGGCATAGGCTTTCTCGCCTCAGCTATAACCGCCTTCGGGATAGCTGCACTCCTGTTCACACTCATATTCGCGCCTTTCTCCTCGTTCTATCCGTTCTCTTTTGTGGTCGTAAGCTTTATCATCGCCATCCTGGGGAGGGGTCTGGCGTGGAGAAGAGTTTACAATCGAGTTCGGGAGGTCCGATACCTGCTTTCATTTTTTGCAGTCCTTCTTCTTGGGATTGTGGTATTTGTACTCATGTTATACCTTGCGTCAATGCAACTTAATGTCTTGCCCCTAGGTAATTACATCGATGACCCACTTTTGGTGCTGGTCCTCCTTATATGGACGATGTATTCTCTCTCTGAATCTATATCGACGGCACAAACGTTTAATGGCACGGCGTTCTCATTCACCAAATACAGCATAGTCACCGTTTTGCTTATCGACGCGTCTTTCATTTATCTTATAAATTATTCCAGCATCATTGTGCCACTGTTGTTTACAGCACTGGGCGCATTCGCTTGTGCAGAAAGCGTCGCCTTCTTCGGAAAGAAATTCCCAGGCCTGAGTAAAAACCAGACGGGAGGGATATGGTCAAGGTAGGCTTAACCCTTAATCCGAAAACCATGCACGGGGCGCTCATGTCTGCGGGCATAGTTTTCCTTTTCGTATCCGGGTTAGGGGTGTGGTTTAATAATTTTAACGCATTCGTTTACTTTTTAGCAAGCGGGCTCGCATTTTTCGTTATCGGGATAGCGCTGTTTTGGCTGGCGTACAACAATCCACCAAAAGGGAAGGGCAAAAACCCGTGGGCGTTTGTCTTGTCGACAAATCAGTGACATCTCTCAATGACTGAATTCGTGGGCTTCCAGCACCTCTAAAGGGCGTTGGTTTTCCCGCATCTATAAAAACCAAAAGTATAAAACGTTGATAGCCACGGATCATAACACGTTTTTTATAGGCCACAGCACGGGTTGTCAGACGATTCTAAGGTACCTAAGCCACTTAAGAGAAGATGTAAAGGTTGGCGAGGCAATACTTGTCGCTCCGTGGGTACATCTAAATCGCACTGCGTTTGATGACGAGGGGGAGGCTGAAATAGCGCGCTCTTGGCTTGATACCCCGATAAACTGGGATGAAATAAAAAGACACCCCGCGCTTGTACTATTAGAAGAATTTGATAATGTCGTGATAGCAGGAATAACCAGCAATACCAACATGGAAGGAGTCCCTATACCTAAAAAGGATGGTGCTGTAAAGGATAGCGTTATAAAGTTAAATTATATCTTCACTGTTTCAACAAAAATGATTGAAAAGAAACTTTTCGCATTGAACAAGAAAAAAAGAAATTGGTATTTCAAGAACTTACAAAAAGCTTAAGCTCGCTTAACGGTTAAATCGCATTCCGTGGTCCAGATTTGTCAAAATTTACATGTCCATCTACTGAGACTGCAGGGAGAGGGATTTGAACCCTCGAAGGCCTGAGCCACTAGCCCCTGAAGCTAGCACGTTTGACCGCTTCGTTATCCCTGCTTTGCATTATTAATTACACGGCTTCAAATTTAATAACTAAATAACCATAAAGGCGAGAATAAAAATTAATTAAAACTGAGTTTTTGTGCGTCTTTTAAAGTGATACGAGAGATTGGTCTTCCGTATTTGTAATGCACCCTTATTCCCATGACTTTTTGACTTTTAGTATCTTATCGCAGTAATCTCTGAACTTAGGATCGGATTCATAGAAAGGCCTTAGCTCTTCCGATAGCGAAAGCCTTGGCGAAATGTTAAGCTTTGGTTTTACTTCCCTAATCTTAATTGACGGATATATATCGAATCCCTTATCGGTATTGAACATCTCTTTCAGTCGTATCTGATAGTGTATGTTCCCGTTGACATCAGCGACGACTATATTGAGGTGACATCCCCCAACCTCTAAAGAGCGTGGGCTTCCGCAGTTATTGGCTGCTGAAGTGGTTCATGCTTCTCTGGATCGTGGCTCGTAGACCCTGCTCTGATTCTCATCTTTGCAAGTTCCGCCGTCAGAGGATCCTCCACAGGCTTAAATTCCCCTCTGTCCGAGGGTATCGGGTCCAGCCCCATCGCTTTCAGGCCGAAATCCCTTATGTTCATCGCTGCGTTTACGTCCCTGTCTAAATGTGTGTTACAATTGCCACAAGCCCATTCCCTATCATTTAACGTCAAATCTTTATTGACGTGTCCGCATGCGTGGCACGTCTTTGACGACTTCTCGAACGTCCCTATCTCCATAACGTTCTTCCCTTGCTTCTCTGCCTTGTACTTAAGGAACTGGAAGAACCTGCTCCAGCTTGCGTTGCTTATCGACTTCGCAAGATCGTGGTCCCTTTTCATTCCCTTTACGTTCAACGTCTCTATCACCATGGTATCGAACCGCTTGGTCATCGCAGCGGATACCTTGTGTAGGAAATCGTTCCTTTGATCTGCTATCTTTTCGTGCGTCTTAGCCACCCTCAGCCTTGCCTTGTCCCTGTTCTTGCTACCGTTTGTCTTCCTTGACAACGCTCTCTGCCTGCTCCTCAGCAGCTTCTCTGATTTCTGCAGATACTTTGGATTTGCTATCTTAATGCCGTTCGACAGGACCGCGAAGTACTTCAATCCAACGTCTATGCCTATGGTCTTGTCTGGATCGTTCGTCATTCGCACTTTTTGAGGCGCTTCCTCCCTATCGTCCACTGTGATGGAAACGAAGTACTTGCCTGTCGGCGTCTTAGTTATGGTCAGTTGCTTCACCCTGTCCCTTGGGAATCCCCTGTGAACTTCCATCCTTATCCCTTTGCCAAATTTTGGCAAGTAAAGTAATCCGGCGTCGAAGTTGAAGAACTGGGGTACTCTGAAGGACTGCCTGTTGGATTTCTTCTTGTACTTGGGGTATTTCGATACGCCCTTGAAGAACGCCTTAAAAGCCTTGTCCAGGTCCATCAATGCCTGCTGAAGGGACTGCGAATTGGCCTCCTTGAGCCATTTGTATTCTTCCTTCTGCTTCAATCCTCTTAAGAATCCGGCGGTATCGTAGTAGTTCAGTCCCTTCTTTGCTTTATCATCCTTGTGTTCGTTGTGATAGGTTTCTCTCAGCTCCAAGGCTTTGTTCCATACACCCTGTTGCAGCCGAAGTACCTGGAGAACGTTTCTTTCTGTTCCTTGTTGGGATACAACCTGAACTTGTATGCCGTCAGCATATCATCGTTTTATCTCTTCTGCTATTTATGTTTTCAATTTTTTGAGTCCGCTTTCATCCCACCCGTAAACGGCGTGGGTTTTCACACTCACTTTTGATAAATACGTTCAAATTTATATTTTTCACCAAAGGCGTTCAGTTAAAATAGACCTGCTGATTCTTTAGCATACGATCGATTGAAAAATCTAACCTCTCACTTATCAAGGACTAATGGGAGCTTAGACTTTAGCAACTCTTTTGCTTTTTTCAGGTCCTCTTCATTCCTTACCGTGAACCCCAAATCGGCTCCCGCGGCGAAAACATGCCCACCGCCGCCGAAAAGCCTAGCTATCGCACTGCAGTCGACATTGCCACCGTTGTCTCGCCTTATCCCGATAGTCCCAAATTCGTTTATGAGGATAGAAACGTCAACGTGATAATTTCTTACAATGGCGTTGCCGCCTACTGTCGTGGATATTATGGGATCCGCCCTGCTAACTGCCACGCGGTAGTGCCCGATGTCCATCAGCTCGGCGGAATTAATGCATTCTGCAAGCTTTGTCTTTTCCAGTCCCTTGTATGATTCCCAGTCCTTTCTTATGTTAGTATCGAAAAACTTGGTGTCGGTCTCTTTGCTTAGAAGATCGTCCAGGCTGGCGTTCGCCAGGTCCTTCACAAGACTGAAAAGCAGGTCGTGTCTTTTATACGTGTCACCGGAAGCAGTATAATTGCGGTAGGTTATTACGCTGCCTAGCGGAACGGTAAGACCAAAGTTAGGGGTTGGGGGTACGGCCTGCCACATGTCTATGTCCGAATCTCTGCCTAGTTTTGCAAGTGCCTCGGAGACTTTGTCATCAGGCATGAACTTTGAATACACAAGTTCTGCGCCGCATGATTCTTTTGATTCAGCGACTGTCAACTGTGCAAGCTTTGAAATCTCGGTCTTGAAATTGGCGTCCCAATTATGGTGGTCCAGCCAATACACCATCACGTTTCGTTTGTTAAGTTCTTCCAAGGCAGTTCTTGCGTATGGTTCGAGATTAGCGTCGTATCCAAAGTCCGCCAACACCAAGGTAGACCACGATGGTATGCCCTTCATTCGGTTAAAGGTGTCCTGCAACTCCTCAGTGGGGCTGTAGTCTATAAAGTCTATTTCTGCGTCCAACTCATTTTTCTTTGCGTATCTGTACATTATCGCCGCAGCGGAAATACCGTCCAGATCTTTCTTGTGAGTGTACACGAACAATTTCATACCGACATATGATGTCGTCCCTTTAAAAGTTTAAATATGCCGAAGAATAAGGAAAGAGATGACTACTAGATTCGTAGTCGTGCTTGGTTCGCTGCTAAGCGGCCTTGGGAAAGGCATCGTAACATCTTCACTGCTCAAGATTTTTGACCTTTACGACTATAAGGTGCTTCCGGTAAAATTCGACGGCTACCTGAATTATGATTGCGGTACCATGAACCCTTACAGGCACGGGGAGGTTTTCGTTCTTGACGATAAGAGCGAAGTCGACATGGACTTCGGCACCTACGAGCGCTTTCTGAACCGGGAACTTACAGGTAAATCGTCCATAACCGGTGGAAAGCTGTTCAGCGAGATAATAAAGAGGGAACGGGAAGGTGCGTATCTCGGGGAAGACGTGCAGGTGATACCCCATCTAACGAACTTGATAACGGACGGTCTTAAGAAACTCGGGAAAGACGAGGGCCTCGACTTTTTGATAATAGAGGTCGGAGGCACTGCGGGAGACCTCGAGAACGGCTACTTTTTGGAAGCGATGCGTGAACTCTCACAGAAAGAGAAGGTCATTTTCATAGACGTCACGCTTATACCCGAGCTAAAGGCGGTTGGGGAGCAGAAAACAAAACCAACGCAGATAGCACTAAGGCAGCTTATGCAAATCGGGATAAAGCCGGACTTCTTGGTCTGCAGGGGGGACAACAGGCTCGAGAGTACAACCAAAAAGAAACTCGCGCTGTACGCGAACCTGCCCGAGGACAACATAATCGACGACTCTGATTCGGACTGCGTCTATTCTCTTCCTGAGAGTTTCATGTCGCAGAATATGGACCGGCTATTGCTTAAAGCGCTGGGAGTAAGTAAAAGAAAAATGAATGGCCCCAAACTGAAAACGTGGAAGACAAGTGTACGGGCCCTTACAAGTACAAAGGCTAAGGGAGTAAAAATCGCGATAGTGGGAAAATACGTAAAACTAAAGGACGCTTATGTGAGCGTGAAGGAAGCTTTGCAGCACTCTGCGGCCGCGGTGGGACTAAACCCCTCCATAATGTGGCTTGAAGCCGAAGACATAGACTCGCACGTTGACGAACTTAGGGAAGCCGACGGAATCATTGTGCCCGGAGGATTCGGCAAACGCGGGATAGAGGGGATGATAAAAGCCATAAAGTTCGCCAGGGAAAACGGGAAACCGTACCTTGGCCTGTGTCTTGGCATGCAGCTCATGGCGGTGGAATTCGCAAGAAACGTATGCGGATTAAAAGACGCAAACTCGACCGAATTCGATGATGCGACTAAAAACAACGTAGTAGACATCCTGCCTTCCCAACGGAAGCTGAATTCGAAGGGGGGCACTATGCGCCTTGGAACGTGTGAAATCCAGATAATCGGCAGGGACACGATCGTGTTCGCCTCATACAAATCGCCAAGAATACACGAAAGGCACAGACATAGGTATGAGATCAACCCCGAACTTAGGCCGGTGCTCGAGAAAGCGGGACTGAGAGTGTCTGCAGTCAGTGGCGACGAACAGCTGGTAGAGTGCATAGAATGGCCGGGCGGTTTTGGGATCGGCTCGCAGTTTCACCCAGAATTCACTTCTAGGCCGGAGAAACCGGCACCGTTATTTACCTCTTTCACGAGAGCATGCGCAAAAAATGCTGGCTGAAAACGATATATAGACTTTCTAATCTCATCAATAGTATGGGAAAGCCGGAAGGATCGCGTCTAGACAGGAGACTTGAAGCTAAGATAATCGATATAGTAGACGAGGCTGCGAATGGCACCCTCGACGACTGTCTGGAGACTCTGAGAGCGGGGCTTAACCGGCTTGGTTGTGGTATCCCAGACGGTGACGCGGGAAGAAAGGCAGCGTACGAAACCGCACTCCGGTACTATGCATATGCGAGAGAAAGGCGCATCCCGTTGGAATCCATACGGCCCGCAGAAACCATAAAAGAACTGCCAGCCACGGTTTTGGAATTTGAAGGGAAGACTTACTTCATACACGGCGTCGTACATGCTGGCTTATCCAGCAGGACGCGCAGGACGGTAAGGGATGCGTGTATGCGGTATCATAGACCGGCGGAGGATACGTACCTTTTCTACGAAGAGATGCTGGATCACGAGTTCCGAATCGAAAGGGGTATAGATTTCAAAGACGCGGAGGGTATAGACGCCCTGGATCTAATACTGTATGGGAGAGAGAAGCGGGAAGGTGTCAAGAGACCTGTGGGTTATACCGTCGGCGAATCGATGGACGAATACGAAAAATATTCATTCGATTTAAGATTTGGAGGGAGGGCACGGGAAATGCTAAGGAGGACCAACCTACCGGAGCCGCTGTCAATGGCTTACTTCTCTTCCGGCATAGTGAACAGAATAGAAGGAAGCCGCTCCACACTAATGGCTAAAACCGTATTCGAAATGGGCGGAAAGGAAATACATATGATAGTCGGCTTGGGGCATGAACCGCAGATCGCGTACTTCTTGAAGGGACTAGAAAAATCGGCGGGAAGAAAACTACTGGGCGAAAGAGAAGTATCCGCTTAGTACCACCCCCTTGTCTTCATCGTCTTTGCGACCCTGTCTACCGATACTATGTACGCCGCGTCCCTAGGAGTTATCTTTATTCCCCTATCCTTGTATTCGTTCTGCGTACGTATCGTGCTGTTGAATGATGCCGTTATTATCTTGTCCAGCCTCTGGTACACTTCATCGATGGTCCAGTAGTAGCTGTACAGGTTCTGCACCCACTCAAAATAGGAGACTATGACGCCGCCGGAATTCACCAAGAAGTCCGGCATGTCCATTATTTTCTTTTCGAACAGTATCTTGTCGGCCTGCGGCGTCACCGGGCCGTTAGCAAGTTCAAGTACGAGTTTTGCCTTTATCTTGTCGGCGTTCTTCTCCGTTATCTGGTCCTCTATGGCCGCGGGTATGACTACGTCGACATCAGACTCCAGCAGTTCTGCATTGGATATCTTTGAAGCTCCGGCGTATCCCTGGACGCTCCCGGTCTTCTTCTTTGCCTCGGCCAATTCCTGGAAATTTAGGCCGCTCTTTGAATAAACACCGCCTATCGAATCGCTTATCGCTACGACTTTGGCGCCAAGCTTGGTCGCTAAGTCGAAAGCAAAGCTACCTGCGTTACCGAAGCCCTGTATCGCCACCGTTGCGCCTTTGACATCAAGCTTTATAAGTCTAGCAGCCTCTCTTAAGATATACATCCCGCCCATCGCCGTCGAATTGAACCTACCTTCGGAGCCCCAATCCTCCAACGGCTTGCCCGTTATAACGCCAAACTCGTCCCGGCCGGCCATTTTGCTGTATTCATCCATCATCCAGGCCATTATCTGAGGGGTCGTGTATACGTCGGGAGCGGGCACGTCTACCTTCGGCCCTAGAAATTTGCCAAAAGCCCTTATATAACCACGAGAGAGCCGCTCCAACTCCTTTTCTGACATTTTCTTCGGGTCACATATAACGCCGCCCTTTGCGCCCCCGAACTGTATATTTGCGAGCGAACATTTCCAAGTCATCCAGGCAGCGAGGGCCTTGACTGTATCGATATTTTCCTGTGGATGGAATCTTATCCCGCCCTTCGTAGGGCCTCTAGCATCGTTGTACTGCACCCTGAAACCGTGGAAAACTTCAGTATGCCCGTCGTCCATCTCCACCGGTATATTTGCTTCTATGACGCGCATGGGCTCCCGCAGGATCTTGTGCGCCGTTTCGTCCAAGTTCATTATCTTGGCGGCCTCGTCGAGCTGCTCTTGTGCTATTTTGAAAGGATTGAGTTCTTCTGCCATGTGAATAAAAGTAAATCTTGCAATTTAAACTCTCGGTTCGTGTATTTTTATACGGTTTTGCAGCCGGTGTCCTTTGTCACACGTCGGCGGTGGGACTCTTTCCCATACCTATAAAAGGCATGCGCTGGATATATTCAGATGGTGCTTTGTGGGGCGTTGTTTTGTTCGGGTTTCCCGATAGACATAGAGTTGGAGGCAATGGTATTAGTAACGGCAATGCTTGTAGCCACACTAGTCATTAAAAGATTTTACAAAAGCCGCGGGGGGAACGACAGACTGTTCTTTGCCACGTTTATCGCTGTAATCGTGACTTACACAATCGACATCCTGACGGGTCACAGCCAGATATTCAGCATAGTCGGTCACATATTTGAGGGAGCGTTCTTCGTAGAGATAATATATCAGCTTTACTTCTCCAAGGACGCCGCCCTACAATCGCTTGTGGCGTTTGCCGGGGCCCTTACCCTGGCTTTTATGTTCCAGGCGTTCAAGTTCTACCATTTGAACCCCGTCCCGGGGCTCACCGACCTTTTCCAGACGTCAAAACTTGTGTTCACTGTCGTTGGAACGATTATCGCCATAGTCTACGGCATCGAGACGCGCAGGATGGCGAAGAGGCGCTGATTTATGCTGACGGACCCGGTAAAGGAGTTAAGAAAAGGCGGTGAAAGGGACAATGCCGCGCTTCTAACGATGCTGGCTGCCGTAATCGTGTCGTTTGCGATACCGATGATACCAGGAGTCGGACAGTTTTTCGGTATCGTAAGGCAGCTTTTCGACACGGCCACGCATATAACGGCCACCAACGCGATAGGGTACGGCGTGACATTCGGGATATTGGGAAACGTGTTCGAAGGTGCGCTCTTTAAGGAGATCGCGGACAGATTTTTCCGCTCCAAAAATGCCATCGTTCTAGCACTCGTAGAATTGGCTGTAGGTGCGCTTCTCGCTGTAGTCATTCTTGCGCTACAGTTCTACTTATCTGTGCCGGTGCCACTGCCGACCAATGCCTTTGCGCAATCAGAACTCACGACGACGAATCTTAGTACTGCGGTGGCGATATTGGCATTCACGCTCTCGGGAGACATCCTGGCCATTTTTTACGGTGCCGAGATACGCAGGACCACGAAGAAAGGAAAGTAGGAAACTCATTTTTATCCACGCAATACGCGGTCTTTTATCCGCGTTGGCAAGGCGTTCGCGTACTAAAAATAATCAGAGTAGCCAAATGCGAGATCATAAGTATTTTTATATACATCCCGCCTTACTACCGTATGTTACGCAACTGGACCGTCTTAAGCATAACCGCAGTAGCCGTTACCATTGCCGTAGTTTTATTCTTATATGGCCCGTCCATTTTCAGTGCGGCGTATAGCTCTGCTGCACCACTGGCATATAACACCAATTTTTCGAGCGTGCTTGACAACTTTCCGTCCCTCTCCGCTACGTACTATGTTCCGGTTTCAAACTCTTCTTACCTAAACGAGACTGTAGGGTACGATGTCGTAAATAAGGCTGGAGTAAACGGCAATCCGTGGTATGAAATAAACCTGTCAGTGTCAAATGCTACCGGAGATATTTATAAACTGCTGTACGTTTATCCCAACGGCACGCTATCTCCTAACTCGCTGCCGAGCTCTTACACTGTAAACTTCTCGAATGCGCGCCAGGTACAGCGAGCGTTGGCCGCGTACGCCGCGCCTTTCATAACATTAAGATCGTATATATACGGAAACATAACGGGAGGTCTAGCCAAATATTATCCGAATATTACTTCATATCTAAATGCCAGTCCCGCGCAACAAACGCTTGATGGCTTCGACATGTCGACGACGACTTATACGCTCACAAAACCGTATTCTTATGGAAATTCCATCGCCAGAGGCGAGTTACTGTCTCTTGTTATAAAAACCGGCAGATTGGAAAGCAATCCTAGCTTGATGCTGACGTTATACACGTCAGCCACTGTGCTCCCCCCAAGAGGCGGGGAATTTAGTGTGATTTTTAAAATTAAATCTTTGTCTTGATCTGTAAGGGGTTTATTCGGTGCCAGTGGCAGATTCCTATCGGGTAGCTCGTTTTTGATTATCCACAGAAAGATTTTAAAGACTCAAGCGGCTTGATGACTTAAAGCGTCCCTCAAAGTAGTTGCTCTAAATCGGCGAATAAATCGGATGTGGCTTACCAATTAACAGCCTATGGTGTTAAAAGTCTTACCTCAGTAAGGACCCATCTTAGTGTACTTGCGTCTTCAGAGAATGTCTCATCTAACAAGTTAAACCGGACAAAATACGCAGACACCTCTGTGGTCAACAGTTTATGGGTGGAAACGTCTTTCCATAGTAAGTGGCGACCTGCGTGTAATGGTAAGCGCACTGCTTGACAGTGGATTTGATTACATTGTAGTACGTGTGCTTGAAGGTACTCTCACTCTGCCATGAGTATGTCGCCGTGGGGCGGGTAGTGGATCTGCCGGCCTTGGCGTAATGATACTTAGGGTACTGCTTAGCGTGATAGAACACGTAAGAATAGATAAATTTCGAGTGGTACCGTTCATAGATGAGTTCTGTAGCGGCCGATCTATAGTGATAACACGGAAAACAGTAGAGGCGCCATGTGGTACCGGAGAAGTGAGTCATGTGATAGCTACCGATATAATGAGTGGTGTAATGATTAGACCAATAAGTATTGTATGCAGTTTTGGTCCTGACCCTCTTCACAACCACCCCATTACGGGCACCGGTGGTGTGCGTCTT
>JAJYWD010000016.1 GCA_021791655.1 Nanobdellota archaeon | reverse complement strand
ATCGTCTCGCAGAGGCCGGCTAACGTGGACAAAAACGTGCTGGCGCAGTGCTCCTACGGGTTCATAGGCAAGCTAGTGATAGAGAACGACACCGATGCCGTCAGCGTCTTCTTCTCCAGGCTTGCCCTAAGAAAAATAGCTAAGCACAACCCTGGAGATTTCTCTTCATTCGGACTTGGACTCAACGATACTATACACGTGAGACACATGCTCACACCGCACGGGGGAATCACTCCGCACCTACAGCCGATCGCTACGGGTGAAAGGCTAGCGGAGGTCATAAGCGACCTTAAGAACAGCGCTGTGAAAACGGCCACGAACGAGGCCAGCAAAACGAAAACAATCAATGCGCTTTCACTACCGCAGGGCATAAGCGAGGAGGATGTGAGGCACTATGCGGATACCCATGAGCGGAAGGAATTCGGAGTATTCGGAAAGAAGGTGGAATCCATAGAGGCCATAAACAAGAGATTCATAAGTACCGTGTTGGTGGGCATCAGGCTTCCAGCTGGGCACGATGGGGAATACAAAGAGGAGTACATGATGCTAGACGACAGACTACGATTCATAGTATCAAAAGACAGGATATCATTCTTCAACGGGCCGATTGCTGGAGAAAGCAGACTCCTTAAAGAGGACTACGACGTGCTTTCCCTGCTTTCCAAGGGCCGCACGAATACGATATCGGGGATAAGTAAAGCCCTAGGCATGGGAATCAGAGCGGTGCGCAACTCCATCGGGAGGCTTAAGCTTAGGAGACTGGTCGTTTCGGACCGAGAAAAGACTTCGCTCGTAAACTATGAAAAATATCTAATGCACGATAGACCTGAAACCGTAACCATCAGCGCTGACGCTTCTTCGATCATAAACCAGCGGGTGGATGAGCGCATCGAAAAGGACTGGGCCAGGATGCTTTTCCCGTCTGCAAGTCTTTTCGAGAGTGAACGCATTCTGCTCCCCGTTTACGAAGTAAAGCTAAGGCACGGTGATAGGGTGCGCATGCTTTTAGTGGAAGCCGTGCACGGAGAAGTAATAAAATGGTAAAAGTTCTGTGTCCTAACAGCAGTCAAAACGTTATAGCTTTAGTGATCGTGTTCGCATAATTATTTGATTAGGTTCCACCTAACTCCCCAGCAAGCTTCTTGGTTTTAGTTTGTATCATATCCCGCACGCCACGTAGGAACTTATAGTTACTGCTGCCGATTTTCTCCTTTGTCCACATCGATCCGGGTGGTGCAATCCGCCTATAATCGGGAGCATCAGACAGATCCGGGAGCAACCACCTCCTGACTTTGTAGCTGCCTTGCATGTATCCCGGGAAGTGGACATCATCGGCCATATAAACTACCAAGTCAGCCGAGTCGACTGCCAGCCGTGTTAGTTGTTTTGACAGCTTCTGCGAAACATCTATTCCGACCTCTCTCATTAACTGCACAGTCAGCGGACAGATCTCTTCAAGCTTTTTCCCGGCGAAATGGTATTTCTTGGATACCATCCCGGCGCTGGAAGTATGGTTACTGCTATATTTGTTGAAGAAAGCCTCGGCCATCTGGCTTCTGAAGATGTTCCCAAGACATACAAAGAGGACGTTCAAGTTACTTCACCCGACCCCTCCGCCTTTGTTCTTATCCAGCGTTTCAAGCAGGCCATTATAGGCTGCCCGTACGGCTCCAGAGTCCTTTTCATCCCGGTTTCCACGACTTTGTTCGGGTATAGTCTAAACTTGTAATTACGCATACCTTTTATTGCCTTTCCTTTTCTTATAATCTTTTCTCCGTCTTTTATCCCATATCTTACGAAAGGGGCAATTCTCGGCGAATTTGTTGGACAGTAGCGAAGTTCGAATACTAAAAGCCCGGATATTATGTGCCAGGACTACGAGACTTCCTTTTATATCGAGAGTACATAAATCTATATGACCGGTGGACTTGACGATATAATCTCTCCCGATGAAAACAAAAATGACGGTGGCAGGGACGCTGACAAAGGCAGCATTTACCGCAGGCTACTTAATTACGTTTCGAAAAGCAGGCGCGCTAAACTAGGGCTTTCCGCACTGCTGGGGGGTGTAGAAGCAGGCACGGACCTACAGATTGGACTGACATCTGGAAAATATCTTCTTTCCAAGATGGTACCCGATTCGCAACATGTTTATAATATCGTGTACGGTCACATTTTCACTGGGCCGGTCGGCGTCGTAGTTTACGGCGCATTTTTCGGCCTCGAAGTCGGCTTAAATTACGTGGAGATATACGCGACCTTGAAGTTAATAAACCGAATAGTCCGATACTTCGATAAAAGAAAGATAAAGTCTAGCGGAAACAGCGATTATGGCGCGACACCTTGCTGACTATCAGTGGCATTCTTCCATCTGTGAAAGGTGTGGGTTTTCCTGTTCACATTGATAAAACGTCAGGGTTTTACGTTCACGCAAAAAGCTTATAAAACTAAAATGGAAAGTAATGATATGGAGTTATACCCGTTCATAGTATCTGCAGTGGTCATACTGACGCCTGCTCGAGTGTACATACTTCCTGGTGCAGTGAACAACCATTTACATGACACATCCATAACAAACAGTTCTGCTACCGTAAAAAATTCAAATAGGGAAAACGGCCTTGTAAATTTCATAAACAGCACATCTTACAAATTAGTCATGCAGGGAGGAAATGGTACTTAAGACCGCAGAGATAAAAGCCAGAAGGATGAACATACTTAAGGAGATATTCATTTCCTTCAAATACCAGTTCGGATCATACCGCGGCTCACTGGCAACCTTCTCGATTGTCAGCGGCGTGCTCCTACTCCTCACAATGCTAATATACGCGGTGTTAATAGGACATGCAAGCTTTAATCTTCAGTCTATAATTTCCTCCATAAAACCTGCGTTCGGCAACGGCGCCACGCTTTTCAGCTACAGCTTCCAGATAGTCTGGTACCTAGCAGTGATAATTGCCGCATTGCTCGGTGGTGCTATCCTGCCAGAAGTGGGGTCTAGATATAGCTATTTTCTCTTTGTACAGCCGAGCAGAAGGTCTTCGATAATAATAGGAAGATACATCGCTGCATTCATAGGTTCAGCCATAGTCCTGGCCGTCTATTATATTCTAGCTGTCTTAATCTCGGTCTATCTGTTCTCTTCCGTTCCATTTTTTCCCCTACTTATCTCATTTGCAGAAACCCTACTAATCATCCTGGCGATACTTGCTTTCATAGTCTTTATAGGGGCCTCTTCAGATAATCCCATGGCAGCATCGATGACGGCGATGTTCCTTCTGTTGTTCGGCTTCTATTTTTTGATGCTGATTCTACCTATAGCCTACCCCACCATGGAGCCCTGGTTCATGCTAAACTACGCAGCCGAATCCACCTATAACGGCTTTTCCGGTACATTCCAGCATGTCATTGTGTCGAACCAGTCTGTACAGCATCAACCGCCTTTGCCTGTCGTTTCCGGGCTGAACGGGTTCAATGTGCTCAGCGCGAACTGTAATGCCGCCGGAAAAAATGGAAATAATTACATAGTTATGATATTAAGTGACAATTTTATAGGGGCAATACAGTTAGACTGGATAAATTTCACTCTTTCCAACGGGACCAAGATCTCCCAGCCATTCGAGAACCAGACTTTTCCTCAAGGAGCCACTTTTGGCGTACCCGTCGAAGCGGTAGCGAATTGTAGCATCCCTACAAGCACCCCGTATGTGATAGGGATTCGTATATCGTATAGTCAGCAGGGCGTGAGCCAGCCGTTGAACTCCTTAGGCACCATATACCTGAACGAATCTGACATATCACCCACGTATACTTATCTTACCATGGACTCCTACGAACCTTATCCGTCAGAATCAGCCGAAATCGCCACAGGTTACATGATATTCTTTCTCTCTCTCGGTCTTCTGATCTACGGGAGGAGAGAAGTTAAGTGAAGACTATGGGATCGATAAAGCTCGTTGATATGTGCAAGCGCTTCGGCAAAAAATGTGTACTTGATGGGATATCGTTCGAAACCTCACGAAACGGGGCGATAGGTTATCTGGGCCCGAATGGGGCTGGCAAGACGACTACATTCAAGATACTCCTTGGGCTATTGAGACCAACCTCTGGGACAGCGTACATAAACGGGGCAGATGTAAGAAAGGATCGCAAGAGTGCCCTCCTAAGCGTTGGTTCTATAGTAGAATCTCCCGAAGGGCAGAGGGGTCAGAGCGCACAAGAAGCGATAGAGATGGCCGGTGCTTACAAAGGCTTAAACAAGCGAGAGACTGCAGTACAGATAGAAAAGTACAAGTCTTTATTGAAGCTTCCAGACTTGTCCATGAAAATAGACGAGTTGTCAAAGGGACTAAAGCAACGCGTATCCCTTGTGATGGCCCTCATCGCAGAACCGGACGTACTGATACTCGATGAGCCGACAGAGGGACTCGATCCCGCTGAAAGGATAAGGTTCATGCAGCTGATAAATAACATAAAGAAAGACAGGCTGATCCTAATAAGTTCGCACATAATCCCAGAAATCAAGGAAGTTTGCGATTCCATTATCCTAATAAATGAGGGTAAGATAATCGACAGTGGGACTATAACCGAACTACAAAGAAAGTACGGTTCGCTGGAGAAGATGTACATGAAGATGGTAGGTTGAGTCTATAAAGATAAGAAAGAAAATCGGGTTATTATATATACCGAACAACTATCAACATAAAATATATCGACTATGCGAACAGAGGGACAAGATCATCTTGCTCGTTGGCATTGCTCATTTTAAGTTTGCCTGTCTCTTTTATCCTTAAAATTCAGTACAGTTACACAATGCAACGTGTACATCTTTGTGTAAACGCAAAGATTAGCCGGATACCTCTTGCCTTTACGGCTTTTCTGATCATGTGTGAACTCTTTAAAGTCTCCGGCAGACCCCCCCTTATAAAAGCCGTAAGCAACGATCGTTCTTTCGCGTCTAAAGTTCGGCAACGTGGCTGTGGTCCTATGGTGACTATTAGTACCGATTAGCTCTGCCGATGCCGTAGATTTTTTGTAAAGGTTTAATATTGCGAACTGTGTAAGCAGAAAAATGTTCAAGGAAATTGGAGACCTTCGCCACTTCAAGAATTTCTCAATAGTCATACTGCCAATATCAGTGGCTTTCTTTGTTTATACTTTCGGATGGGGTGTCGTCTCGCCGATGTTCTCCATATTCGTAAATGATATAACAAAGAGCACCTTCATTACAGGCCTGATACTTTCTATAACGACTCTTTTCGGTGTTTTCCTTAACATACCGTTTATGCTCATAGAGGATCGGCTTAACATGAAGCGAGTCCTGCAGGCCGTTCTTTTGGCATACGCAGGATTTGCGCTCCTTTACCCGTTCGCAAACAGCACAGTTTCGCTGGTGCTCATAAGCATTGTAAGGGGCATAGCCTCCTCCTTTCTCTGGCTTACCTCTTGGTCGTATGTGTTTGATTTCGCGAACAGGGGCGTACGCGGAAAGGAGAGCGGTTTTTTCTCAAGCATGAACGATTTCGCTTCCGGAGTAGCCCCGCTTATAGGCGGCTTTGCGACCCTTGTGGCTTTCCTTTTCCCGTTTTATATCCTCGCGGCGACCAGTTTTACGGCTTTCGTCATAGTGTCGCTGTTCCTGCACAGATCACCGCATATAAAGAGGATCCCGATTAGCAGCCAGTTCGCTACCCTTTCAGAAAACATGAAAAGGCGGAATTTCCTCAAGACGCTCGTACTCATAGTCGCATTCTACGCCCTTATAAATATATTTTACTCGTTTATCGCGATATTCCTAAATTCTGAAGGTATGTCTGTGTTTTACATAGGCGTCGTACTTACGGTCGCACTTTTGCCAGCAGTGATGTTGGAGGTGCCAATCGGAAACGCGATTGATAAGTATGGTGTTAGGAGGATACTGTCACTTGCGGTAGTTCTTACCGCGGCGACCGGGGTGCTGTTTACACTCTCAAATAATCCAGTCTACGTGGCGGTTTTCATACTGGCTTTTACAGTGAGCTACACTACGATATTCATAGCACTTTATTCACGGATGTCTGACCTCATCAAGAAAGAAGGAATAACGCTTATGGGCCCGATAGCGACCATAAAGGATTTAGGTTATACTATAGGCCCGTTGGTGGGTGGGTGGCTGATAGAAACTTTAAGCATAGGGCCGGCGTTCATGGTCGCCGGCGTTTCGTTCATAGTTCTCCTTCCTGTAGCGCTTACTCTTCACGATTAGCTGGATAAAAGAAGGGCATACGAATCAAAATCTGGAAAAATAATTAATCCGCCTATCAAAACTTCGTGCCTGACAGCTTTAAATCTATGTAGGATTTTTAACGGTTATGCACCGGATTAACATAAAGCGGGTGTACGAAAATCCTTCCAATGGCGATGGTTACAGGATACTCGTAGACCGTCTATGGCCACGGGGAATATCTAAAGAAAAGGCTGGCATAGAAGTCTGGCTGCGTGATGTTGCGCCAAGTAACGAACTTAGGGAATGGTTTTCCCATGATCCAGTTAAATGGGAAGAATTCGTTAAAAGATATAGGAAAGAACTTGTGGGTTCCAAGGCGTTCGGGAATCTTTTGTCCCTGATAAGGAAGAAAAAGAAGGTTACGTTAGTCTATAGTGCAAGGGACACGCTGCACAATCAGGCAGCCGCACTGAAATCGTTACTGGAAGAGAAGCCCTAGGCATTGCTATGGCTAAAAAGGCACCGAATGCGCGGAGCAGACTGGATACGTATCGCAAACTCGCCGGTCTCCTTCTTTTTCTTGGTGCAGGTCAGTTCATCATCGCGATGTTCATCGGCGAAGCGATATGCTCAAATGCTGTGTGCTCTTCATCGTATAAGTACGGGTACAACATCGCCGATGATGCGATAAGCAATCTGGGTGTCGGAGCGGCAGCAGGGATATTCAATACGTCTATCATTATATTGGGTGTTGCTGCCGTGCTTGGGGCATATCTCCTTTTTAAAGTGTATAACGGAAAAGTCATAACGCTGGGTCTTGTTCTAACTGGGATTGGCGCTACCGGCGTTGGAATATTCCCAGAGACTTTCTTTGTCCACGGAATATTTGCCTTTACTGCATTCATTTTTTCCGCAATTTCTGCAGTGGCAGCATACAGAATCACAGATAATCCATTTCGCTACGTTTCTTTAGCACTTGGCGCACTGGTGCTCGTTTCTTTGACGCTTATACCGTTTCTTACTTATCCATGGGATCTTGGGATAGGGCCAGGCGGTATCGAAAGGCTGCAGGTATATCCTGCGTTACTATGGGCCATCGCATTTGGCGGCTACCTGATGTCGCATGGAGTTAAAAGATTAAACTCCGCGTAGATTGATGCCGTTTTCAAATACTTTCCCAGTTTACCTCTTCGTGAACGTAGATTTATAAAATGTCTGCAGTATAAAAATGGATGGAAATAATAATTTCGATACTCATACTTCTTGCGTCCAGCATGATAACCGGCTTCGTTTTTGAAAGATTCGGAGTTCCAAGTGTTGTCGGGCAAATACTCAGCGGAGTAATACTTGGACCGGCGCTATTCGGCGTAATCTTGCCCGGGAGTTCCCTCTCTGCGATATCCGACGTAGCGCTTTTTTTCATAGTCTTACTGCTGGGATTAGAGGCCACCACTAAGACCCTGACCTCTCATCCATCCCAAAGCCTCGTCCTCTCCGCAAGCAGCTTCATAATACCAGTGATAATAATGTTCATAATAGCTTACCTATTTTTCGGGCTTTTGTTGGTGCCTGCTATAATAGTCTCTGTCAGTATAGGCGTGCCTTCTATCTCGATAGTGTCCGTGCTTCTCATGCACTACTCGCTTATTGACACAGAAGACGGTGACAGGATACTGTCGAGCGTGGTGATGTCTGACATTATCGCTTTCGTAACGCTAGCTGCGATATCTGACTCATTCAATCCGTACCTGATAGTGTTTTTGGCGGCTCTGATAACCATTTTTATAATCGGCATTCTATTGGTGGCTCGGCTCTTAAGGAGGCACTACAGGGGAATAAGCAGTTTCTTTACGCGGCTGAGCACGAGTGAAAATGGCGAGACTATAATATTCACCACAATAATAATTCTTGGGCTAGTGATAGCCTCCTTCTTGCAGTTGATAGGGATAACGTTCGTGTTGGGGGCCTTTTTTGCGGGCATGCTAATAGAAGAATTGGTCGTCGGGAAAAAGGTATTCGGCACTCTCATACGTACGTTCATGAGGATCAACACCAGTTTTTTCATACCGTTGTTTTTCAGCATAGCTGGTCTGGCCACGCAACTGCCTGATCTAAGCTATATATTTGTACTTGTCGCGCTCGTCCTTGCCAGTATAATATTCAGCAGCTTATTTACAAGTCACACCGGTAAAAGAGTGCTTAAAACGCTTAAACCCGAGAGCGCAATGTCTATACTGGGGAGCCGTGGAGCCGTCGGCGTGATAATAGCGACGGTAGCTCTAAGCGAAGGTTTCATAAATATACCACTATACTCTACGATAATCTTCGGCACTATAATATTATCAGGTGTCTTTCCCTCACTCGTAAAACCGAAACCCATAAGAATATCGAAATCAAAAGGCGAAAAAAGACCTAAAAAATGAGACACAGAAATTAACATATTTACAAAGACACTGCCGTATTTAGATGAAGCGAAGAGACTATACTGACTTCGTTAAGGTAATCGACAATGGCGATATGGATCTGAAAAGACTGCTTTTAAACGAATGGTTCTTCCTGTCCCTGTTAGTTGCGTATGCAGCACTGCTGATTTACAACCCTTCCTTTCTGAACCCTAATTTAATAGACATCCAGACTGTCCTGATCTTAGCTGCACTTATAATCGCGAATACTGGTATTTTCATATCCGGAGGCACAGACTTCATCGCGTCGAAGATACTCGAGCGGTTCAAGGACCTAAAGAGCGTTTCTATAGTCGCGGTAATGCTTACAGTTTTGATTTCGATGTTCATCACAAACGATGCCGCGCTCATCGTATTGGTGCCGATGACGGTCAGCATCGGGCGAATGGCTGGCAAATCGACGTCCAGGATCGTCGTCTTGGAAGCGATAGGGGCGAATGTAGGCTCTACGCTCACGCCATTCGGAAACCCACAGAATATTATACTGTTCAGGGATTACGGCCTTAGCATACAATCGTTCTTCGCAGGTAGCATACCTCTTTTCCTGATACTTCTGGCGGTTCTTCTGATCTTCTCGTTGCTGCTCATAAAAAGCTCTGTTATAACACAGCAGAAAAAGAAAGTAACCTACAATGTGAGATTATTTTACACTTCGTTGATCCTCTTCATCACTGGAATCTTCGGATTTTTGGCTGGATTCGACGGCTACTTCTTCTTAGGAGTATCCATTGTATCGATACTGGTCTTGCTATTGCTTAAACCGAAGGATTATACTATTAGGAATACACTGCTGAGAGTAGACTTTTTCCTGATATTCACTTTTGTTCTCATATTCCTTGTAATAAATTCAGTACGTTCTTCGATAAGCATCGAGATAAACGGAGCCCTATCAATATTTTTGTTGTCGGCGCTACTCTCTCAGTTAATAAGTAATGTACCTACGACCGTGTTGTTGACAGGGAAGACTGCCTTTGTTCCGCTTTTGTGGGGAGTCAACATCGGAGGGAACGGTACGATGGTTGCTTCTCTCGCTAATCTCATCGCGTTGAGGAGATCCGCCGCTGGAAGGATTTGGGATTTCATGAGGATTTCGGGGCTTTTTCTTCTGATTACGCTTGTGATCGGTGCCCTGTCTGTTACTTATAAATATTTGTAAACGTCTTCTTTGTATAAGCACTACAGCCCCCGAAAAGGAAACTCTTAAATACCACAAACTCGTTACTTTAGTATGCCAAAGAGCGTCTATACTGCGCTAGATACAGCTAAGACAAGCAGAGAACACTTAAGAATAACGTTGTTGTCTGTCGCCGGAACTTTCCTTGATGGCTATGACATATCTATAATCGGCGTCGCACTTACGATTATAACCGCCCTTTCAGCCTTCAGTTACTCAAACACTCCTCTAGGAAAAGGGCTGATGGCCGCATCCACCGTCATAGGCATGCTTTTCGGTGCCCTTTCGATAGGTTACATAACTGACCTGAAAGGAAGAAAGTTTATGTACCTTTGGGACATGGTGATATTCATAATTTTCACCGCTGCTATCTCCCTGTCGTTTAATTTCTGGTCGCTATTTATATTCCGACTCATCCTGGGTCTCGCAATAGGCGCAGATTACGCAATCGGTGCTACGATAATATCCGAATTCACCCCTAAAAAATCCAGAGGGAAGTTCTTAGCGAGCGACGGTCTTGCGTGGTGGGTTGGAGCCGCATTTGCTTTCGTAGTAGGTTACCTACTGTTACCATTCGGGGACAATTCATGGCGCTGGATGTTCGCTATAGGGATAATACCCGCTGTAATAGTACTTATACTTAGAAGGACGGTTCCAGAATCCGCTAGATGGCTTGCCACTCATGGTGAGATAGAGAAGGCTAAAAACACTGAGAAGGTAATAACCGGTAAATATGATGCTCTCAAGGTCACAAGGCAGAAAGTCTCGTTTTGGACCCTTTTTGATAAAAAGTACATAAAGAACACAGTTTACTTTGGATTGGCATGGTTCTTCTATGACGTTGCTTTCTATGGAATAGGTCTTTTCACTCCGACTATATTGATACTGTTAGGGCTTAGCCACTCGCTGTCCATATTGGGTTCGGCAGTGTTCTCATCGCTGGCTATAGTGGGTAGTGTCATGTGTATACTTACGGTAGACAAGTGGGGCAGAAAGCCGGTTACGATACTAGGATTCGCAGGCATGTTTGTGTCACTCCTTGTCTTGGCTATAATAGCTATGCTTGTACCTACAGATGCTTTCGCTGCGGGATTCATAGGAGTCGCAATAGCAGCCATGTACATACTATTCGAAGTTACGCAGTCATGGGGTATGGGAAGCACCGATTTCGTTTATGGTCAGGAGCTTTTCCCCACTACTATACGTGCCACTGGACAAGGATGGGGCACTTCGATAAGTAGAATAGGTGCGATACTTGGTCTTACTACGTTCCCTACGATCGTAGCGCTTTATGGTCTTGGTTATGGTCTGCTATTCTTCGCGGTAGCTGGTCTTTTAGGACTGTTGCTTACCCTCTTTATGGCTCCCGAGACCAAGTCGAAGTCTTTAGAAGAGCTCACCGAGTAATAACTCGAATGGATATAAAATTCTTGGGTATATGGAGTTCAAATATCGTTAAAACCCAGCGAAATATCTCCTTCGTTCTTGACAATAAGATAGTTTTTGACTTTGGACCACATGCCCTAGAGTCACTCCTCGATTTCGGGATAGATCCGACTAAGATAACAACGCTTCTTATAACCCACATGCATTTGGATCACTACGCTGGTATAGCCGAACTCTTATGGTACAGATCAATACACAAGGCCAAGAACACTCTTTTAGTACTGGGACCAAAGGGCATAAAGAATAACACGCATAAACTGATGGGAACGCTGAAGACGCCGGATAACTGGTACAGGGAACAGATAGACACGAACACCGACTATATAGAGGATAAGGGTGCAGATTTTATACAGGTCTTTCACGCCAATCATATAGTACCGGACAATGGCTACAGGATCGATTATAAAGGAAAAACAATATTCTACTCGGGGGACACGGCTTATTCGGGGAACGTAGTAAAAGGAGCAATGGACGTCGACATCCTTCTCCACGAAATGACTTACAGCGACAAAGATAGAAGAATTGCGGATTTCTGGCATCACTCGACTTACAGCGATACTATAAAGGTCTTTAGGGAGAGCAACGCAAAGAAGCTCATACCCGTACACCTGTCAAATTCATCGAATGCGCTGGCGTTGAATATTTCGAAGAAAATGAAAAATGTTATATATCCTCCCAAGGTTTTAAAACTCTGAACCTTTAAAAAAAGGATAAATTCATACGGATCATTCGATTGGTATGAATACCAAATCATTCAGCGATTTCTTCGCCTCAAAGAGGTTCATTATACTCGACGGTGACGGTACACTGTACCTTGACAGAGATCCCATAGACGGCTCTAAAGAACTCATAACGCTTCTAAACGAGACGAGCAAAGACTTCGCAATCATAAGCAACAATGACTCCCTTTCATATCGTACTAGATTAAAGCTTGTGAGGGGGATACTTGGCGTAAATATCAAGCCAAAAAGGTTCATACTTCCGACCCAGCCTACAATAGACTACCTAAAGGAAAAAAAGATAAGGTCATTTGACGGCTTGGTCACAGCCGGGCTGAGAAAAGACATCGCCAATGGGGGAATAAGATACGACGAGAAATCCCCCCAAATAATAGTCATAGGTTTCGATACGCAACTCACATACAAAAAACTAAGGAGAGTAGTATCACACATAAATGGTGGAGTCGATTATCTGGTTACACACACAGATCTACTTTGTCCTACGAAAAGAGGGTCGATGCCGGACGCAGGCTCTATATTCCAGCTGATTAGAGCTGCGACTAGGAAGGAGCCGATTGTCATAATAGGAAAGCCGTTCAAAAGAATAATAGATTACGTATTCAAAGAGAACGGACTCAATAAGAAAAACGTGCTGATAATAGGCGACATGGCGGACACAGACGTGAAAATGGCGGAGTCCAACGACATAGATTCGGTCCTTATAGCCAGGGGAAACAGTGAGCTTAGGAAGCTCAAAGAACTAAGCCTCCATCCGTCTTTTGTGTTCGGTTCGCTGTCGGATATGGTAAAGGCTATATAGACTTCTTTTAGATAATTATTTATCTTAACAGTTACCAAGTTTGGAATGGACGCTCCGAAAATAGTAGTCATAGGTGGGGGGGCCGTCGGTTCTTTTATAACTCACGATCTCGCGGCCAGAGGTCTCAGCGTGACTCTGGTAGAAAGGGCGAATATCCTTGGAGGTACGAGTGCCAAGTTCCATGGCATGCTTCACAGCGGTGCAAGGTATGCGGTTAACGATGTCAAAGAGGCCCGAGAAGTAGTAAAAGACAATAGGGTAATTTCAAACATAGCGCCTCACTGCATAGAGGACACGAGAGGAATCTTTTTAGGTCTGGACAACGATGATCTGGATTACGCGTCAAAGTTCACCGTCGGATGCAAACAGGCCGGAATAGACGTTAAGGAGCTTGACCTGAAGCAGCTGAGAGAGAGCGAACCGTTCATAACCAAAGAGACAAAGGTGGCTTTCGGTGTTCCAGACAAGGTGATAAACTCTTTCAGATTAGTAACGAGCCTTATGTTGACAGCTAAGAGCGAAGGCGCGGAGATACTCCTCGGCAGGGAAGCAGTAGGCTTCGAGACCGACAAGAAGCACGTAGCGGGCGTTAAGATAAAGGACTCCTCCGGTGTTTCAACGCTGAAGAGTGATCTGGTCATAAATGCCAGCGGGCCATGGATAGGCAGACTCATGGGCGAGCATCTCGGCATAAACAGCATAGACATGATAATGTCGGCCGGGACAATGGTCGTCATGGGCAGAAGATTTACAAAGTCGATAGTAAATAGGCTGAGATCCCCTTCCGATGGAGATATAGTTGTACCTTACTTCACCGAATCGATAATCGGAACGACCGCTTTCATAATAGAGGACCCGGATAACTTCGAGATAGACAGGGATGACGTCGATTTCCTCGTGGAAGAAGGGTCAAAGATGATACCTGCGATTAAAAAAAGCGAGGTAAAGAGATATTATGCGGGAGTCAGGGCGCTTATATCCCCTTCCAGTGACGACAACGAGGCTAGGAACGTAAGCAGAGATTTCAAGATATTTGACCATGAAACGACAGACGGGATAAGCGGCATTGCAACTATAGGAGGGGGAAAGCTAAGCACCTCAAGACTCATGGCAAAGAATATAGGGGATTTTGTCTGTGGCAAGTTCGGGATAAAAGAGAGATCGAAGACGGACTCCATAGACCTTGTCTGGCCCAAGCTAGAAGAAAGCAATATAGAGGACATATCAAAAAAGACGGGCATATCTTCTCAGGTGCTAAAGGAAGTGATTTTCGAGACTTCATCAAAGACATATAGCGACATGTACTCGCCCGCTATGGATATAGTATACTCGAGGATGCTTTTTGATTGAAATGGAAACGCGGGGCGAGTTCGAAGTAAAGTCGACTGTAGATAAAGCATGGAACACTCTATGCGATGCTAAAGAGTTCTCCAAGTCCCTGCCAGGCGTCAAAAGTGCGGAGGTCGATGCAGATAGGTTCGTGATAAAGTTTGTTATAGATATAAGGAAGTACACGGGTAAATTTCTTGGGGCTTCATACTTATCAAACATGAACACAAAGTTCGAAGGAGAAATAAAAGACAAGATCCAGAACAAGCATGTGGCAATAGACGGAACAGGCTCCGCTATGGGTATGAAGTTTTCTGTGTCCCTGAACGCAGACATATATAAGTCGCAGAGTGGTACAAAGATAGCCTGGAGGGCGGATATAAGCGCTGGCGGTCTAGCAAGGGTATTCGGTGAGTCTACGATGGAAGCAGCGGTAAGCGACACCGTAAACCAGATAATAACGAATATAAAGAACCGGCTTAATGAGTAGATCTATGCAATATCTAATATACAATTTCTGCCGTCTTCACAAGGATCGATGAATTTGAAAATGCATACGTAGACACGTCTGTGGTATCCTCGCCATTCATAATAGAAAGAAGGGTAAGGGAGATAACCTCAAAGAAAATAATATTCGGCTCGGATTATCCCTTCTCTGACCGGGAGATAGAACTGCTTAAGATAAAAAAAGCAGGGATATCTGGACCGGAAAAGGAGGATATACTTTATGGAAATGCGGAAAAGCTGATAGGTCTACAGAAATTTTAATTTACTACGCCTTTTAAATATATTATTAAGCTTTGTATGATAATTAATCTCATCATATATGGCTGAAAGTATTTTTCGTATAAAAAAGGCACATGAAAACGGCATAGAAGTTTTAAAATACTAAACTTAGGTAAAATACTAAAATATTTGAATATAAATATTGCAATTTTATATATTTTTATATCAACATTTCTATATTATAATATAGAATTATTTAATATAAAAATATAAATATCATCATAAATATATAATAATCATTATAACAACCGTAATATGAAACCCAACGAAATAATAGAAATGTTCAAAGAAAATGGAAAAAGAGTGTTTAACTTGGCAGAATACGCAACTATAGCTAACAAATCTAATAAATATTCCTCCCTGATTCTCGCAAAGAACAAAAACGTTAAAAGAATAGAAGGGGGTAAGTTTTACATAATAGGGGCCAACATATACGAAATTGCAAGCAATATCATATATCCTTCCTACGTATCACTATTTTCGGCTTTACGGTACTATAACCTTACTACACAGATATTCAACACAATATTTATTTTGTCCCCAAAAAGCCATAAAACCATTGAAGTAGAAGGATATAAAATAAAATTCATTAAAATAGCAAAGGATAAAGCTTTTGGATATGTCAATAGAAATGGCATATTTATAGCATCAATTGAAAAGGCAATAGTAGACTGCGTGTATTTCAACCTGCCGGAGGAATACACCAAAAGAGCTTTAATAGAAGCGAAAAACATCGACTATAAGAAGCTTTTCTCATATGCTTATTTAATGAAAAGTAAAGTACTTTTGTTAAGACTAAGCAAGATGATAAAGGAAGAAGATGAAGAGAAGGCGTTTGACATAAGCTAATATGATAGGCAAAAAGGAGCTTTTGGATCAGGGCAAATTAAATAACTTCAATATACAACAGTCGGAGATAGATTACCTGCAGCACATCGTTCTTTCTGTTCTCTACAGAAATCCGGTAAAAGGATTGGTATTCAAAGGAGGAACTGCTCTTCAGAAAGCCTACGGACTAAAAAGATTTTCAGAAGATCTAGACTTTGATGCAGATAAGGATATAACTCATTTTACAGAAAAAGCCATAAGAGAAATGGGAAATTATTATGATACTGATTATAAATACACGGAAAATAACCTTTCATCAACCTTTAATTTGAAGATAAAAGGGCCTTTATTTGATGGAAGTGATTTATCAATCGAAACGATAAGGATAGAATTAAGTATGAGAGAAAGGCCTTTACTTGAACCTGAAAAAATATTCATAAATCCTCCTTATAGTAGCCTTGGAACGTATGAATTAATTGTGATGCAGAAGGAAGAGATGCTTGCTGAAAAAGTTAGGGCATTATTGTACGGAAACCATGCAAGAGACGTTTATGACCTCTGGTTTTTACTAAAGAAAGGAACAAATGTAGATAAATCGCTCATAGATAAAAAACTTGGACTTTACTCAAAAGACAGGAAACTACAAGATTTCAATATTGCAGAAGAAATAGAAAAAGAGAGAAAGAAATGGGAATTAGAGATGAATATACTAACGAAAACTCTTCCAACATTTGAGGAAGCCAAAGAAACTATATTAGATGCTTTAAGCTAACCAATTTACTCATAGATTTTATTTTGTAGCAGATAAAGGTATAAAAACAATACATTATAACAAATTATATATGATATATTCTAAGCCAATAACCTTTTTTCTCGCTTTCAGCATCGCAGTAATCGCATTGATCTCGACTGTATTATCTCTCGCTACAGGCGTTTCTGGGTCATTGCAGAGTATTGGCGCCGGCCATACAGTATCTACTTTTTCTTCATCTTCACTTTCTATTAATCTCCAGTCCATTAAGAATTCTACTGTAGTTGTAAACGGATATGTGAGCGGGGCGGATTATCTTGTATGGAACTGGGGGGATGATCAAACCACCATTGGCTTCTTACCGCAGACGCATACCTATTCCAAAACGGGCTCGTACAACATTACTGTTAGTGCTTATAACAATGGGAGTTGTACGCCTTATGCAACGAGCTCGATTATAGTCAACATATCTAAACTGAGTACGGTCCTTCCAGAAAACAAAAGTGGAATTTCGTATCCTTTTTCAGTTCATTACTCGCCCTATCAAACGATTCCAGCAAACGGAACCAAAAATTTATTTTTTAGCACCGAAAGCTCCCTTTCTGGACTGGGTTTCGGCGTTTATAACGGAAGTGCTTTAATCACAGTCTCACAGAACGGCAAGACCTTGTACAATTCTACTCTTAACGGCGGCCCATTCAATTATGTAGTTATAAAAGGAGGATCCAGTTTTGACTATGTAAACCTAAATTCCGTAGGATGTGTAGACATTCAGGTGAAAAGTGAAGGCAAACCAGGCGCGCTGTTTGCGTATAATCTTTATAATTACAGCATCACCAGCGCCACAGCATCCCTTATAATGTATCCGCCACAATTTGCTGTAAATATAGGTCCGTCTCAGACTCCTCAAAACACAGGTATGTCATTTTTGCTGAGAGCGCCAGTCTACTCAAAACCTACCCCACTAGCGATATGGATAGGGGAAGGATTTTCCTCAGGTGAAAAGGAGTGGTGGGCACAGATAGGGTTCAATAACTGGAGAGGTAATTATATGACTTCGTACGCTGGTTGGGGCATCTTCTCAAATATATTCGGTAACCCGGGTGGTACAGATTTTAATTATTCGCTGATTCCAGGTGACATCTACAACTTTACTATGGCTCTTAAAAACAACACAACGTGGGCTTTTCTGGTCAATGGCACCAATATAGTGGAGGGTGACTTGACTGGCTACTTTAACACTACGAGTGCTGTAGCAAATGAAGGCGCGGATTTGGGTCTAGAGACCTTAACTGCAGCTACAGATAGCGTTAATATAACAAACGAGATTTTGATACCATCAATGATGGAATTTAAGATAAATGGAACCTGGACTAAGCCGACATCCCTGC
>JAJYWD010000015.1 GCA_021791655.1 Nanobdellota archaeon | reverse complement strand
CGGATCGTGATCCGCTCTCAGTAAAAAGAAACGTATTAAACCGAGAGAGTACATAGTGATGGTATGAAGCCGGGGTCCTCCGTATATATTACAGACAGACAGACAGACAGACAGACAGACAGACAGACAGAAAATTTCTACTGATTAACTCCAAACATTCCCAGTCCGCCCTCGAGTACATGATGACCTACGGCTGGGCCATTTTGATCATAGTGATAGTCGCAGCAGTCCTATACTCGTTAGGGATATTCAACCCTACCTCCTTCGTAGCCACCGAATCAGTCAGCGGATTCGCAGGATTAGGCAGCGTACAGGCCCAGTGCCAGGCCGGTGGACTGGCGATGAGCATAGGGGACTCCATAGGGAGCGAGATCAACGTCACGTCCATAAGCATGACAGTCGACGGGGACACATACTCTACCGTCTTCCCCTCATACAAGGGGTATCCAGCGGACTATCTTATCCTCCCCGACCAGGCTCACAATTTCATCCTCACCAATGCCTGTCCCAACGGCACGGGGCACTTCTCGGCTACGGTGACCGTGTCATACACCGAAGTCGGTCAGGTGTTCCCAGGCCCCTACCAGTCCACAGGGACGATATCGGGGAGTTCAGTCACCCAATGGCCGCTTTACACCTCATCGCTAGTAGGTTACTGGCCCCTAGACGAAGGGAGCGGTATGACGGCCCATGATCTGAGCGGGAACGGGAACACCGGGACTTTGGTGAATTCTCCAAAATGGCTTTCTGGTTCAAGTTGCAGGTTTAGCGGCTGCTTAAATCTCTCCAGCGCGAGCAGTCAATACATAACAGCTAGCGCGACTGGGCTTCCTTCTGGTACTTCGGCATTCACACTCACAGCATGGGTGAAGCAACCTGCACTTAATACAAATGCAATTCTTAGCTTTGGTACTGGTGTAACCAATGAAGGGGCGCTTATATACATAACCGCAACAGGCTACTTAGACGGCCAGTTCTATGGTTCGGGAGCTTCGGGCGTAAATCAATCTGTTTCAACGGGCACGTGGCACTTTATTTCTATGACTTATAGTGGAAGCGGGCAGTCAGTAATGCTTTATCTAGACGGAAGTGGTGCTTCGTATTCTATCGGACAGACACCCAGCATTGTTCTTGGTAGTGTATATTTATGTGCTAACACAGTGCCGAGTAGTGCATGCACTGCGACTGTAGAGGACGCGCGCATTTACAACACTGCTCTGTCTGCGTCCGCAGTAGCCGCGCTCTACCAGTCTTCAGTGCCGAACTTCGAACAGTAAAGATTAATGTTATAACCAATTAACCGACTGCTTTAAGATACGATTCTAGCTTCTCCGTACCCATCGACTACATTGTTTAGCATGGCCTCCGGACGGCAACGCCAATGACTATTCGGGCAACAATAACAACGGCGTGGCCTCTAACGTGCAATGGGTGTCGCCTTAGAAAACTAACTATTCTTTAAGATTTTGGAAGGTATTTATACATGTATACTAATAAGAAACATATGTTTAAGTTATATACACATATGTTCAGTTATTCGGAGATAATCGACCTCCTGTTCTCAAGACCCGATCATCTGTTGCACGTCAGGGAGATCGCCAGGCTGCTCCATCAAAATGTCGCAAAAACCAGTAAACTTTTAAATGAATTGATTGGTGCTGGACTCGTTAAATACAAGGAAAGCGGCAGGTCGAAGATAGTATCGTTAAATTTCGAAGAACCGCTTCTCGCTAGCTTTGCCCTTATGAGCGAAACGTACAAGAAGATTAAATTTATGGAGACGAACGGCGTTTTTGGGGAATTCGTAAAACAAGCGGAAAAAATTGATCACGTATACGTTTTAGCAATATTCGGAAGTTATGCAAGAGGGACCCCGACAAAGGAAAGCGACTTGGATATGCTTGTCGTGGCTGACGGAGAATATAAGGGCGGCCTGCCTTCTTATATACTGCCCGTAAAGATACACGAAATACGGATGGAACATGGTCTTTTTTCGGATGCCTTAAGGAAGAAAGAGGCGCTTTTGAAGGAGATATTAGAGAACCACGTTCTTATCAAAGGATTGGACATGTTTATAGGAGATATTATCGAAAAATATGGAAAGTAAGATACGGTGGTGTTTTAGCAAAGGTGGCGCTGACTTGACAGCACCGAATCCCAATATAAAATCGTCGTTTATGGTCTTATCAAAGCAGACGTTAAAATCTGCGGAATTGACGCTAGAATCCAAGGATCTTGTTTGGTCCACCTCCATGGTATACTACGCGGAGTATTATGCTTTGTATTCATTTCTTGCGATGATCGGCATAAAGTGCGAGAATCATGACTGTTCGATCGAGATTGCGCGCTTCCTTCTGGACAAGAAAATCGATTTAAACGATGTGAAAAGAGCCAAGGATCTTAGGATAGACGCACAATACTATCTTAAGACTAAAAGCGATGCGGAATTGCACGAAGAACTTGACAAAGCAAAAATAATTGTAAATAACATCATAAATCTCATCAATAAGCTGACTGATGATGCGATAAACGGCTACAGAGAAAAAATATCGGATATAATCAAAAAATGAAAGAGTTTCATGTCGGGCTAGACCAGATAGAGCAAGGCCTATCCAGCTGTGTAAATGGCTCTTGGACGTTTGAACCCTATATAGATTATGCTAATGGGGGTAGAAAGACAAGCCGAGCGACTCTCCTTAAGGTAAGTAGTGGTGATATAATTAAGCTAGCTTTGCATAATAGTTTGCTCTGATAAGGCAAACATTTAAATAAACTAAACTCCTTAAAATCATTATGGTCTCGATGTCGGATATAAAATCGGCTATAATAGAGAGAGAGCGCGAGATATTGGATATATTCGATAATGAGAATATAATAAATCGAGAATTAAAGCTAAACAGAAAGGAAATCGGATTCGGTGCCGCAAATATAATCACCGGACCAAGAAGAGCAGGCAAGTCGATTTTTGCTTTTCAGTTATTCAAGGGAGAAAAATTTGGATATGTAAATTTCGAGGACGAAAGACTGAAAATAGATGGTCGCGAACTTAATAGCATATTAGAAGCGATATACTCGATAAAAGGGAAAACTAAAAACCTTGTCTTCGATGAAATCCAAAATGTGAATGGCTGGGAGCAGTTTGTCTCTAGGCTAATACCTTCCAACCGCGTTGTCATAACTGGGAGCAATTCTAAATTAATGAGCAAAGAACTGGGGACATTCCTTACGGGACGACATATCGACCATCTACTTATGCCGTTTAGCTTTCGGGAATTGCTAAAATATAAAAATCTAAGATTTAGCGAAGAAGACGTGTACTTGACAGAAAAGAAAGCAGTGCTTAAAGACACCTTGGGAGAGTTTTTGATAAAGGGGGGATTTCCACTTAGTTATTCTAAAGGCAAGCAGTATTTGGTAAATCTTTATAGTGATATCATAGAAAAAGACATAATCAACAGATATAACATAAAGTATATCTCAAAAATTAGAGAGTTAATTAAATACGCCCTATCTAATTTTTCTGGCGAGATAACCTTAAACAAGCTTAAAAATATTTTCAATCTAAAGGGAGACCATACGGTAGACAATTGGTTAAAATACGCAGAAGATGCATACCTTCTTTTTAAGCTGGAGAGGTTCTCTTTTAAGCTGAAGGAAAGATACATCGCACCCAAAAAAATCTATTCTATCGATACGGGTCTTTTGAACGCAATTATATCGGAATCTGCAGAAAGCAAGGGCAGGCTAATGGAAAACTCCGTCGCTATAGACCTATACACACAAAAAAATTATTCCGACCCCGATCTAGAGTTATACTATTGGAAAGACCATGCTGGCAACGAAGTCGACTTTTTATTAAAATCCAAAAACACCGTAAAACAACTTATCCAAGTGACTTACGCCAGCAGTAATCTAGATATAAAGCCAAGGGAAACAAAAGCATTGCTTAAAGCAGCTAATGAGCTAAGATGCAGCAACCTTCTGGTGATAACCTGGGACTACGAAGCCGAGGAGAAAGTCAAAGGCAGGAAGATAAGATTCGTCCCGCTGTGGAAATGGCTCCTGAACATTTAAATCACAAGGACCCGTAAAAATACATATGTCGGCAAATGGCAGAGTCTTCCAATATATTACAGACAGACAGACAGACAGACAGACAGAAAAATTTCTAGTTAACAAAAAATCCCAGTCCGCCCTCGAGTACATGATGACCTACGGTTGGGCCATCCTCATCATCGTAATCGTCGCAGCTGTATTATACTCGTTAGGAATATTCAATCCCGCAGCTAGCATCTCAGCCACGGTGACCGGCTTCAGCGGCCTTGGGAGCGTACAGGCAGAATGTTTGTCAGACGGCGCATTGGCGTTATCTGTTGGGAACAGTCTGGGCAACTACATAAATATAACTAACATAAACACCACGGATTCATCCGGTAAGGCCACGACCACACCGTTTTCCATAGTGCTTTTGCCGGAAAATTCCGCAGACCTTCTGATCCCGTCGCCGGCATGTTCTACGGTATCTTCCGATTCTGTGACAATGACTGTCACTTACACCGAGCCAGGTGAAGCGTTCCCGGGGCCTTACTACTCCACGGGAACTGTCAAGACTGCATCAGCTCCAACGGCTACCGCGTTCACCCAGAGCGTATTCCCTAAATTTCCTGGTTTCTCTCAGGATAGTAACGGCCAGGGAATCATACAGTTGCCATCAAATCCATCTAATCTAAAACTGACGTCTCTGTCTGCCTTTACCGTGGCAGCATGGGTATACCCAACAGAAAATACTACGAATCAGCGCCAGTGCAATAATCCAATTATGGGTACATATTATGATTACCAGAATTTAGATAGTGGCGGCTTCGAATTTACAATTATAAACGGAAATCTATTTTTATACATAGTGAACGGCACTACCGATAATAACGGTTGGAATCCGGGTCTACCAGTGCCGTTAAACCAGTGGTCTTTTGTAGCAGCTACGGTCTCTGTCAGCGGCGGAACTGCAAGTATCGGGATATACACGAATTCACAAACGTATACGAATAGCTGGGGCCCCCACGTGAATGTAGCTACCGGCAGTACAAATAATATAACCGTCGGTTTTGATAATGCCCTTTATGATTGTCCTGGCCGTTATGCAAAGTATGCCGGTGAGATGGGGGACGTCCAGGTATATAACGAATCTCTCACTTCTGCGCAGATACAGCAGCTTTACGGCGAGGGCTTCGTCGGGACGCCACTCAAAGGCGTAGGGCTGGCCGAATGGTTGCCTCTCGCTGGCAATCTCCGGGACTACAGCGGGAACAATAACAACGGCGTTTGGTACAATCCGGATGCCCATTTCGTGACTTAAAACATATGTCAAGCAAAAGTATTTTGCTATTGACAGTCTGTTCAGCGCTCATTCTGTCTTTAAGCGTTTCCTTTGCGTCCGTTGGAACGTCCCAGCTAGGTAGCTCATCAATTACTCTCTCCTTGTCTTCTGCAACCCTTCAAGCCGGGCAGAGCGTGAATGTCACCTACACAGTAAGTCTGGTAAATGGAAGTTCCGGTGATACATTCATAGGTATCGGTGCTACCAATGGTATAACAACAAAGCTGAGCATGCAGGCATCGCCGTCTTCTTGGTCTAGCTTCAGCGGTGCAGCAGAGCTAAGTGTCTCCAGAAACATAAGTCCTGGTGTATACAATATCAGTTTCTCGGCCAGCGGGGCGGATCCCACTATTGCACCCGTAATCCTCCGTCTCACCGTTACTGCTAATGCATCGTCTGGCAATCCTCCGTCAGGTGCCTATCCCATTTTGATAGCAGTTATTGTAATCGTAGGACTTGTTGTTGCGATTCTCTTCGTAAGACAACGTAGAAATAAAGTAAACTCTTCTTCCTGAAGCATATAAATAGCGGGCGATGATAAGCATAAAATCATGCGAACGAACGTCATAGAAGCCGAAGTGAGAGGCCTAATAACACGGAAAAGTACCGTAAGCTTTTGAAGTTCTTCGAGAAGAACGGCGAATCACTGGGTGTGGACCATCGGGAGACCCACTATTTCGACGGCAAAGAAGACCTGCGCATACAGAAGAATGACGGTTTTTCAAAGATATGGCTCAAGAAAGGCAGGTTGCACGACGAGGCCAGAGAAGAGATATAAATAAAGTTTGACAGGGGCGATTTTGATAAGCTAGAACGCATTTTCCTGTCCATTGGATTCAATACACAGATAAAATGGTTCAGGACCAGACACACATTTCGATGGGATGGCATCAGCGTGATGGTGAATTATACAAAAGATTATGGCTACATAATAGAATCGGAAAAGCCCTGCGAAGATAAGGAAAAAGACGCTGTAGTGTCGATTTTGAGAGAAAAGTTGCGGACACTGAATCTTGAGCAGATGCCAAAAGAGAAGCTTTACGAGATATACGAGCGTTACAAAAAGACCTGGAAGAGCGTAGTAAGTACGCCAGATCTGCCACCTCATACCGATTAACAAGTATCTTGGTAGGTTTTTACAACTTACTGACTGTGGGGCGCATTTAAATATACCTGACTTATTAAAAATACAATGAGACCGGGCTTGAATAAACACGGCATAGACAGGATAATTCTCGGGGTAGTAATCGCCGTTATTGTAGTCATTGTCGCAGGCATAGTCATAAAATTTCCAATGCAACACGCGTCTAACAACTTGTTTGTGTCTCTTACAGACCCCTATATAACACCATCTGGTACACAGAGCGTCAGTATTTCATATTCTTCGTTACAAGTCCATACTGTAAACGGTAATAACAGTGGTTGGGTCACCGTAGGCGGCTCGGGGACTGTCAATCTGACCTCCTTGATAAACGTTAGCCAGCTTATCGCTGCCGGAACCGTTTCTAATGGCTCCCTGATAAATCTTGTGCGTTTCAACATCAGTTCCGCTTCTATAAAGATCAACAATACCGTTAACCCCGTTTTCGTCCCTAGTTCGTCCCTGGTGGTTAATGTCAATAGACCCGCTAGGACGAGCGGAAATTCCTCGTTGTTAGTGTCTGTGACCCCGGTCGTAGTGACACTCTTTACAGTCAATTCGACGCTATTCGTTCTTGTGCCGTCGCTAAGAGCAATCTATGTACCTGGACTTGGCTTTAGTGGCGGCTCCGATGCGATAGGACACACTGAAATAGTTTCTACTTCGGAGAACAATGAATTAACTACAGCCGCTCCAAACATTAGTATTTCAGCCGCCTCACTGTCATCTTCGTCGAATAATACGTCCCTATCCTTTTCGCTCAAGGACGAATCTAATCAGAGTGTAATAATACGGCAAATACTTGTATTAGGAAACACCTCGGTAAATGGGTCAGCTGTAGGCGAGAATTTGAATGCTAGTGCGGGCAACGATGGGGTGCATGGAAGTGACTCTCCTAAAATAGAGCACGAACAGGAAATGGAGCAGGAGCAGAGCGGCGTAGTCCACTTTTTGGTCCAGGGTAATGGTTCGTTGTTCCTTCCAACCTCAGAAGCAGAATTTGAGCATGCGGGCTATTTCTTGGCTCCGTTAAGTACGGAGTCGTTTTCATTTTCTGGAAAACTAATTTTAGGCGAAAGCAGTCTCTCTATTGTACTTACAGCAGGGAAGGTCTACACTCTGGTAGTACTGGGAGAAAACGGAGCTAAAGCTTCGTACAACGTTACTGCAAGCTGATTCGAGCTAATCAGCAAATGACAAACGTTTGATACAGTTATTTAAGACAGTTGGCGGTCTTTTCAACTAAACTTAATCCTGATGATGAGCAACAATCGCGCTATGGATTGCAGATTCTTATTACTTCTTTGTTTTTACTTTCCAAAACAGTCTGTAGAGCCTAAGCTTGTCCGGGATTTTGTTAACATATGGTAGCCATGGCAATGTTACGAACACCAACCATAAAATGCCAAGGATTATGCCGCCGTCCCTGTCCTGATTCGGGTCGTTAGCGAGAATCGTATTATCCATTACGTTATACGGTAGCATCCACCATGTGTTAAGCGGTGCTATCCCATTCCCAGCGTCATCCTTTACCATACCATATTGGTTAAGCTGTAATCCCAGAGCCGTAGCTTCGTTGTTGATATAACCTGTGTCGTATAAGAATCTGATGTAATAAGTCGGGTTGTTGCCGGGGAGGTCTTCCTTTAGTAATGGTCCGTACGTGCCGCTCTGCGCCATTACTACGACGGCGCTTACAATCGGGATTAGCGGGTCGCCAGAAGCCGGACTTATATTTATCGAGCCATTGCGCGCGAAATAGTCATACGCTAAATTTATGTCTCGCAGTTGTGTGGTGGCGTTCGCTAGATAGAATTCATTTGTCATGTTCGTTCCCCCGCGTATTGTTAGGTAGTCATTGTACGGTCCGCTGACGTACACGGTTCTGGTGTCGTACGTGTAAGGGTCAATGGAATCAAAGTAAGTTGCCGTTCCGGACGTGTGATTGAACTCCTGCACTAAGGTCTGTGCGATCATGTAAGGATTGTTTTGCGCTATCCCCCGTATGGTTGGCGGTGGCACGAACGGGGACGGGATTACCAGTGCGATGAAAAGTATGGCGATAACCGCTACGCCCGCCCTTATGAACAGCATTCTGTGGTCTGCTTCCACTATTTTGTACTCTATGTCTTTGCGGTAAGGCTTCGATATCCCGTGTTTCCTTACCAATAGGAAGTGTATCGCTATAAGGGTCGCCAATACGGCAGGCACCAACACAGTATGTATGCCGTACAGTTGTCCGTAGTTAAGAACGTTCACGAAGAAACCGAGGAAATTGCCGTTCCAGAAGTCCTGTCCGGCTATTACACGGTAAAGCGTGCCGAAATCGCCCCTAAGACCGTACCCGAATTCAACCTGTATTATGGCGATGAAAAGGATTATCGAACCTATCACCCATGGTATCTTCTGTTTTTTGAATGCCGATGTAGAGAACACTACGAAAACGTGGAGGAACAGGAACAGTACGAAGGCCTGTGCAGCCCACATGTGTATGCTTCTTATGTACACGCCAACGGGATTATTCGCCCACCATAGCGGGCCGAAGAAAACCATCGTTAGTCCGGTTACGACCAGCAGTGCAAAACACGTAAGGAGCAAAAAGCCGAAAGAATAAAATATTGTGTTTCCGTATGATGGGAGATAGTTTATGTATATCTGGTCGTGTACTATGCTCTTTATTGTCGGTATAAGATTCGAAAATGTAAGTTCATCCCTTTTTCTGTTTCCCTTATAACCCATTAAATATAACAAAACTACTGTAATTTTAACCTATCGTATAAAAATCTATACACGTGGGGAGAATCGTGGGCAATCACTGCATTTTATATCGCCGCACCCTGGTACGGTGTTATTTGTAGACAGCTCTCTGCCAATCTTTTTTATGTCAAATATCAGACCTCGCAGTTCCAGGCCTCTCCCGCTTAGGCGGTAATCTGCGTGCTTTCTTCCATTGGTAGAATATGTCTTCTTTTCCAAAAAGCCTTCTCTGTGCAGGTCTTTTAGTATATTATTCGCGTTGGCTTTCGTTATCCCTCTTATGTTTTCAAGCACAGAACCGAACGTTACGTGTTTAGAGAAGTAGACCTCCTCGATTACTGGGATAACCCACTTCTTGCCGAGTAAGTGCGATATGCTAAGTGTTGGACAATCGGGGTAATCCCGTGCTTTCATATAGATTACATGATAAAATGTATATTTAACCCTATCTTAAGCGTCTTTTCGTGGCCATGAAAAGTTAACTTTATCTGCGGCGTACGCCTTGTATTTGTATGCTTTCGAGCGTGCTTACAAAGGACCACGGGAGGGTGGATAAACTCCTTAAAATGTTCTTTGATTCACTGCGTTCTGGCAGACCCGATGAACTCCTATTTAAAGAGGCAGAGATAGGACTGAAAAATCACATATACTGGGAAGAAAATTTCCTCTTTCCGGCGGTTTACAAGGATAATAAGGCACGGATAGCTGGTTTGGAAGCGGAACACGGGGCTATCTGGAAAATGCTTAATGAGCTACAAGACGGAATAAGTAAAGATGACCTAAAATTCTTAGAGTGGAAAGCCGGGGGTTTATTGAGAGTCCTTGAGGGACACGATATAAACGAAGAAAGCTACATCTATAAGATGCTTGACAGATTGACTGACGAACAGCAGGCGTCCCTTATGCTCAGAGAGGCCGAGAGCAGTTACGCACCCGAGGGATGGGTGTGTAAAATATTACGTGACGGGTCAGCACAGTAGCACAGTTTTTAGCGTTCCGCGACTGAGCTCATGTCTCGATGACGTGCTGCTTAAGCGCTAGATTTACGGCGATTATGTGCGAGCAGATGCCCTTGTGCAAAGCATGCCATTTGCAGTCGCACTGCCACCGCTCTTCTTTCGGCTTCTCTTCGAAGAACATAACGCTGTGAGTATTGTCCCCGCTCTCAACCAGAAAAGAATAGTGCTTCCCCGTCTTATACTCGAACTTCACCTTACTTATAAGGGTCAAGGCTTTGTCGTATTTTTTGTTGTCTTCTAGGTCACTGTATTCTAATGTCTCCATAATAACCCTTATAACAAATTTATTTAAATAGCTGGTCATATCAGTTATCGCGGTGTTGTATGCGACTTACCGAAAGGAGGAAGTCCGTTCACGCATAAAAACGCGGCGCAGTAATGCGTTACATCCAAGGTGTAGGAAATTGAACAGAAACGAGACTGCTTGGCGATAAGGGATGAAACAACTCGACTGTCGCTAAGGCCAGGTGAAACGGCAAACCCGCAGCGTGCAAACCGGTTTTCCGGTGCTCAGTCGAATGTCGCTGTGCGCGATAATGAAGCCTCAAGGGGTGGAAGCGCCACAAAAAACGGGCTATTCAACACCGCAATCCTTCTCCCTCTACTTAAGTTTAAATTTGATAAAAATGATTTACTAGTTGTGTATGGCAGAGGAATTCAAGGACATGGTGCAGCGAATGTTGGACAGCTCTTATAATGTTTACAGCTCCATCAGCGCTATAAATTCATCAATTTCGAGAGCGGCAACCCTCCTGGGTTTGCCGATAGAGCAAAGGCCGATCAGCCTGATCCAGCCAGAAATAAAAACACTTAGAAAGCCAGAACACACGGAGGAACTGATAGCTCAGGTCTACCCACAAAAATCTGCAGCCGGTATCGGTACAGTGTTTAGTAAGTTCTTAAGGAAGCCGATGAAACAGGAGCGCAAAGAGGAAATTTCAGTAACGAAGCATGAGGAGAAGCCTAAAGAGAAAGAAAAGCTTCCGCCCATAAAATATGGGGAGAAACGCGAAGGGGAGGAAAAGCAGGAAGGGATTGTAGAGGTAAAACGGCCTGAAAAGGCAGGTTTAGAATTGGCTAAGCCGACGGCCCCCGTAAAGCCCAAAGAGCAGGCCATAATAAGACCGACGCTTGTCACTGCTCCGCAGAAGCCGCGTCAGGTCCAACTAGTCCCGCCGCCGTTAGGGTCGGCAAAACTATCGATAAGCGTGGCCGAAAAAGAGAAGGAGGTCGTGCGTCCAGCTATACCGCAGCAAAAACTAGGAGTCGCTGAAAAGCAACCAGCGATGTTGCCCGTAAGTCCACTTAAGCCGGTTCTAGTAAAAGAAGAACAGCCCGCGGCAACTATATCACCGCAGATAAGTCTCGTGCACACAGCCAATCCAGAGCCAGCACTAACTACGCACGCGTTGCAGGTACGGCACGTATACGAGGAAGTGGAAACATCTGGCGAGGTAAATCCCAGTCTGCCGACGTCTGAACTTAACGTTGCTCAGGAAAATCCAATAGATAAGATGCTCTCTCTGGTGAGGGAACACAAATCCATAACTCTTTCTGAGGCCGCCGGCATACTGAACGTTTCCAGAGACCAGGCAGAAGTGTGGGCAAAGATATTAAATGGCGAGGGCCTTATAAATTTAAGCTATAAGTTTATGGGAGATGCCTTACTGGAAGCATAAATATGGACGGAAACATTGCGCTTGATGGCAGTATAAACTGGAACGAATTGGAAAAGGAAACGCCACGAATAGAATCCGGCGTAGAGGGCTTGGACGAAGCTCTTAAGGGCGGATTGCCGGCAGATAACATCATTCTTTTGACTGGGACACCTGGTTCGGGCAAGACTACCATTGCGCTCCAGTTTTTAATGCATTCGGCCAGAAAAAAAGTGCCTTCCATATACTTTACCCTCGAGGAGAGCACCCGTGATCTCATAAAGCAGTTTATAAAGTTCGACCCTGGCATGAAAGATGTACTTATGTCCGGTATGCTGAAGATAGTCGAGGTGCCGCTTATAGACTACGAGTCCTTCAAGGAAAATCTTGGTGCGGAGATAGACGCCATTGGGGCACAGAGGGTAGTCATCGACTCCATCTCTTATCTGCAGATGTTCTTCGTCGACATAGTATCCATAAGGAAAGGAATAATCGAACTGTCTGCACTGCTCAAGTCAAAGAACGTCTTCGGGATTTTTATAGGTGAAATTCCCTACGGCGAGGATAAGCTTTCAACCTACGGGGTCGAGGAATTCGCCACGGACGGAGTCATATCGGTGCACATGATGGAGAAACAGGATGCCTTTATAAGAGCGCTTCGAGTCGTGAAGATGAGGGGCACCGACCATATGACAAAGTTCATCCCCATGGAGATAACCGAAAAAGGCGTAGTTATATATCCTAAGTCCCAGCTATTCTCAGAGATGCAGTGATTATGTCGCTTTGGGTAGAGAAGTATAGACCTAACTCATTTGACGAAATTATAGGCCAAGAAGAGAGCGTTAATAAGCTGAAGGCAATGGTCAAAAAGGGGGAGGTACAGCACATAATAATGTCCGGCCCCCCGGGTGTGGGTAAGACCACTTCGGCGGTAGTCCTCGCAAGGGAACTTTTCGGTTCTGTATGGGAAGAGAATTTCATCGAGCTTAACGCTTCTGATGACAGGAAATTGAGCGTTATCCAGGGGAAAGTCAAGGAGTTCGCAAGGTCAAAGCCGATAAGTGCCCCCTTCAAGATGATCCTTTTTGACGAAGCCGACTCTCTAACATCGGAGGCGCAGCAGGCCCTAAGAAGAATGATGGAAGAGTACAGCGCAACCTGCAGGTTCATTTTCAGTGTTAATTACCAGAGCAATATAATAGAGCCGATACAGTCAAGGTGCGCGGTCCTGCGTTTCAAGCCACTTTCTAAAAGTGAAGTTGTTAAGTTCATAGACAGGATAGCGAAGACCGAGGGCCTAAACATAGACAGCGGCGCAAAAGAAGCGCTCGAGTACGTATCAAAGGGCGATTTAAGGTCTTTAGTCAACACGATGCAGTCGCTGGCAAATCTCTCCAGTACTATAAGCAGCGAAGTCGTGTACAAGAACAGCGGGGTACTGGATGTCGGGAAAATAAGGGAAGGTCTAAAAGCCGCGATTAGCGGGGATTATATGAAATCGAAGGAGACATTTTCCACTTTCCTGGACGGCGGCGTCAACATAAAGGAACTTGTAAGCCAGATGTTCTCCGTGGTAGCGTCATCAGACCTTATAGAACCGAATATGAAAAGTTATGTGATTGAGAAACTAGCCGAACTGGATTACAGAGTGATAGAGGGCGCAACGCCTTTTATACAGTTGCAGGCGTTTCTTGCGTTTCTTTCCACGCTAAAAAAATAGCTATGTTAAAGTTGCCAGAGCCGAAGCTTGAGAACTTCGCTGAGAATTACAGCGGTGCTATAACATCTAAGTTCCTCGCCTATTTGCGCGGCGGTAAGAAGACGTTCGTATTCAACGGACCATCCGGCTGCGGAAAGTCGTTCCTAGCTGAGAGCCTAGCTTCATCAAATTCACTAAATCTGAAGAGGGTAAACCTTTACGCAATAAACGAGGATGAGACGGATGGGAACGTTTCCGACAGGATTGTGTCACTTGTAAACAATGCGGCTAACTCGCGCTCGATATTCGATAACAAAGGGAAGGTGGTGTACGTCGAGGATGCGGAGAAAATCATTAGTGTAGACCCGTCGATATTCCAGCGGCTTGAAAGCGGCAGTTCTATACTAATAATAGAATCTGAGAGCGGAGACGTGTTCCGAGAGAAAAATAAGAGGTTCCTGGATAGGTTCCAAATGATTCGTTTTTACCGTCTTAAGCCAGAAATCGTGAAGCTGTACTTAGCGAAGGTCAGGGCCATGAGCGCGATCGGCGTATCGGATTCGCTACTTGACAGGATAGCTGAGTCGTCGAAAGGAAACATAATGAGTGCTGTAACAGACCTTAATACGCTGGCTATAACTGGCGGAACCGCAATGTTGAGCAGAAGGAACACAGACAACAGCGTTTTCGAGCGTCTCGAAGCGGTTTTCAGTGGCGCCCCTTCTGATATTGACATGCACTTCTCATCCGAGTACGAGGCCAAGCTGTTCGAAATATGGCTGGCAGAAAAAGCGCCAACGTTTTTGACCGGCAGAAAGCTTAATTTCGTTTTTGACAGGCTGTCATTTTCAGACGTGCTCCTTAACAAGATACGGGCGCAACGATGGGGGTTGTTGAAATACGTACAAAATGAACTTTCATACGGCGTTGCATCGGTCTGTGACAAGGGCAGCTTCCGAATGAATTACTCTGCGCCAAGATGGAATTTATATTACAAATTTTAGGGTGAGGACTGAGTTCTTTTGCTTGCGGAGTCCTTGGATTTGTTTGGCGGTCTATTGGACAATTTTGTGTAGTAAGATAATGGATTCTTTATGGTTCTACACACTTCGTTGGGAAAGCACACGTTGAAGTACTTGTAGTAGCCTTCTGCCTCGCAATTAGGCGGCGGATACGATTTGTTACGAAAAGCGTAGGCCACCTGCTGTCTTATGTAGCCCTCCTTTAACGGTGGCTTGTTTTTCTTGTTCCACCCGTACAGGAGCGTAGCAACGTCGTCCTGCGTCTTGCCTAGGCTTCGGTAGAAATTAGTAAGGATAAAGACGCTCCTTTTCCGTCCGTCTGCTAAACCTGCTTCTATTGCCTTTATACATGGTGGGATGTTCTCACTCAGCACTGCCGCAGTCCTAAAAGACGGCACATACACGCGTTTTGGTATTAGATTCTGCTTCTCCGCCTCTTTTTTCGATCTTTCGATTATCATAATGGCTGCCCGCCTTCCCAAATCGGTAGAATTTACAATGTCCTCCACGACTTCCTGCGGCTTTCTATTTGTTATGTCCACTATCTTGGAATAGCCTATTTTTTCCAAGCGCTCGATATATTGTGATGTACTGTACGCGTTTACATTTCTAGACTTGTAAATCTCTTCCAGCGTGTCTTTGATTATGGAGCCCAGTTCTAGCGACATGTCCTTGCCTTCGTAAGCGTCCCTCAAAAGCTTTTCAGCCTCGTTTTTTGAGGGATTCACGTCAAAGAAATCGATTTTGGTATCAACGGCTTCCGGCTTGGCCTCCTCTAGAGAGAATTCGTCAAGCCTTCCATTCCTAATGGGCACAGATGCCAGCCATTTCTTTTCGTTCAGCGAATACTGCATTCTGAAAAGATGTCTCTCGGAGATGAGCACCGTGTCGAGCTCCACGACTTTATAGGGGTCGAGTTCATCATCGGAAAGCAGTTCCTTCTCTTCTCTGCTAAGCATCTTTGCAATGGATTTAATACCGAATCTCTCTTTCATAGATTCTCCAAGCTTGTCTCTCAATGAATTCTTCATAAAAATCGAGACTGCCATCGGCGTATCCGGAAACATTCTGTTTATGTCGGTACCTGCTATCGTAGAGGGGAATGCTTCGTACGGTATGAGTATATGGAATCCGGAGCCGCCGCTGAACTTCACTGAGAAATTGTTAAGTCCCTCCGTTTTAAGGAATCTTGTTATCAGGCCGGCGAATATCTTTGATATATCGAAAAGCTTGCAGTCTATGTCCAGCAGCAGGTCCCAGCCCTTCCTTTCGGAGTCGAATTGTTCTTTTCTCATTTCCGTCTTCAGTATGAGCGGGTTGTACCATCTCTCCTCACTGACATGGAAACTGGTAGCCCCGCTTCTGATGAGTCTCTTTACGTCTTCCGGGTACTGGAAGATCATGGGCCTTTTCCCGAAACTGTCTCCGTACCGTACCGCACACTCCCGGTCTCGCACGTTGAGTAGCTTTGTCAGGATTTCATCATTAAGATAATACTTGAGAATCTCAGACGGCTTCATTATTTTAATCTGTATCTATACTTATTTAAATCGTATTGTCGTATATTATTCACATGCTCGGAAAGAAAGTAGAAAATATAACAGTGGAAAAAGGGCAGACCGTCCGTAATCTCATAGACCAATTTTCGGAGACTGGCGGTTTTACGGCAAGAAAGCTAGCGCAGGCAGTCAAAATATTCGAAGACATGCAGAATGACAAGCAGTGTCTCAGGCTGTTTTCCTTTCCCGCAGACATCGTGTCGACCGGCACCAGGGGTGTAATAAAGGACATGGTGAAGAACAAGCTGGTAGATGTGGTGATAACTACGTGCGGAACTCTGGATCATGATCTGGCGCGGATTTGGAAAGATTACTACGCCGGGACTGAGAATTCTCAGGATTCTGAGCTGCATGAAGAGGGCATAAACCGACTTTATAACATTTTCATACCGAACGAAAGTTACGGATACATAATAGAGGAAAAGATGATGAAGATACTGAAAGAATCTAGCGATAAAAAGAAAGAGTATTCCGGCAGCGAACTTATAGATTTCGTTGGTGAAAGGATAGCTGAGGAAGCTAAGGCGGAAGAATCGATAGTTTACTGGGCCCACAGAAACAATATACCCATATTCGTGCCTGGCATAACAGATGGGAGTTTCGGCTCGCAGATATGGGGTTATTCCCAGAAGGACAGGGCCTTTCGGCTTAACGTAATAGAAGATGAGAACCTACTTGCGGAGAAAGTGTTCAAAGCCAAGAGTCTGGGTGCAGTTATGCTGGGCGGCGGTATATCAAAGCACCACACAATATGGTGGTCGCAATTCAATCGCGGTCTGGATTATGCTATTTATATGACTACCGCTGTAGATTGGGATGGCAGTCTTTCTGGCGCTAGGCTGGAGGAGGCCATATCGTGGGGCAAAGTAAAGCCAAATGCTAGTCAGATAACCGTGGAAGGCGATGCGACAGTATTGTTGCCGTTGCTTTATGCGGCATATTTGAGGTGAAGGAACATGAAAATAAGTGAATTAAGGCCAGACATGAACAATGTCGAAGTGGCGGGAGAGATAACGGAAATATCGGCTCCCAGGGAGGTTGTTACAAGATTTGGTAACAATCGTGTTGCAACTGCCAAGATAAAGGATGATAGCGGCGCAGTATCGTTGTCACTTTGGGGAAAGCAGATAGACGAGTTTAAAGTCGGCGACAAAGTGGAGATAAAGGGCGGATACACCAAAGCCTTCAGGGATGAGACTCAGGTGAACGTAGGCAAGATGGGTTCGCTTCAGAAAGTTTGAGTGCCAAATTTTGATTGAAATGGAGTATGAAGAACGTGCATGTCTGCACGTGTCGTTCATATGCATACAGTATTAAAAGGCCAGACACAGTATGAAAAATACAAATTTACTGATATCTACATTTTAGTATTTAATCTCTGTGTGTACTTCGATATGAAATAATAAATACAAACTATAACTTGCTCTCCATTGATTTCTTGTACGGCAGGCAGCCGCGGATCGTGATCCGCTCTCAGTAAAAAGAAACGTATTAAACCGAGAGAGTACATAGTGATGGCATGAAGCCGGGGTCCTCCGTATATATTACAGACAGACAGACAGACAGACAGACAGACAGACAGACAGACAGACAGACAGACAGACAGACAGACAGAAAATTTCTAGTTAACAAAAAATCCCAGTCCGCCCTCGAGTACATGATGACGTATGGCTGGGCCATACTCATCATAGTCATAGTCGCTGCCGTATTGTATTCACTAGGTATATTCAACCCTACCTCCTTCGTAGCCACCGAATCCGTGACGGGATTCGCAGGATTAGGCAGCATACAGGCACAGTGCCAGGCCGGTGGACTGGCGATGAGCATAGGGGACTCCATAGGGAGCGAGATCAACGTCACGTCCATAAGCATGACGGTCGACGGGGACACAT
>JAJYWD010000014.1 GCA_021791655.1 Nanobdellota archaeon | reverse complement strand
CCGTGACATCCTCCCATGGATAAATCCATTGGCTTCCAGTGCGCACGACCATCTCCGAAGAGACCTTTTGGCACTATTTATCGCCGACGGATGGCAAATCGTGGGGACAGCCTTTAAATGCACTCTCTGTCCGAGAGCCTCCCGTCAAAATATCCCCTCGTCCCATGTATTTATACTTTTTATTTTTGAGTCCGCTTTCATCCCACCGCTGAAGCATTTGGGTTTTCCCGCTCACATTGTTGATATAAAGCTTTTTAATTCATCGCATTGTTATAATTGCTATGCCAGCACCAAGAAAGCGCAGCCATACAAAACATCCAACGCGTACATCGCAGTCGGCAGTGGACTTTTTGTTTACTTACGGATGGATGATCTTGGTTTTAGTGGTCGTAGTAGCGATATTGTTCTTCTTGGGGATCTTTAATTTCGGAGCGAGCGCCCCTGCACAGCCCATAATATCGGACTTCTCAACCTCGTTCCCGGTGACGGGAGCGGCTGCGAACGCTTCTCTCGTGGAGGTTCAGGTGCAGAACAACGTGGGTCAGTCGGTATCACTGGACAAAGTCACGGTGACGGTCAACGGCGTGCAATACGGCGGTCTCTGTACCGCAGGAACCCTATATCCCGCGGGTTCGGCCAAATGCCTAATCTCTGGTAACTTTACCAGTCCCCTCACTGCAACCACGAAGATCTTCTATTCACTAAGCAGTCCCTCCGGAGGTAGCGTCAACGGCACGTCCGCTGGTACTATCTATTTCTCGGCGCTCAGCAGCCAAGTACCAATAACCGGCTTCGTGACCGGCGGCGGCTACTCTGGCTATCTCGCTGAATGGACCGGCACAAACAGTCTAGGCAACGGCCCTATCGCCAGCAGCGTACTCTCCGGCGGAGGCCTGTCTGGATACCTAGCTGAATGGAATTCATCAAAGGGGCTTACGACCGGACCATCGTGTCCGAGCGGTGATGTTCTTGTCTCTTCCGGCGGTGGTGGATTCACATGTTCTGCTCCATCTTCGTCCGGTGCGCAGATTTTCACTTCTAACGGTACTTTTACCGTGCCTTCCGGCGTGACAGAGGTATACATTACTGCGGTTGGAGGAGGGGGCGGCGGGGGTGGCGGCGCATCGGATACAAACGCTGGACTGCAAGGAGGTAATGGTTCATCTTCATCTTTTGGAAATATCGTTGTATGCGGCGGAACTGGTGGCTTAGGAGGAGTATGGGGCGAAGCAGTCAATACACAGCAACCACTTAATAATTGCGTTTCAGGATTTATAGGTGCGACAAGCAAAGCAGGAACCTACGCAGGAACGGGCGCTTCTTCAATCCTAGGTATACCTGGCGGTGCTGGTGGTTATAATTGTCTTGCCGGTAACTGTACCGTTGGCTCGCCAGGTGTTGAGTTTGGGACTAGCGGCGGCGGGGGTGGTGGAAGTAGCTGTTCATCTGGTGTATTTGAGTCAGGCGGTAACGGTGGAAATTCTGGTGGTTTCATTGTAAATTATCCTGTAAGTGTCACACCCGGGGCTAAAATTAGCGTTACGGTAGGTTCCGGCGGCTCTGGTGGCGGTGTAACGCCTTATGGAGGTTGCACGGGTAGCGATGGTGGAGCAGGTGCTCTTGGAGAAGTAATCGTCCAGTGGGTCGGCTGATTTTAAGCTTTCTTCCCGTTTTTGCTGTTTTCGGAGCCACTTCCATTGATTCGGCGCACACGCATACAATGACTCGCTGTCTTATACACAAAAAGATACGGGACCTCGGTGGGAAAGGACGGTGATATGGTCTCAGTCCGATTGCGGCCTTTCGTATGGGTTATAGCGTACACTTCTTGTCCGCACCCGTCCGAGCACAAAAGATACCCGTCTTCCTTAGCAGCCCATATCGTTTTATCGGCCCCGCACGACGACAGGACCTGTATGTCGGGTTTATCCTTCTCGTCACAGCCATCCAACTTGCTTCCCAGGCCCCCCGATCGGCGCATATCTCTACTCCGAACTTTATGCCACCGTGCTCGAATACTGCACCCCGCTCTCTCCCGGATTCGAATTTAAGCCCGCCTAAGGCGAAGTCGCTGCTGCCGCCATTCACATATTTTAGTACGGAATAGATCAGCTTTCCGTTAGATACCACTGGCATTACATTGTACAGCCTGTCACTCTGAGTATAAACCATCATAGTCCCTGGCATTACCACCATGTCGCTGCCTTTTGTGGCATCGCAGAGAGCATCTATTACCTTAAGCGCTTCTCTGGGGGAATACGGTATGTTATCCCTCCAATAATCGAGCGCTTCTCTAGGAGAAAGCACGGACATATAATCGCGGACGCTAAAAGTGCTACTTGGTTTTTCTGCAGACGCGCACAGTCCCCACTCTGGCCCCACGAGAAGAGTCAAGCCTTTTTTCTTTCCTTTTTCTATGGCCTCGATTATTCTCTCTGGGTTTTCGGTGTACGGTCTATTCGTGTTAAGTTTTATTAGGCCGACAAGATAGGCATCCCTTTTCTGGCGCTTGTCCGTTTTAGTGTTTTTACGTTCTATCAGCGATTCTAGTCGGTTTACCGCTGTCCCGATTGTCGGGGAGGACCTGTCCTCTGTCCTCTGTCCTTTTCATATTAATATAAGATTTGTGATTCTTTGTATACTTTACTACTACCATGTAATCATTAATGTATGGCGATAGGGCATTGGATGACCCAAGTCGGTGGCCTTCTGAGATTTCTGCCGTAAAGTATTCCCTTTCCCGATTTTATACAATATATTTACCACTAAAAAGTAAAGATTTAAATACTATTCCTGCCCAAATGCTCACTAATAAAGATTTATGGACGAAGAATCACGTAACAAAAAGGGGGGGGTATGCCCCGCATAAAACCACGGTCCGTGCAAAATCTGTGCACCGCCCGATTTTTAGGTGTCCGTCGTCAATAATTACGGAAAGCCTTAGTTACGCCTTTATGAGTTTTATTGCCCTGCCGCACGGCACAACGGCCGCGGTTGTCGTTTCCGTCCTGTGCGTGTTGTTCTTAGTTTCTAGAGGTTTATATGTCAAGAAATAAATCCTACATCGTATCAATATCCTGCCTGATACTATCGCTACTGACAGTGCTTGCGTCAGCAAACACGGTGCATGCCGCCGCGTGTTCCAATGCGTCCTTTGACGGGATTTACCACCTTTCAAGCAACCTCAACGATAGCGGCTGTTGGCTAACTATAAGCGACGGTTCAGAGCTGATATCGGATGGATTCAACATAACTGCGCGCGGCATCGTAAACAACGGGACTCTTGTGGTAGGTAATTCCACGTCTTGGACAAGTCATAAGACGCCGTCCCTATTGGCTGTAGAGAATCTATACAACTTCGGGAGAGTATTCTACCAACGCGATAGTCTCAATATCTCCTATTTTTCAAATCACGGCTATTTTAATCATACTCTTTATCATACTAATGACAATCAGATGAGTAGTCTAAATGGCATGAGCGGACCATACAGCGTGGCCGGATCGGGAGGTGGAGCCGGAACTTGTAATGGAATAAATGGCGGAGCGGGCGGCTATACTTACGGCGACAGCGGAGGGCGCGGGGCCATATGGAACGGCTGGAATGGTGGTTCTGGGCACAATGGGGAGGACTCTTCCTTTTCACTGCTTAATTATACATACAACCAGAGCCTTTTGACGGCTGCCGGCGGAGGGGCTAGCGGTGAGACATATGGCGGCGGAGGCGTCGAGGGGCTGGTTATACAGGCAGAGAGCGTGGAGCTGTATGCTGGCTCGTCGATAATGAACTCCGGCCTTCCCGGAGGAAACTCAGGGAGCGGTGCGGGAGGCGGTGGCGGTGGGGGCGTGATACAGCTAATAGTACACAAGAGCCTGGTCAATCACACTACTTCTTGGTATGATGTTTTGGGAGGGGCGGGAGGTATGGACACACCATGGAATGGCTGTGGTTACAACGTAGACGGGGGCAGCGGCGGTTCGGGTAAGGCATTTGTGTGGCAGGAAAAGCCCAGAAACTTTTCATTTGAGGCAGACTATAACTTCTCTGTTGCGGGCAAACTTTGTTATGGACGCCTTACGCCGTCCTTGGCAACCGCGCAGAATCTGAGTTTCGGAGCAGTAGCAAACACGTATACTAATTCATATTACAACGGGTCAAAAGTCCTGTCGCTTCCCGTTTACACGGGTGCATCGGTATCACTTAGCATTTGGAACTTTTCGGGTTTTAGCCTTGACAGCTATACCCGATTCAATCGCACGTACAATTTCTCCGATTTCCTTTCACTTACGAGGAATGACACTCTGCAGCTGGAATTCGGCCCCACGAACTATACGCTGCAGCATGCATACGTCAATGTCTCCCTAAATGCCTCATTTCCGGCGGGTTCGTTTTACATGTCCCTGGCGAACTCCAGCGGCAACGTGGTGTTCAATGAGTCCAATGGCGCAAACATGGCGCAGGCGTATTTGGACCTGGCTACGGGCAGCTACACCCTTAATGTCTCAACGGCGAATTCATCGTCTGTGCGCACATACAAGTTCTATGTCCCGTTCGACTGTTTTTCCGGTGAGCAGTTGAGCCTGTTCCCCGGCAAGCCGTTCTTCCTCTCCCGCATTGGAAGTAATACCTCTAATCATACCGCATTAGGCTTCAAAGATCCCATAGTCAACAATACCGGTACAAACAGATCACAGTCCAATGGGGCCCCTAGCAATGCTGCAGTAATGGGCGAACTCAGCCTGATAAACCGGTCAATAACGGGGTTACAAAGCCGACTGTCCGGCTTGTCTAATGCACAATCCAACGCGATGCCCGATTTATACGCGCTTACGGAAAGCATGGCGCATCTCGTAACTCTAGTAAATAACATGTCCGTCTCGTTTGCAGCGGTCGAAAGCGCCGTAGCCAGAAATGCAGTCCCAAAGGGAAGCACGCACGCCAGCGTGACTCCATATGCGGAGCACGCATCGTTTTTTATCGATGGCAACGCCTCGGATTACAGGTTCCTGAACTCGTCGGAGACCCAGAACAGCACTTATTACTCGCTAGATGTCTCCAGACCCACCACACTCGCAGTAATATTCGTTTCCGGTAACAGGACGTTTGTGGCCAATGTCTCGTTCCTGTCCCTGCCGGCGGCAACAAACGAATCCAGCGGCTCTGTATTCTCCTTCATTGTCACCGGGCTAGAAGCGGTACCGCTTTTCCTGCGTTCATTTTTACCCTGATATGGAAGAAGAACAAAAGAGATTATACGAGGAGATAACAAGGCTAAACGAAAAGGTGCTAGAACTGGGCCAGAGGAACGCGGAAATCGAAGCGAAACTTGCATCCGTCCAGGCCCGGGACGAAACACACGACGGCGAGCAGATAATAGAACAGGAGGCGTATCTTCTCGATGCGCACAATCCGCCGGGCAAAAAGACTATATCTTTGCCTAACGGCGGCGTGATAAAGCTAAGGTCCCAGTCCTTCTGCGTCAATGGCAGGCACATCATCAGGGACAGCGCCTCTATGCTGTTCTGCTCAAAGTGCGATTCGATAATGTGTACGTCGCACGCTTCCGGTCTCGATGAGCCTCTCTGTTCCATTTGCATAAGTTCTATGCTATCTGGAGTCGACAACATAGACTTGTTTATACTGCACGCCTTATACAGCAAAAAGCCCTTTTCCGAGCTTAAGAGAAGGCTGAACGTGGGGGAAAAGTTCAATGAATCTCTTTCCAAGCTAGTCGGGCTGGGTTACGTGAAGAGGAACATACTGTTTTCCTATGGCCTCACAATAGACGGGGAATACGCGCTTAAGCTCGCGCTGCAAATAAAAGATGTCGTCATAATGGACAGAGATCATAGTGACTCTCAATGAGACCAGTCGCAAACGTACGTGCTGATGATCCTATCGCACGAATAATGCCTGAGGTGGAGGTGTACAGAAAGTTTGCAGACACGGCGCTTATCGAAGAACTACTGCGGCGGCTTGCTATAACTTCAGATCTCGAGGCGAAGGCGATGCTGTTCGAAAGGGTCATAGGCCAGCTTGATGTGCTAAGGCTAAAATTCCCGGATGCGGCAGCGCTCGCCGATATGCCGGAAATAAGGCAATCCGGAGATATCAGAGTCGGTTCTGTGGTACACGGCAATGCGGAGATAGGACCGTTCCTCCTGTCAAATACCGATTTGAACAGGAATGTGCTGGTTGTGGCATCCGTGGGCCACGGTAAGACTTCTCTCGTTTACAATATCCTCGGGCAGCTTGATTCATCCGGCGTGAACTTCATAATATTCGATCCGAAAGGCGATTACAAGTCCATGGCTTTCAAGGAAGACACGGTCTACTTGGACGGGAATTTCAGGATAAATCCGCTGCAGCCACCGGACGGCGTTGACCAGAAAGAATGGCTTGTGCACTTTTCCGACGTGTTCTCGCACTGCTTTGCACTTCTAGTAGGCAGCAGGGATTTCCTGCTTGATAGCCTTCTTTCGTTCTTTGCCGGGTGGGAATCTGACGTGTTTCCGAGCCTTAAGGATTTCTACCTTTATCTAGACAGCCTAAAGGCACACTCCGAATACCTGAAAGTCGTCAAGGGCAGGATAAAAGCGCTCATCTCCTCAAGTGACGTTTTCAACTGTTCCCGCGGTCTCTCTTTCAGCTCCTTAGTAAGATACAACGTAATACTGGAACTTTATCGATTCGGGTTGCTTGAGCAGAGTTTCCTGTTCTCTCTGGTGCTATCCCAGATTTTTCACCTCAAGCTGGTAGACCGGAGCGGACACAATGGGCTAAAGACAGTTATTGCGGTAGACGATGCCCACCATATAATAGACGCAAACAAGGAACGTGACTTCGCGATGGGATTGCCGATAATACACGGAATGATCGCTAAGTTGCGTGAGTTGGGCGTGGGGTTCATATTCGCGGACCAACAGATTTCATCCGTCCTTTCTACCACTATTCAGAACACCAATATAAAGTTTATAGGCAGGATAAACCTTGTTGAAGACCTCCGCAAGATTTCCGGCCGTAACACCGCAGACGCTTTGGAGGATACGATTTCGTCGCTCGGGATAGGGGAGTTCGTGGTGCTGTCGCCTAACGTCAGGCCGTTCTGCGTACTAAAGGCTGACCACGTCAATATAGAGAAGGACATGAATGATACGAGTCTGGAGCTCGCCAGTGCGAGGTATGCGGATGTGCTGTCTTTCTCTTTGCCGTACACAGACGTGTTGGAAGAGACCAAAAGGCGCGAGGAGAATGTAATACGCCATATTAGCGCATTAGCGTTCGTGTCCGCACGGGAGCTTATGGAGTCTGGTAACGCGTGTGCAGCAGATGGAAATTTCAACGAACTGTATAATAGTCTCATCTCCCACGGAATAATAAAAGAGATGAAAATAAGGACATTCGGAAAAGAAGTGGAGGCTTTCCCATTCGTCTGCAGCGAGGCTAAAGAACTTGTAAGCAGGCGATTCAAAAAGGGAGAGATAAAGACATGGTCCGATTTTGCGTTCAAGAAAGAGCTCTTCCGCTCATTGGTACGCGGGTTCCTGCTAGAGAAAGGCATAGATTTCTCCGAATTCGACACTGGCCTGCTGCTGCGTCGCCCCCAAAAAGTTTACATAACTTTTCTCGAGGGCGGACCGGTTTTGGCGGGGATCTTGGAGACACGTTTTGACAGCGTAATAAACGTGATAGACGAAACCGTAAACGGGCAGGAACTGCTGACAAACATCAAAAGACTGAGTAGGGACCCCGCAGTCGTGAATCTTGACCTCCTGCGACTGTGCACGCTGGAGAATTTTTCACCATTTGACGGCCAAAAAGGATTCGCAGATCTTTCGGTGCTATAGAAAAATAGATGTATAAACGGGCAATAGTTAGTTACGGCATCGTTCTAGGATGTTGTCCAGTTCCTCGATGCATGCTAGACCGGCCCTTTTAGTTCTTCTAGAATAAGACTCATCTATAGTCATATCACCACCAGAGAAGTATGACATGAACCCCGCCATCCTATCCTCACCCGTTCTGTCGTTATCAAATAAAGGCACCAACTTCTGGTATTCCTTTTGTCTGATCCTGCCTTCCAGCGTGCTGTAAGTTATCTGTGCAGCTTCTAGTATCCGCCCTTTAGGTATGCCGAGGTAGGCAAGCGCCGATACGTCACGTTTTCCTTCGACTATTATGCATGCGTCTTCCTGACAGAGGTCTTTTATTATATCCTCCAGCGCGGCCACGTTAGGTATCACATCACACCACAGAAATACTCTGATAGTATCTACCTTTTATATCTTACTTATGGCCGACGGCATATTTTGTGTGGCCAGGCACAGGAATATATTACTACAGAGACGAAGGTGATTATAAAGTAGATTTCTTAATAAAAGATAATCTAAACACTACACAGGGCCGGGGCGGTGTTCACCGGCACGTACGTTTCTACGGGACGGCAGCTTCGCTCCCCCGTCAATTTCTTCGTACGGGACGCTGATAATAAACAACACACGGGGCGTAGGTGCGCAGTCCCACTTCCAGCAGATTGTGAACGTCACGTCGTCGGCTTCCGAATGGTCCCGGATCTCGTCGTCCCCCTTCGGTCAGAACGTCGAGGTCTTCTCCGTAACGGGCCAGGTTCTTGCAATAGAATTAATGAGAAAATCAGAAGTTTTTAAAAGATTTACGGTGAATTACTGGAGGGATATACAAAAAAAGGAAGTCGATTTTGTGATTAAAGACGGAATTAGAACAAGACAATTAATACAGGTTACGTACGCTTCATCCAAGGAAACCATAAAAGATAGAGAAATCAAAAACCTTTTGGTTGCCTCCGCCGAGTTAAAATGTAGCGACCTTCTGGTGATAACCTGGGACTACGAAGCCGAGGAAAAAGTAAAAGGCAGGAAGATAAAGTTCGTCCCCTTATGGAAATGGCTCCTGAACATTTAAATTCCCCACCAGCTGTTTTGTTTACGTTTCCTGTGAGAAACAAGATTTATATATTTACGTTTCTTATAAGAAACATGAAAAAAGAGATTTTCAAGAAGCTTATCGTTGAATGGTCGGAGAGAGAGCTACCAGAAACCATGGACAGAGAATTAAAAATAGACATAAGCGGAAAGAAGATTGTTGTTGTAACCGGAGTAAGGCGCGCCGGCAAGACCTACCTTTTATTCTCGGTGATTAAGAACTTAATCGAAAATAAACACATAAACAAACGAGCGATAATCTATATAAATTTTGAGGATGAACGGCTTGGTGATATCTCTGTTGGCGATCTTGAAGAGTTGACCGGTGCATATTATGAGTTGTATGGGGTAAAAAAAGACAAGGTATGGTTATTCGTCGATGAGATACAAAATGTAGAAGGCTGGGAGAAGTGGATAAGACGAATGTACGATAGTGGAAAATATAACATATTCGTTACAGGCTCAAATTCTAAGTTCCTAAGCGCGGAGATATCCACGTCGCTTAGCGGCAGAAACTTGACTTACATAGTTTACCCCTTTTCATTTCGGGAATTCATTTTAGCGAAATCTTTTGTACCAGATAAAACGATGGCGTATTCAGAGCAAAAAACAGCCGTCATATTAAGGTTTTTAGACGAATATCTAGTATACGGCGGGTTCCCGGAAGTGTCTAAGGAAGAGGACGTAAATAAAAAGATAAAAATCCTCTCCGAATATTACAATGCGATATTCTTTAGAGACATAATAAAGAGGTTTAAGATAAGAGATGTAGATCTTCTAGACAAGACCATCCGGTATTCAATAGGCAGCTTTTCTCAGCAATTCAGTGTTACAAAAATATACAGTTTTTTCAAGACCATCGGCGTGAACGCAAGTAAGAAGACCATTAATAGTTTCATAAGGTATGCCAAGGAAGTATTTTTACTCTATCAGTTATTCCCTTACTTCAGAAGCATAAAAAAGAGGCTCCAGACTCACAAAAAGTTATACATTGTTGATACGGGGATGGCGACGCTTTTCGATTCTGACATACAAAGAGGTAGACTATTAGAAAATTTGGTTTATATAGAATTATTAAGAAGAAAAGAGGAAAAAGCCACAATTGACATCGGGTTTTGGAAGGATTTAAGTGGGAAAGAAGTTGATTTTGTCGTAACTGGCGGGGGCAGCGTAGAAAAACTGATACAATGTGCATACTCGATTTCGGATAATTCTACAAAAGAGAGAGAAAAAAACGCCATTCTTGGCGCAATGGACTTTTATAAGTTAGATATTGGTTATGTGATAACCTGGGACTACGAAGCAGAGGAAAAGATAAAAGGTAGGAAGATAAAGTTCGTCCCTCTGTGGAAATGGCTCCTCGACGCAAAGAAGCTGCCGTAAGTTAGCGCCCCAGCAAACCAGAAGCCGGAAAACAAAGTTTAAATCTGATTAAAGCCCCATCCAATTATGACTTTGTATTTCCTTGTATATAACAGACAGACATTTCGATATCGCATAAAAGCTTGAGTATTTCCTGATAAATTCGGCTTGCCGCAGCCTCAAGAATTATAGTATCCACTTTCTGGCGATGTCAACGACGACGGTGGCAATAATAACAACAGTTTGGTTTATGGCATAACTTTCGTGACACATTGATAGTCTCCGATTTGATATAAAGTCCTGTACAAAATAGTTGTCGAGGACATACCTTTGCTCGGAAGCATACATATGGGCTTCCGGCGCCTCCTCAAGTATATGACGCATTACGGCCTCTCCTTGAATCATGCAAATAGCAAGAAAACACTTATTGTGGTTTCTGCCGTGGCCATCGTTGCCGTGGCGGTTGTGTTATATATGCTTTTCGGCGGTACTATGATTAGTTTAACTTCAACAATTCCGAGCGGCACTCCGTATATTACCGAGATCCAGGCCGCATCACTTATCGGCAGCGGCGGGACGTACAATTTAACGATTTACACTCCTTCAAGCGGTCTGGCGCGGTTTTTGTCGAGTAGTGGCAATTCGCTATTTCGATTCAAAAAGGTTTTTGGCCGTTTTATCTGCTTGGGGATTAAGACCGATGTTTATTAAAGGGTGCCATGGAGGAAGAGACAGGTATCTGGCGGTCAAGCTCTAAACAGTTCTCTAAATTGCCATCGCTTACCAAGATTTAAGAAAGCGCGAAATTAGCCCTCGTTTTTCTTTTTCGGCCGCGTATCTATCCGGTTAAAATAAAGCTGCGCAAATGGATTACCAGGTACATCTAACTCGAGTAGTTCCTCTTCCTTATCAGAAAGATAGCGTATACTGGTAGGATCATACAAGCGGGCTAATCTCAGCGCAATCGCATTGCCAAAGCTTAAATCGCGCCTTCTGGTTTCGCCTTCCCAATCCTGAAAACTCCCCTCCGTGCTCGTCACGATAAACTCCAGGGCAGGCATTTTCATTTTGCCGAATATCGAAAAATACTCGCGGGCCGTGTCTGAATTTGACGTCCCATACAGTCTATAAAGACGATTCAGAAAGTATATCGTCATCTTGTCAGTAAGCCCGTTGAATTCTTCCCTTATACAAGAGTAATGCGCCTTAGTCCTATTCCTTTTTATGAGTGCATTGCCTTTCACTATCATTGTCTTCTGTGCATCATTAGGAAATATCATCTTGCCGTAATTGTATAGCCCTTCATAAAATTTCTTCAGCAAGTGATTTGGAGACGAATGCTTAAGTTTTCCTTCCTCATCAAAATATGGCAATTCTACCTCGTCAAATAGAGCTATAAGCGCTGTGCTCAAGCTGTCTGGTCTGAACAGATCCTCTAGCTTAAGGCGCTTGTACGACGTATTGTTTATTTTTCCTAACTCTTCGAAGGATATGGCGTGCTCAGCCTTCATCGCCTTCTTTTTTTCTTTATCGGCATAATCAACCCTATCACGCTCCAGAGAACTGTAGTGGAGTGCTTCCAGTGCAGATACATAATACGTTACAAATTTTTCTGTAGTCCGGTTTACCTCGCTTTCTAAGCTGTTGTATCTGTCTGCGTATAGTAAGCTTCCCATAATTTATTCTACTGCGTAAAGTATTTATTTAAAACTCTCCTAAAAAGGAGAGTATGGACGAAGAAGCAATCATTCAGGAGGCGGGATTGACCGGCGCTGAGAGTAAGGTGTATATCTCGCTGCTAAAATTAGGGGGCTCGACAGTCGGGCCGATAATACGAGAATCCGGTCTCCAAAGTTCTGTGGTGTACAATTGTCTGCAGCGACTGATGGGGGACGGCCTCGCGTATTATACGATGAAAGGCAGCAGGAAACTGTTTTCCGTGGCGGATCCACATGCGCTAATGAACATTATGAAAGAAAGAGAGACTCGACTTTCCAGTGTGATGGACAAGCTCGTGTCAATGCGTGAGACTGCCAAAAATAGGCAGGACGTATACATATTCGAGGGTCAGCAGGCCGCCAGGACTGTTTTCAACGATATACTCCACTCGCTAAAGACCGGCCAGGAACAACTAGTAATGGGAGTCGCACAGAGCGGTAGCGGACTCGGCGAATTCATGAGGAAATGGGATCTACGCAGGGTAAAGGCTGGGATCCGCAAGCGCGTAATAGCAAGCCCTGACGAGAAGGAGTGGTTGGATTATTATAAGCGTCAGCCTCTAACAAGAGTCAAAGCAGTAAAAGAGTTCGGGGGTATAAAGCTAGCTTTCAATGTGTACGGCGCCAAGGTAGCTATGGTGTTATGGGGCAGATATCCGATTTACATTGTTATTGACAGACCAGAAATTGCAGAAAACTTCAGGAAATACTTCGAGTTTGTGTGGGCACACCCGTGATATCGTACCACGAGTCGCATCAGGTTTCTCTGTCCTTTCGGCGAGTCTCTTCTCTCCTGCGATGTAGCAGCATAGAAGTACTGTATACTATAAGATTATCATCGTCAACCAGACTGGGCGATATTGGTTTTCTGTTGGAGGTCTCAACGCGCGTGTAACCATCTCCGGTTCCATCGCTACATATGAAATATCCGCCCCTTCTGAGGGCGGAGATAGTGTAGCGGTCCCCGCACGAAGACAAAATCTGTATGTCCAGACCTTTTGATCCGTTTTGACTTGTTGTCCTCGCTAAGCTGCAGGAATCTGCGCATATCTCAATACCGAACTGTATACCATCGTGTTTGAATGTATATCCATGACTTCTACCGTGCATGAACTTTAGTATGCCTCCAAGATTAAAGAGGCTACTGCCCCCGTCATTGTATTTTAGTACGGAATAGATCAATTTTCCGTTAGATACCACCGGCATTACATTGTATAGCCTGCCGCTATTGGTGTAAATCATCATAGTCCCTGGCATGACCACCATGTCGCTGCCTTTCGTGGCGTTGCGCAGGGCGTTTATCACACGAACGGCCTCTCTTGGCGAGTATGGTACATCCTCCGGCAACTCTCTATAATGACGCGTGTTGTGCATTTGTCTGTAGAGATCGTTTGCATCTCTAGCGCTGAATGTTCTGCTTCGCAAAAGAGGAGCGGTATTGTGGACGTTTTTTTCATGGTCGCTATTGCTGGTTTCTACCCATCCTTTGCTGGCAAGTCTGGATAAAACCTTATCGTGTGTACTTTCTTTGTTACTCTTACATCGGGTCGCGGAAGATGAGCACAGGCTCCATTCTGGGCCTATTAACATGTCCAATCTTAGAGCCTTCCCACGTATTATTGCATTCCTAATCGTTATGGGATTCGATGTTTTAGGTCTGCTAGTAACCATACTAAGCACGCCGATAAGATATCTCTTTCCTTTCATACACTTCACTACCGATGATTTACTTCGAAGAGTTATACTCTGGTAGTGATTGCAACCGATATAAATCCTTTGCAGAGATGTATCCTGCGCGCTGAAAGGCACTAGGGCGGCACACCCGATTACTTGTGAGCCATGTCGCCCCAGCAATTTCAGATATTTAACTTATAACCTGCACCAATAAGTAATGTCGTTTTATCCCATTGCACTGGCGGTCGCAATAGCGTGTTTTTCAACCTATCCTCTGTTGTTCAAGAAGTACGTAAACAACGCCAACCTGTTCGGTCTCATACTAATATTGGTTCTATTTACTGCTGTAGGAGCCGCGCTTCCATCCGTAGTTTTTCTATTTTCTGCAAGCATAAGCTATCTATCCTGGCTTACCATGATAGCCATTGGATTATTAAACAGTGCTGCCTTTTATCTAGTATTTTATGCTTTTTCTAGAGAAAGGGCAGGCATAGTCAACACCGCGGTTTATTCACAGGATCCCCTTCTTGCTCTGTTTTCTGCCATCTTTTTCTTCCCTGCACTATTTGCGCACACTGCGATAGCGGTCGTACTTTTGTTTATAGGACTTGCATTGATTTCCATCGACCTGATTGCACTGTTCAAAAAGAAAACACTCGTTTCCAAATATGTCTGGGTGGCGTTCGCAGGCACCCTAATGTGGACCGGATTTTGGCTTCTGTTCTATACGTTGCCGAGAAACACGCTCCCTCTGGTCTATATATCTTTTATTTTCTTGATAACCGCATCGATAGTGCTGGCAGTTCACTACCTAGTGTTCCATAATAAAAAAGTAAAAGTGTTCGCCGGCAACCCGCTGTTCAAATACATAGCGATAGCTGGGGTTCTTGACGGCGTCGGCAATGCGGCCGTTTCGTTCGCTTACACCAGTAATCCGGTCCTCACGCCATTGTCTTTGGCAGCAGTAGCGCCGATAGTGATCCTGCTTTCATTCGTGTTTCTTCGCGAGAGGTTCAATAAGAGAGAGATTATCGGTCTGGTACTGATAGTAGCGGCGCTCGTATTTGCACTGTTGTGACTGGAGTCCTGTCAAACGTACCTCGTAAATTTTCCGACAGGCTTGGCCTCTTTTTTTGATTACGCGTCTTACATAAAATCGAGCTAGAAGCCTGCGATTTAAATCGTAGGATGAATGTAATAGAGCCCCCAATTTATTGGCAGGCGGATATCAGCGCGTTTTACGGTTGTTCAGATGGATTATCCTTATTTCGTCCGCGTATGCCCAAAGGGGATTGGGTTCAAATGAGAATAATGGGGAGGCAAAAAGCACCAAACTCAGCCTGTCAAACTTCTTAGAGGTTTCAGCCATCTTTTCACGCGTCTTGTCGCTAAGATCATAAAGGTCGTCCGTTATAAGTGTAAGATCCTTTTTTCTGTAGTTTGATTCGTCGGCAAGCCGAAGAGCCATGCAAAGACCATCATAAAAGTTTGTAGCGCCTCCAAAATGGACGCCCGAAAAGCTCGGGACCTCCATGGCCGTCTCGGAAAATGTGACGTATTTTCTTATAGTAAGGGGGTACAAAGGTTTTGTATACCACTTATTATCAACTTCCGTGCGTTTAATGAAGGCGTTTAAGCTTGGTTCATCAACGACCGCCATAGAACCGGAAGTATCCAATAGGGATACATCGAGTGTCTTAAATCTCATATTCAAAGTAGAGAGGGTAGCCCATATATAAGGGTTTAACAGACGCATGCTTCACGAGGAAAGTTTAAATCTACGAAACAAATCTGATTCTTGTGCAAAAAATAATTAAGCGTCTAGAACCGAATTTCTACAGCTAAATATAAAAGATGACAAGCGGGATTAAGACTATGGACTTGAAGAAATTGGAAGTTAATACCCTGCCAAAGATAAAAATTAGAAAATGTCCGCATGGCTACGGTCTTTTTGCAGCCAAAAACCTCAAAAAAGGGGAGGTGATATTACTAGAAAAACATACTGTATTGACGGACGCGCGGAAAGCAAATCCATGTTCTCTCAGACTACAAAAATTCGGAAAGACTTGGTGGGGACATGAACTAAACAGGCCTCATAAATTAGCGTTATGTTTCTTAGACCATCCAGCGACACCAAATGCCATTTATCAAAAGTGAGCGTGAAAACCCACGCTCTTTAGAGGTGGGAGGATGTCACAGAATTAAGAGTTTAGAACAACTAAATTTAGAAGTGCCTCTTTTTGCTCTTAGAGACATTAAAATCAATCAAGAAATTTTGATAGATTACCGTTATTATGGCGACCGACTTTACAAAGCAGAAAGATACAAGAAACCAAGTTGTGTCAGTTCGTAAATGTGAAAAAAGCCTCCAAGGTGTGCAGGAAGTCAGACTTTCTTCACAAAGCCACGGACGCAAAAGTCTGTACAGAGCAAACTTAGGGCCAAGGCGATGCTTTATGATAAGCTGCTCGATACGTAGACAAGCTCGCCACTTGACTTCGTGTCTTAGTCAAAAAGCGTCTTTAGCAGAGGGTTCTGCATAGACGTCTTAACGTATAAATACCGAACCAAATCCATATAGACTATTATGTGGGGTGTATCTATGGTACAGAAAAAACGAATATTTCTTATATGTTCTGTGAGGAACGCTTCGGACGAGCAGAAAGCTGCACAGGCAGCGTATATAAACAAGTTAGAAGCGGAAGGACACAAAGTGTATTGGCCGCACAGGGACAACAAATCCGAAGAGACGGATCCCGTGGGCTTGGAGATAATAGACAACAATCTTGAAGGCATACTAAGCGCCGATGAGGTGCATGTTATATGGGATCCTGCCAGTCAGGGAAGCGTAGCTGATTTGGAAGCTGCCATGGCCTTGCGCAAACCGATACATCTTGTAAATAAGGACCAGTTCAAGCCGACGCAGGGGAAGAGTTACACAAACGTAGTATTGCACATAGACACGGATTACACTCCTTCACGGATACATGCGGAAGTATACGGTTTTGCAGGCGCAGGCGAATAGTGCATAATCACACAAAGTTGCTTCGGATTCGGCTGCCGAAATAAGTCCCTAACCGTAGTGTAGGTGTTTAGGAATCAACAATTGACTTCAAAGCAGAGCACGAAGAGTGCCGCTGAGTTAATCGGTCTATAAGCTATATATAAGCAATGTACTTCATATTATTGTGCCTAATCTAAGGTATTGAGCCCTTAACAGCATGGCGGGTGAACAAAATGGCAAAGAAAAAAGAAGCGGGTTGCACGTGTGGTTGTTGCACAGCGAAGAAAGGCGAGAAGTGCGGCTGCGGGTGTAGTTGTTGCTGATTATTCATAAATGCGTATAATTTGCTTTAGAACGAATAAAAGCATAGCGGTTGTATGTAGTCGTTGATATGCTTTTGGGAGCATTTTGCAATAAACTAAAAGATAAATGCAGTCGCTAGTTATCTGAAGGGGCCTCACACAAATACAGAAGAACTCTTTTTGCTGTTGCCCCAGAAATAACTCTTTACCGCATCCTCGTGTCTGAAGCGCAAATAAGTTGCATTATAAGCTAATAATGCGTCCGCCCGCATAGCTGGCAATGTTTAAATAAGGGGCAGTTCATCCTTTCTAACCTGGCTTTTGTATGACCTTTATAGATTTTTATGCGGCAACCCCGATTTATTGTAGCAGCATTAGTAATCTATACAAAGTCGTTTATACCTTTGTGTAGCGTTTAAACGTGTTTTAATTGCCGGACTGTTGTCCAGGTTGTGCGTGTGTTTGGGCGTGCTCCTTCAGCTCCGCTTCGCTGGGAAGAGTAACGTTGCATATTGGGCACCTGAACTCCGCGGGCTTAGCTTCTTGTGTAGCGCTTTGCCCTGCTGGTTGCTGCGAATGCGTTGTGGCATGAGTATTGAGTCCATCCTGGGTAGGGAATTCTGCCCCACATATCTTGCACTTAAGTTTCTTCTTGAAGATATTTAGATTCATGTTTTAACTTGGAATTGTCTATATATAAAAGTGCGCATACATCACAGCATCGCTGCTGCATTTAGTTAAACCTAAATATATTAATGGTGTACGCATTACGGTGTATGAACAGGTTCGTTTTTCCTGCGGCGTTCCTGGCGGTTGCGGCAGTGATCGCTGTAGTTTTCGTTTCAAACATTTCTGTGCATAACAGCGCTGTGATAAGTCCCGGTGACCTGTCTGGTGGTACCATGGCCTGTCCGGCACTGGCTCCTGGGGTAGCATTTGAAGGCATTAGAATAGCTAACAGCACCGGTTTTAAGTTGTATAATATATCGAGCTTTGAGGATTACGTCATAGCCCCGGGCAGTAGCGGGACCATAACCATGAATGTCACCAGGTTCATCTCCGGTGGCAGGGTAACTAACTTGACCAGCTCGTCCCCTTTCAATGCCACTAACAGCGGCTTCGGTTTTTACTCAGCGGATACCCCTGCCATCCCCACAGATGGCTATACGGTGTTCACAGAATATGCAAACATAACGAATATCACGGCGGAATACAATCCTAACAGGGCAGGAATTGTAAATGGGACATCTAGCGTATACAACGGTTCAAACTCTTCAGTCAATAATACTAAGGGCGGCTTCGAGACGATAATCTCTCTGCCCCCATTAACAGTTGTGCCCGCACGTATGAATTTCAGCGGCGAGCTTACGAACGTATCTAGTTTTCTTGAATGGGAATACCCCTCTTACAACATCAGCGTATCGGGCGTTTCGAACGATTCGGGCATCCTCAATGTTACATTCGAAGTAAGACTTCCCCCATATTATTTGCATCCCGGGATAACCCAGTCCGCAAACCCGAAATGGAAAGTATTCAACCTCAACCAGTCCGGACCCGTTTCCTCAACCTTCTACATCGCTCCCGATGCCACCCCAGGGACGTATTGGATATACCCAGAAATAAGCGGGGAGCTGTCGTGTCCCCCTCCGTTGTATGCCCACCCAATCCTGCTCACAATAGGCAGCACTCCATACAGTGGACCGGCCATCTTTATTCCTCTCCCGGCTTAACCGTTTTAGAAAATGTTATTGTACTGAACTGCCGGTAATGTACTTACTGGAAAGCAGAGACTTCACCGCTCGCGTATCCTGCGTTTATACGTCATGTGACAGTAAATCTATAGGCGGCTGCGGAGTGCTCTCTCTTTTCAGAAGCAGCCAGTATCTTTTTTGGATTAAGGCTAGATCACTCGTTGGTAAGAAGTTCGCCTCCCAACCATCCTCCCCGACAGTGTTTAAAATTTTATCTAACCCACTCTCGCTTACTGTGTCTAATATTTTTAATGCCGGTATACTCACCGTATAAGACGGGGCACCATTAAGACTCGATTCGTACACTGATCCAACTGCATATTGATATTTTTTCATATAATCTCCTTTCAATAAGTTCTTAATTAGATTAGAACACCTATTTAAACTTTTATTTTTGTTGGACAACGAGGTTTAGCGTAAGAGTATGGACCTAATCGGCTTAAGTGCTTACCCACAGAGGCGACGCAAAAGCAAAGCCCTCCCCGCACCTTAGAATTTTGTCACCCTCACCAATATTAAGCGGATAAGAGCAATATACTTTGAGTGCAGTGGTCCGAATGCACAAGAATTGAGAGTATGACCATAGAAATCATAGAACAGCTAGAAGCAAAAGACACGGAAAGTGCGGTAAAGCTGTTTAAGAAAGGGTTAGCAGCAGAAATCCCACGCGGAGAGCTACCAGACGAAGCGATATACAAAGAACTTGACACGACTCTATGCTTAGTATACAAGAAGGGGAAAAATTTGAACGGTTTGGTGAATTTCAAGCTCAACAAATCCCGTAACATCACTCTAATGTTTATCTGTGTATCTGAATATAGGAAGAAAATTGGTTTAAAATTGCTCCATCGTGTTGCATGCATAGGATCAGAGAACGGTGCTAGGTGGATTTATGCTGGTGTATCTAGGAGGGATGCAAGGGCAGTAGGATTTTATAAGTCACTTGGTTTTAGGTCGTACAAGCGCACTGGACATCGTGGTTATTATATCCGAGCTAAACCATATGAAATTTTACAGAAAGTCGAGCAAAAAATCCACGATTTAAACTGTAAGCCCTTTGATTAACTTTATCTAAAGCTGTTCAAGTAAGGACTGGAGTGGCGCCCTACCGGACTGACAAACCACTGTCGACAGTAGCCGTATAGGCTTCGAAAAGGTTGTCAATCAAGTGTACGGCCAGACAACGAAACTTCTTTGGTAAAGCCAATAAGAAAGACGAGCCTTTACTTGCTGCGTGATAGAGTAGTGCAAATGCGGCAGGACAAGGATCATACGCAAGGAAATAGCACTTGCAGGACCCTTAAGAAACATTAAAATTCCGAGTTATTTAGGCAAGTTGCTGAAAAAACCTTCAAATATGCCCTTTAGCTCTTCCACGGAATCGTATTCTTCGACACGGAGGCCTCTGTTGCCGCCAATCATCGCAGACAAGCGCTTCTCCGCGTCCTTCTTTCTTATGCAGAGTATGTGTTTTTTGTAGGCTTCCGCCCTGCCTATTTCATAACCTACACCCAGGCTGGGCATTGTGACGTCAGCTACGATCACGTCTGCTTCTCTTAGCCAATTCATATCTCTGTCATAAATCTGGAAATCTTTTAGGACGGTCCCTGCCACCGCTTCTTCGCCCGCATTTGATATCTCCTTTTTGCCTATGTGTTCTGTAAGTACCATACCGAATGCAGATAACATGTTTATGGTTTCCTGGTATACCTGCTGGTAATCTCTACCGCCTCTTATCGAACCAGCAAAGTAGATTTTCATAACATTATTTTGTACTAGATTATTAATTTTATTATTTATCGATTTATAACCCTACGTAATCTATAAACCGCCCCCGCTCGCTCCCTTGCATGATGGACGGCCGCGGATCGTGATCCGCTCACAGTAAAAAGAAACGTATTAAACCGTGATAGTACATAGTGATAGCATGAAGCCGGGGTCCTCCGTATATATTACAGACAGACAGACAGACAGACAGACAGACAGACAGACAGACAGACAGACAGACAGACAGAAAAATTTGCTGATTAACTCCAAACATTCCCAGTCCGCT
>JAJYWD010000013.1 GCA_021791655.1 Nanobdellota archaeon | reverse complement strand
CCGCGTTCGTCACATACAATTCGAGGATCTGGTCGTTCACGGAGTTTACGCATCCTGCTTGGGTCACACCTAAGCCAGAGAATCCGGTTATAGTGGCAGATACGCTCGCCGACGGGTTGAATATACCTAGTGAATACAATACGGCAGCGACTATGACTATGATCAGTATGGCCCAGCCGTAGGTCATCATGTACTCGAGGGCTGACTGGGATTTTTTGTCAACTAGAAATTTTCTGTCTGTCTGTCTGTCTGTCTGTCTGTCTGTCTGTCTGTAATATATTGGAAGACTCTGTCCTTTGCCGACATATGTATTTTTACGGGTCCTTGTGATTTAAATGTTCAGGAGCCATTTCCATAAGGGGACGAACTTTATCTTCCTGCCTTTGACTCTCTCTTCGGCTTCGTAGTCCCAGGTTATCACTAGTAGATCGTTGCAGCGGAGTTCTTTTGACGCTATAAGAAGGCCATTTATCTCTCGGTCCTTGATGTCTATGCTGCTGGAGGCGTAAGTGACCTGAATTAATGAAAACACTTTGCGACCCTTTCTTAGAACGAAATCGACTTCTTTCTGGGCGTAGTTCTTCCAATAATTTACCTCGATATCCGAATAGGTCTTTCTCCGCAGCAAATCTACAGCAACGGTGTTTTCCATCAACCGGCTTATTCCTTGTTCGCGGGAAATTACACCTATAATGCCTGTGTCTATACAATAGATTTTTTTGGGGGCCATTATCGCCTCTTTGAGTTTAAAGGAAAATCGTTCTACTATGAATAATAAGTATGCCTTTTCAAGATAGCTTATCCAGTCTTGGATAGTATGCTGCCCCTTTATTCCAAATATATTTTTCAGTTTTCTGTAGCTTATCTCTGAAGATGTATTTGATACCAGATACCTTGAAAGCTCTGCCAACTTCGTTCTCATGTTTATTTTGTACCTCTGAACGACATCTTTTTCTATGATGTCGTTATATAATTCTGCCAATACGGTCTTCCCTTCCCTCAAGGCAAGAGGAAAGCCGCCTTCTTTTACATACTTTTCTGCAAACTCCGTTAATTTCGCTCTCTCTCGCGTTAAATAAAAGTCCTGTTCATTTATCTTATACGATTTAAATTCCAGAAACTCCTTAAAATCAAAAGGAAACAATTCGTAGTCTAAATGTCTGCCGGTAAGCCGCGTAGCTAGTTCTTTGCTCATAATCTTTGCATTGCTACCGGTCAGGACCACCTTCTTTGAGCCTAGAAGTCTGGAGACGAATGGTTCCCAGCCATCAATGTTCTGTATCTCATCGAATATCAGCAGCTCGATGTCGCCTTTCAACCCATACAAAGCATCTAAGACTTTGTTCAGGTCCCCTGCAGAGATTCTCAATCGTTCGTCCTCGAAATTCACGTAGCCGAAATTTTCTTTTCCCGCTAATTGAAATGCAAATATCGATTTTCCGCTCCGTCTTGGGCCGGTTATTACTGTAGCAAAATCTTTCTTCGGCGCTTTTACTTTTGTAAGTAGGTCCCGCTCTACTATGTTCTCATTCTTAAATTTTAATCTTATTTCCTCCTCTTTTTCAGAAATAGCCAATTTTAAATCCGAAACTAAGACCATGGTTTTATATGATTCTTTATATATAAAAAGATTCCCTGTAGAGGTAAAGATTAGTAAAATATGTACCGTACTAGGGGCATATTATGGACAACGATTTTTCCCGATTAAAGCGAGACCCAGTTAACGTTCGCAGCCACGCCGTTGTTATGGTTGTCACTGCGACGAAAATTATTATGATTTTTCCGCTAAACGCATTTTATAGATTGCTATTGTTCAAAATTCAGCATGGGAGGCCGATAAAGGGCTGCTATTGTTGGGGCGGAGAAAGCGATATTGTAAATACTAACCTGTTCAATCGCCCCCTTCCGATTTCCATTACTTTCTCTACAACAAAGGATCCCAGCTATCGTAAATACTTGCCCGGAATACAAAGCCATTCCATTAATTATATTCGTTGCCTCTTGTGAGATTCCATTAACATAGAGTGTTTCAGTTTTAGCAGAAGAAGAGTATATTCCTGTCAAGAAACGCCCAAGTATCTGGGGGAACGGCGAAATCAGTAGAAATTTTCTGTCCGTTATATATGGAAAGAAGGCTCTAAAGTACCCATAACAAAGCCTGTAGAATTACAGATTTAAAGGTTTCTTTGCAACCTAGGCATGCATATTACCAAAAATGCGCCTCTGCCCACTCATTTATGTCAAGTTAAAGGCATATTTCGGGATCGACTCGCTATTCGTTCTGCAGCAACGGGCGTAGCTAGTCAGCTAACTTGTCATCCAAGAGCCGACTTCGCCAGCCGATAGAAACATACTTTTATATTATCACAGGCATCTTAAGTCACTTGTTCGTATGACATCAGAAAATGAAGACTACGATACGCTCGAAGCAATAATAAGACCACTCGAAACGCCTTCTCGACATTATGGAGAAATATGGACAAAATCCGCCCCCGAGGTATACACATACGAGTTTAACTTAATCAAGCCTAAAAATGAGTACAATGAAAGCCCTTCCAATTATCCGAGTGCGTATCTGCATTTCGGCCCGGCAGGCCTCTTTGTGTCCGGATGTAGACCAAATCTAGTTGCATTATACAGCAAAAACCACTCAGAGGTGTTGGCTTTTAACACCGAGCATTTCGTCCATCTTTATAGCACAAAAGAAGACTTGAATGGTTTGATCACCGGTCACAGAAAAGCCCCGCTCGTATATGACGGCGAAACTGGGTCGGTACTGCTGCTTTTTGATGTCCTCGACAAATACAAAACGCTTGGTAATACCGTAACAAACAAAGGTCTTATTACAAAAATCGTTGGCGGAATCGCAGGGGCGATCACCTTCGCAGCGACTACCATAGCAGAGTCTGTTTTGCATCCCAACAGAGAAGCAATAGTCGGCCGTGATGGAGAGCTTTTGGCGGTATCCAGGAGACCGTCTAGAAATCCGTAGTCAGTTTCCCTCTAATTCTGTGGACTTAATCTGCGCCAATCTACAGCCTAGTTTTAAGTTTAAATACCTGTTCATAGCATTAGCTTAAATGGGAAAAAACCTCAACAAATTACTTAGTCCACTTGCTCCGAACACGCGCGTTAAAGTCGCAGATGCGGGTCTAAATGACTATTTAGGTGAGGGCACTTTTTTAGGTTATGTTAGCGTATTTTATTTTGAATTTCCGTCGTATATCAAAGGTACTAGCGAGCCGGAGCATCTGCCGAAGTACCGGGAAATAGTCGATGCTTATAATAATGATGGGATACTAAAATATCACCATAGGATGCCAAAAATAAGATTAGACTCAGGCAAAATATTATATGGTATTGACTGTTGGTTTTCAGCGAATCAAGGGGAGGGGGATTTCAAAAAATGGATGGTGGATTACAAAAAGCGTAAGGATGAACAGCTTCGGATAATTACCGCCTTCAGAAACGACGAAATAAACATTACGAAATTAAAAGAAGGTTTGAAAGCTTCAGGCCTCTCTAATAAATCGATAAATTATATACAGACTTCTGAAGAAGTCCGCAAAGCGCAGGCGAAGATTCAGACCCGCTACATAGACTCTCTTGTAAGCTAGCAAACGCACCGGGCAATTTAACCAGACAATAACGAATGTGACATCCTCCCACAGGGGGATTCATGGGCTTCCGGTCCCTGCTTCACGGACGCGACTTGCATGCGGTTTCCCACGATGCACGGGTCGGATCCTCGACGGGCTTGACTTTCCCTCTAATAGAACGAAGGGTAAGGGAATGACCTCAAAAAAAGTGATACTCGGCTCGGATTATCCTTTTTCTGACTCGAAAATAGAGCTGCTGAAAATAGAGAAAGCCGGAATATCAGATACAGAAAAAGAAAATACACTGTACAAGAACGCACAAAGACTGATAAATTCACAGGAAACCGTCTTCGGTCTTTGACTGATTTGCGGCCAGCGCCTTCCTACAAATTTTTCAGCTTTGTGGCATCCGCTGTCAGCCCAAATCATTGTTGAGCATGCCTTCTATCTTAGGCAGCATGTCGGAGGCGAACGCCAGATTTAGCTCCCTCGTCCTGCCGTACCTGCCGTTGCTACGAACGCGGGATTTTATCAGTGAATTGTAATCCATGTCTGCTATCAACTCTGACACTCTCCTGAACGTCAGCGCCTTCAGCCCGTATTTCGAGGACAACTTCAGGTATGCATCATACACCTCCCCGGTGTAGACGTTCCCGAGTCTCTTGTTCTTTGACACCAAGATGATCGAGAAAAGAACGCACTTGCCCTGTTTAGTCATCGATTTGACCATCTCTTCCGTTATGTTCTGCTCAAGTATGCCGTCGGCCTTGTCGATGTCGCTCTCGGATATCTCTGCCCTGCCGTTCTGCTGGGCCAGCTCGCCAGCCACCCTTAGCATATTGATGGCTTTTCTTATGTCACCGTGCTCCTGAGCCGTCAAAGCGGCACACTTGTTGATTACCGTATCACCGACTGCGTGCTCATAAAATGCGTCCCTCGCCCTGACTTGGAGTATATCAGCTATCTCCAGTGCGTTGTACGGCTTGAAGACTATCTCGACGGGGCTCAGGGAACTCTTAACCCGCTGGTCCAGTGACGCCTTCAAGTTTATGTTGTTGGAGATCCCTATGATGGAGATCTTCGCGTGCTTAAGCGATTCGTTGAGGCGCAGCAGGCTGTACAGCACCCCGTCCCCTGCGTTCTGTATCAGCTTTTCTATCTCGTCGATGATCAGGATAACGTACTTGTCCTCCCTGTCTATTGCGTCCGTGAATTTCTGGTACAGAAGATTGACAGATAGGCCGCTAACCGGCACTTTTACTCCAAAGAAGGCGCACAGATTCGACAGTAACCTGTACTCACTGTCGTTGTTCTCGAGTCGACAGTTGATGTATACGGGCAAGACGCTAGCGCCCTTCTCGAGAGCGGTCGAACCGAGGTTGTGCGCAACGTGTTTAGTGACCAGAGACTTGCCAGTGCCGGAAAAACCGTATACCAGTACATTGGATATCCTCTCAAGCAACAGACTGGGAGCTAGGATGTTCGCGAGTTCCTCTATTTCGGTGTCCCTGTGAAGGATCATTTCCGGTATGAAGGATGAAGAGAGTACTTCTTTGTTCTTGAACACCCGTTTTTTCTGCAGGAAAGTATTGAAGATGTCCTTAGGGTCCACTGCCCTGCCGTTCTGTTCAGTCCTTTCGGATAGTTTATGATCGTTTCTGAAGGAAGTCAGGTTCATAGATGCTCTGTTCGGCAGATATTTGACATTTCCTCTATTTAAAAAGAAGTATGAAAAGAAATTATATCATTAGAGTTTGCTAACAACAGTTATGTAACTGCACTTCCAGTAGCCTTCAGAGACACCTATATTTCCACTGGAAGTCAGACAGAGTACGTTTTCTACGAGCTTTATATTATATTATTCTATATAGAACATAATAAAATAATAATAACAGCGGTTCCAGTGGAAATCGTGGAGTGTTCCATAGGAAGCGGGGCCGTGCGCCTAAGGCCCCCTTTTTTTCCTAAGCGAGAAGTAATGACGGATTGTTATCATACAGAGGTTCCATTGGAAATATCAGTGTCTCTTTGGAGAAAGTCCCCGAGTCTTTTTCGCGGATCACTGGATTTTTGTGACGACCATGGTTCGTTTTTATATCTAATCCATTTTAAAAGTAGGATAATAGTCCGTTTTTGGTGGGTCATCCCAACTGTCTTTCACAGCATCTTGAAGCTAGAAGCTCCATGCGAGAGCTTGGGGTAGTTCACTGAGCCCTTAGTTACTTTACGTCCAAATATACTATCATCCTAAACACCAACAACAAACTTTTACAGTGACGCCGTATAACCCTTTACGCCGTCTTCGTCAGCTTCAAGGTAACCTTCGGTGTCGAGACGCATCTTTATCGTGTCCTTCTTTAACCCTACGCCGTCAAGGTATTCGATGAACCTCTTAGGGGTCTCGTTCGTCCCCCCTTCGCTGAATATTATCTCCTTGCACCCTTTGCCCTTGGCCCTGTCCATAAGGTCCTTGTACACTATGGCGAATATCTGCGGTTTCCTGAAAGTACGGTGCCCCTCCACGGAATCGACAAGGAACCTATCGCCTTCGGTGTAACATATGGCGCTCCCGAGGGTCTTACCGTCGATGTCATACCTTACGAGGGTGAACCGTCCGTCCTTGCAATAATCATATATCCCATCACGAAAGCCCCTGGGGAGATACACGCATGCCATCTGTACCCTAGAGTCGTAGTTCAAGGGATCATTACTCTCGACGGCCACTAGCACGTTCTTGCCGGAGACGATAGTAATGTCCCTATGGTCAGAGACGGAAAGTACGTCGTTTATCGCCTCGTTCCCGGTATCGCTAAGCGCCTTCGCTGCGTCTTCCACCTTACCCTCCTTTACCAAGCCTACTATCTCCCCGAGTCTGGACCTGTAAGAGGCTTTGAATGCGTCTCTGGCGGTCCTTACCGTCTTCTCACCCACTATCATTGATACGGCATCGAAGGCTTCCTTATATCTGGCGGGATCCCTGGAACCTGCTATCGCTACGATGGAAAGATAAGGCAGTCTGCTGCGGTCTATGCCAAGGGGACGCCCATCGCCGTTCACTGTTATGGAATACGCCCTTATGTCCTTCTCGGAAGAACGGTTCACCAGCTCGACAAGCCCCTTCCTTTCCGATTTTTTGACGGAAAACAGCATGAACAGGCGGTCGTTGTCGAGTCCTTTGTCCAGCCCGTAAGCCCTGGCCAAGTACTCGCTTACTAGTTTTCCATAGCCCGTGATGTTCTCTTTGGTGGGGCGGGGAAGCTCCTTATCGGATTTTATATAGGCAGCTACAGCATCGAAGCTGCTCTTCCCGTCGATCAGCTCGGCAAGCCTCTCTTTGTGTACCGATACGATGTCCTCACTGGTCAACAGGTCGAACACGCCGCTTCCCCAGGTCTTTACGAGTCCACAGGCCGTCATCACAGCCCCCTTGTCTTTTGTATAAGCAACGTTCCCCAATATACAAGCGACACCCACAGCAGCCTCTCCTTCGTATCTCCCGATGACTCTTGCAGACTCCATCACAGCCTCCTTGTCTTTTGTATAACAAGCAACATCTGCCAATCCCCAAGCGACACCCCAAGCAACACTTCTTTCGTATCTTCCGATGACTCCCTCGATTGCAGCCTCAGCTTCTGGTCCGACAGCGTCTATATCTGCGCGACACTGTGCATCAAATACGTCTTCAAGTCTCATAGTTTCCCTTGGTCTTTCCCATGGTCCGGGGAACCCGTCCTTTGTCCTTTCCATATCGGTATAAGATTTGTGATTCTTTATATACTTTACTACTATTATGTAATCATTAATGTATGGCGATAGGGCATTGGATGATCCGAGTCGGTAGCTTTCTAAGATTTCTGTCGTAAAGTATCGCCTTTCCCGGTTTCATACAATACGCTTACCGCTTGTTGTAGTAAGGACAGCGGGGGCATATAAGACTTTTAATTTTAAGCGGATTAAGACCGTACTTTTATTATTTATGAGACTACTGTATCCATGCCTTGTCTTTTGTCGTCTATGCCGTCTTCGGATCGGAACGTCTTATAACTTGGTTATTTCTAACGACCGTAAGATGCGGCTTGTATTTCTGCAGTAAATCTTATCGATTATAGATATCGCTCTTTTGTTCAATTAGCTTTAAAGGCAAGAAAATATCCCCTTCGCCATATCGAGGGATAGGTGCCGATCAGGTCACCAAAAGAAACTCTGGGATTTTTTAAGAAAAATGAGCTGCAGGCAAGGATCTTCTGCGGGGCCTTTGTTTGATTTATCACTTATCACAGGCCGTCCGCAATTGGATTATACGGCAGCCCCCTCTGTCTACATATTTATTAACGGCTCCGCTTAGTAATTTATGCGGTCTTTGCGGTATACAGGGAAAAATTTTCCCGGGTCGGCAAAAGGTAAAGTCCGTAAATTGTCGCTGGCGATTGCGATTTCGGCTGTATTGCTTCTTTATCTTCTGACAATGCCGGTCATACGCCCTAATAGGACTTTCGCATACAGTCCCATGGCGTCCGTGACGACGTTTTCTGACCCGTCTTACACCGTGACGTTCGAGGAGATCGGACTTCCCCTAAATAGTGCGGAATGGTCTGTGATCCTAGGCAATACTACGGTCACCTCGAACGGGTCTTCGATAAGTATCAGCAAACCCAACGGAACTTACGGGTGGGCAGCCAGTTCTATAAGCTACTCCCTAGACATACTAGGGTATGCTGCAAACCAGACAAACGGCAGTATCTCGTTGTCTGCTGACAGGCACGTAGTGATAAAATTTTCACCAATCAGCGTGAATGAAAGCCCCTCCTGGGGGGTGGTTGGACCAACAGAGGTGCCAAGCGCTACAGGCATAACTGGGTTGAATGCCTCCGGGAAGATACAAGCTATAGCGGCAACTTTGAATTATTCAACTATATATGTCGGGGGTGGAAATGGGGGGGGCACGTTTGGTCCTACAGGCGAAAGTGGCGTCTACAAAACCATTGACGGCGGGAAAACCTGGGTTGCAGAAGACAACGGCATTACAGATCCGGTAATAAACGAGCTATGGCTCGATCCTGCAAATGCCTCTATAGTGCTTGCCGGCACCGCAGTGGAAGGGATATACCGATCTGATAATGCCGGTGCGAGTTGGTCCTTTGTGAAAAGCGCATCGCAGATAACCTATTTCTTGGATGTCAACGGTACCGTCTACGCATCGTGGAATGGCGGCATCCTTTCATCTACAGATTACGGTCTAAATTGGAACACGTTCCTTTCTGCTAACAACTTGGTGGAAACACTTGCATACTCAAAAGGGAATATGTTCGCTGGCATAAGCAACGGTACTGTTCTTAAGTACAACAGCAGTTCTGGCTGGAAGAAGATACTGAATGTTTCCGGATACAATGTAGAATCGATTGCCGTCAATGCCAGCGACCCAAATGATATTTTTGTAGTGGAATGGAATAGTTATGCGGCCAACGACACGTATTTTACTTCGAATGGCGGCGCGACATGGTCTCATTCTGATGGATTCATCGCTCCAGGAAAGGCCCCAGGGCAGTACGTTACATTTGGAAACTCTCAGAAAGTAATATACATTGGCACAGACGGAGCACTGTACAGGTCAGCAGACGGCGGAACAACTTATACCCTGCTTCCGCTGGAAGTCGACGTAAGATACATTAATGCATCAGGCAACGATACTATTATTGTGGGCAGCGACCAGGGTGCCTTCATAAGTTTTAACGGCGGGACTTCATGGAAAAGTCTTACCGCCAACATAGTTTCGACTTCTCTCATAAACGACCTCGCCGAGAGCGGAAATACAATAATAACAACCGTACAGGATTTCAGTCCTATATATTCGTTCGACGGCGGCGCGAAATGGGGGCAGTTGGGTACTAACGCAGCCATAGGAGAAAACGGCATAGCTGCAATAAATCCCGCAAACACGCAGTGGGTGTACGAATTCACGGGGGCTGGATTTCAGTACTCATCAAACGGCGGACAGTCGTATCTCTTTGCTTTAGGGACGCCCTCGCCGCCCAAGTACGTTTTCCACGGCGTCGATCAGCTCATAGCGTTCAGCCCGGGGAATGAGTCGATAGTATATGTCGTGAATGGCTCTTCTATAGAAGAGAGTTATAATCATGGGGAAAATTTCTTTGTTCCGTGGTCGTTCTGGTCGCATGGAGACCCGACCCTTATAGCAGTAAATCCCAGTAGCAACCAGACGATTTATGTAGGAAACAGTACCGCTCTTTATGTCACGCACGATAACGGGACATCGTGGTCAGAATGCGGCGCTGTCTCTGGAACACCGGAATCCATTGCAATAGACCGATTCAATACCTCAATACTGTTAGTAGCGTCGAGCAATGGTGATGTCTATAAAAGTACCGATAGTTGCTCCTCTTTTGTGTCAGTTTCGTCTGGAATAACACTTAACCCAAATGCAGCTCCCGTTCTGCTGTCGATGATAGCATTTGAACCTAATAGCCAGGTTGCAGCCGTGGCTACGGCACATGGGACGTATTTGAGCCTTAACCTCGGAGCAAACTGGACCGCCATAAGCGGCGACATAATACCGTGGTGGATAACCGGGCTACAGTGGACCAATAATGATTTATACGTGTCCGCATACGGCGAAGGCATACTTAAAGCGTCCGTTTCTACACTCACAGAAAACCTGTATACCACCACGTTCACCGAATCCGGTCTTCCCTCGGGGACGTCATGGAGTGTGACGTATGACGGCACTCCAAAATCCTCCACATCCACTTCAATATCATTTGTAACCACGGAAGGGACCTTCTCTTATTCGGTCGGTTCCATAACCATAAGCGGCTGTACTTACACGCCGTCCCCGTCTTCGGGTAACCTTCAGGCAGGCAATCCGGAATCGGTATCCTTTTCTGCGAGTTGCGGCACGACGTTCACGGAGTCCGGACTGCCATCGGGCGAGAGCTGGTGGGTTTATTATGACGGCACGAATAAGTCAGCCACTTCTACTTCGATAGTGTTTACAGTCCCATCCGGATCGTACTCTTTTTCGACAGGTTCTCCTGCAGCCGGCGGTTGTACTTATACGCCTTCGCCATCCTCCGGCACTCTGCAAGCAGGGACCTCCCAGTCCATGACCTTCTCATCCAAATCGTGCAGTAGCGGCAGTAGCGGCAGTAGCGGTGGGGGAGGCGGCGGCGTCTTATTGCCACCCACATCGAGCAAGTACACGGTAAAGTTCAATGAGATTGGTCTGCCCACGGGCGCCAATTGGAAGGTAACGCTCGGCAATTCCACGCTTTCTTCAGTGTCCGGTTCTATTTCTTTCTCTAATGTCTCTTCCGGCACTTTGTTGTGGACCACATATATCATCCCCTGCAGCAGTTATTGCCAGTACATCCCCTCACCTTCGTCTGGGTCTATCAATGTCCAGGCTTCGATTACGGTGGATCTCTCTTACACCAAGACGGAATTTGTGCCAGTAACAGAACTAAATGGCACGGCTACCAACCTTTCATTTCACGTGACAGCCTCAAACAACGGGGTATCTCTGAACATAAGCGCTCTCCCTGCAGCACACTCTATAAAATTGCGTATAAACGACAGCAATATAACCTTGGATCAGTTGGTCGTAAACACTCGGTCTTACATAGCAAAGCCGCAGATAATTATCACGCAATATGCAACAATGCCGTCGTCTCTTCCACCGATAAAACATGTTTTGGAGTATCTGAACGTAAGTCCTTCCTTCAATGAAAGCGCCGCAGTGAATAACGTGACTTACTATCTTATGGTCCCTGATTCGGACATCGCCGCTGCGGGAACAAATTTCACCAGGGTGAGTGTGTACAGATTCGACGGCGCTAACTGGACCGCGCTGCCTACTTACATAGTCTATCATAACTCTACGGCAACGGAATATGAAGCGGTGTCTCCGGGGATGTCTTCATATGTCTTAGCTGGGACGCAATTGACACAACCAAAATTGTATTACACTACACAGTTCCTGGAATCCGGTCTGCCGGCAAACAGTCTATGGAGTGTCAGATTTGGCAATCTTACGGAAAGCAGTGTCACTCCGTCCCGGATCTCATTCAATACTTCTTATGGAATCTTCAGTTACTTCGCGGATAACATATCCATGACTTCGCGCAATAATGCAGTGCTCTGCGCCAAAAGCTATTACCCGGCAGTCCGCGGTGAGCAAAACGTCTCCGCCGGCAGCATTGTGACCGTACTTTACGACGAGAGTATCAGTTGTGTGTCTTCTCAGACCGTAAATGACCACACATTGTATATAATTTCTTCAGGTATCGTTGCCGTATGTGCCATTGTCTTGATTATTTACGTCTTTTTTGTAAGACGTAAGAGAAATAAAAATATCAAGAAGCAACCTTAATGTCCATGGAGAGATAATAAACAACATAGAAAATGGGAGGTATGACGTAAGAGACGAGCTTGATTATGAAAAACTTGTGCAGGAAAAGTACAAAGCCCCGCTTAAGAACATGCTTTACGATCCGAGGGCAAGGCTCTCGTCTTTGTTCCTTCGAGCGGAACGCTTAAGAAACTTTGCTACCTTCCACAATGTCTTTGTCAGGCACCAAGATCGATATCCTGCCTTCCTCGTCTGTAGCAGCGAGTAACATGCCGTCAGATTCTATACCGGCCAGTTTGGCTGGCTTTAGATTGGAAAACAGTATTATCTTCTTTCCAACCAGTTCTCCCGGCGAATAAGACTTTTTTATTCCGCTCACGATCGTCCTCGTCCCGTTGCCAAGGCTCACCTTAAGTTTTAGTAACTTACTGCTATCCGGGACTTCCTCTGCTTCGAGTATCCGAGCGACTCTCATTTTTATCTTGGAGAAATAGTCTATGGTTATCTGGTCGTCTTCTTCTGGCATAACGAGGATAGTTTACTCTTCAACGTTCGCTAGAGAAATAGAAATGTCCTGCATCATCCTCTTGAGCGAACTCAGCATGATTTCGTAGTTCCTTACCGCGGCAGACTGCTCGTCTATGTGCCTGTAAATCTCTTTCAGGTCGTTCTGTGACTGTGCTATTTGCTCCTCCAAGTTTTTTATGTCGTCAACCACTCTCTTGAAATCACTCAGCTTTATGAACGCTGTCGGTTTTCCGGTCGACATTCTTATTGCATCTATGTCCACGTGCATTTTCATGGGCTCAAGCTCTATGTTGGGCGTTACTATCGGCTCTGGCGTAGGCAGAAGCGGTATGGGAAAAGGTACACCCCGCTGTGGCGATTGCACCGGCGGATTTTCTATCCGTTGCTCTGGTTGTGCGGGTACGGGAGATTGCGCGGGCGGTTTATCTGCGCCCTTTACAGCATTAAAATATGGGTTTGCAGGAGCCTCCTTCTTCTTTCCGAATAGCATACTTAAAAATACGATGCCGTCGTATATAAATATAATTGTGTTTGTGTTCGGCACGATGAAACTAGCGCCAGTAATCTAGTGGTATGATACGAGCTTCCCAAGCAGGGGATAAGCTCGGCGCCCGGGTTCGAATCCCGGCTGGCGCATGTTTACTATGATGCTTGCTCTGGCTTGAGACACCCAAAAATAGTGCAATGATTGTGGTAATTTCCAAAGTGTGTCGCTCTCCAAAAGAGTCTATTACTGCGAGATTTGCGGCCTGACCGAAGACGGGTATACAAACACATCAATAAATATTGCACAAAGTGATTGCCTTCTGACATATAGGAAGTCACACTTGGGGAGAGAGTGTAAAGCCTCAAAGATAGGCAGTTCTCGCTGGGTTGAGAACCGGTAAAACACACTCCGGTAAGATGCAGTGATTGCATGAACGCAAAGGAAGTCCGCGCTATTTATGAGTGGAGAGCTGTCACAGATAGTAGCCACAACTATATGCAAAGCCAATAACTGTTGCGCTATAGTTGTTTATCGTAGTCCTTTATTTAATCCGCGCTGGTTAGGATGACACATTGAAATCCGAAAGTGGGGCACGGAGTATCCCGTTTCCTTCAGTCCCAATGTATACATAAGTACCATTTATTGTTATTCCGTATATAGTTCCTAAATCACTTTTTATCGGTCTCCATACGAGGCCACCGTCTGTGGACACAAAAAGCCCGTTTATGGTTATAGTAAAAACGATGTTAGAGTGCGGGGCGAATTCTAATTGAGAAATCGGCTCGTCAAGGAAATCTTTTTCAATGTAGAAACTTTTACCACCGTCCGTGCTGCGCAAAAGCACGTCAAGGGTCACATTTTCTGCCGCTGCCAGCACAACAGAAGAATTGAGTGGATCGAACGCTATGTTAACCGAGAGCAGCTTTGATATGGGGAATTGGCTTTTTGTGAGCGTTCTCCACGCGTCCTCCGTATAATAAACACCGCTATAATTCGATGCAAGGATTAAGTCAGGATTGAGCGGGCTTGTAAAGAGCGAAGTGAATCCATTCACCGGCCAACCGGTTGCGCTCCAAGTTTTGCCGCAGTTTGTCGAGTATACGTCCGTATACGTGTCATTGCCATTTTTTTTGCCAGTGAAGTTGAGTCCCAAGACCTCGTTCGGAAGACTGCGGTTGAACGCCCACGATAGTATGTATTTCATCCCCGCAGGTGTAACGAATACATGCCCACCGTCCATTGAGTGAGAAAAGCCCTCTATATTGCCGAAATATATGCAACTTGCGTTGTAAGGATCGAAGGCTATGACTCCCCCTTCGCCGCCCGGCGCGGAGGAATTCCAAAGGGATTCCCAGTGTTTTCCGCCATCGAAACTTGCGATGGGTGAATAGTCTTGCATGGAGGCGAAAATCGTGTCATTCGCAACTTCAACGGAGTATACTATCGAAGAGGTTAAGTTGCCATTTAGACCGGTCCAGTTAAGACCGCCGTCCGCACTTTCGTATAAACCCTGGTCGCTGCCGATCACGATATCCTTCCCGTAAAAGCCGATCATCCTGACGTCCACTATTAACTTGGTCGGAGAAAAACTCTTTCCGCCATTTGTAGACCTGAAAACGGGAAGGTCCGCGCCGGCGTATATTATAGAAGAGTTTGAGGGGTCCACCGCTACCACCTGTATCGCGCCCGCGCCCGGTGCACTAAAGTCCCCGTCTTCGCTGCTTATATTGATAGTAGTCCAACTTACGCCACCGTCCGTGCTTCGGTATATTATACTAGTGTTCCCGTATCCCGAGAATTCTGATACGTACAGGAGATCCGGATTCGATTGGCTAGCCGATAACGAAGGCGAGTAGGGCAACTGCGGTTGTGGGGAAGGCATCGGCGAAGAGTAATCCCAGAAAGTTGTTCCTGCCGTATGGGAAACGATTTCGCCATTGTTCAAGCCGACATACAGCATATTGCCTGCGCTTGTGATGCTGAAAATTTCTTGACCTGAAGGATTGGTGTAAACTGTCCCCCAGTTTTTTCCACCGTCTGAGGACTTGAGTATAGTGACGCCTACAGCGGCATAAATCGATTCGTTAATCTGCGTTAAGCCGGATACCCCAGAAGTAGTCGGCATCAACTGCCAATTCGCCCCTCCGTCTTGGCTTAAGTATATCCCGATCGGTGTGGCGGCCAGTATTACATCATTGTTCGCTTTGTCTATCAGCAATGCATTTACCGACATCGACTCTAATCCATTATCGACAGGAAACCACGTTTCGCCGCCATTGACGCTTTTGAATATCCCAGCATCGCTCGACGGTCCTATTTCACCACCGCCCGCAGCGTACATCACCACTGGGTTACTGTAATTCTGTACAAATGCGTCTATTTTCCCGGCGCCGATACCGTAAAAGACACCGCTGTTATCCGACAAACTATAGGATATGTTGGTCGGTCCGATCTTTTTCCACTGTATAGCTACGCCATTTTGGTTTGTACCGTTGTTCGTGGCCGTGTTATTTAGACTGCTGGCGATCATAGTAAAGGGGGGAATATTTAGACTTATGGCGATTATAACCGCGGATGAAATTATGATGAGCGCTATGATCATTATCACTAAACTGGCGGCTAGTTTCATATTAGCATGGCTTTTCGTTTATGTGGCATCCTCTGTATCTAAAGACCGCGGCTTCCGTGTCCATCCACTGTCGAGATGGCCCCCGCTTCCCCCGGTCGTGGCTCGTAGACCCGATTAGTGTACAACCTGAACTCGTATGCCGTCGCCATGTTAATGTTTTACACTTTCTATTATTTATATTTTCAATTTTTGGGCCTGCTTTCATATTAGGAAGTTTTTATTGTCGATAAGATTATGATTCGATTCTTCTAAAGCCGCTCTCATGACTCTTCTTTGCTCTTCGAAAGATTACAAACAAGATGACAAGGATAAAATAGTACTTGGCCCGTAAATTTTGCTTTAAGCTTCCTCATATACCCCGTCAGTGGCGAGTTTTGGCTCTCTTATGGATTTCTGGCGCCAGACCATCTGACAGCAGTCATATCCGAATCGCGGGGTTCAGTTGTCCATTTAAATATTTATTACATAGTAGTAAACCTTATATATAGGTGGACGTCAATAATATAACATGAAAAGCAAACTGGAAAGCGTTGTCGATAACATCCGCAGCGAGATATCGGAAAGCGTCAGCTGGACGGGCCAGGACATTAAGACCATTGATAAAATAGTCCCTGCGCAGGGGAACCTTTATCAGAAGGTTGAGAAAAGCCGCAAGCTGGCCGATGATTTAGTCAGGATATTGCCTTTCATGAGCAAGTTCACGCTTCATCTTTACAAAGCGGACATTGATGACGTTTATAAGCGAGCGGAAAACCTTCTCAAAGACGCGGAAAAACTCAATATGTTCTCGCCGAAGGACGACGACGGCATAGGTTCTACATACTTCAGCGCAAAAGACCTTACGAAAGGTTTCGAATCCCTTATAGATGCCTACAACGTAATACTAGAAGAGATGCCATGGACGGAGCACGAGTTCCTTAAGGGCAAATACAACGTTGAGATACCGCAGTGACGCAGAACTCATCCCCCAAGCGCCGTATGGCCGACACTTTTCGCCGATTGATACCGCCCAAGCTCATCCGCGGAAGGTTAAAAACAAAGAAAGACAATTTAATCCCGTATGGACCGAGAGATCCGAACCGTGGTTTTCCGGCTCACATTTATAAAACTAAATGGTAATACACTACTATGGAAAATTTTACCGTTCAAAACTATGAGATCCCTTATAGCACAAAGGTGGCCCTAAATCTTGTGATAAAGAACCTTACTTCGATGAATGCCGGCGATTTTGTCACCGAAGAACTTCTGCTGCCGTCAACACACATAATAAACAGCAATGCGAAGTTCATAAGGCCATTGCTGGTGCTGGAATTCGCTAGGATACTGGGCTATGACCCAAATGAGTTCGTAGGCCTGGCGGAGTCGCTGGAACTCCTGCACACCGCTTCCCTGGTCCATGACGACATAATAGACGAAGAGGAGATAAGGAGGGGCGCGGAGACTGTGAACAAAAAGTATGGCGGCTGTACTGCGCTGCTAGCCGGTGACGCCCTTATAGCTAAGGCCGTATCGAAAGCAGCGCCTTTCGGCACTTCGGTAGTATCAGCTATGTCCGATTCAGCGATGGTCACCTGCGCGGGTGAGGAGCTGGAGTATACTCTCTATAAACGCGGAGAGCTGCCGGACATCGACACTTACATAAAAATATTGAGGATGAAGAGCGGAGAACTAATAGGCACCGCGTGCAGTATGCCGGCGGTCTACAAGAACGACAAGGCGGCCGCGAACCTGAAGGAATTCGGCATAAACGTAGGCGTGGCCTTCCAGATAAGGGACGACATCATAGATTTCTTGGGCCTCGACGCCAAAAACTCGAACGAAGCCAGCGTCAACAAGGAGAAGAACAAGATGAACCTGCTCGCGATAATGACTAAGAAATACGGCAGGAACATCGAAGAAGCCAAAAAGGATGCGAGGGACTTAAACAACAAGTTCATAGACCTAGCCGAAAGCCTATTGCAGGAAGACATAATTAGCGGTATCCGCGGCTATATCGAGTTGATACGCGTTAGCTAAGACTAGGGTTTTTCCCCTTCCGCGATGTACGCTACGCCCGACAGCAGATTTATCATTCTTACTTTCTTGAAGCCCGCAGCTTGGAGGGCCCTCTTCGTCCTGTTTCTGTCGAAGTGCCGGATGCTGTAGACGAGCCACTCGTACGCGTTCCTGTCCACGGCGTCGCCCACTAGCCTCATGATCGGGAAATACACTCTGAATGCGGCCCTGCCGGCAGCGCTTTCCGGTCTAGCCATGTCTAAGATCACCGCTTTGCCGCCGTGCTTGGTAACCCTATACGCTTCCCTTGCAAATCTGTTGAGATCGTCAAGGTTCCTCATGACGAAGCCAGAGGTCACTACGTCAAACTTGCCGGCAGGGTAATCCAGCGAGAGCGCGTCCATCTTCTTAAGGTTTATCCCGCTTACGCCTTTTCCAGTTATCTTCCTCCTTGCTATTATCAGCATGTCGGCGTTGAAGTCTATCGCTTCTATGCCTACTCTTTTACCGTGCCTTATGGCCGTTCTGCTTATCTCTATCGCAAGGTCGCCGGTCCCTGTCCCGACGTCAAGCATAAGGAGGTTTTTGCCGTCGATCATCGTCTCTGCGGCTGCTTGCTTCCGCCAAAGCGTATCTACGCCAAGGCTTAACAAGTGGTTCATGATGTCATACCTGTTAGCTATACCGGTGAACAAGTTGTTTATTCGCTTGCTCATAGTGGGAACACTACCGTGACCGCTTCTATCCACACTATGTGCATAACGATTGACGAAAGCACGCCGAATTTATAAGCTACCGCGCTTGCTGCAAATCCTATAACGAGCGCGGCTATGACTATGATGGGGTTCAGCGAGGCCACGTGCACACTCGTGTAGTACCCTGCGGCTATCAGCCACGAGTACTTCCTTATCCCCTTTCGCTTCTCAAGGGCACCCATCAACGCGCCGCGCCAGTAAATTTCCTCGAATATGCCTATTAAAATCAGCGAGACGACCAGCGGTATCAGCGAGATGCCGCCGTATATCGAAAAGTAAGCAGCCGATACATCGCTGCCTAGACCAAGGCGATCGCTTAAGAGATTGCCGGCGAAGAAGGCGAAGTAAAGTGCGACTGCGGTTGCTGCGCCTATTGTTATAAGCACTCTTTTGTCCCGCAGCGACCTGACCCAGTGGATTTCTTTTCTGTGCAGCTTTAGGGAGAGTGCGGCTAGTATCGCTGTAGCTATCACCATGGCATAAACCAGGTAAGCCTTGAACACGATGAACACCAGAACCCACAGAACTATGGGCAGTGCTAGGAATAAGATCTCTTTCGCTTTCATATGTCGTGTTGCAGTATTATCTTTCCGAAGACTTCCGATTTCGAGAGCATATCCTGTGCTTTGCCGGCTTCGGTAAGTTTCAGCGTCTTTCCTATCACCGGCTTAAGGCTCTTGTATGCCATGAACTGCATAGCATCCGAGAGCTCCTTCCGTGTGGAGTTGTGGGTGCCGAGTATGCTCACGCTTTTTAGGTAAGTGAACTTGGCGCTTATTGTCGGGGTGTCTCCCCTAAGGACACCGAACAGGGCTATCCTGCCGCCGTTCCTCACCATCTTTATAGAACTTGCAAGCGTTGCTCCGAACGGCTCTATAACCACATCAACGCCGCCATTCTCTTTCGTGAAGGCCTGTACTTCCTTCACTATTGAATCGTCGTCTTTGTTGCCGTCCACTACATAATCAGCGCCCGCTTTCTTGAGCGCCTCGGCCTTTTCTTTGCTTCTTGATATGCCTATGACCCTAAGTCCCATCGACTTTGACAGGATCGTGGAAAACAGCCCTACGTTTCCGGTTGCGCCCCACACGAAAACAGTCTCTCCGCTCCTTGCTCTAGCCAGCGTGTTTAGGCATCTCCATGAGACTCCAAGCGCTACAGGCATGGCGGCCAGCTCCGCGGTAGAAAATGCCTTTGGCGGCATGATTAGCGTTTTTGACGGCACATTTACCAGCTCTCCGTAAGATCCCCAGACGTGAAGACCGAAATCCTTCCAGCCGTTGCACAGCACTTCGTCGCCCGCCCTGCACATCCCACAGGACCCGCAGCCGTACAGGGTATTAGCTACAACTAGATCTCCCTTGGAGAAATCTTTTACGTCGCTACCAATATTCTCAACGGTTCCGACTATGTCTATGCCGGGTATGTGGGGCATTGGCGTGTTCAATCCGTGGAATCCCTGTCGCACCAGTATATCTATCCTGTTGACCGATGTCGCCAGCATCCGGATGGTGACTTCGTCGTTTTTCAGCGGCGGATTGTCGACCTCTATAAGTTTAAGGACTTCCGACCCGCCGTACTCGTAGAAACCGATAGCCTTCATATCACAAAGGCTATAGCAAGCAATAGATAATAAATGAACGCACTTAGCGCATTACGCCCCATAGAGCCTTCAAAGCTTTTAGGGTCCCTGTACGATCTTATGGCGTTGAATACAACTACGCATAGTGGTATGGTCAAAAGCACAGACAGTGAGAATATAGGCAGACCGCCCAAGATTACGCCAGACACTACGAGCACATAAGTCATTGTATAGAAAGAAAGGTAAACGTACGCTCTTTTATGGTTGCTATTGAGCACGACCGTTATGCTCCTTCTCCCGTGCTTTGCATCAAAGCGAGCATCCGGCACCGAATGAGCCAGGGAAGCTATGCCCACCAATAGTCCCGCTGGGATGAAGGCCAGCAGCGGGTAAGCCAGTCCGGCTAGCGAGCCGCCTGCAGCTAGGAAGCTGCCAACGCACACCATCACAAAAGAGAATGCCACGAACGGCTCCTGCATTAACGGTATTTTCACTATATATCGTGGGTAAAACAGTATCGCCAGCGCCCCGAAAACCATGAATGGAAGCAGTAACTGGTTGTACACCAACAGGGAAACTCCGATAACGGCGGCTATAGACAGACACGACATAGAGATGTAGAGGACCTTTTTCGGGTCTATGAGTCTCTTTGCAATCAGTGCGCTGCCGCCGCTGAACTTGGTCTTGACCGTTTCTTTGTCCAGCCCGCTCATATAATCCTGATAATCGTCCAGCAGGTTGACACCCGCCTGCGCTATGAGTATGCCCGCTATCACAAGAGAGGCCTGCAGGAAAAGGAAGTGCCCGGTTCGGGCAGCCGCGAGCACGCCTATAAGTGAAGTGAAAAAGCCGAAGTATAAGCTGGGTTCAAGCGATTCTATAACATAATGCTTCAGCATAACAAGGAAATTATACTTCTTCCCTAAGGGACACCCCCCATCAATGGATCGATGGGCTTCCGATCCCTGCTTCACGGACGCGACTTGCATGCGGTTTCTCGACGGGCTTGACTTCCCCCCTGTCCGAGGGTAACCCCCCTTTTAAGGAGTATTTTATCGGTCTTTCGACCGACCTTTTTTAGGTTTTACG
>JAJYWD010000012.1:4032-21482 GCA_021791655.1 Nanobdellota archaeon | reverse complement strand
ACAATTCGAGGATCTGGTCGTTCACGGAGTTTACGCATCCTGCTTGGGTCACACCTAAGCCAGAGAATCCGGTTATAGTGGCAGATACGCTCGCCGACGGGTTGAATATACCCAGGCTGTAGAGGACTGCTGCGACTATGACTATGATGAGGATGGCCCAGCCGTAGGTCATCATGTACTCGAGGGCTGACTGGGAATGTTTGGAGTTAATCAGTAGAAATTTTCTGTCTGTCTGTCTGTCTGTCTGTCTGTCTGTCTGTAATATATACGGAGGACCCCGGCTTCATACCATCACTATGTACTCTCTCGGTTTAATACGTTTCTTTTTACTGAGAGCGGATCACGATCCGCGGCTGCCTGCTATACGGGGGATTGATGGGGGGTGGGTCATAGTTGTAGGTTTAAAGATTTACAGTAAAAGGACAATAGAAAGTCACTTCTCTTTCTTAACCTGAGCGGCTTTTTTATTCTCATTCAAAGAAACTATATCCATTATCAATTTGGCGGCTAATGCCTCTGTAGACATATCGGCCGAACCAGGCCTTGTCTCCATCACATCAAAACCAACAAGTTCCGAATTTTCTACTACGACTTTAAGATAGCCGAACAACTCTTTGTAAGAAAGACCGTTTGGTTGCGGCGTGCCAACTCCAGGAGCATAGGCAGGATCAAAAACGTCCATGTCTATACTTATGTACACTCTTCTACCATTCACTTTGTTTTTTATTTTCGATATGGATGACGAGTCGCGCGTGTTATCAGCGTACACCACAGTTATTTCGGAGACCTCTATGTCTTTCTTCTCCTCAAGACTTAAGCTGCGCACCCCGATCAAGGAGATGTCATTTTTTCCCGCGATAAGCCTGGAAACACTGGCGTGGTTGAATTCCACCCCGAGTAAGTTTCTTTTAAAGTCGCCGTGTGCGTCAAATACGACAAATTCTACATCGTCGGTAAAGGCCAATGATGCTGCATAAGTCGCCGTGTGCTCCCCCCCGAGCATTATCGGTATCTTTTCCTTTTCTGCTACGTCCTGAATACTTGTCTTTATTGCTTCTATGGCTTTTTCTGTATCCGGAGGCAACTCCAGCTCTCCCGTTGTAAATATCTTGTCTCGGATCTCGTAGTCGCATTCGTAATCATAATTCTCTAGCGACCTGGAAGCCTGAATAATAGACAGAGGGCCAAACTTGGTGCCTCTCAAAAACGTGGCAGTTGACTCCATAGGGGTGGGCATCAAGATATAACTAGCCCCAGAAAAGTCCACGGTTTCCTCTAAAAAGGAACCACTGTTAGTCTCGTTCAGTAACATAAATAATGTTGTAAGCTGATTATTAAATCATTAACTGCACTTATATGCGGTATAAAGGGGTCATTACGGCTTCAGAGCTACCTTCTTCTGCTCTTCAAACATCTCTATTATCTCCTTCACCGAATTTGAATCTTCTGCCCTTTTATCCGTTCTTACAAAGGATACCGCTCTGGGGAACCTAAGAGCGTAACCAGACCCACCCTCCCTTCCACATGTATGGATGGGACTCTTAGTTATCTCGTCGGCCTTTACGGTAATCACGTACTTAGGTTCCACCCATACGTCTGGTATTAGTATAGCATCGACACGTGTCGGCTTTTTGTATAGCTTTATTTCATCAAGCAGCCTCTTTAGCTGCTTGAATTGCTCCTCCGAAAAACCAGAGCCCACCTTAGTGAGGGTCTTGAACATGTCCTCTCTATCGTCATAAACCCCCCCCAACACTGCACCAACGCCCAGATCTGCCCGCGCACCCCTTCCCCTAAAATAGCCGAGTATGACAATGTCTATAGTGTCGCTAAGTTGTGCTTTGTAAGATCTCTTTATCTTTATCCAGTTGAAATTTCTGGCTCCGGCAGAGTATGGTGCGTCTAACTTTTTGGCGACCAGGCCTTCCAAGCCTTCACCCACAGTCTCATCGAAAAACTTGTTGAATTCTTCCTTGCTATCCGTTATTATTATCTTTGACTTGGATATAGTGCCAGAAGCGGAGAAGAGCTCGTCTATAACCTGTCTTCGTTTAAGGTACGGTTCATTTATAAGTTCTCTATTATTTAGCAGCATGATGTCAAACACGAATAACCTAAGAGGAAAATTGCCGGACACCTCCTCTATATTATGTTTTCTCTTTCTCTGTATAGTTACTTGAAATGGGTACAGCGTATTAGTGTCCTCGTCATAGGTAAGAGCCTCACTATCGAAGATCAGTTTATCCTGTTTAAGTTTCTTTACCGCATCTATAATCTCTGGCATAAAGTGCGTTATGTCTTCTTGATTCCGTGAGAAAACCTTAACATTATTTCCGTTCTTGTGCACCTGCGCTCGAAAGCCATCGAACTTTTGATCGAGTGCGCACTTGCCTAGCTTAGCGAGTATCTCCTCGGCGCTATTAAGTCTCTCTGCAAGGGCAGATTTTATGGGATTCATGACTTCTATCTTAAACTTCTTAATCCCGGCTTCGCCTTTCTCATAGAAAACTTCAGCTACCCTGCCCAGATCAGAGGACATATTGTAAGCACGCTCAAGTTCCGACTTGAACCCCCTATTACCGGATTTCGCAAGAGACAGCGCCTCCATTATCGTGGCTTCTCCCACCCCTAGTCGTAACTGGCCCAAAAGGAACCTTGCCGTGTAGCGTGCCTCGAGCGGGGACATCGCGCCCAAGAGTTCTGCTATGCGATTCACTTTCATCTCTATACTGCCTTCTCCGCTTATCTTTGAGATAGCGAATAAGTCGTCATAAACACGTACTACATCCAGTTTTGACCGCGCGGAATTACCATCGAAGTTTTCGGCAGTCAACCCGATATCCCCCATACTGGAATTGGCTCTCTTGACTTTGTCTATAGCAACGTCAAAGGCTTTAGAGATCGCTTTCTCCACTAGTTTGTCGGCTACACCGAGCTGAACGTCATAGAACGAGGGAAGCAGAGTTTCTTGGAAAATGTAAACCATTTTTGGTATTTCTGAGGTGCTTGATTCTGAAAAGGCCTTTGACAGTATGTCTATCATCTCCAGACGCTTAGAAGTCGCCTCAAGCTTTTTTAGATATTCGACCAATTCCGCGAAACGCATACTATTGAAAGCTAACCGCAATTTTTAAAGGTAGGGTCGCAACATGCATCGAAGAGGGTTGTTATTTTACGAATGAGAGCCAATCCAGAAATCTCTTATCCTTGCCTTTAACAATATCAAAATACTCTTCCTTTATCCTTTTGGTAACCGGTCCTTCCTTACCGTCTTTTATGTCGATGCCATCCACAGCCGTGACGGGCGTTATCTCTGCAGCGGTTCCCGATAAGAAGACTTCATCAGCCGTGTACAACTCTTCTCTGTGTATTTTCCTGTCTATCACCTTTATACCTTTATACTCGCCTATTTTCATTACAGTATCCCGCGTTATACCCAGTAAAATATCGGAGCCTTCGTCCGGTGTTTCCAGCACGCCATTCTTTACCAAAAACACATTTTCTCCGGATCCCTCTGCTATGCATCCCGAGGAAGAGAGCAGTATGGCTTCGTCAAAACCCTGTGACCGGGCCTCATTACTTGCTATTATTGAATTAAGGTAGTTTCCGCTCGCTTTAGCCTGCACAGGTAAAATGTCTGAGCTTATTCTGTGCCAGGAGGAGATCTTACACTTTATCCCATCTGATTTTTTGCCGTCAAAGTACGAGGGAAGAGGAACGGCGGCTATGAAAACGCTGACGTTTTTTCCTGTTGTGTTTACTCCAACGTGCTCGTCGTTGTAGAAACAAAGGGGCCTGACGTAACAGCTGGAAAGTCCGTTAGCTTTAACCACACTCAGGATTGCGCGCTCTATATCGGACTTAGAAAAATTAATCTCCATGGAGTATATCTTAGCACTGTTAAAGAATCTCTCTACGTGCTCAGCAAGTCTGAAAACGGCGGGTCCGCGAGCGGTTTCATATGCGCGTATGCCTTCGAAAACGGCGCTTCCGTAATTTATTGAGTGATTCAAAAGGTGCACGTAGACCTTATCGTTTTCTTTTAATTCCCCGTCAAACCAAACTACACTGTCTTTTTTCATATATTTGACGTCGAGATATTGAAATCGGACAGTACCTGCTTGATTTGGGAGGAGGATAAATACGAATTAGACTGCTGAGGCGAGCAGTTTATAGAACCCAAAACCTTGTCAAATGCCTTGTTAACGGTGCTTACTGTCTGCGGAGAAACAGCAACGCCGAAAATGAAACACAGTGTATCATTGTACTTCGATATCGCCATTTTTCCAAGCGTCAGCTTTGTATTTCCCAGAAACGCCGAAGTATAATTGCTTACTGACAGAAGAAGACCGGAGTTGCCAGACATAGTAATGTTAATGATTTCTGATCCATTTACGCTTTCGGAGAGATTGGTAAGGCTTGATAACAGCTGAAAATCATTGTTCGGGAGGTTCGCACCGCCCACTATCACGACTCCGACACCCTGGAACTCTGAAAGATTAAACACACCACTAGAGATTTGGGTGAGAATAATCGGAAACTGTAATATTAAGGAATTAACCGTAGATGATGGTGCTAAAACGCGCAATGAAGCGGATTTGTTGGCCGAGTTAATACCAAAAAGCGAGCCGAGAGAAGAGGAGCCCACACTAAGCGATGAAGAATTAATATTTACCCAGTTACCGGGGTATGTGAAATTTACACTTGACGAGGTAAAAGTCCTGTTTATAGATGCACTGGTAAAGGTTGCGGAGAGCGAATTAATCAGTATTCCCAAAAGCGAGGGGAAGAAGAGTCTTAACACGCCGTAGCCCACCGCGGCTAGCACCACTATAGCAATTATTATTATAGACACAATCTTAACAGCAACATTCATATGTATTAGACACAGCCTTATTAATAAAATTATCAATCGGTGATGGCAAGCAAAACTTTATACCGACCAAAGGCGATAGAAACCTATTCACGCACGTGTGGAAAGGAAATCATTTTTAAACGCGAATATCGTTTGGATATCGCTTTCGGCTTTCTTTGCCGACACTGGCTACCAAATCATACTCGCAGGCTTGCCTTTGTTCCTTGTCCTAAAATTAGGGTACTCCACTGCAATTTATGGACTGACAATAGCGATTATGTATGGCGGTGGCTCACTGTTTGGACTGGCTGGCGGCATCTTATCAGACAAGTTCGGAAGGAAGCGAACGGCAATAATCGGAAATTCCTTTATTCCGCTTTTGTCTTTTATAGGTGTTGTTGGCGAGTTCTTCGGCGGCCTTGGAGCAATTATCCTAGCTTCCCTTGGGTGGTGGTCTAGGGACTTCAGAACACCGGCCAGACGCGCACTACTAAAAGAGTTTACATCAAAAAGATACGCCAGCAAGTCATTCGGATTTTTGCACGCCCTTGATATCGGGGGTGCACTAACTGCCGCAGCATTACTTATTATCTTCCTATACTTAGGTTTTGACTTCAATGTAATCTTCTTGTTCACAATAATACCGCTGGCGATTTCAACTCTGTGCCTAGTGCTGGTAAACACTAAAAATAATAAAGTGACAAAAGTGCGAGAGAGCAAAACGGACAAGAAAATTTCCAGTGATGCCTACAGGGGTCTGCTTATAGCCACTGCGCTGTATGGATTTGCTTATTACAGTTTGGGCTTCCCGGTCCTGACTGTAGCACAAAAATCTAACAGCATTCTAGGTGTCTTGACATACTTGATAATAATGGGGGTTTCCGCGGTCACAGGATACGTCATAGGTTCAAAGAACATAAATGTAATAAAGGGCATATCTGTACTTGGGTACCTTCTGGCCGGGATAGGTTCGATATTATTCGGGTACGCATATGCGCTCCAGTCCGGAATTTTTTTACTCTATATTGGTGCAGTAATAATAGGTTTCGCATTCGGCACCATAGAAACGCTGGAACCCACCCTTGTATCATTAGTGTCAAGTAATAAGAAACTCGGCACTAAGATGGGCGGACTTACATCCTCGCGCGGTGCGGGCTTATTCATAGGCAACCTAATGATGGGGGTACTATATGTATTTAGTCCGATTTATTCATACACCTACGCCGCGGTTGTAGCCATTATAGCGGCTGTGGTAGTGTACTTTTTTGGAAAGGGCCTTTTGAATAGATGAGTAGAAACGTGAAGCACATCAAAGATCAGCGTATTGCGCCCCCATTACTCCTAAGTCGTTTTTCTATCTGCGCAATGTACGCGCTGTAATCTATACTTTTGTCGCCATTCAAATCACCGGATTCTATAGTAGTCGATATCCTTTTCAAAACTACGCCTATGTGCTTGCTATTGTCAAACTGGATGACGAGCTTATTGGCTTCCATGGCTTCTAAAACGCTACCATCAAGCGCCTCAAACATTACATTGTCATAAATTTTATCCGGAGAGTAACCGCGCTTCTTCAGGCGTTTTGAAAGCACGTCCGGTCTGCATCTTAAAACTACTACTACGATTTTAAGTTTCGATTTTATGAAATGTGCGATGTGAGAAACGACGACCGTATTGTCATGCAAAAACGGTGATACTAAAGCGTTCAATTCTCCCGCGCTTATTTCGACTTCCTCGCCCTTTTTGCCTATGAGCTTAGATACGTCCAAGTAATCATAATCAAGCAACTCTGCCAATCTGGGCCCCACGGTATGTTTACCGGTACCGGGAGTCCCCGTCAGTAACACTAGCATATCCTATTTAACACATAAATTAAGCGTCTTTAAAAGATATTAAACCATAATTGGTAAGAAATACTATGACAATGACGGCTGATGATATAGCGAGACGTCTTACAGAAAGTGACAAGAAAATACTAGAAAATCTCACTACCCAGCTTAGTCCAGTAAAAGATATAACGGTGAACGCGGGCTTGGACAGATCTGCCGCACTGAATTCTATAAGAAAGTTACTCGGCCTCGGCCTGATAAACCGCGTAAATGAGATAAATCTCCGATATAGGCTTACCGCACTCGGCAAAAGATATCTGGATTCCGGTCTACCAGAAAGCGTAATATTTGACTTCATAAGCAAAGGCAAAGAAGTAAATTACAAGCAGCTAAATAACTTGGGACTAGACGAAAACGAACTTAGTGCTGGTATTGGGGTTCTGAAACGGTTTGGCGTATTCAACCAAATAAACGGGAAGATCTCTGTCTCATCCGAAGAGGCGGATATTGTAAACAAACTGCAGGGTTTACTACGGGAGATAGAAACGAAAGGCAGCACAAACCTTGTGGACATGACAGAAAACTTACTGAAAAGGAAAATAATAGAAAGGGAGGAAATAATCGCCGAAAACGCCAGCATAACAAAATTCGGTAGCCAGGTATCGGCTTCTCCCTCGTTCGGCTCAAAGCTGGTGGATAAACTAACCTCCGATGTTATTAAGAACTGGAAAGACGCAGCGTTTCGCGAGTACGATCTCAATGCAAACATACCGCTTCCGTTATCGGGTAAAAAACATGTAACCAAACAATTAATGTCGGTGATAAAAGAGGTACTGGTGTCTATGGGCTTTGCAGAGATGGAAAGCAACTATGCAGAATCTGCGTTCTGGAATTTTGATGTCATGATGTTCAAACAAAACCACCCGGACAGAGACATCCAGGACACTGTATACATAAATGCGGGGAGGGCTAAAGTCGACAGCGATATTTTGAGCAGAGTCAAGGCAGTTTACGAAAATGGCTTCTCAAGGAACAAGTATGACACATCCTTAGGCCACAGGCGGGATTTTGACACTGAAAAAAGCAAGGCAATAATAATGCGTGGGCACACAACGGCCACTACATTCAGATATATCTCGAGATACATATCGAAAAACCGAGACAAACCCGCCAAGTATTTCTCGGTTAGCAAGGTCTTCCGAAATGAGACTCCGGACCAGACACACCTACCAGAATTCTATCAGATAGAAGGTATAGTTTATGATGATGGTCTTACGGTTGCGGACCTCATCGGTTACATAAAGGCATTCTATGGGAAAATCGGCATAAACGGGATAAGAGTGAAACCTACTTACAATCCATACACGGAACCTAGTTTGGAGATACAGGCTTATAGCAAACGACTGGGGAGATGGCTCGAAGTGGGCAATTCCGGCGTGTTTAGACCCGAGACGCTGGAACCGTTCGGAATAAATAAAAATGTCATAGCGTGGGGATTCGCTCTAGAAAGGCCGCTGTCTCTGCTGATAGACAGCAGCGATATAAGAACACTGTATGGCGCATTCTCAGATTTGGACTTCCTAAGGAACGTAGAGTTAAGAAGGGTTACTGGATCGCTGATCTGATTTGTATGGTGATGATAAACTCAAGCGTAAAAGAAATGAATGAGTTGATAGGCAGGAAGCTAACTCTTAAAGCCTATGAGGAGCTCTGCTTTAGGTACGGTATAGATCTAGACAGCGATGGCACATTTCTAAACTTTGAGATTACGTCAGACCGTACAGAGATGGTATCAAAGCACTCTATAGCGTTTCTACTCGGTCAGCTGCTGGGCGCAAAGGTACAGCGAGACGAGAGGCTAAGAGTTATAAGAGAAAAAAGGATAACTGTGAGAAAAACCAAACGGCAGTACGTAAATCTGCTGATGGTAAAACTAAGAAAACCAGTGGGTGAAAACTTGAATGAACTGATAGCCATACAGGAAAAACTCGACAATACGGTGGGCAGGGGCAGGCTAAACGCAGCGATAGGGTTGTTCGATATCGATAAACTAAAATTTCCATTCGTGTATGAGGAGCGTGAAAAATCAAAAGTGGAATTCGTGCCAATAAATGAAGAAAGGGCCAAAAAATTTGGCGAAATTCTAAAGGAAACCAGACAGGGAAGAATTTACTCAAAATTGACGGGAGACAGGCCGATAGTTTGGACTGAAGGGAACGGAGAAATTTTCGCGATGCCGCCGATAATAAATGCTGCAAATTCTGCGGTCGAAGCGGGCACTAAGAATATATTTATAGACATTACTGGTACTGACAAGGCCTCCGTGAATTCGCTCACGACTGCTCTAATATTCAACATGCAATTCTTTGGTAGAGTGGACATAATAAAACCCGCTATGGAGAGCAAGGAGTTAGATACTTCATTTTCCTTAGGTATCACATATTTTTACATAAACGAGGAGCACGTAAGCAATTTGCTTGGCATACGCATAAAGAAGATGGAAATCATAAAGATACTAAATAGCCTTGATTACAAGACAAAAACAACTGGGACAGACATACGCGTAACAGTGCCATTTTATAGACAGGATATTATCCATCAGGTCGATATAATAGACGACATAATGCGGCATCATGGCGTAAATAACATAGTGGCTAGAGAACCGAAGACACTAACGATAGGCGCAAAGCTGCCTTACTCCGCGGCACTCGAAGGGATTAGGGACGTCCTTGTGGGGTTCGGATACCAAGAGACTGACATGAATGTACTTACTAATGAAAACTTCCAGTTTAGAAAGATGCATTTTAACGGTTCTGGATACGCACCACTGATAGATATAAAAAGCGGAGAAATAACTATGGCGAGAGTAAACGTGTTCCCCGAGTTACTCAGATTCGTGTCTAACAACCTTAACAAAAGATTTCCTCAAAAGTTATTTGACATAGGATACGTCTTGGAGTTGGATCCGAAAACCGACGTAGAGTTCGCAAACGCACTAAGACTCTCTATAATGGACTGCGGCCTAGAGACGAACTTCAGCTCGGTAAAGGCCGCATTGGATAAGATTTTCAAGGAAGTTTTTGGTAGTGAAGAGCTTAAGATAGATGCTAGCGATGAAAAGTTCAAAAATACGTTTATAGGCGGCAGGCATGGAACTATAATCTTTAAAGGGAAACCCATCGGTATGATTGGAGAACTCCATCCGAGGGTGCTTAACGAGTTTGGGATAGAGCTTCCAGTAAGCGTGGCAGAAGTATCCCTAAGCGCATTGCTATGAATTGTGAATTGTGTGGGCTCGGAGACAAAAGATTTTGCAGAGCTGATATAGAAGGATCTGTAATGACGGTGTGCAGCGAATGTGCAAAAAATGGAAAAATAATAAGTGAACTTAATCCAGAACCCAAAAAATCGATTGCTACGCCTGCCGACGACGAACTGCGCTTAGATTTCTCTAAGATAATTGTAGAGGCCATGAAAGAGGAAAAAACCTCCGTAGAAGACCTAGCGCGTATTACTAGAAATTCCCCGGCAGACATAAAGAAAATCATTAATGGTAAACTCATACCGACGATGGAATTGAGCAAAAGACTTGAAAGGGCGTTGAAAATAAACCTGTTTTACACCTAAAAAGTACGCCTTACAAAAGAACTTTATTAGCGGATAAACAATTATCTTATCGGGCAGGGGTAACGAAGCGGTCAAACGTGTAAGGCTTAGGACCTTATGGCTCAGGCCTTCGAGGGTTCAAATCCCTCCCCCTGCAAATCGTTCAGCTACGTCTACCACCAAAAAGTTAAGCTTTTCGAAAACTGAAGTCGGTATGTGCATTACTGCATGAATGGATCCTGCTGCGCCCCATACGCTAAAGAATCTCAACACGGATTTGTCCACTACGGCGATTACCCCGCGGTTATGTGGAAATGGCGGAACCTCGCCCGGTGCATAACCCGTAAACCTGATAAGCTCATCCCGGGTCATCACTTTGGCTTTTCCGCACGGGATTATACTTCCAAGCTTCTTTGTGTCTACTTTTTTGTCACCAGATATCACAATTAGAAGCGGTGTTTCACTTTCCCCTCTACAAACAAACCCGATAGTTTTCGCTATTTCCGATACGCTGCAACCTAAGATATAAGCAGCCTCGGCCGATGTACCAGTGCTGGTTGGAAAATCCCTAATCTCCACGCCCAGATTGTTTGCTCCTACAAACGCTACTACGCGCTCATAACCCGCTTCTTCTACAGACATAAGACGCATTGTATTTTCGCAACTTTAAATACCAAATGACCTCCTAACTACCCTTAAGATGGACAGCAAATACGCGTTTCGCAAGCGAGAAAATGTGCCGAACCAGCGCAAGCGTCTCAGTGAAGATACGTCCAGACTTGAAAGCATTTTGTCTGGTATAAGAGCAGATTTTGAGAGAAATGGCATTCCAAGGGAGTACTCCGATAGCGTGAGCTTTAAAGTCTCCGACTATGTATTAAGTAAACTGAAGGGGGGCATGCATGCAGAAGCGACTACCGTCAGAACGGTCAACGGCAAGAACCTGTCTGAATACATGGATGATTTCATACTGGACCTCACTGCCGCCGAAAACAGTGAAAGGTATAATGAGTTGATAGAGAAAGGCATCTCCGTTGAAGAGAATCCTATAATAAGGATAAATCGAGACATGATCAAATATGAATCGGATTATCAGGTTAAGCAGACAGTATTGCATGAGATGGCCCACTTAATAAACAGAAAATTATACAACGGAACCGGCCACGATGAAAAGTGGACCAAAGTAGCGCTGGAGCTCGGGTATGAACTGCCAGAAATTTACTATAGGTGCTCGTGTTGCGGGGAGGAGATATGTGGCGGCGGCGTAATTACATCCAACGACGGGATAATTAACCATGTAAAACGAGGCCTAAATAAATTGCGCTTGTACGATGGTACCGAAATACATGAAAAGGGCGCGGAGTGGATTCCCATAATAGTAAACAAGGATTTAATCGAGCCCGGCCAGAAAGGCGAAAAAGAGGTAGAAATTCTTAAAAACAGGAGCCAGAAGTTCAAAACCAGTTTGCTAGTTTATGAGGGCGGGGTACTTAGTATACTATCGCAATGACGCATTTTAGACCCCTAAAAATCTCTCCATTAGGGCTACACAAAGTGTTTAAATAACAGAATACAAGTAATAATTGATAAGGGTAATGACGAGGTGGTATATGGTTGATGTTCCTTTGGACAAATTTCTTAACTTGTTTAAGAAAAGGGTAGACATACCGGACTCTAATCAGTATGTTGAGCTAGAAGTAGAGCAGAGAGAAAAGCCTGTTGCGAAGGTGCACGTAAAATACTATACGGTGGGCAAATATGAGGATTCTTCTCCGGTGCTTAATGATATAAGATCCGGGTATACGCTGTCATTTCTAAAAGTCAAGGATCTCCGGGAAAAAGGAGGCATAGACGAACTCAAGAGGGTTATAACGAAGCTAAAAAGAAGCGCAGACGCTGCAGAGGCGCAGATAGTGGGCGTGGACGAGGATTATGTACTCGTGGTCCCGGACTTTGTAAAGGTCGAAAAGGGCGAGGTTCTAGAATCGACTATCCCTAAGTAAGATTTTCCGACGCCAGATAAGCAGCCATCACCGCTGGTTTGTCTTCTTCCCGCAGTATATTAAGAAAAGTAAATTTCGACAGTATGGCTGCTCTATCCTTAATTGTTGAGACGTCAACCTTTACTACATTAAGTGAGAGTGCGAGCTGATCGTATACACTGCTAGCAGAAGCATCAATACCTACAATCCTTGGCGCTGCCGTAGCCAAAGTCTCCAATACGTCGTCGACGCCGTTCAAACGCCGCATGCTAACGGACGTGCCTATGACTATCGCAACTATAAGCCGTCCATCATTCATGACTACACCGGCTTCAGCCATACAAATGCAACAGTATAAGATCTTCGAAGAAGAAGTTTTTCTTTTCCATAATGTCATACCTTAATCCAGACGAGGCTGCTTCGGAGTACACTTTAGAGACGTCATAAACACTGGACACAATGATGTACGCATCGCCACCCTCATTAAGGTGCGCCTTTAGACCTCTTATTATTCTGCAGGTCATTTCGTATCCCACCTTACCGCCAACAAGCGCATTTTCGTTGGCACCATTATTTTCCGGCAGATAAGGTGGATTGGCGTATATAACATCGAAACGTGTCCCGCCCAGATTTTCGAACAGATCGGATTTAAGGACACTTGCATTACCTATGCTATTCCTAGTTATGTTATTAGTTATTATCATTATAGCATCGTCATCATTATCAACCAGTAACACGTGCCTGGCGTGGGAAGCCGCATTTAGACCGACTATACCGGTGCCTGCACACATGTCCAAAATCTCTCCTCTGGCGAATTTTGCGGCTGATAAAAGTAAATACGAGTCGTCCGACGGCTCATAAACAGTTTCGCAACACCCCATACTTAACATATCACGTTCAACAATTATTTATAATATAACTTTTTAAATAATAAGATGAAAGTAATCGAAGGCGACCAGTTCCCAGATTTCTCGATACTGGATGAGGACGGAAAACGGTTCTCACTGGAAAACTTAAAGGGTAGAACCACAGTTTTATATTTCTACCCGAAGGATGAAACTTCTGGCTGCACAAAGGAAGCCTGCTCTTTTAGGGACAGCCTAAAGAGGTTCGAGGGGCTCGGAGTGGCTGTTTATGGTGCAAGTGTCGATTCGCCAGAATCACACCGCGCGTTTAAGGCGCACTACAACATAAATTTCATGCTGCTCAGTGACCAGAACAGAATGCTAGTTGACAAACTTGGGATAAAAACCCTGTTTGGAACAGCTAGCAGGGTGACGTTTGTATTGGATAAGAATACAAAAATATTGAAAATATACCCCCACGTAGCTCCCGATTATCATCCATTGGAGATTATAAAGTTCCTGGAGATACAAAAACCGATAAACATTCCTAAAGCAACGCAGTGAAGCGTTTAAAGAAGAGAAACGAAGTTAGTATGGAAAATTACCTAATAGCAGACAAAACTATCGAAACTATAGACAAGAGCAAAGATAACAAAATCAGATTTGTTGCTAAAGTCAGGGACTTTGATGAAAAGACCGGAACATTTGTGGTTTCCGGGGGATCTGACAAGCAGGTGACATGTCTACCGCCGGTAGAGGGGGAACTAAAACTACACAGCGGAGAAATCGTATTAGTCACCGCCAAGGTTATGCCAACTGAGGAGGAAAATTTTGAGCTGATGTCCGAATACGTAAGGGAAATATCAGAAAGAGAGTATTCGGCTTTCAATAAATATTTAAAGACGAAGGAGACTTTATAACTATTATGGAGCTGGAGTTGAAGGAAATAGATCTTTTTAAGAGGATAATAGACGCACTGTCTTCCCTGATGTCGGATGTTTCCCTTGACCTTACGAAGGAGGGTCTAAGTATAAAGGCTATGGATCCTGCTAATGTTGCTATGATACTATTCAGTGGCAAACCTGGGATGTTCGAGCAGTTCAATTTAGACAAGGATACTAAACTCTCAGTTTCGCTGTTGGACCTAGTTAACGTCTTCAAACTGGTTAAGAGGGGCGAAAAAGTGAAACTCACGGACATTAAGAATCGCCTCATAATAGACGTTGTAGGAAAGACGAAACGAAAATTCTCGATACCACTGATTGATGAGAACTACACGGCACAAAAAGTCCCCCAGCTTAAGTTCTCTGCCGAAGGCACAATCTTGAGTCAGATAATGAGGGACGGCATAAAGGGCGCCGTGCTTGTAGATGACTCGATTTACATATCCGTAAGCAGAGACAAGTTAATGATGAGTGCTAAGAGCGACGACAAAGAATTCGTAGAAGACATATCGATAAATGAAAATAAAGACATATTCGATTTGAGGGCGGAAGACGCTGACACCAAGTCAAAATACTCGATAGATTACCTATCGAAGTTCCTTGATGCTGTAGACCCGGAAAAACCACTTAAATTTTATATCGCAAAGAATTACCCGCTGAAAATCGATTATGAGCTGGACAGCAATGCTTCTGTTTCTTTCATACTCGCAAACAGAATAGAATAGAATTAGGCAAGCCTGTACAGGTCATCCTCGTAGAGTTCTATATTGCGTAATGTCTCGGGTAAAGAGGCCGCGTCCAAGGACATTATTTTAAGTCCTGCCTCTTTATGATCCAGAAGAGACGCCGCTTTATTTCTGGTAACCAACAAAGAAAACACTTTCTTTCCTGCCAGCCAGGGCCTTACTCTCAATAGATTCACGGTTCTTTCTTTCTGTGCCAAGGACAATAACTCTTCTTTTTCTGGGTTTATGTATTTGTGGTCTTTGCAGTCCACTATGAAACACCGGTATTCGTCCCAGGCTAAAACATCTATCTGAAATCTCCTTCCGGTTTTGAAACGTATATTCCATTCCGTTTTGTATCCGAAGCCATCAAAGATGTTCATAACCTCTTTTTCAAACGTCTTCCAATCGGGCTTAGTATCAGGCATTTCGACATCAAAGTACATACTTTACTTACAAGTGCATCGACCGGGATTCGGACCCGGGATTCCACCTTTTCACTATTATTGGCAAGGTGATGTCTTACCACTAGACTATCGATGCACGATAGTATAAGAATAAGCTTTTAGAGCTATTTAACTTTTTTATTTAAAGTGCCTAAAATATTTGTATCTGGCGATTTGTGTCTCTTAAGACGATAATAAATATAGAACCAGTTAATAGAATTTAGCAGTTTTCTGTAAACTACTTCAAACCCAATATTGTAAAGCGCGAGCATTACGGCGCCTATAACAGCTAGTATATAGCTAAACGGCAAGAAAAAATCAGAATAGAAGAAGAACAAAGAAGCAAGCACCATCGCTATCAGACCAGCGTTTTTGTTTTCAAGAAACATTACGGCCACGCCAACGGCCATCATCAGCACAAAAACGTAGAATACCGGCGGACTCTGGTACGCCACGAGCTGCAGTATGTCCCCGATAACGTATACCATACATTAATCAGAGGAGGGGGAGTTCGCCCGTAAACGCGTCAATCTTTTCTATAAGGTCGGGCCCGATTCCTATCGCCGTTTCGGTGCCGGGTGCTATCTGCGTTTGTCCGGCATCCCTTATAACACAGAATACCAGATTTGAACTGTGCAATTTTGCCTTTAGCTCCTCGAATTCCCTGTGAGAATCTACGCGTAAGACTATCTTTGTACCTCCAGATTTCAGCCATTTTTCAACTACTTTCTTGTCCTTTTCCGAGGATTTTATGTAGGACATCAGACTGGCGTGCGCAGCCTGTGCTGCGGTCTTTCCAGCACCCATCTTTAGGTCTCTCCTTACGACTATCACCTGTTTTATGTCTCTATCGTCTTTAGCGACTTTCTCTTTTGGTGCCATGGATATATCACATTTCCCGTTTATTTAAAATGTGCTGCGGAGAACAGAAAAGGACTGGCAAAAGTTATAAATAGTAATCGTTAGATAATCTACGGATGGAGAACGGTAATATCCGGAGATTTTGTGTATCTTGTGGAGTAGACATTTCCGCTAGGAAAGACTCCGTTATATTCGCGTGCCCAAACTGCAACAGCGAGCTTCCGCGATGCGGAAGGTGCAGGAAGAGGGGAGAGACGTACGTCTGCAAGGTGTGCGGATTCAACGGACCGTAGTATGGGAAAAGTAGTGATAAGTATAAAGGCGTTGCCAAAGGACGTAGCTGCAAAACCTGAGGAGCTGGCGAACAAGATAAAAGAGTTCCTATCAAAACAGGGAAGCGTCTACAGAATCGAGGTGCAACCTCTGGCTTTTGGACTAAACATAATAAACATAACGTTCATATCAGACGAGGCGTTGGGAACTTCAAAACTGGAGGAGAGTTTCTCCTCATTCAAGGAAGCAGACATGTCGATAACGGACATCTCGAGAATGCCAGAAATGTAGATGATTAATCTGTTATATCCAACTGGTCCTTCATCTGTTTAAGAAATTCCTGTTTGAACTTAGTTTCGTCGCGCGGATTTATTGACGCACCAGCGGCAACCTTATGACCCCCACCAGTACCTTTTATTCCTCTGAAAATCTCGTCCAGCGCCTTCGGGACATCTATCTGCAGCGAATTCGCACGTATATTCACTCGCTCCAAGTTTCGGTTTATTTCTGTAAGAACGACTATCACTTTCCCTTTGTACTGATTAAGACTTGCAATTGTAGCTAGAGTACTAGAGTAGCGTTTTTTATCAGTCGGCATCTTGAAAAAGTATATCTTGCCGGAATATTTTTCACTCTCGACTTCCAGCCGCTCCAGAAGGGCTTTTATCTCGCTTTCCACCTTGTAATTTATAGACTTAAGCATCGGATTTTCTATAACGTCGCTTATGGCGTTACAATTAAGTAGCAACTCAAGTGATGCGGATGCACCGTACCTCCCCTCTGATATTATGAAATTGTTTATCATAGACCCGGCGTCCCCGAAGGTATTATCGGTTAGGTACTCGTGCTTTCCAGGATCTGGCCCGTATTTCTCGCAGATTTTAACAACCAGTTCATGGTTTTCCTTGCCACCCGCGTCGCTTATAAGGCCTATCGCCATGAGCCAATCAAATGCGTCTATCTCCTTTCTGAACAGCTCATAAACGAGGAGAGAGCACGGGGTATAAACGTTATAGCCCTCTGCTTTAGGGTTTATATAAACGGAATCGCGCGGTTCTATGACTTCGTGATGGTCTATTATGCA
>JAJYWD010000012.1:0-4022 GCA_021791655.1 Nanobdellota archaeon | reverse complement strand
GCACAGAGGTTTTCCGGCAAGCATCTGAAAACTGCTCGGCGGCAGCTGCATATCGCATATTATAATTGGCGAGTCGAACTCCGAGATGTCAAAGCCATTATCGAAGTCCTCGTAATTGGAGGGTCTGTAACTCTTTACTGTCTTGCCTAGTACGTTCAGAGCCTTCGTCAAAAGTGCGGCGCTTACTATGCCGTCAACGTCCATGTGGTAAAAGACAGAAAACCTCTGACCATTCGCAATGAAACTATGAACCTCTGATACAGCTTTATCGAATGCCATCTGTATTTGTACTGTGCTTTATCAAGAATAATTTGATTTTACTATCTTTTCCAGTCTGGAACCACCCGCACCCTTAAGAGTGTTCATAAGAGCGCTGGCGGGGATAAAGTCATATCTGATGTATGAGGTACCCACCGACTGATCCAAAGGAACGTACATCCTCGATATGCCTCTCGTATATTTGTTCTTTGATAGTATGTTCTTTTCAAAGGTGGTAACGTCTTGAAGTGCAGCGGAAGTCGAAGACATCCCAGTGTCCCACTTACCGTTTACGTACCTGGAAGAGAACATCACGTGAGCTTCGTGGCAGTCTCCTGCAAAGGAGAGATGAACATCATTGCTGCCGGTTCTTCGCGTTTTAATATCGAGCGCTGTAGCCGGATCCATACCGCCCCTATAGCCAGCACTGTGCAACATGAAAACACCGTAAGGGCCGAGTCTTACATCCTTTCCTGCTCTTATCAGCTTGTCCGGTCTGATAACCTTATCGGTACCGCCTGCCTTCAGCAAAGGCTCCAGTAGGCCGCCCTCTCCGGCGTTCCCTGCGGCTTTCTGCACGTGGTTACCGTCCACAGTATAAGCAGTTCCAAACATTTTCGCTATCTTACTGAGTAGCAGATCATTAGCTACGCTCACTTGCTCTCCTAGGTCAGGCATTGACACGCCATACACCAGTTCTCTGAGTACGCTTGTTTTCTCTTCAGGCGATTTCGCTTTCTCCAGCTGTTCTAACGCCTCTACATAGTTGCCCCTCTGTGGCCATAATATATCTGTGTAGGTTGCTTTATCGGCCCCGCCGTGCGGGATGTCTCCCAGTAAAAGGAGATACCGATTCTTCTTTGGTATCCTGCTCTTTTCTAATTCCAACGGTATACCTTCCATCACTTCATACGCCGAAACAGTGCTCGGCGCGCCAAAGTGTGTATCCGATATAGCAACTATCTCCGCGAGATTTTTCTTGGCTCCCTTCTCCAATTTTGTCACGTCTACACCATCGCTAAGTGCCCTATAGCCTATGTGCTGCAGTTCGACTCTGCCGTCGCTCTCAAGGGAAAATATGGTTACTCCACTGTCCTCCGGCTGGTCGACTCTCTTAGATTCTATGGTCTTATTCCAGCTTTCGTGCCTCTTTATCTGAGCGCTTATGTTCTGTAATGGGCCCACGTTCATGAGATAAACTGTCTTATCCCCCGCGCTGCTGGCGGTCCCGTCCGATTTGAAGTCTACTACTGTAAAGTGCGTGGCTGACTCATGCGCTCTTATGTATATATCGGCTAGCCTGCCATGCACAGCGTCAAGATTTGCATTATTAACCGCAAGGATATCGCCCCTCTCGGTAGGCTTGCCTTCGCTGTTCCCGGTGTACAATCCATTTATAGCGTGCATCAGCCGGATTTTCTTACCGTTTATTTCTATGTTGTTTTCGAATCTTTTGAGCGGCATAAAACTCTGGGCTTTACGAGGCTTCTTCTCTTTCTCAGAATCAGTTTCTATTATATTTACCGGTGCGTTTTTGGAGTCATCTCCTACGAAAATCGAGGCAATCCAGCCTTTGTACATTCTAAGCGCTATGTCTTTTATGCCTTCCTTGTCCTTGTTTTTCCATTGGGAAGCGTTCATCTTGTAGGCGCTCTGGATGTATGTTATAAGATCGGGATCAACTCCGGTTACCTCTAGTTCTCCGGATTCCTCTTTTTCTTCGACATCGTGCTTCTTGAAATAATTGCTTATCTTCTCAAGACTAGCTATAAGACTCTCGACGTTCTTGTAATCGTTTTCTGCAAATACATAGTATATAGGTATCCCTTTATCCTTAGCCTGAGCGGTTATATTGCTCATCTGTACCCTTGCAAGCTTTGCAGCCTCGTCCAAGGAGTCGATGGAATCGGACTCGCCGTCTTTTCCTTTGACCTGTCTGTACACTTTGTCGCCGTATACTTTTCTTATATTGTCCTCGAGAAGGTCAAAGCGCTCTCCTCTGAGCTTGCTGTACTTGTTAGGTATCTGAGATAGACCGCCATTTATTACTATGCCGTCAAGTCTCTTGTCATACTTCTTTATAACTTCGCCCACATTGTAAAGAACATTTTGATTGCTCAACTTGGAAGCGAGCTCAAGTTCCGCCATCAACACTAAACGCAATTTACCATTGTCAGTAACACTGGCTTTTTCCTTCTTAGAAAGTAAAGACTCGAGATTATTTCCAGACTTCTGCTTCATTCGCTACTCCCTCCAACTAACAAATTAATGATAAGTACTATTATATAAGATTTTACTGCTGAATTATAAAGAACAATTTTATATTACTTTGGTATTATCAAAGCGAAGCGAATCCCGTGTACTTCCTTAGTGCTTCCGGTATTGTCACGGACCCGTCCTTGTTCTGACTGTTCTCCAATATGCTCTTTATCATGCGTTGTATTGCAAGGCCCGTAGCATCCACTGTGTATGTATACTTCTTTTCGCCGCCCTTCTCTACGTATTTTATATCGGATCTGCGACTTATCCAGTCCGTGCAGTTGTCATTTGACATTACTTCCCTGTACTTCTTTTGGAATGGCATGTAAGCTTCCACATCGTACTGTTTATAGTCTCTTACTCCCATGTCACCGGAACACAGCAACATCACGCGATACGGGATTCCGAGCTCCTGCAACATCTCCTCCTCATTCGCAAGAAATTCCTGCTGGATTTTCTCCGAATCCTCAGGTTTGCAAATGGCGACTTGTTCCGTCTGATCGAACTGATGCAGTCTGAATATGCCTTTTGTGTCACGTCCATGCGCTCCGGCTTCCTTTCTGAAAGCAGGACTTTCCCCAACCAGCTTGATTGGCAGGACCGACTCTTCAAGAACCTCGCCCATATACATACCTATGAGAGGATGCTCGGTTGTTGATATAAGATAGCGCGTATCTTCCGCGTCCTCTTCTCTCCCGCTAACTTTGTACAGTGCGTCCTCAAACGTAGTCATGTGTACTATGCCAGCGTATACGTCTTCTTTAATCAAAAATGGGGGGATAACGGCAGTGTAACCTTTATCCGCCAGTTTCTTAATGGAATAAAGCTGCAGGGCCAGTGCGAGTTCGGCCAGCTTTCCTTTCATAAAGGCAAAACGACTGCCGGTGACCTTCGCTGCCCTTTCTATGTCCAGCATCCCCTTCTCGGCTGCCAGCTCTTCTGCGCCCTTTACCTCAAAATCTTTATCTGCAGTGTTACCCCATTTCCTGATCTCCAAGTTTCCGCTCTCGTCTTTTGCGATCGGCACCGAAGGACCTATAACATTGGGTATCTTCAAGAACAACGCATTTGCCTCAATCTGCTCTTTTTCTATGTTCTTCTCAAGTTCTTCTATACGAAGCCTAAGTTCCTTTGCATGAGCATTCTTCTTTTCGTCTTCCCCTTTTAGGCGCCCTATCACGTTTCTCTCGTGCCTTATTGAGTCTATCTCCGACCGGTCTTTCTTTATTTTTTCGTGAAGCTCGATGAGTTTATCGACTTCGCCGCCATTGAACGTAAGAAACCTGTTATTTATAGACTCGGCTAATGCGTCGCGGTTCTCCTTCACATATTTCAAATCGTAGTACATAGCCTATCTTAGGCTAAAAGATATTTAAGCTTTCGAAAATTACCACGTTTATCAATGTGAGCGGGAAAACCCAAATGCTTCAGCGGTGGGATGAAAGCGGACTCAAAAATAAAAAGTATAAATACATGGGACGAGGGGATATTTTGACGGGAGGCTC
>JAJYWD010000011.1 GCA_021791655.1 Nanobdellota archaeon | reverse complement strand
TCGTACTTCTCGGCGCTAGCCAGAAACGCGTTCTTGCCCAGCTTCTTCCCGGCCACATCGAACAGTTCGAGCTCCTTTTTCTGGTTCAGGTAAAGCGCCTCCTCCTGCGAAAGGTAAAGGACGCCGTCCTTGAAAGCACCGAAAAAACCAGAATTGAACAACTTCGAAGCCAGACTTTGGTCTTCAATGGTTATCTTCTTGTCCCTCACGACGGCCCCTTTCTGCTTTTTATTTTTCATAGACAAAGACACAGTGATTCCTTTATATTTATTTTCTACCAGTATATATATTATCAGCTATAAAAATTAGACGATAAGATAGTTCGAGGGGAGTAAAATGGCAGAAGATTCGGAGATATTTTTGGGGTATGATATCCGCGGGATATACCCGAAAGACCTGAATGAAAGGAAAGCATTCGACATCGGTAGAGCGATAGGGACTATAGTCGGAAAAAGCAAGGTATTCCTGAATTATGACACTCGTATGGGCAGCATGGCTATAAAAGACCATGTCACCCGCGGCCTTATACTGAGCGGGGCAACCGTGTACGAATTAGGTATGGGACCCGTTACCGTACCTGCGTTCGCTTCATTTGCCGAAAACGCTTACGGGATATCCATAACGGCTTCGCACAACCCTCCCGCATACACGGGGATACTCGTGTATAAGAACGGCGTTAGCCTCGAGCCCGGCGTGATAAAAAAAGTGTACGAAAGTGGACGATTCTCACAGAAGGTCGGTAAGCCGGTTCCATTCTTTTATGATGATAGATATGAAAAGTATCTCCTAAACGGTTTCAGGAAAGTGGATATAAAGTGCGGTCTGGACAGCATGGGGGGTGCGACAACGTTCATAGGTAAGAGCATGTTTGAAAAGGCAGTAAGTGACCTAGACATGCTGAACGAGGGAGTCTCATCCACGTTCGGTGGAAGGAACCCTGAACCGAGCATAGAAAATTCCAAGCCGCTCGCCAAAATGGTAAGAAGGAACAGATTAAACTTTGGCGTACAATTCGATGCGGACGGGGACCGGGTTGGATTCGTTGACGAGAATGGAGTGTTCCTTGATTCAATGACCACTGCGCTAATTATAATAAAATATACGAAACCGAGGAAAGTCATAGCAGGAGTCGACTGTTCACCGGTACTAGAAGAATACGCGGACGTTGAATACACCAAAGTCGGCAGACTTAACATAGAAAACAAGATGAAAACAAAAAAGTACGATTTCGGGGTCGAAAGTGCCCATCACTTTAGCTTTGGCAGATATTTCCCATTCCCTGACGGGCTGCTGACCGGCTTGGTATTCGCAAAGCTGTTAAAGGAGAGTGGAAGCAGGGTAAGTGAGATAGTAAAAGAACTCCCAAGAAGCCATTACACTAGGATTTACACGAAGTTCACGAGTGAGAATGCGAGGCAAAAGAAAATGGCGGACATAAAGAAAAGGGCCGATAAGTTCAAAGACACCATAAAGATAGACGGCGTGCGGATAAACTTTGAGGATGGGTTCCTACTTTTCAGGGAATCCAATACCGAACCAATTATAAGAGCGTACTATGACTCTAAAACGAATAAAGGACTTAAAGCCATAGAAAAAGTGGCCAAGGAGATACTAGGCAATGGAAAGTGACTGGCTCATAAGCGCCATATCGGACAAGAAAAATATGACAAGAGCGGCAATCGAGGAGCTAGTTAAGCAGAAGCAAACCGAGTTCCCGGGCCGCAGTGAAGATGCCATACTTAGGATGCTGGCCACGGAAAACGGTATAATACCGATAAAGAGGGATTTTAAAACCGGTGAGATCAAAGAGGAAATAAATCACGTTAATATAACCGCGTCTGTGTGGAAAAAGTTCCCGAAGAGAGAGATAAACTTGAGAGGCGGCAAATCAACCGTGCTTAACTTCATCATAAGCGACGAAACCGGCAGTATAAACGTTGTGGTATGGGACACCAACAAGGCGGAAAGCATAGACAAAGACGCAAAAAGCGGCAGTAGAATAACCCTTGTCAACTGCTACTCCAAGCGCAATAAGCTGACGGGTAATTACGAACTGCACGTAGGGAAAAATACGGCTATAAAGATAACCGATGGCGTCGCACAACCGTCACACAAAAAGGAAGAAATGAGGTTTTCGAGTCTCAGGGACATTACTGAGGACGGCAAACTATACAGGGCCGAGGTGTTTCTCATGAGAGTATTCACCGATAACACATTTCTAACACGCTGCAAGATCTGCAACAAGAAGGTAAACGAAACGTGCGAGGTACACGGCAAGGAAGCTATAAGTAAAATCCTTATGATATCGGGAATCGTCGACGACGGGGTAACGAGTTCCAGGGCGACGTTTTTCGACAGGGTGGCTGATAAGCTACTTAGCATATCCAAGCTTCAAGACCTCAATATGAAGTTGGAGGATCTGTCGACTGGAATGTATCAGCTCGATATAACATGCAGCCTTAACAGATTTGGCGAGTACACGTCACTGAACGTTAAAGACGTAAAGAGTGCGGATTACGCGACGTCAGATAGCACGCAAAAATAGATACAGCAAGTTGCGAATTAATTATTAGTTAGACCGATTACGGAGAAGTATAGTCACTGGTGAATATCGCGCCACCATTTACTCCATTATTGCCGTTACCGCTGTAGTCCTCTACCGTACCGTTCAACTGCCACCACCCCGCCAGTCCCGCGCCCTGTATAGGCGCCCCGCCCAAACCTTCTACGTAAAGCTCGCGTACCTCGGCTGGAGAAAGAACACTGTCGTATATCTGGACGTTCGATATGCTACCGTCGGCAAACTGACCTACATGAAAAATGTCGTCAACCCCTATTTTCGGCGCAGCCGTGCCACCGTAAGCGACTGCTCCTCCTATAACGGTAAAGTTTTCAGCAGAATTTCCATTAACGTAAATGCTACTAAGCCCGCTGGACGAGCTGTATGTGCAGACAAAGAGATACCAAGTATTAAGAGACATAGCAGAAGAGTTTACACCGGCATCCCAGCCAGAACTAGTGTGTATGGCGCACGTTGCAGCACCGAGGAAGCCGTCCACGTCCAATTCCCACCCGCCACCACCATCCGCGCCGTTTTGGACAATCCTCTGGACCCTATACGCCGCTGAGCTATTAGTCGACATGTATTTTATGTTTACCCACGCAGAATACGTAATGGAGGATGTAGGACGAAGCGCACTAACGTTTGGCAAAGCAATATAGCTACTGACTCCGTCAAAGGCACCGACCGCTATCGGCAAATCCATTGATGACGCGGTTCCAGAAACCGTGCCGACCGAGGAGTACGGCCCTTGAAAAATCTGGTCGGGTTCTGTATAATTTACGTTAACATTCACAGAGTACCTTATTCCACTCGATGGGCATGCATTGGAAACAGAAAAGACATACCTGCCGTCTGGCGTTATATAAGGAGTCGGATCCAACGTAGAATTTGGTACGAAGGTCGCAACTACGCCGGTAGCGGTATTTTTGGTAGTTATGCTGGTTATATCTATTTGACTACCTAGAGAATTTCCGAGGGAAATCCTTAACACGCCATTGCCGTAACACTCTGCAGTCACACCTCCAAAACCAGAAAAACCAGTTACTGTTGCTGATACACTGGACGCCGGATTAAATATTCCTAACGAGTATAATACAGCTGCGACGATCACGATGATAAGGATTGCCCAACCGTAGGTCATCATGTACTCGAGGGCTGACTGGGATTTTTTGTCTGGTTTGGATAAGTTAATCAGCAAATTTTTCTGTCTGTCTGTCTGTCTGTCTGTCTGTCTGTCTGTCTGTCTGTCTGTCTGTCTGTCTGTCTGTCTGTCTGTCTGTCTGTAATATATACGGAGGACTCCGGCTTCATACCGTCACTATGTACTATCACGATTTAATACGTTTCTTTTTACTGTGAGCGGATCACGATCCGCGGCTGCCTGCCATACAATAAACTACAACATTAATTTATGTTTTCAATAGGAAACTTCTTGCTATCCCAGAAAAATAGGATAGCCTACATTTTAAGCGACTTTTCCGTAGTGTATAAGGACACGATTCAGTGTTATCGAGGACAGAAACGAGATTATAAGATACACCCAGAACCAGTTTAACTGGTTGCCTATGAGCGGGATACTGAACGGCAGGGAAAACAACTCCAGTGCGTTAGGTTGGAAATTCATCTTCAATCCACCCAACTGGTAGGCCTTAGATTGGGATGAGCCGACCAGACCGACCAAGGACACATTGTAGTGCGAGGAGTTGGATTCCGTGAGGGCAAGTGAGCAGGGAACAGAATTTACGGATGACACGAACGTCTGCTGTGTCCCGTTGGATATTATAGAGACGTTTGTGCTGTTATCCAGTGTCAAGCAGTTATTGGTAGCTAAGAGCGTTCCGTTTACACTGCCGGACAGCACTACGTGGATTGGAGTGCCTACGGCTATCGGAGCGAAGCTGAAAAACGAGGACATTATCAGGAAAACGATTAAAAACGGCACGAAAGTTATGAAAGTTGGCTTCATCGTCTGCTTCATGACTTTGGAGTTCTCGGCCATGATCTGATTGTAAGTTTCCATGAACTTCGGGTCTTCTCGTTTTATAGTTTTCAGGAATGCTTGCAGTTCCTTCACTTTTCCTTTGCTGGCACGGACAACCTCGTGGTCTACGATAATCATGTAAGCCAACTGGCCAGATATGCCGACGGCCAAAGATACCAATATTATTATAAGTGTTTCCAGCAGCATACTCATTCCATGGAGTCCCCGACAAGTTTATCCTTTATCGGCTTGAATTCAACTGCATTCTCTTGCATAAGCGAAGTATAGAATTGGTATACTATCATGACTATAAGAAGTATACCTATCCCTGCCGTGAGAGTGTTAAGGAAAGTGGCCAGTGCTGCGACCAGACCCGTTATAGCTCCCCCGAGAATCGCAAGGGGGATTATGTAGCGCTTTAGAATGTCGGCTATCAATCTTTCATCCCGTCTGAATCCTGGCATTAGAAGACCGGACGACACTAACTGATTGCTTACTGACTTGGGATCCTGACCGCCCAAGTACATCCATATAAAAGAAAATGCCGCCGCACCTAGAACCAGTATGAGAGTATACACGGCCATAGATTCGACTTGCAGCGCCGTTATACCCGTAGTGGTCGCGCTTATGTATAGCTGCTGTATGGAAGGCGGAGACAATAATGCGGCCAAGCCGCTAATGGGGACCTGCTGTGTCCCGAAAAGGGTGGTTTCCCGTTGGAATGTTCCGAATATTGGCATGCCCGCGTTGAAAAGTGCGAGCCCAAAGAATTGCACGCCCGCAACTAGTGAAACGACAAGCACTATCGGTATTATGCTCGTATAAAATAAAGGCACCGGCCACCTTATCGCATACCCCCTAAGTCTACCGAATGCCATGGGCAACTCGACCTTTACTCCCTGCAACCATATCGAGACCGCGAATAGCGCTACCGTGGAGATTATAGCAACTATCGGGAACAAAGCGTCCAGTGGAGTGCCTGACGAAAAGGCGGTTATTACGGACGGGACCGCACCGGGCGGCGAGATAAACGGATTCAGTGTGGTGTTAACCAATTGCAAAGCGATTCCTGCAAGTATGAACAGACTTATACCAGAGCCTATACCCCACTTGCTGAGTACCTCGTCCATAAACATCAGGACAATACCTGCTGCTACCAGTTGGCCAAACATCAGAATGGGGAATATCACCCCGGGGCCTGCCGGAGTTAGCGCACCGCTAAACACGTACACTGCGTTCTCTATCAGCGTGAACGCCAAGGCTGCAATTTTCTGCATGCCCTGAAAAAGCACCCTTCCGTCCTTTGTCGAAGTATCTATATGTATTATGTCTGCGCCCTGCAGCATCTGTATTATGATGCTAGCACTCACTATCGGACCTATACCAAGTGACAAAAGCGAGCCGAAGTGTGATGCAATCAACACCTGGAGCACTTCGAAATTTAGACTGTACGAGCTGCTTACGCCGAAAAGCGGTATAAAGGACATCACTATAAATAGGATTAATATTGCCAGGGTCCAGCTGAATTTTGTTTTGAGACCTAACTTTTCTGTCGGTACTGAAACTGAGGGTAGATTCGACAAAAAGTTTTTCAGACCCTCATTCATACACCTTACCGCCGGCCGCTTCTATCTCACTTTTTGCTCTCTGAGAGACCTTTCCGTAAACTGCTAATTTTATTTTATCGCCGGAGAAACGACCGCACACCTTCTCATAACCAAGATCCTTCAAATCTAGTACTATCAGGTCCCCGTCCTTCTTCACGGAGCTGCTGCTTTCCCAGCGCTGCATAAGATTACCGAGCCGGTTAAGGTTCAGTGGCACGCTCTTCTTGTGTGACTTTTCTGGTGTACTTACATTCGCACGGAAAGACATCAGTTTTTGCTGTCCTCGTTTTCCTCCGCCAGCTCTTCCCCTTCCGCCCCTGTTACCGGCTTTTCGCGCTCTCTTCCCGTAGCCTCTGCCCCCGGTGGAACTGCCCCTCAGTTTTCTCTTTTTCATAGCATCTTGAGTAGCATCTCGTTTATCTTTTCTCCTCTGTAGCCGTGTCCGCCATTGAGGGAGAACGGCGTCTTCTTGCCTTTTCTTTCGAACCCGCCGCGTGGCGGATGTAAGTGGAACACCCTTTTTATCCCTAGTTCTGACACGTCACGCTTTCCTGATGCGAAATCTGACACGAATGAATCCAGCTTGTCAGCCTCCCACGCGTACTTCTTGCTGGAACTGACAAAACTGCGCCTAGCGAGCAGGACTTTAAGAGTATCGTTGTTTATTTCACCGTAAGTTATAAGGTTAGAGATGACTGACAATGCTCCTTCCATTGAAGGAGACTTGTCCATGATTACGCACGAATATTGTCGGTTGAGTCCTAGGGCCTTCACTATGCGCTTGGCCTTTCCGCTCGCCCTTATAACGGATCGCATTCTTATTACGCACAGTTTTTCCATGATCAGAATTCTTCCACGCTTTCGGCATTCGATAAAAGCCGGTACTCGCTCAGATTCTTAAGTGCCTTGAACGTCGCGTAACCCAAGTTTATCCGCGTTCCGGTCTGGCCCTTAACCCTCGACCAAACGTCCCTCACCCCCGCAAGCCTTAGTATGGTCTTTATGTCGTCCGCTACACAGAAACCTATACCCTTAGGCGCTGGTATCAGAGTCACTTCCACAGAACCGCTCTTGCCGGTGACTTTGAAAGGAATCGAGTGCTTACCACCGCACGCACACTCCCAGCTACCGCACCCGGTCTTTATTTTTATTAGATTTAGTTTGGCTTTCTTTGCGGCTTTTTCCTTCGCTACGACAGATTCGAGCCCGCCCCCCTTGCCGACGCCTACGTGACCGTTTCCATCACCAACGACAGCTACAGCGGTGAAATGCTGTCTCTTTCCTTCAGCTGTGACTTTCTGGGTATTACGTATTATCCTTCGCTTCCCGCCACCCAGCTTTCCCTTTGATTGCCCTATAAACAGAAATTCGGTCTTAAGGTCCGGGATTAAATAGTCCACTATACCTTCCTCAAGCGCATGCATATTATTGCTTAGCAACTCGTCTACGTCTTTTATCTCGCCCGCCTTGACCCTCTTGCCGATGGCAGTTTTCAGATTTATGCTCGCCCTTTTGGCGGCTATGACGCTCTCCGCCGCCTCCGTCTCGGTCGACGACATTACTTCTTCTGCTTCTTTTTCTTTTTCAGGCTCCATAAATTTTTATCTTGTCTATAGCACTTTGGAATTCCTCCTTAATATTCTTGACTTTTTCTCCTAGCTTGGAGAATTGGTTACCTTTCGCCTTTCCAAAGTACTCCGATATATGATTTCCGAACATCCTATCATCGGATAACTGCATTTTATCGAAGTGTGCATTAACACCTCCGTCCTGTATGCCTCTTACGAAGAAATTTATGAAGCTGCCTGCGTGAAACGTGCGCATGCCCTTATCGACCACAACCTCTTTTACTTTCGTCTTTCTGGAAAGAAGGAGGCCTAGAAGATAGGCTGCAGGAATATTCTTCCCGCTGAAGGTCCACCCGAACTTCTTCAGCTCTGTGCCGCTAACGCTTGCAAGAGTCTTATCGCCGTTTACGTCGTACTGCACTATCTGTCCGATTATCCTGCTGCCAGTCTTTCGTATTACAAGTCTGGGCAAGCCGGCTTTCAGCAGCACAAGTCTCTTCCTATAGTTTCTATTGCCTTTTTTTATAATCTTCATAATTTACCCTTCTTCGACTCGTCTATGTAATTCATCATGTGTGAGACGCTGTGGAAAGAGTTTCCTTTTATCTTTCTGTAAAGAACTCTGAACTCCTTTCTGTCAACTTTTCCTGACTCTCTTTGTTTATAAAGTGCGCGCCTAAGTGCCCTGACCTTTTCTTTCCAAGCGAAGCCCGCTCTGGCTCCTCTCTCGCCCTTCTTGCTGCCAGGTCCTCTCCTTCGGCCCTCTGCTTTCTTTGACCGAACGCTGCGCGCACGGCCCCTTGATTGTCCGGTAATCACCTTTACTATTATGAATTTTTTGTCAATGAGCGAGCTTATGTCGGCCCTAGTTATGGCCTCTTTTATCTCTTTGTATTTGGATGGATCCAACCAAATCCTCCCACTACCGACGCCTAGAACCTCGGATGCCAACCTTCTCTGTAACTTAAGTCCGACCACCATAATTTAATACCTCTAAGTTTCTCTCCTCGCAAGCTTCTATTAGTCTTTTTCGCTTTAGGGAACCAACCGAACTTCCGATGATAATTATGCCCCCTTTCAAATTGTCAAGATCCCTCATACTGTGCACAAGAACCGGAGACTTTCCCATTATTAGGCCGCGGTGCTTCGCGCTGGAACGGAATCCTTTTGAAGGCAACGGCCTGTGTCCGCGTTTTCCCACCTTGGTCTTGTTCTTTCTGCCCCTCGGTCTTCTCCACGAGAAACCTATCCTCTTGACCTTCCCAGCATCACGTTTTACAAATTCCATACTAAGGCTTCTTGGTTATGAATATACCGTCCTTGAACACCCTCCTGTCCTTGTTCTTTATGTTTACTTTGGATTCTAGATTAGCAGCCATCTGCCCCACCTTGTACTTGTCTATGCCTGACAAGGTTATTTTGGTACCGTTTATCTTGACATCGACCCCGTCCATTATATCGATTTCTCGCGGTTTTCTCTCCCCCACGAAATTCTCGACTATTACCTTATTTCCGGCGACTTTCAACGCGGAGGGAAAGTGCATGTACACCAGTTCGAGTTCGGCTACATAGGGCGTTTCTACCCCTTTTATTATGTTCCTGACTTCTGCTGCTAGTGTGCCGGCTATGGCCTTCTGATACGCTACGTCTCCCTTAGCGGATATCTCCAGCACCCCATCATTATTTTTCACGCTTAGGAAGGGATATCTTATGTCCGCCTTGAGCGTTCCTCCTTTCCCCTTCACGGTTATTGCATCTTTCTTTACTTCAACATCGGCACCCCTCGCATCAACTTTAAATTTAGTAGACATACGCGATAAGAACGCCTCCGACATTTTTCGCCTTTGCTTCTACGTTGGTGATCAATCCTTTGTTTGTTGATATGACAATTATCCCAAAACTAAGGGCTGGGAGCAGGCGCCTCTCGTACTTACCCATTTCCGCCGCCTTTATCGGCAGCCTAGGCCTCACCGCTTTGCACTTGTTGATTGCGCTGCTGAGATCCACCTTTATGAACCCGCCGCTAGCATCGCTTATAATCTCATACTTTTTTATGTACTTGTTTTCTTTCATTATCTCCAAAAGTTTTGTCAGTATACTGGACACCGGTCTTACTACACAGCTCGCCTTGCCATTCTGCCTGGCGACATCTATAACATTCAGAGCATCTGACAGGACATCAACCATAATTCACGCTTCCGCCCCGTACTTTGAAAAGCCGAGGTCTTTTGCCACTTCTCTGAAACACTCCCTGCAGTAATCCAGGCCGTGCACCTTTATATGGGAACCGGCCTTTCCGCACCTTATGCATCTGCGTTTGCCGTAGCCGTACGCCCTCTGCTTCGGCACGTTGAATTTCTCGAACCTGTCTCTTTTCGCCGGTTTGCTAGCGAGACTGTTCATTATTCTTTGATAAGCCCTCTCCATAGTTCCTGCTTAGATTATCTCAACCTCGTATTTATCCTTTATGAACTGCATGGCTTCCTCGCGTGTAATAAGATGAGATTTTCCTATTCTGGCTTTAACCCGTTTTCTTGCCATTGAAAAGCCTCTTCTCCACAGTGTCACAGCTACCGACAGCCCAACTATGCCAACGGAATAATCGTACCTTACACCAGGAATGTGAACGTACTCGGATATACCGAATGACAGGTTACCTTTATCGTCAAATTTCTGCTTTGGTATTTTGTTCTCGACGCCCTGAAACAATCTCTTCAGTAGTTCGTCCGTCTTCGCCCCCCTTATGGTAGTCTTTACGCCTATCGCCAATCCCGGCCTTATGTTCCAGTCTGGTATCCTCTTATTGGTGATCGTGTTAACTACCTTCGTTCCGCTTATACTGTTAAGCAGCTTGCTTATCTTCTCCAGTTTTTCACCTGGTTCTCCCACGCCTATGTTTAGCGTCACTTTCTCAACGGAAATGCTTCGCATGGGATTATCCATATCACACCACCATACAAGCCGTCGAGTCCGCGCTGAACTCCACGCCCTCTTTTTCCAGATAAACCTTCTCGTCTTCCACTCTTACTATCTTGCCGTGTTTTCCGGCGTTCTTCCCCACAAAAACTATGGCGTGCTGTCCCTGCTCAAACGGTATGACCTTCACAACTTTCCTTTTTTCTAAATCCAGCAAAATTGAATCACCGGCCTGCACCGTACCATCGTAAACGATATTCTCCCCGTCACTCAGCCTCAGAACGCCCTTGCCCCCCCTTGCCTTAGAGATAGCCACGACTTTGATCTTCTTAACATTCTCCTTGTCGGCGGAAGGATTAAGCACAAGCTTGCCGCGTTCGTCTAGTGACACAACGTAACGCTCTGAGTCAATATCTATCACATCATTGAAGCCGACAGGGTATTTTTTCTCGCGGACGATTCTCCCATCAACGCGCACCTTGGAATTCTTTATCAAGTACTTCGCCTCTTTGTCGTTTGCAGCAATCCCGGATACATCGCGAAGCATGCCGGCGAGTGCGACAGCCGTGTGAACATTGTGTCTGCCAGGTAGCTGCCTGAAGTAATATTTACTCATTTTCCTAGGTATGACGACCATCCTGGTCACCACGCTTCTCTTGGCGTGCTTGGATTCACCGTGCTTTGCCATAGTTTTCAAGCCTCTTCGCTCTCCAGTTGTCGGATACATTCAGTTCTTTTATCAATAAACTAGACGGCCTAAACTTGAAGGGGACTTTGTTGCCCTTCCTGGTCATAGCTTTCACGGAATCCAGAGTGACTTTCAGCTGCTTCGTGTACACGCGGTCTATTTTCCCTTCCGTGCCAGCAAACTTGCCCCTCATCACAATCACAGCGTCGCCTTTCCTAACTGGCAGGTTCCTCGTCTTGTACTTCTCTCTCAGCTCCTTCGACAGGTGTACCGAGAGCATTTTTCTCTTGGAGTTGAGGTCAGCATTACGTCTGTACTTACGCTGCTTTTTCGGCGAAATGCTCGAAACCCAATGCTTGCTGAAATCGTTTTTCATACTATTCTAGACGCTATCTTTGTGACATGTGGGAACCTAAGTGCTATCTCCTTCGGTATAGGCCCGCGCAATATAGTACCTTGCGGTTCGTATTTATCCGTGTCCTTTACTATCGCACACGCGTTGTCCGCGAACGCGAGCCGCGTACCGTCGTGCCTCCTGAACGGCTTCTTCTGCCTTATTATAACGGCGGGAAAAACGTGATGTATTGTGTCCGGCGAGCCGCTCTTTACCACTATGTAAACCGTATCACCTACGCCGCACCGAGGCTGGCGATCCTTTACGCCGTGGTAGTTCCTTACGTTTATCACTCTAGCTATCTTTGCACCGGAATTGTCAGCTACGTTTATATTGCTGCCCACGTTTATCGCCTTGCTTATCTTCGCCTTGAGAGCCTTTAACCCGCCACCCTTTCTTCCCGTTCCCATCTTACAATTTCCTCACGACCACGAAGCGCTTCCAGCGGCTTATGGGTCTTGTCTCGTATATGACTACTTTATCGCCCAGCTTAGCGGATACGCAGTCCGGATTATGGGCCAAAACCTTGGTCCTGGCCTTTAAGAACCGGTCGTACTTTTTGAGTCTCATGAATCTTGTCCACGTCACCGAGACCGTACGGTTTGACTTAGCAGATACGACTACACCCTCAAACCTCCTCCCGTGCACTCTAAGGGAGCCGTGATAGGGGCAGTGCTCGTCATTACAAACCGAGCCTTCAGGCTTCACCAAGTCAGCGTATCGCATATTCCCAAGGTCTCAACATTATGTCGTTTCCTCTTATTTTCACCTCTCTGTTTCCGATATAGACTATTATCTTACTGTTTTCCTTTATAACTCTTTTTAATCCTTTGTCCGTCATGACGACCAAAGTGTTCTTAGTCTCGTCTATCACTTTACCCTTTATTTCAGTCTTTTTTCTATATAATATATTGTATCCTATCAGCATCAAGGTATTATCAAGCGTGTTCTTTAAAAACGTTTAACCAACACAGTGAATGTGCAGCGGCTATCAATGATAAATATTTGGCTGTTATAATGATATAATGGACCGTATAAAGGATGTGGCGGCAAAAGACGCGGGAGGCGAAGTGACACTGAACGGATTCGTTAATTCCATCAGAAAAGGCAAGAACAACTCGTTCATAATACTTAGGGACCCCAGCGGCCTGCTCCAGTGCGTATCAAAGAACGGTGAGCCCGCATTTGATACGGCATCGTCACTCACGCGTGAATCGGCTGTAGAGATAAAAGGGAAGATATCAAAGGACGATAGGGCCATTGGAGGTTATGAGCTTAAAATAACGGGCATAAATGTATATGGAATTGCCGAGCCGTATCCCCTGAAGAAAGGGCACAACAAAGTGTTCCTGTTCAATAACAGGCACCTGTGGTTCAGGAGCCCGAGGGTAACCGCGATAATGAAGGTAAGGTCAACGGTCTTCGAGGGAATACACGAGTTCTTCACCGGCGAGGACTTCTATGAGATACAGTCGCCGTCGTTCGTGGGCGGCAGCGTGGAAGGGGGGGCGACACTCTTCGAAACTGAGTACTTCGGCAGGAGAGCCTACCTTACACAGAGCTGGCAGCTATACGCAGAGGCTATGGTGAACTCTCTCTGGAAAATATACACTATAGCACCGTCGTTCAGGGCCGAAAAGAGTAAGACCTGGAGGCATCTTACGGAGTTCTGGCAGGCGGAGGCTGAAATGGCGTTTTACACCAATAAAGACGCTATGGACGTGGAGGAAGCGCTTGTAAAATCGGTATTAAGAAAGGTATTGGACAAGAACGCTAGAGAGCTAGACGTGCTAAAGAGGGATGTCTCCATCCTGAAAAAGAGCATCGAGACGCCATTCCGCAGGATCCGATATGAAGAGATTATAGACATGGCCAACAAAAAAGGCCTAAGCCTCAACTATGGATCCGACCTCGGATCCGACGAGGAAAGAGCGATAACGCATGATGAAGATAGCCCGATATTTTCAATAAACTACCCGCGTAAGCTTAAACCATTTTATCACAAGCTTGATCCAGACGACGAGACGCACGTACTGTGCAACGATTTGCTCGCGCCAGAAGGGTACGGAGAAGTTATAGGCGGCGGGCAGCGGGAAGACAGCAAAGAAAAACTTCTAAAGAGAATGGAAGAAGAGAAACTGAACGTAGAAGCCTACAACTGGTACATCGATCTTAGACGGTACGGCGCCATACCGCACTCGGGCTTCGGGCTCGGTGTAGACAGGCTGGTCACTTGGATATGCAAACTGCCGCACATAATGTACGCCGTGCCGTTTCCTAGGACACCAAGAAGACTTTATCCGTGACAACGGACTAGAGATTATTGATCACTCAAGTGAGTATATCTGCGCGTGAAAACAGTCGCCTATCTTCATAACATTTGAATTATCTACCAAGCCTTCCTTGACTGCTAGTTCGATTATCCTTTTCCCGAGAAGATTTACGTTGTTTGAGGTCTTTATAGCCTCAATGACTATCGCCTGGTCAAATTCGCCTCCGCCGTAAAAATTGCTAGACACGCTAACACTTACGCCCAGGGTGGTGTCCTCTAGCGTGGTGCCGACCAATTCAGTATCACACACTGCAAGGACGTTCCACGTACCGCTCTCGTGTAACTTCATAGAAAATTTTCCCATTCTTATTTCAGCCTGCCAACTGGATACTGTGCCCCGCACCCAAGGCACTTCACTATGTAATTACTTTCTTCCTTGCTCATCGCCGTATCGGGAGAGTGGCACTGCTTGCAGAAAAGGTACTCTTTCATGTACGAATCCATCTTTTCTTTTACAGACTTGAAAGAAAATCTGCCGCCTAGGACTATCTTCCCCTCGCTAACCTGGCCCGGGACTGTAAGTTCGTGCATCAAGTATTTAGCGATGTGTTTAACCGGCCTGTTTATGTATGCAGCGAGCTTATCCACGCTGACTATCGTCTTTTGCCCTTGTTGAAAGACTTCTATATCGGGGGGGACGAACCTGTTTCCGCTACTGGAATTCTTTCCTTTCAGTATGTTACCCAAAAGCTCATTGTAGTCTGTCATTTTACACCTAAAGCTTTCATGTTTTTTATGCTTTCAATCTTGTTGTGTGCGTACCTTTCCACGCTTATACCCTTTATGTTCACCATTGACAGTGTCACAGACTCATTATATATATCGATATAGCCAACGACTTCCACTAAGTCTCCTCTGGCAAGCTTTTCTATCTCTTTTATAAGAGTGCTTTGAAAATGCGCCAGTATGCTACTCGAGGTATCGTCTATGATAGCATATCCGCTTCTTCCGTCCTCATTTATATCCACTGTTACTACCGAGCCAACTACATGGAGGCGATAGATCCTGTTTCCCTCAAATTCGATGAACGAACCGTTCTCGTCCAAACCTTTGTTTGACTTGCTAACAACCGACAATGGCAGCAAAAAGAAGGCGTAGTTCATAATTAAATTATTAGCTTTATGAACCCCGCCTTTGGCTCGAATATCTCACCTTCCTGTTTCAGAATCGTTATTGCCTTTTCGACGTCATCGCGGCTCATACCCATTTTCTCCGCGTCCGCTATCACGGTTTCCGCAGATAGGAGTTCATTCCTAGGAAGCGCTTCAGTTTCAGCTTTTATCATGGATTTTATTGATAATATCTTACCTCTCTGTGAGGAGGAGATTCCCCCGATTATTCTATCGATGTCCAGTTCCCCGGTTGATTTGTCTATGCCGACTTCCGATAAGTACGACATTATGAGGTCTATTGCACGCTTTGCATCCTCAACCGTTGCAAGTTGAGTTAGCCTGACTTTAGCACTCGCTTCCGTAAGCCTTATAACGGCCTCCAGTTGTCGCGGCGAAATTGGTATCGGTCTTATCGCCTCGTTTTCGCCGAGGTTTTGTCCCCTTATCTTTAAGAAAAATTCCTGTATTGCCTTCGAGGCTTCGTCAGACAGCGCAGGTCTGCAGTTCTGCCTGGAATAAGCTATGTACTTCTTTAACAGTTTAATCTCCACTGCCGGCTTGTTTTTGTTTATGTCTTTATTTGCACTTAATATCTTTTCCGCGATAAGACGGTCGGTTTCTGGGTTTGGCTTGTCTTTCACTATGAAAATCAGATCAAACCTGTTGATCAGAGTCGGAGGTAGGTCTATCTGTGACGCGATAATCTCATACGGATTGAACCTTCCGAGTTTCGGGTTCGCGGCCGCAAGAACGCTTGTCTTTGCGGAGAGCGTAGCGTGTATGTTTGCCTTGGAGATGCTCACCTGCTGTTGCTCTAGTGCCTCGTGAAGAGCAACTCTGTCTTCTTTGTTCATCTTGTCCAACTCATCTATGCAGAGCAACCCCTGATTCGTTAAAGGCATTGCGCCGGCTTCCAAGATATAACTGCGCGAGGCTTCGTCCTTCAGTATGGTAGCTGTCAAGCCTGCCGCACTAGAACCGGTACCTGTGACATATCTCGCTTTTGGCGCCACGGCCGTAACGAATTTTAGTATAGTGCTCTTCGCGGTATTATGGGAAATTATCCCATTTGCGATGAACCTATGCCCCATGGGAACTTCTATATCGTAAACGTCCCTCGTACCTGCCGGTTTTACCGAGACAACTTTTTCAAAACGGTGTCTATGATGTCGTTTAGTTATCAACTTTGCTACTTCTCTAACTTTCTTCAGATCTTCCTGTTTTTTGCGTGTTGCAAATCCTATGTAATAAAAGTATTTTTCGATTCCATCTGCACCCACTATCACTAAATCATAACCGTTTTTGTTATCATCCGGTATAATCCTGGCCGGAATAGAAAATCTTAAAAGAAGCATTTGTACATCCCTTAAAAGTTCTATGTGGGTAGATTTTAATGAAATGAATCCGATACTCTTCCTGCCTTTACTCTGGTACTTAACGACACAGCCGTCTGCTTGGAAGAGCCATTTGAGAAATTGGGATACGACTCTATTCCCAGAAGCGAGGATAAAATCAGGCACGCGCTTTTCTGCTAAGAAATCCAAATTATTGGCTATGTCTTTACTTTTAATCTCTACGCAATACATGAGTTGAGCGGTCTTGACTTTAATACCGGCGTGATAACGCGATTTTCCGACCCATTTTCTCACGGAGGGTTTTATAGAAAACTGCTCTTCAGCTAACTCGAGCAACGGTCTAAGTATTTCGACTTCTTTTTCTGACACTGCAAAACCGCAAGAATGTTTGTCGCTGCGTACCCAGCCGTCCCCAAGCATGTATCCTAGCAACGCCGCCATATTTTCCGTAGCTAATTCGGGGAGCTTACCCCTGAATTTGGAGCCTAGTTTTCGGTCCTCTGATTTAAAACCAGTAAGCACAGGGGCGCTTATCGTGCAGGGTATCCAATTTTCTATTTGCAATTCATCGCCAATCTTTATTTCGTCAAGTCTCTTCCATATTTGTACGGGTTTTTTCGTGAGCGAATGCGGTTTTTTTGTGATCGCCTTTATGCTCTGTATAGGCTTCTCTCTGTCCACAATCTGCTTCGTTAATAACGGATGATTGTAAGTACCAACGATACTTCTGCCGGATTCGGTTACTACTTCCATAACTGGTTGATTCTTATAATAGTGAAAGGTGGTTGCGACAGCCCTTTTATGACCTTGACCAGTTAGGACTTGCTGATTCAAAGGCTGAAGATGCGATTTGCCGAGATTCTCTAACTTTACAATGGCCCCGTTCCCAAGGACGACTCTCTCATCACCAATCAAACATCCTGGGTCTCCACAGAGCAGAATGTGCAGATCCCCCCTCATCACGCTCGATTTATCAGTCGATTCTTTCCTTACTCCGCCAAACAGCTGAAGCACCACCGCGTCCTTTATATTTTCGTAACCGAAAACGTTTGGGGCTATGCTATCCCTGAACTTAGTGTACAATAACTTGTCCTGTGAAAGATCCTTTATTCTTCTTTCCTCTTCCTTTGAGATTATTATATCCTCGAATCCTTGCTCCACGGACTCCAGAAATGACGCTTTTACGAACACTTCAGAAGTCCTTGAACGCTTGCCACTGGGAAAGAATATGGGAGACTCGCTAACTATGCCAGAAACTGTGACTTTATTGCCGGGTATGATACTCTTTTCAAAATTCGGATCGACAAGATCGCCCTCCAACATAACGTCGATCTGCTCCGGCTGAGCGCCGCCAGATAGGTCTTCCGGTGCCTCTTCGAGCACTATGCGCTGAGTATCTATCAGTGTCTTTTCTACTATTCTAAACCTCCCCTTTTTGCCGCAGTTTGGACATATCACCGGCTGCTTAACGGATTTTTCTTTCTGTTCAACTTTTATAATATGACCGCAGCTCTGGCACTCGAAGTCTACCATGCTAGCAACTGGCTTAACACTGACGGCTATCTTTATCAAGCCGGAAACTTGCAGCAGCTTTCCAATGTGCTTGCTCCGGATGTTCCTTATCAATACCTGGGAGCTAGATGGCAGGTTCTTTATCCTAACCTCTAAATTAAGGTCTTTGTAAATCTGCCCCTGCTCCTTTATGTAATGCTTCATAGAGTCGAGGGCGTCTGCTGGATGATTCAAAACGTAATCCCCAAGATCAGGAGAGAACCCGTCTATGTCCTGAAAATCCAGGATCAGCGACGACTGGCTGCTAGAAATCAAAGCTTTTAGACGCTCCTGCAATCTAGAGTTTATGAAGGATGTTATCAGAGAATCAAAGTCTTCAGCCATATCAAATGAGGTTATCAGCCTTACTTATTAATATTTATGAACTATTTTTCACACATAGACCATTTAAATAGTGACTAGCTTCCCGTTAAAAAGGAATTAAACAAACGGACGCGTAAACCAGATTAATATTTATCAAAGGTTAGCGGGAAAACCAACACGCTTCGGCTAGGATGAAAGCGAACCTAGACGGCAAAGCTATAATAGAAGAAGAGGTAAAATAACAATATAAAATAGCCCCGTAGTCTAGCGGCCAAGGACAACTGGCTCTGAACCAGTGAACATCGGTTCAAATCCGATCGGGGCTAATTTTCTCAGCATTTCTAATAGATTACGGCCCAGAAATAAGCGGAGATTTATATATCACAGAGAATACGTCATTTCCATACATGCAGAGGTGTTATACCAGCACGCCAGTGTTACCGAATAAGACATAATCTGCTAAAGTCCATTGATTGTGCCCTGAAGACCCCAAATATTGTCCGGCAACAGCCAGTGTAATACATTTCGTACTTCCCATTTATCACAATCACATCCGCACTTGAACTTAACCATACCGTTTCGATAGGTTCACTGAAACTTTAATTCTTCTTTGTCCAGTTCGGACTGCTTTCAGGCTCTAACTTATTTATATCTTGTGAAATGTCATTTTTGCACGGACTTCCACTCGCGTTTCTCATTATTTTCTTCCTTGTCACTAAAGGCCTTGAATAAGTCTACGCCCTGCAAATTACAAAGATCTAGAAGATAAATAAAAACGTCTGCAATCTCTTCTTCAAGCTCGGGATAAGACCTGCTGCGGTTACTGTCAACTTTTAATCCAGTCGATTTTCTTAGAGACTTAGCAAGTTCGCCTATCTCTTCCACCATAAGTAGCATAACGTCTTGTGAGCTTTCATCGTCGAAACCGCGCCTCAAAACCATTTGACGCACGTAGTCTTGCAGCTGCTTCAAAGAAGGGGTGGGCGTGAGCTTATCTCTGGCTGAGGATCCATCATTCTCGTCCAAGTCTTTTTTACCTCGGTGGGGGGAAGCAACTCTATATGCAAACAGATTGAGAGTAAAGTCGGCCGGCATTTCCTTTACATAAATTGGCTTGCCAAGAGCTAGTGCCCAACCAAGTTCCATATTTGCGGAAGCGCCGATGTATCCCTCAAAATCGTATATATACAATGCATCAGCTGCTGCAATCGTAGCAAGGTGCCTCTTCTCAAGCACTTTCGGGTCGGCGACGTCATCGGTATCCAAAAGTACAAACTCTTCACCGGGATTCTTAACTCCAGAAATCTTTGGCGACAGGATGTTGATCCCCAGACACTCAAAGTCCGCTACACACTTTTGTATCCCATCAAAGTGCTTCCTAAATGAGCCGGAAATAACGATTTACTAGGATTTCACCTTGACCATAAATAATCAACTAAATGTTTACTAGCGTTAATAAATGCATTGAGAACTGATTGTATACGCTGGCTATAAAAAATGCGGGCTTGGTTTAGTATACAAAACGTTGTATCTATTTTTTCTTGGGCGGTAGCGCACAGCTCCCTTCTTCCGTAGTGTCCCCTTGCACGACCATGGATCTCAATTCTTTATGCTTCTCGACGAAATATTGTATGTATGTGCAGTCTGGTCTCACTTTAAAATGTTTCTCCGAAGCGAACTTGAACGCCTCCACCGCCAATTTCTCCGCTATGCCATTGCCACGCTCTTCATCTGGCGTGAACGTATGGTACACGCTTATAACATTTCCTTCTATCCTGTATAGCAGTTCAGCATCCCCATGTTCGGTCCTAAGGTAAAATCGCCCAGCGTTATCGTGCTTTACGCGTTCCATATCACGAAAGAAGGTGTTTCTCCCATATAAAGAAATCCTGCCCGAACCAGTGATTTTTGAGAATTGCTGCTCTACGAAAGCCGCGCGAACGAAGAAGATTTATCGACGGAGTGTTGTTGGAACGGCTGTCGCACCAAATCTTATGAGCCTTGACCTTCATCGCACGATCTTCAACGTTTTTTATAATCTCCGTCGCTATGCCTCTTCTGCGCATCGTGTCCTTGACTGCTACCCAGTCCAGCCACAATACGCTGCCGTAAAAATGCCCTATCAAAAATCCTACAATCTCCTTTCCGATCTTGGCCGCCAAGAAAACGGAATATTTGTTCCTTACTTCTTTCTTGAGATTTTCATAGCTTAGTTCGGAGACGAATGTGTCCCTTGCTTCTTTGCTGTAGATTTTCAATTCTGGTATTATGTCTTTTACCAGCGACGAAACGCGCACCACGTCACTCGGTGCTACTTTACTTACTGCAAATTCATTCTTCATAAAATCGTCGGGGATGGGATTCGAACCCATGCAGGCTTTCGCCAACAGCATTAGCAGTGCTGCCTCGTAACCGCTTGAGTACCCCGACAGCTATAATGACAGGCCACGACGTCGAAACGGTTATCCGTACAGAGGATAACAACATTTTCTCCTCACAGTTGACCTACAAGCACACCCCCATTTAATTACGGTTGCTTTCTTCCGAACCTGACCGGGTTTTCAAACAAAGGCATCCCGCAGGGCTGCGAATCTACGATAGCTTTGCTATCATATTACGAAATCACCGCCCCTCGGCCGCGATTCACCACGCCTAAAGTCCGTTTGCGTTGCAGGGAGGGACTGTCTCCCCAGCTAGCCTGTCAAGTATAATTTTGCTTATGAAAGCATATAAATATGTTAAAGTCACCCAGTAGATAGACAAGTGAAGCTATAAAGGTAGCTGCTATCGGCTTTTGGTCTAAAAACTTTATGGACTCTTACACGATTTTAATCTAAGAAAATCAAATGTTTGAGCTTGCTGCCGGTTCTTTAATCAAAATTGGCTGAAAGCCGTTAAATCATCCTAATTCAGAGTAGATCCAAAACGCAAAACTCTAAGAAATTTATCTATCCGCTCTCTACGCTGTAAAGCGTCTTTAGAAAGGAAAATAAGGTCATAGCCTTTCTCTTTAAAACCACTAAACCTGCGCAGACCATCAAAAGAAGATTAAGAATGCCCCATGTGTTGTACAATAAAATCGAGAAAGAGAAATAAAATAACCTCACTACATAGTCCGTGCTTGTGGTCCCGGGAAAAGCATTCTTTTTCTTGTCTCTATAACCGGTCTCGATCGTCCACCTCTGAGAATATATCATAGGCAGGTTCTTTATGAAAGCCACATCGTCTTTCTTTATCTCTATGCTTGTCGCTATCTTCATCGGTCCTTTCTTGCCTTCCGTGTAGACGAAATATGGGATCTTGTAGCCGAAACCGCCGTATTCCAGGTCCTTGTAAACGGAATCTATCGGCAGTATTTTAATCAGCTTCTTTATGCCACCGCTTTCTGATAATGGCATGAGATACTTTACTTTTTCCTTGTCCA
>JAJYWD010000010.1 GCA_021791655.1 Nanobdellota archaeon | reverse complement strand
CATAACCTGCTTAAGAAGATAGGATATAAGCGTTAAAGTCGGGGTAGTACAGCGGTAGTACGCCGCCCTCATGAGGCGGAGGCCACGAGTTCAAATCTCGTCCCCGACAATCTTTTACAACGTTTGATTTTTTGATATTATGTAATTTTAAACACGTTAAATTTCTCTGCGGATTATTATTTTACCGTTTTATTAACTTTATTATACATGGAGCGTTAAGACAGTTTATGATTTCGCTAAAATTAGCTGCTTCTATATTGGCAGCCGACAAATCTTCATTTGTTGATGCGGCAAAGCATGCAGAGGAGGCCGGCGTAGACATGATCCACGTCGATGTTATGGACGGCAGATTCGTGCCTAACAAAGCATTTACCGCGGATGACGTACGTACGCTCCGCAAAGAAGTTTCACTTCCGCTAGACTGCCATCTTATGGTGCTTGACAATGTTAAGTACGTAGAAGAGCTTATTGGTGCCGGTGCCGATTATCTGACGATGCATGTAGAAGCTCTGTCTGATGAGACTTTCTACGGGCTTAGAGATATAATATCCTCTACTGGTAAATATGTCGGTCTCGCCGTGAAGCCTGAAACAAGTTTGGATGCGATAATCCTGAGAGACCCAAAGGTGTCACTCATAAACATCATGACTGTGAATCCTGGATTTTCTGGGCAATCACTCATATATGGCGCGATTAAGAAAATCGGCGAAGCAAAACGCATCCTAGGGAACAGTGTGGAAATAGAAGTGGACGGCGGAGTTAATGCGTCGAATATCAAATCCGTAGTTGGAATGGGTGCGACCATTGTGGTCGCCGGGAATGCAATATTCGGGCACGGGGATATAACGTCCGCACTTGATAAGCTGAGAAATTATTAGTTCCTACGATAAAGACAGCATTTTATTTACACGCGACCAATTATCCCTATGGTAGACTCGTTAGAATTGGGATTATTTGTAGGGATAGCGATAGCGGCCATTATAGGGATACTCTTGTATCTGCTTATACACCGGGTCTTTGTAGGGCGCTTGGAACGATGGAAAGAGCTGGAACTCTCGAAAGAAGTGTCTAGGGTACTAACACATGAGAGGCCGATTGTAAAAGGTAAGATAAGCGAGGAATTGTACCCTCTTATTTATCGACAGGTTGGGAATCTTGCGGATTTGCATTTTATAGGTAACCCTATCGACTACATCGCATTTGAAGGGCTGTCCGATGCACGAGACAATAAAATCGGCACAGTAAAAGTCAAGTTTATAGAGATAAAGAACGGCGCATCGGCTTCATTAAGTTATCCAGAGAAGTTAGTTAGAGACGCCATAGAGAATAGAAGGGTCGAGTGGTCAGAAGTTTTTATAAATAAGTGATGAGCCGGTTTAATCAATACATCCATTGCTTTATTATACCAACTAACCTGCATCGGCGCCGACCTTTTCTGGGCTCCCCAATATCAATGCTATAATGGCAAGCGCACCACGCGAAAAATACGGCATAGCTTCGGGAGTAACACGACCTTTAAATAATGTAGATATGGTCCTTAGCTTTGCGATGACCATTACAGTCATCTCGACCGCGGTTCAAAGGCAGGCTGCATTATCCATGTTTCTGGGCACGTATTTAGACGTGAATGCGGCCGGTCCCATGGGTAAAACATTCACAACAGATCTAGATTTTGTGTTTACTGCGTCGATACTGGTAATCTTTGTTGCAGCCGCATTTTCTCTTGTTAGAAGCAATGGACCTAAAAGAGTAAGAGAGAAAGTCATAGATAGTGTCCCTGCCAAGAAGAAGTGACAATTTACATTTTCTTATAATGCCATAAAAGCGAAGATAGTTATTTAAAGAGAAGTTGATAGTTATCCTCATGGTGTTGAAACTTAAGAGTGCATTGGGCACATACGGATTAAAAGTTTATACGGACTCCGGTTCGTTTTTTGGTGAGGTAGACGAGGCGATAATCCAAGACAATCGGATAGTCGGATGGAGAGTCAAGGCAGGGCCAACTTCTAGTTTATCCAAGATGATAAGCGGGGCAAAGGGCGCAATAGTAAATCACAGTCTTGTTAGAGCCATAGACGATATTTTTATAATATCGAGTGTGGTCACCGCCCCTTCGGAAGCAGAACAGCAAAACGTTTAAATAATCTACTTCCTTACTTACTGGTGATATTTTTAGCTATAATAGAACGGAACTTATGAAAAAGGGGGAGGAACTTTTCAGTATAAAATTTAGGACCACCGCCGACATAAAGACGCCCGCGCACATTGTGGATCAGGTCATCGGCCAGGAAAGTGCCGTTGAGATAGTAAAGAAAGCGGCAATACAAAGACGAAACGTTATGCTGATTGGCAGTCCCGGGACAGGAAAGAGTATGCTCGGGTTGGCTCTATCGGAGCTTTTGCCCTCAGAGAAGCTGGTCGATATACTGGCGTATCCAAATGCGAAAGATGAAAATGAGCCCGTCATAAAGACTGTGGCCGCTGGCGAAGGCAAGCGTATAATATCGCAGGCGAGGTTGCGAAATGCTAGCGCACTAAATAATTCTAACAATAATCTCATCTTTATTGGCATACTGGTAGCCTTTTTTGTGGCCAGCTATGTCGTTAGTCTAATAGTTAACAATACGACAGATCCTATCCTTGCTGCCGCCGATCAGATCTCCGGTACTTTGTTTATAATAACCATGCTTATAGGTTTTCTTATGGTCCTCTTGATGTACAGGATGGTGAGGACTAGGTCTATAGTATCAGCACCAAAACTCATTCTCGACAATTCAAGTCTTAAGCATGCACCGTTCATAGACGCAACTGGTGCGCACGAAGGTGCACTGTTGGGGGACGTTATGCACGACCCGTTCCAAACTGGGGGGTTGGGTACTCCATCGCATGAGAGGGTGGTAGTCGGTGACATACACAAAGCGAACGGAGGTGTCCTCTTCATAGATGAAATAGCAAACCTGTCCCAAGAGGTGCAGATACAGCTACTGACAGTGATGCAGGAAAAGAAAGCGCCGATAACTGGAAGGAGCGAGAGGAGTGCTGGCGCGATGGTAAAGACGGAGCCCGTACCCGCAGATTTCATTCTGGTAGGTGCTGGTAATCCCTCGTCTGTCTCTAACATGAGTCCGGCTCTAAGATCAAGGATACGTGGTTATGGTTACGAAATATATATGAATGACACTATGGACGACACCATAGGAAACCGTGACAAGATAGCAAGGTTTGTTGCACAGGAAGTCAAAAAGGACGCAAAGATACCTCCTTTCTCGAGAGATGCTGTTGCCGAGATCGTAAACGAGGCGAGAAGAAAGGCGGACAAAAAGAATTCCCTGACCATGAAATTAAGAGAACTTGGTGGCGTTGTTAGGGTTGCGGGAGACTTAGCCAAGGAAAAGCACAAAGACATAGTTACTGCCGATGACGTGATAAACGCTAAGAACTATGCGAAGTCTTTCGAGCAGCAAATAGCTTCTAGGTACATAAAGGAGAAAAAAGAGTATGAGGTCATACAGCTGAGCGGTTACAGGGTGGGCCGCGTTAACGGTCTGGCAGTAATAGAGAACTCGGATTCTGGTCTTCTTATACCGATTGAAGCGATTATAACACACAGTATGAGAAAGGGCTCAGGAGAGATAATAGCGACGGGAAAACTGGGGGAAATAGCGCAGGAGGCTGTAAAGAACGTTTCCGCGCTCGTGAAGATATACTCCAAGCAGCCACTGAGTGATTACGACATACACATCCAGTTTTTACAGGCATATGAAGGCGTTGAAGGTGACAGCGCTAGTATAAGTGTTGCTATGAGTATTCTGTCCGCGCTGAGCGGGGCGCCCATAAGACAGGATGTAGCCATGACGGGCTCGTTGTCTATACTGGGCGAAGTGTTGCCAGTCGGCGGCGTAACCGCCAAGATAGAAGCTGCTATAAATGCGGGCATAAAGACCGTACTAATCCCGGGTTCGAATATAGCAGACGTAGCAATATCAAACTTGCACGGAGTAAAGGTAATCCCGGTAAATAATATACTGGATGTTATAAAGTACTCTGCGGAGAACACCAGAAGCAAGACAAAACTTATAAATTCCATCAGAAGAGCACTTAAAGAGCACTATGTTCGAGCGTAAGACCTACGCTCACGTTTTCGATCAATATACTGTAACTACCCTTAACAAGCTTGAAAGCGACGGCTATATAGGCCAGCTTTTTGGAGCATTGGGTAGCGGAAAGGAGTCCTATGTTTTTTACTCGGTGGACGCGCAGGAGAGGGAAGTGGCCGTTAAAATACATCGTCACTCTATTTACTCTTTTAAGAAAATACCAGAGTACCTGAAGCTCAGAGGTAAGAGCAGCGGCGGTTTTCTAAAAAGGATAGATGACTGGATGAAGTACGAGTTTACCCTGCAGACCAAAGCGTTTTCTATTGGATTGAAAGTCTCTGAGCCGTACCGAGTGTACAATAACGTCATGGTCATGAAGTTTATAGGAAAGGACGGGCTAGCCGCACCGTTGGCAGTGTTCAGCAAAGGCTTTGCTGTCGATAAGTGGTATAATGCCATAATCAGCGACATAATACAAATGGGCAAAGTCGGTATCATCCACGGCGACCTCAGTGCCTACAATATATTGGACTTCAATGGTGAGCCGTACTTGATAGACTTTTCACAGGCGCTTAAACTATCGAGTTCCACGAAAAGTTTCCTGTTGCGAGACGTAAACAACATAAACCAGTGGTTCCTGAGATTGAAATATCGGGACATACTAAGCGCTGAGGAGGTAGAAGCAAGGATAGGCAAATCTTTATGAAAACGGATGAGAAAGTAATGAGACTCTTGCAGAAAATACCAAAGGGAAAAGTTGTAACTTACGATTTCATAGCCAAGCGGACGGGGATAAACCCAAGGATGGCGGGAAGAATCCTTAGTCTGAACGAGGACCCTGCTGATTATCCTTGTTATAAAGTGATACGAAAAGACGGTAGTCTCGGCGGTTACACAATAAATGGCAGAAACGATAGCGGTACGCTTAAAATCAAAAAGAGAAAACTAGAAGCAGATGGCGTTAAATTCATCGGGGATAGGGTTTGCTCCTCATGTATAATGAGCTGAATTGTAGGTTAAATAATTCGTCTGCCGCTATCAAAGTCTATTAAGATAATGGTTTTGGTAATTCTTCCTTATGTACTCTTCTAAGTAAAGATGATAGCTGTCTCCCCAACCCGTGTACGGGCAGTCTTTAGGATGAAGGTCATGCACGGAGAACGCGCCATTCCTCTTTACAAAAAACACGCTATAAATCGATCTTACTTCGCTTACGAAGACTGTAGTATCGTCCGAAAATTTTCCGTCGGTTTCTATCAATGACAGTATTTTTTCGGATTTTTCGCAGTCAATGTACGCGTCGTTAAATAATGCATTAGAAAAATATATAAAGGGTCTACTCTGTTTGTCCTCTCTTTCAATGATGTCTTATATAATGGAGCCCATGAGCTCTAAATTGATATTTTCTGCCAGCATTGGCATCCTTAGATTAGTGGCTTCATGCGCTTCCGCCCCTTTAAGCTCGTTACCATCCGAGTAAAGACTAAAATATGAACCCTCTCCATTGTGGCTACTGAAATGCACTCTTATTCTCGTTTCGTACTCCGACTCAGTTTCGGATGAATTCAAAATGTCTATTAAAGCTTCCAAATTTGATAACTGTTCGGCCTTAGTATCGATTATTTTCGCGGTCTTTATGCTATTATTTTGACTTAGTTTGGAAAGGATGTACAAAATTTGGGTGCCACCGCCACATATCCCTATAAAGCTGTCAATGCCACGTAAATTCGTAATTTCGGCGGTAACCTTGCGTCCGTACCCTTCATTCGAAATAGGATACATCAACTATCACTAGTTTTAGTGTATTTAGAGGAAACTATCTTAAACAAATGTCTTTCCATATCAATAAGTAAAGAATATCCGCCGCAATCTACATATATTTTGTGCTGATACTATTCATATATATACTTTTTATGGTCTCCTCTAAATTAAGAGGGGATTTCACTTAAAACCTTGAATTTGTAAAGCAGGAAGGTAAAGTAATGGTGGCATCAAAGTCTATTGTAAGATACAGATGTAGCGATTTTACGATTTCTAATAATAGAAAGTCCCAATCCGCCTCTAATTATGGTTGGGCTATCCTTATCATCGTCGCAACAGTCCTATACTCGTTAGGAATATTCAATCTCGCGTCCTTCGTGGCGACAGAATCCGTAAGCGGCTTCGCAGGATTAGGCAGCGTACAGGCGCAGTGCCAGGCAGGAGGTTTGGCGATGAGCATAGACTTTGAACACTGAGTTCAGAGATATTGCAGCGTGGATGGGTTTTTATGCCAAAGTTCAGATACCGAAAGCTTTATATATCAGATATTATCACTATTAGTAAGTAATAAATGGATAAAGGGAGGTTGGAAAGGAAAATATGGTTACGATAAATCCGCGTGGAGCAAAGAATGCGCCGAAGGCGCAGCCTAGTGGCGATGCACATACTTATCATCTTCCTAAAGACACTAGAAAGTCATTGCCCGGTGTAGGTAAAGCCAGTAACGTGGCGAAACCTCCCGCAAGAGCTAGTCTGGAGGATTTGCTGTCGGCATCGCATGTGGCCCCTTATCTGGATGCGGCCGCATTTCTTAATGAGTATGGCAGACTAAAAGCAGACGAAGCAGCTAACGGTAACATAAATTATGCAAAGATGGGTTCGATGCTACTTTCTTCTCTGTCAGACATAAGTAAGAGCATGCCAGCAGAGACAAGACATCAGACCGAAGCTATAATATATGCATTAAACGCAGGTATACAGGACGGTTCACTTAATGACTCGGCCCTAGGTGCGGTGGCGGACCACGTGAAATTGCTTTTGGCGCCTTACGCTGAAAAAGTTAAAGATTCATTGTCCGACGGGCACTACAGGCAGATGGCGGCCCTTGTATTCCACGAGAAGGATAGGTTTGGAGGCCTGTACAACACGATGAAGACGCACTATGCGGGAGATCCGACTCATCAGGGAAACATAAACAACATAGTCGGTATAGGCCTTCTCATAGGCGATCTGGAAAGCAAGATAAAGAATAATAGCATAGAAGGCTTGGAAGGATACTTTGAAAAGATAGCACCGAATGCAGCTGCAGGTTTCAAGAAAGCCGGCTACAAGGATGCGGATATAAATAGCCTAATGGATTCTGGCAAGAAAGCCTACCAGGCATTGGTTTCTGGTCTTAGCGAGTCGAAGAAGAGAGATCTTCAAGCGCATCTTTACAAGGAAGTTTTCATGCCAGCGTTCAACTCGGAAATGAACAAGCTTGACCCCAACCACATTAAGAGCGTTATAAATTCAGCGTCGCCAGTGGATCTGCTTGCACTTACTAAGTACATAAGTGCAGGCGGCGGCAATGCCGCTTAATAGTGGCTTTAAGCTTAGACTCCAACCCTGATATGGGGCCCTTTCGGCTCCATATCTTATTTTTTAGCAGACCGCTATATCGCCTTTTATAAAGCCGTCTGATATCTCTGTAACCTTGTTTACTTCGCTTGTTGCTATGTCTTCTATTGTTTCACGTTTTATCGTGTCCTTGTAAAGTTTTATGGATACGGCAAGCGGTTCATTTATAGGTTCTCCTATCCTACCGAGCACGATAGCGGAGCATTCCTCCCCCGTTTTTTTGAAAATCGAATCGGCAATCCTGAACGCCAGCACATTGTACAATTTGCCTACGTGGTTTATCGGATTCTTACCGGCAGTGGCTTCCAAGCTCATCACTCTGCCGGGCGTTATCAGCCCATTCACGCGGTTACCTCTACCTACGGCGCCATCGTCTCCGTGTTCAACGCTTGAACCACTTACAGTGAGATAGCAACCGTCTTTACCTCTTGCTGTGTCATCCATTCCGTTTATTGCTGTGCTTATTTCCCTACCGCTACTTTTGCCCTTAGAAACGTAACCGTTTATCGCTTCCTTTAGGACGGCCTTCTTTTCCGCGTAATCATCTGCGGAGGACACGAACCTGTCTATTATTGCATTTGCAACTGTTATCGTTATTCTTTTACCGAGTCTGAGCCCCATTACTTTCACGTCTTCTCCGCTGAAAGGATGGCTATCCTTGAATTCACGGGAGTTCAAGAACCTTTCTATGCTAAATACCAGATTTTCGGTTTCACTTAGCGGTGCATACCCAGCTCCAAACGATGTGTCGTTCGCGCGCGGCACGCTGGTCTTTCTGTCGAACGCATCGCTAAGGTTTACCGCCCCTTTCTTTGTTTCGAAAAGGTAATTCATTTTATCTGGATCCAAGAATCTTATGTTTCTTTTTATCCATCTCTTTGCCGACTCTATCGCGATTTCCCTGACGGGTATCCTCTCTTCGTTGTATCTGTCTGTTGCTCTCCCGGAAAATAACACTGAAGGGTAAGAGATTATCCTGCCGCCGTTCCATTCCGGCTCTGCTGCTCCGCCTATTATCTCAAGCTTGTCTACATTGTAGTGGAGTACCCTGCCAGTCTTCTCAAGATAGTAATTTGCTAGCGACTTGGAAAATTCCTCCGCTATAGAATCAGACATGTAATCCGGGTGGCCAAGGCCTTTTCTCTCCACTATTTCCACACTGTGGTTTTCTATGGGGGAATCCGGCGTCCTCTCTATATCGACCTTGAGTTTGCCCATATCATTTCAAAAGATAAGGTTCAAGGTCTTCAGCGTTGACAATTGGTTTCTCTATCTTTTCCATATCGTCTATAGCTATCCGTTGACACGCAGTGTTTATAAATATGTCCACGTCGCGCAGTTCGTTTAGTCTGCTGAAATTTATCTCGTCAAAAAGTATTGAGTAGACAGCGGCTCCCCTGAGCTTAAACGCTTCCTTTAACAGCTTTGCCCCGTAGGTCTGCCCGGACTTTGTGGATTCTACGAACATCACTCTCTTTGCGGACAGCGCTATGCCGATCGCTTGCATTATCTTTTTTCTGTATGTATCAGCGCGTTCGCCGCTTATTTCTGTTATCTCTTCGCTTTCCACATCCACGTTTATCACGCTCTTCCCAAATTTTATCGGTATGCCCAAAACGTGAAAAATCCCCTGAGTGAACGATAGGGTAGCATCGCAATCCTCGCAATCCGCAGCATATACGTCGCATCCGAGTATCTGGCCAGGGTACATTGCGCGGTACCGCGACTGCTTTATCACGAACTCCTTGTCCTTTACGTTTTCTCTGACCCAGTTCATCTGGTTTAGGTACTGTATGGACGACACTAGATTTATCTTCTTGAATGGTTTTATGGCTTCGCGTATTCTTCCGAGAAGCGCATCGCCGACCGCGTCTTTATATCGCGCCTCTACGAACATCATTTCCATTAAGTTTCTCTATAGTTAGCGCAAATATAAATGCGTGTTATGTGCTGGTACGACATACGCGATAGAAAACATATAAATACTATACGTAATTGAACATAAGCTATGGAAGTTAAATTGGTGATAAACAATACAAATGGGGGAAAATCATATTCTAAAGTATTGACACAGGGGGAACTGGAAAACTTTACAGGAAAGAGGCTTGGCGAGGAGTTGGATCTGTCCTTTATTGGGTTGGACGGCTATTCCGGTAGGATAACGGGCGGAAGTTACATGACAGGCACTCCTATGAGGAAAGACATAGACGGCATAGGTCTCAAGAAAATACTCTCGAAGTGGGGCGTGGGAAACAAGACTGGCGTGAGGAGAAGGAAAAGTGTAGCGGGCAATACTATAAGCCAGTTCACTTCGCAGATAAACGTTGCCATAACAAAGCAGGGCAGCAAGAACCTAGAAGAGGCGTTCCCTAAGAAGAAAGATGGTTGAAGATTTTATAATAGACGTAATTGGGAGCTTCGCAGACGGAAAGACTACTCTGGTAAAGGCCCTTACGAACGAATCCACTCTTAGGCATAGCGAGGAGAAAAAGCGCGGCATAACGATTCGGCTGGGATATGCGCACTTTGTGATATTTAAGTGCAACGCCTGCGGAAAGTTCAGCAGGAAAGACAAGTGCGAATACTGTGGTTCAGATGCCACACCGTCTTCTCGTGTCTCGATAATAGATTCGCCCGGCCATAGGACTCTCATGACCATAATGCTAAGCGGCGCCGCGCTGGTGGACGGTGCAATCCTCGTTGTGGCTGCGAATCAGAAGTTCCCGCAGGCGCAGACGGCGGAGCACCTTGAGGCGATAAAGATAATAGGGGTAAAGAATCTAGTCGTGGCGCAGACCAAGGTCGATATAGTCGGGGCGGAAATAGCCAAACAAAACAAGGCGGAAATAGAGCAGTTCCTAGCCAAAAACGGGTTCGTCGATATAAAGGTTATCCCGGTATTTGCAATAAACGACGTAAATGTCAAGGAGCTTATGCAAGAGATAGGAAAGTTCTCGGTGGCCGACGTCGCTAAACAGGGGCAACCCACTATGCTTGTCGTACGCAGTTTTGATGTGAACCGGCCTGGAACAGATATAAATAAGTTGCACGGGGCGATCATCGGTGGTGCGCTCAAATCCGGCGAGTTGAGGGTTGGGGATTCTATTATTATAAACCCAGGCATACATGCGAAAAATGGTTGGTCGCCACTTCACACTAAGATATTGAGTATAAACAGCGAGTTCGGAAGGGAAGAATCAGTACGCCGTGGAGTCACCATTGGCGTAGAGACCGCGCTGGATCCGGCCCTCGGCGGGAGGGATAATATGGCCGGCAGTATGATAACCTCGGACGACAATCCACCAATTGTGAAAGATAAGATAGCGGTAGATTACCAGCCCCTTTCTGATAAAGAAAAGGCAGTATTTCGTTCGCCGATCCAACGAAATGAGACGGTGTTGCTAAACGTGCTAGCCAGTAAAGCCCTAGGTACGGTAGTAAACGTTACTGGTAATAAGGTTACGATTACGGTTAATAACGGCGTAGTGCCGTTCACTTCCGGGGACCGGGCCATAATATCCAGAAAATTCGACAATGTCTGGGTGCTGGCGGGTTCTGGGAAGATTTATGCTTAAATTCTTACTTGATACCAACGTACTGCTCTACGCTTTCCAAAAAGAATTTGATATCAAAAGTGCAATAGACAGCAGCGTATCTGAAGCCTATTCTCTGCACACGCTTGACGTTTGCGTGGAAGAGCTTGCTAAAACGGGCAAACACAGGATAGATACGTGGCTTAAGGGCCTTAATATATTTGTTTTGGCTTCCGAAAACGCCGGTAGCGTTGATGACACTATAATAAAGACAGCCAAAGGCGATGGATTTTGCATACTTACCGAGGACAGAGCATTGGCTGCTAAGGCGCTTTCATTAGGAATCCCCATAGCAAAGAAGTCGCTTCGCGGTATAAAATTAGAAATACCCAAAATAAGATAATCTGCAAGAGCCTCTGGAGAGGCATAAAGAGTGGTTAATTACTCTTGCTGAATAATTGAATTTTAGTGCTGGAACCGAAAGCCATTTATATTAGAGGAACTTATATATAGCTTCTCTGCCCCTATATAACTGAGAGGGTTGGTTTCTATGATTTCTCCTAAAGACGTGCACAAAGTAATAGGGAGCAGAATGATCATAGACGTCTATGACATGGTGCTCGATCTCGAAAAGAGCAGGGGCATGTACCTGTACGATTCGAAAGCAGAGCGGAAATTCCTCGATTTCTTCGGGTTTTTCTCTTCATCTGCAATAGGGATGAACCATCCTAAGCTTTTAGAGCCGGAATTTGTTAAAAAAATTACCCGTGCGGCCATAAACAAGCCCACGAACAGCGACACGCTTACCGTAGAAATGGCCGAATTCGTAGACACGCTCTCCAGAGTGGCAACGCCGTCATACATGAAGTACTTCTTTTTCATCGAGGGCGGAGCCTTGGCGGTCGAGAATGCGCTAAAGACCGCGTTTGACTGGAAGATCAAGAAGAATTTCAACAAAGGGATAAAAGACGTGCGCGGACAGAAGGTTATACACCTGAAAGAAGCTTTCCATGGACGTTCCGGGTACACCCTTGCCTTGACCAATACTGCAAGCATAAAAAAGATACAGTATTTTCCAAGATTCAACTGGCCGAGGGTGACGAACCCTAAAATAACCTTCCCGCTGAACGAAGCGAACACAAAAAACGTTGAGGAATTGGAGAAAAGGAGTCTTGATGAGATGCAAAAGATAATCTCAGAAGAGGGCGACCACGTGGCAGCCTTCATAATGGAGCCGATACAAGGGGAGGGCGGCGACAATCATTTCAGAAAGGAGTATTTCCACGCTGTAAGGAAGCTAACGGCGGACAACGACATTCTTTTCATAGTCGATGAGATACAGACCGGCCTAGGGATGACTGGCAAGTGGTGGGCGCACCAGCACTTTGATTTCAAGCCGGACATACTGGCATTCGGCAAGAAGATGCAGGTTTGCGGTATAATGGCCAGTCCTAAGATAGACGAGATAAGCGACCACGTGTTCAGGGTGCCGAACAGGATTGATTCAACATGGGGCGGAAATCTTACGGATATGGTACGTGCCACAAAATACCTGGAGATAATCGAGGAGGACCACTTGGTAGACAACGCAGCTAAAGTAGGACGGGTGTTTATTAAGGGGCTAGAAGAGCTTCAGAGCAGGCATCCGGATAAGATAACCAATGCAAGAGGCAGGGGGCTGATGTGTGCATTTGACCTCCCTAATCAGAACGTAAGGGACGACTATTGGACTGCATTGTTCAGGAACGGACTTCTTGCGCTGAAGACCGGCGAGAAAGGAATAAGGTTCAGACCGGCACTGATAACGGAGGAAACGCATGTTAATGACGCTCTGAGTATACTAGAGAAGACGCTAAACGAAGTCATGGCGGTTCCGTTGGATGTGACTACGCAGTCGCAGGTGCCAAGCATAGACGCGCCAAAGGCACCCATTATAGACAGGATAGTGGGCGAGATAAGCAGGATACCGGGCTTAACGGCAAGTGAAGGCGCATCTGCGCCAGGCAACAGGATACTTTAAGGGCGGCTTAAAATCATTTTTCTGTTTCTTTCATTACTTCTGACAGTATCTGTAGACCCTTTTCCATTAACTCTTTCGTGATTGTCAGCGGGGGCATTATCCTAAGTACGTTGCCATAGCCGCCGCCTCCCCAAACGATTAGGCCTCTTTTTAAGCATTCAGATTGTATCTTATTGGCAATCTCCTTCCAGGGCACCCGTGTCCCTTTGTCCTTCACCATCTCCACGCCAATGAACAGGCCCTTGCCTCTTACATCTCCGACGTATTTCCTTTCGGATTTCATATCATTTAGGATTTTCATGCTGTGTTCTCCCATATCCCTTACGTGCGCGAGCAGATCGTACTTCTCTGCGAAATCTATCGCTGCGGCGCCTGCACTCATGGCAACTACATCGCCACGGAAAGTCCCCAAATGTGCGCCGGGAGGCCATGTGTCAAGCTTCTTTCTGTACATTATACCCGAGAGCGGGAGACCTACGCCTCCGATGGATTTTGCCATGGTGATCACGTCTGGATTCACGCCATAGTGCTCGGACGCGAACCATTTTCCCGTTCTTCCGAGCCCAGCCTGTATCTCATCAATTATAAGTGTCACGCCGTTCTTCCTCGCAATCCTCTCCACCCCCTTCAGGAAACCGTCGGGTGGAATTATTATTCCACCCTCGCCCTGGATGGGTTCCACAATGATCGCCGCGGGAGTTAGGATTCCAGAGTCCGGGCTTTCTATTGCGTTTTCCAATGCGTTTATGCACAGTTCCGAGCACCTCTTAGGATCGTCCTCGCCGAATTGGTTCCTGTACGTGTTCGGATACGGCAGAAAGTGCACTTCTGGTCCGAGCGGGGAATAGTGCTCTCTGTATTTCTTTTCCGCTGTTACAGAGAGTGCCATGTTCGTCTGTCCGTGGTACGACCCCGTGAAAGCCAATACTGACAGTCTTTTTGTGTTGAACTTTGCTAATTTTATGGCCGCTTCCACGGCGTCTGATCCTGTTGGCCCTCCGAAGATCACTTTAGCGTTGCCCCTAAGGTTGCCGGGGGCTATTCTTATGAGTCTCTTGACCAAGTCGTTTCTCGCTGCGGTGGGAAAATCAAGCGTGTGCGACAGTTTCTTGAGCTGCCCGATCGCGCTTTTGAGTATGTAAGGATTAGCGTGGCCGAAATTCAATACCGACACGCCGGAAGAAAAATCTATGTAAGTATTGCCGTCAACGTCGCGGATCGTAGCTCCGAGCCCTTCCTCCGGTACGAATGGTAGGACCTTTGGATAGTAAACAGCGTTTCCCTCAATTTCTGCTTGCTCGGCAAGGATCTCTTTCGCCTTCGGGCCCGGCGGTTCCACCACCATGTTAGGCGCATCGCTAAAATGAAGCTTCCTGAAATCCATAAGTTTTATCTTGTCTCCCTAAACATCTTCTTTATAACGTAGTTTAGTACTCCTCCGCTTTTGTAGTACTCCCCCTCTATTTCGGAGTCTATTCTGGATGTCACATAAGTTTCGGCTGCGGTTCCGTCTAATTTTCTGTATGACACCTTCACCCTTTGTTTCGGCTTAAGGTCCGCAGGAAGCTCTATCGAAATCTGTTGCGTATAATCTATTTCCAAGCTCTTTGTATCTTGATCGCTTTCGAATTGAAGCGGAATTATGCCCATCCCGATCAAGTTACTGCGGTGTATCCTTTCAAAGCTCTTTGCGATTACTGCTTTCACGCCCAACAGCATAGGTCCCTTCGCAGCCCAGTCCCGCGAACTACCGGAGCCGTACTCAAGTCCGCCTAGCACAACCAGCGGGACGCCCTCTTTCTTGTACTGCATTGCAGCGTCGAATATAGTCGTCCTCTTCTTGTCTGGATAATGGTATGTCAGCCCACCTTCCGTTCCATTCAGCATCAGGTTCTTTATGCGGGTATTAGCAAACGTTCCGCGCATCATTACTTCGTGGTTTCCTCTGCGTGACCCATAGGTATTGAAGTCAATGGGTTTCACTCCAAGTGTTTTTAGGTATATACCTGCCGGCGAATCGATCGGTATCGCTCCGGCGGGAGAGATGTGGTCCGTTGAAATGGAATCTCCGAAGACTGCCAGAACTCTCGCGTCTTTTATGGGGCGTATTTCCGCAATATTTACGGGGTCTAGAGACTCAAAGAAAGTGGGCCTCCTCACGTAAGAGCTTCCGCTTCTCCAAGCGTACGTCTCGCCGCCCGGCAATTTTATTGAGTTCCAGTATTTGTTTACTTTGAATATATTATCTCCATACTCCTCTTTGAAGATGTCGGTGTTAACCGAGTCGTCTATTAACTTTTTTATCTCCTCTTGCGATGGCCATATGTCCTTCAGGTAGACGTCCTTTCCGTTCTTCCCTTTGCCGAGCGGGTCTTTGGTGAGGTCCTTTAGCACGGTGCCGGCTATCGCAAACGCTACCAGCAGCGGTGGGGACATGAGGTAATTTGCTCTAACATCATTGTGTATCCTCGCCTCGTAATTTCTATTCCCGGAGAGCACGCTTGCAACAGCTATCTTGTCCGCATTTATCACGGTGCTCTGAGGCGATATGAGGGGGCCAGAGTTTCCTATGCACGTTATACAACCGTAAGCGACCAGCGAGAAGCCCAGCTTAGCGAGAGGTTCTATCAGATTTGCCTTCTCGAGGTATCGTGTAACTACTCTGGATCCCGGGCCCAAGCTGGTTTTCACTTTTCTGGTATCTACCTTTAAACCACTTTCCAGCGCTTTCTTCGCGAGCAGGCCGGCGCCTATCATTACTGACGGGTTGCTAGTGTTCGTGCAGCTAGTTATGGAGGAAACCACTACATCCCCATCGGATATGGTCGTTGTGTAACCCTCGTCGTATGTTATCTGTACAGATTTTATGTTTTCGTGTGCGGAGTCGTGCTTTATCTGCCCGTTTTCCGGTCTTGTGCTCTCCGATGTCCATCGTGTGTAATCGGAAGGCGCTATTTTTTCGTCCGCTTTTTGCGTCGCATCTGATTTGAGGAACGTAGCTATAAAGTTTTCTCTTATGTGGCTTAACGGTATCTGCTGCTTTGGCTGACTCGGTCCTGACACGCTAGGCACTACGGATCCCAGGTCAACCTCCAAAATGTCGCTGTACGAAACTTTGTTGTAATCTATATCGAACATTTCCTGCGCTTTGTAGTATTTTTCTATGAGCTCTACCTGTATGTCGCTTCTGCCGGTTAGTTTTAGGTAGTTAAGTGTCTCTGCGTCCACCGGGAATAATGCTATGGTCGCACCGTACTCGGGACACATATTGGAAAGGGTCGCTCTGTCCGGAAGTGACAGCCGTTTTACTCCATCGCCGAAGAACTCTACGAACCAGTTTACAACACCCTTCTCTCGTAACATCCTTGTGAGCGTAAGTGCGAAATCGGTGGCGGTTATGCCGGTGTTAAGCCTGCCGTGCAGGTGCACGCCCAGAACCTTCGGTGTATTAAAAGAAACCGGCTGGTCCAATAGTGCAGCTTCCGCTTCTATTCCACCAACACCGAAGCCCACTACGCCCAGTCCGTTTATCATGGTAGTGTGCGAATCGGTGCCCACCAGTGTATCCGGGAAAGCCAATCTGCCTTTGCTCGTCTCTTTCACTGAGACGCACGTTGCAAGATATTCTAAATTCACCTCGTGGCATATGCCGGTCGATGGAGGAAAGACCCTGAATTTATTGAACGAGGCACTTGCCCATTTCAACAGTTCGTATCGCTCCCTGTTCCTTTCCATTTCCTTCCTCTGGTTTATTTCCAGAGCGTTTACATTGTTGAAAGCGTCTACCTGGACAGAATGATCTATTATAAGATCCGTCGGTATCACCGGTTGCACAGTACCAGGTGCTCTGCCGTGCTTCACAACGAAGTCCCGTATAGTGGCCAAATCTACGACCGCCGGTACGCCCGTAAAATCCTGCATGAGTATCCTCGAGACCTTAAACGGGATGTCCTTATCCGTGGGGTTTTTGGCGTCCCAGTTAGAAAGACTGGCTACGTCATCCTCCCCGATTATTATGTCATCTGAGTTCCTAAGGAGCGATTCCAGTACCACGCGGATTGAGAACGGTAGCGCCGAAATTTTACCCAGTCCTCTGCGTTCGAGTTCTAGCAGAGAATAATACTTTATAGTCTCCCCATTATTCAGTCTGAATTCGTTTAGTGCTCCCCACTTGTTGTGTAGCCCCTTAGTAGGTACAGAAGAATCCATGATTAAGTTAACCTGCGCAAAAGATTTAAACTTTAAGTGGTGCTAGACACTAGGCCTTTCGCTTTGCCGCCGCCTTAGTTCCTGCAGGAATTCGTTCTCTATCCGGCTCAGGTTTCCAGGTATTATCAACGCGGTCGGAGGTAGCGGCTCTGTACTTAGCTCGTCTAGCGTAGCTATAACTTGCGTTTCGCTCCCGAGTCTGGACACAACCACGACCTCGGCTGGCTTCACGGGTTCCATGCCCCTCTTAACGGCTGCGTTGTTTATGATCTCCAACGCGTCACCGGTCTTTACGAATTCCTCCTCGCTTTTGGCTTCTAATAACACTAGCGAGTGCAAGCCGATTTCTCTGTTTGCTTTTATGACGTCCATGAAGCTGTCCGGATGGAAATTTTCGTAATAGATTGGTATGCTGCTCGCGCCGCCGAATTTATACATGGAGAGGCCTGTTTCGCCCACCGCGGAGAATATGCTGGATGCGTGTATTATCCGGTATTGTACGTTTTCCTTAATGCACTGGGATATGAGGGCCATGTGCGTAGTAGCTGCAAGTGGGTCGCCCGGTACTAGCAGCGCGATATCCGCAGATCTAGCTTTCTCTACAAGGAATGCACTCTCTACATCCTCCCTTCCGATTGTTTTTATCTTATTCATTATCTTCTCCTCTAATTCGCTTTTGTAACCGGTGTCTATGAGGTTAGTGTACGATTCCAGAAATACTTCGCTTGAGGCGCCGAGAGCATCCAAAGCCCGTATCGGCATATCATTTAAATAATATAAACCGGTACCTATTAGGTGAAGCATATGGTATCTTATTTATTGCCGTTTATATTCGTATTTTACTGCGGTGCCCTTTTGTTGGCGTCGGTATTCGACGTAAAAACCAGGGAAGTGCCAGACTCTATAAGCTACACCGTTATATTCGGCGGTCTGCTGTTGGTGCTTTTGTTGGCTGTAGCAGAGCGATCGCTTTCCGTTCTGCTTTTTGTACCACTGTCCACTCTTGTGCTCTTTGGGTTTGCCTATCTGATGTACATGCTGGGGCAGTGGGGAGGCGGCGATGTAAAGCTGATGCTCGGCCTTTCTTTTCTGTTTTCCTCAATTGACTTGTACTCCAACCTGTCATTCATCAGTCTGTTCATAAACGTGCTCATATTCGGCGGCCTTTACGGGCTTCTCAGCACTCTAATTTTCGGAGTCGTAAAGTTCAGGAAACTGCGGAAATTCCTGCACCTCTACGACATAGGTATAGTGATCGGAGCTGGCATAGCTATCTCCCTTTCCATACTACTGGTGACCCCGCCGATATCCTATCTACTGGGTTTTGCCGTGTTCCTGTTAGCCGCTTTGAGATACATAGCCATAATAGCATCCAGTCTAATGTTCGTGGAAATACCCGTGGGGAAACTTACCGAGGGGGACTGGCTGGCTGATGATACGGTTATCAAGGACAGCAAAACTGTGATAGAACGTAGGAACATAGGCCTATTAAAGGACGACATAACGAAGCTTAAGGCCTCCGGCATTAAGAAAGTGTTGATAAAGATAGGACTTCCTTTTGTGCCTGGAATACTGATAGGAACACTGGTGACTATTTTATTTGGTAACCCTATCTTTTCTTTCCTTTTCAATCTTCATTGAGCCCCTCTTCAAACAGAGACCCGTCTCTCTCTAGCTCGTAATCTTCATCCGGATTATCGTTATTCTCTTCTCTTACCGACATCGCTTCTCCTCGTCTCATATTTATAATTATTTACTATCCTTCTGTAATATAAATATTTAATGGTACTTCTAAGTATTTAAAGGTTAATAATGCCCGTACGCGACTTAAAAAGCGCCATAACCGCATTTTAATGGATAGCCGGTGGATTTGTCGTGGTAACCTTTATAAATACAAACGTTCCAAAGATAGTAGTCAATCATATGCACTTCTTTATATGAATCATAAAGAAGCAAGCGTTGAGGATGTGAAATCACATTCAATGTGACCATGTAGATGCGGAAATCAAGGCTATTAGATGGATGACTAGGTTCGGGAGCCGACGAAGGACGCAGCAAGTTGCGATAATGGCGCGGTAAGCGCAGACGGCTGTTGATCGCGTCGTTTCTGAATGCGTGTTGCACGTGCGTATGCACGTATTCACGTCTTTATGGCGTGAAAGGGTACGCAGGGAACTAAAACATTTTAGTACCTGTAGGAAAAGAAATCAATAGAGATTCCCCCAGTAGTGGCGAACGAAAAGGGAGCAGGGCGATCTGAATTTCCAGAAATGGAAAGATGTGGAGTGGTCAATGGTAGTGCAAGGGCGGTTAAAGTCGACTGGAATGTCGCACCATAGAGAGTGACAGTCTCGTAGGCTGCTGATGCATTATCATCACACAGAGTAGCAGAGGTCGAGACTCTTCTGTGAAGACGGGTGGCAAAAACATCCAACCCTAAATACATCCCGAAACCGATAGAGTATAGTAGCGTGAGCGAAAGTTGAAAAGCACTCTCGACGAGAGGGTAAAAAGAGCCTGAAATCTAATAGTCATAGTTGTTGCGGCGCGTCGTGACCTTATGAAAAAGTAAGTAAGGTCAAGTGTTGCAACATCCTTTTAGCATAAAGGGGCAGGGAGTTTGCGTACGCGGCGAGGCTAACCAAAAGGGAGCCGTAGCGAAAGCGAGTACCCTTCGGGGTACCGGTAGGAAACTGCCGTTAGTCGCGTGTGCAAGACCCGAAGCCGTGTGATCTATACGTGTGCAGGGCGAAGTGAGGATTACTCTTCATCGAGGCCCGATCAGGTTGGGAACTATCTCATCTGTTGACATGCGTATAGGGGCGAAAAACCAATCGTACACGGCGATAGCTGGTTCCCCTCGAAATATCCCACAGGATAGCTTGCATCTTGGTTTGAAGAGGGTAAAGAGACTGATAATGCGGGCAGGAACCGAAAGGTTTCGCCGCACCTTCAAACTCAGAATATCTTTAAACTATAGGGTGCTAGTTGGGTGTATAGCGTAAAGTCGTACACCAAGAAGGAAAAAACCTGGCCGTGAGTTAAGGCCCTTAAATGTTCGCTAAGTGCAGAAAAGAGAAATCGCTTCTAAAACAGTTGGGAGGTAGGCTCAGAAGTGGCCATCCTTTAAAAAGTGTGTTATAACTTACCAACCTAGATGCGATGACTCGAAAATGGACGGGGCTAAGCGGACTGCCGATACTCACGACTGCAGAAATGCAGTGGTAGAGGGGCGTGCTTGTCGACTAGAAGTCTTCTCGTGAGGGGAGATGGATCGACGTGCATTGAGAATCCTGCCGAGAGTAGCAAATAAATGGGTGAGAATCCCATCCGCCGTAAGTGCAAGGGTTCCTTGTTTTAAGCTCATCTTACAAGGGTTAGTCGGTCCTAAGTCTGGCGTCGAAAGGTGCCGGGCAAATGGGAAGCTGTTTAATATCACAGCACCACAACTGTTTTACCTAGCTCTACAGATAGGGATATGTCAAGCGGTCCTGTCAGATCGTCGGTGTGGACGTCGTGTTCGAGAGACGTAATGTCGAGAAGACGCGGAAGTCCATGCCGGGCAGCAATGTTTTGATAGATTCCCTGTCTCCATGAAAAGGGGTTAGTCATGAACAGGGGTGTCCGTACCGAAAACTGGCACAGGTGCACTGGCTGAGAAGGCTAAGGCGAGGGGTTAAAACCGAGCAAGGGAAATCGGCAAATTAGTCCCGTAAGTTAGCGAGAAGGGATCCCCGATTCGGTCTTAAAAGCTGAATCGAGGCGCAGTGACTAAGGGAGTCTAACTGTTTACTAAAAGCATAGCTGACTGCTAGAGAGCAATCTTTTGTACAGTCGGCGACATCTGCCCAGCATAGGTATCCGAAAATCTGTTCCAACGGGTATAAGGACCTATTAGCGGCGGAGGTAACTGTGACCTTCTTAAGCAAGCATAATACATTGCCAATTGATTGTTGGCTTGCGAACGATGTAATGAGATTCCCACTGTCCCTGCTTGGAAACCCGCGAAAAACCGTCCTGGTGCAAAGGCCAGGGACCTCCACTGGGTCAAAAAGACCCCAGGAACTTTACTGCAATCTCTTGTTGCGGTTATAAAATGACGAACATAGAGTAGGTAGGAGACGCTAAGCCTGTCGTTTCGGCGACAGGATAGTCGAAAGTGTAACACTATCTTTGTTGTTTTATACCGCTTACCAAAACGGAACAGCAGGAGACGGGCAGTTTTGCTGGGGTGGCAATCCCACTAAAAAATAACATGGGAGTCCAAAGGTCATCTTAGGTGGCATAGAAATCCACTGTTAAGTACAATGGCAAAAGATGGCTTGACTGTGCGCTACAACGCGAGGCGCGCAGAGGCGAAAGCCTGGCATAGCGAACACGGATGTGCATCTTTTTGATTCCTCCGTATGACAGAAAAGCTACCCTGGGCGTAAGAGAGTTGTTGCGGATGATAGTTCATATTGACTTCGCAGCTTGCTCCACAGTCTTTAGCTCTCCCCATCCTGGTTGTGCATAGGCAGCCAAGGGTACAGGTGTCCACTGGTTAAAGGGGACCGTGAGCCGAGTTTAGGCCGCCGCGAGGCAGGCCGGAAGTTAACTAGTGGGGGTGTTCGATGCTTGAATGGAAGATTCGACTAGTACGAAAGGAACAGCGAGTCGGCGCCTCTAGTTAGCGGTTGTCTGACAAGGCACGCCGCGTAGCCACGCGCCAAGGGATAAGAGCTGAATGCATCTAAGCTTGAAGCCCTCCGTAAAAAGAGGCATCGTTAAGGCCGGGGGAAGAATACCCCGTTGATAGAATCGGCGTGTAAGAGCCAAGGTCAAAAGCCGAGGCTTTCAGCGTACGATTACTAATAGGCCAAAATCCGTATCTACATGGTCACATTTTTGATTGACTTTATAGCAATCCATAACAATCATCTACTAGGATTTATGCAGAGCAATTTACTCAGAACTTAACCAGCAAACTATAACTTGCTCTCCATTGATTTCTTGTACGGCGGGCAGCCGCGGACCACAATCCGCTCACGACGGAAAAGAGAAGCCTTTAAATCTGGATATGCCATAGTGATGGCATGAAGCCGGGGTCCTCCATATATATTACAGACAGAAAATTTCTACTGATTAACTCCAAACATTCCCAGTCCGCCCTCGAGTACATGATGACGTATGGCTGGGCCATACTCATCATAGTCATAGTCGCTGCCGTATTATATTCACTAGGCAT
>JAJYWD010000003.1:70014-82571 GCA_021791655.1 Nanobdellota archaeon | reverse complement strand
AGGAAGCAGCTACTCTATAGCGTCTTCGTTTGAATACACCGAGATAGGGCAGACATTCCCGGGCCCATACTTTTCAACCGGCACGCTCTCAGGAAGTTCCGCATCTGTAGCGGTTCCGGCATTCGTGGCTAGTTTCAATGGCAACAATTATGCCAATACGAGTAGTGGTTATGGTGTGACTACAGCCCTTACTTTTTCTTCGTGGGTCTTAAGCTCGCAGAACAATAGTGCAATTGCATACGGTAACGATGAATGGTTTTTTGGTAGCGGTAATCCTATAGACTGTTGTGAATTACGATTGGGTTGGCTGTGGGACTTTAGACCCTTTTTTGACCCGGGCTCGCATCACGATATATCCCCGAATACTGCGGTGACAACATCTAAATGGAATAATTTAATTCTGTCTCTGCAGGCGTCTGGTAGTTCCACTTTGTATACTTTATTTATTGATGGGGTGAATGTTACGCATGGTGGCGTTTCATATGGTATAAATTCGACTTCAAACCTTTATGTAGGAGATGTCAATGAACCCGGTATGATAGGTCTTGAAAGCGATGTTCAGATCTACAATGCCGTTTTTTCTGCAGCCGATGCGTCTGAACTTTATGCGGCAGGGATCGGCTCTGGTCCGTTGTCCGGTTTATCGCTATTGATGTGGTGGCCTTTGAACAGCACAGGAAAGGATTTCAGTGGAAATGGGCACAACTTCGGAAGTATGATATATACCAGCGACTATCAGTCGCCTTAAAGCGAATATCTTTTTACGTTTGTTTTTTGTTGTCTCAGGTGTTCGTTAAGAATAATGAGACATCACGTGTACTGTGAGTGGATTACTCAAAAATAGGATTTCCTGTGGTTATTATAGATATTACATCCGCAATGTTTTTCTGGTGTTATTTGGCAGTTTAGCATCTCTTGTTATAAAGCTGATTGATTCTTCTAAAATACTAATAGTGGTTCAAATCAAATTCTGTACGTCGATGGCACAGAAATCGGGTCTGGCCAAGTTTCTGGTATCTCTGGCTCTACTGTCCAATCATTTTCAATTGGAACATACGCTCTCTGGGGCGATCAATGCACGGGCTGTACGTTTGACACTACAAGTATCTATAATACCGTTCTTTCCGCCACCGTGATAAGGGCATTATATAAGACTTCGACGCCAGATTTCGAACACTAACATGTCTACCGCCAAGGGTTTTATATAACGTCAATCTGAATTCGAAATGAACCTGCAAAGATCCGAAACTGGACGCGTTTGGTAAAATAGGTTTTATACTTATAAAAGCAAAAATAAGTCATGGTAGAGATAATATGTAAAAATCTTTCAAAGACCTATAATAATAAGCATTCTGCACTCAGCAATTTAAACGTGTCTATAAATTCTAATGGTATCTTCGCGCTGATAGGACGTAATGGCGCGGGTAAGACTACATTAATCCGCATACTTTCAACAGAGCTGATGCCGACAAAAGGGACAGCCAAGATAGATGATCTGGACGTAATAAAACAGGCACGGCAGGTAAGAGAACTCATAGCGGTTACACCCCAGGAAGCAAGGCCAGTGCCGTGGATGACGCCAAAGCAGAGTATCATGACTTATCTCCTGTGGCGAGGTTTTGGTTATTCAGAGGCGAAGAAAAAGGCCATGGAAACGCTTAAACTGTTTGGCATCGAGAAAGAGGCGGACAGACTTAACATGAAACTTTCTGGTGGCTTAAGGAGAAAAGTAGCCGTGGCAACCATTGTAGCCAGCGATGCAAAGATACTCTTCTTAGACGAACCTACAACCGGTTTGGATCCGATCTCGAGAAGGGACGTGTGGAAAATACTTTCAGAGTTTAAAAAAGATCATTTCATATTCCTTACTACACATTATCTAGAAGAAGCAGAGGCGCTCGCCGACAATATAGGTCTGCTTGATGGCGGAAAACTTCTGGCACTCGGTACGCTTGCAAAATTGCGCCGAAGTATGGGCAAGTCATACAGTATAACCGTTTTCGACAAGGAAGCCGCTTACATGCAATTGAAATATCTGGGTAATAAGATTACAGTGGGCAAGGACGGAAATGTACAGCTTTTGGTTTCGGAAAAGGTTGCCAGTAAAGCGGCGATAAAACTAGTTAGAGCGGGAGTGAAATTTTCAATCAATCCCGTATCACTCGATGATATCTTTTATTATTTGGTTAAGAAACCAATAACGGGAGAGGGGTATGAAGAGGAATATACTAAGTGAAGTACTGGCTTCAGTGCTTGTGAACGCCGTGTACGCAATGAGGAACTTCCCCGTAGTGCTAATAAACTTGTTGCTTACCCCACTTTCGTTCCTTATAGTAATAAGCTTCGTAAGTCACGGTGCTCTTATCGGTGTGGCTATAGAGGGCGCCTTTATAATGACTATGGTATCGAACGGGATAGGGCTACAGGGAGATCTATCACACCTAAAAAACGATTTAAAACTACAGGATATGGTAGTGAGTTCGCCCACCAGTGCATTTACTTACATGATCGGGATGGCGCTGTCCGAGATAATGTACGCTTTGCCGTCATTAATCATACTATCCGTCCTTGCGGTCTTGTTTCTCAATCTTGGGATTTTGGCTGCATTGGTGATAACCGCCGTCTTGATTATGATCTTTGTGGTTTCACTATCCCTAGGATTCTTTTTGTCCACCTTCACATCAGACGTTATACAGAGCTGGGCATTTAGTGGAATGCTGTCTCTCCTCCTCTCAACCCTCCCTCCGGTGTACTATCCGCTGACTTACATACCGCTTCCATATCGTTACATAGCATTTATCTCACCAACGACGTATGCCGCTGAGATAATCCAGAACATCACGGGATTTGTATCGCTGTCTTATTCTTCGGTCATTATTGCCTGGGCGGTTCTGCTGGCCTTTACCATTGTACTTCTGTTCGCAGCAATAAAAAGGAGCAGATGGACTGATATTTGAGTCCGTGCTAATCTAAATGGTTTGATCTAAAAAGGAAAGCGCTTAAATATGGAGATAGATTAAACTTTTAATGTTTCCGGTAACGGTTTACACATCGCAGCTTCTGTTCGTAGGGATAGTCGGTATACTGATAGTTTATACACTATCAAAGCTTTACCTTCATTACAGGGCAGAAACAACGCACAAGATACTCGATGAGCTGAATTCTATATCTCTGCCATTGATCGTTTTAGGTTTATACTTATTGGGTACCGACATTTATAGTCAAATGGCTTATTCATCCCCCACTTACTACGGCATTGGATTTTACGCTGTCAATGCACTATTCCCGCTCGTTTTAATAATGGCCGGTCTTGCCGCATACCGTGAGAATGCCAGCTATCTTGAGCACGTAAGCTTCTTGGCCCTTATTGGTGGTGTTATATCAGTCTACTACGGATTGGCGGCGTTTTTAAGTTCGACTTACACTGTTTCTTCGTCGGTGATGTTTGTCATGTATGTGTTCTTCGGACTGGCCGGCGTACTTTCTTATCCCGCCTCGGAAATCGTAGAGCACCTAACGTCTCCAAGCAAGAAAAAAGTAACTTTCAATAGACATCTTGTTATGGTTTTCCTGTGGTTTTTTGTTTTCGTAGGCAGCCTTCTAGCTCTTTACCTGTGGACCACGACCCTGCCATTTGTTTCTTATTAGGTCGATCTTATTCAAAGCGATAGTCATTTATTATAGTTATGCGCTTAAAATTACGTAGGAGATTTTAATCCGCCCCTAACCATACGAGTGTGTATGCCGCTTTGTAAAGTCGATTCTTCACGCCCCACAGTAGATTGTTTGGCGTGCCCTCCTCGAAGGCGGCCTTATTGGGCAATAGAGAATCAAGGCATGTAAACATAACGGTGCTGTTTAGCAGCTCTTCCGACACTGAAAGTTTTGATATTCTGTAACGTACGTTTACCATTGGGTTTCTGCACGCTTAGATTGCAACAGTTCTTGCTACTTCAAGACTTGTATATAGATCTAGGTGTCCCTTCGAATGACTTCCTTTTGCCAGCGGGTATTACCAAATATAAAATTGATGTTCCTGTTGCCGTGTATATGGTTACCAAAAGGGATAAAACCATTTTCGTGCGCTATTCGCTTGTTACAACCCGGTTCTTCCCCAATTTCTTTACGAAATTGCTGCAATCCTTACCGTTCAAATCCGTCTCGATTAGATACGCATCTAGATCCATAACAAAATGCATAGAAGCTTGTCGATAGATAAGGATAACTTATACGGCGCTCTATAATTGTTGAGAGTTAACCAAAAGCTCTGTCTCCAGCATCGCCTAGACCCGGCACTATGTAACCTTTTTCATTTAGTGTATCATCAACTGCGGCTGTAAATATCTCGATGTCGGGTCTTTTGTCTGATACTCTTTTAATGCCGTACTTACTAGCTATTGCTGCCGCTATGCACACCCTCTTTGGTTGTCCATTTACGAGATCCAAGACTTTTAGCATGGTGGCGGCGGTAGCCAACATTGGATCCGCTATTATTAGCGTATCTTTTTTATTGAGTTCTGGTATCTTCGAATAATAAACATTAACAGTCATAGCGTCCGGTGATTTTAAATTATCCGCCTCGTCCCTTTTTGCAACCACTACTCCTTGTCTTGCATTTGGAAAAGCCTTCAGCAAGCCTTCTACAAGGGGAGTCGCCGCCCTCATCACGTTTATTATGACGATGTTATCAATGTCGTTTATTACTAAGCCCTTCGCTTTGGCCACAGGGGTATCAACTAAAATATCGGAACTGTCGAATATGTCCGCAATCTCGTAACCGAGTATTCTTCCGAGCCGGACCATTCCTTTTCTGAAGGTTATCTGATCGGTTTTCTTTGATCTTAATATCGTGAGTGTGTGTTGTACGAATGGTCTGTTCAGAATGTGCAACGCCATACCATTATTCAGTTTCCTGATACTAAAATACTTTAAATTTGTGCTTTACTGCATCTGCAACACTGCTGTAAATATCTCAATTATTAAACTTTGCTGCTATTAGTACGGTTTTATTTTGTGAAGTAATCTGTAGTCTATGAAGAATAGAGTGGTAGTTCTCGGCATAGCCGCGGAACTTGGCGCCAAGATGTCTGGCACGGGAGACGCACCTGCAAAACTGCGACAAGCTGGCATAATCGAAGTGCTAAAGAAATACGGCATCGACTTTAAGGACTTGGGCGACATAAAATTTAAGATACGAAAGAACGAAAGGATAATCAAGAACGCCAAGCATTTAGGATCAATAATAACAAACACAAAGAAAGTCCTTAAAATTGTTGGTAGCAGTGTGAATGAAGGAGATTTTCTTTTAGTCTTCGGAGGTGATCATTCTATCTCTATGGGAACATTGGGCCAACTAGCTAAAGCAAACAAAAAAATCGGGGTGCTTTACTTAGATGCGCATGGCGATTTCAATACCCCTGTTATCTCTCCAAGTGGCAACGTTCACGGGATGGGACTCGCCATCCTCGCAGGCGAGTATCATCTGCACGGGCTCACGATTGGGCGAGTGAATCCACATTTAATATCGATTCTCGGCGTCCGCGATCTCGATCCTGAAGAGAAAATCCTGCTCAAAGACTCTGAAGTAAAACTGATTAGTGTAAAACAAGCCCGAAAATCCGGTTTAGAGCGTTATGTAAAGCATTTTATCTCCGTTTGCAAGAAGGGGGACAGGAAAGTGCATGTTAGTCTGGATATAGATGTTATGGATCCCAAGTTCGCACCCGGGACCGCTACGCCGGTTGCGGGTGGCTTCACTAAAACTGAAATGCTAGGGATTATGAAATTATTAGGTGAGTCAGATACAGTTGTTTCTCTTGAAATAGTGGAGGTGAATCCTCACCTTGACCATGAAGGCACTACCATACGGACTGTAGAAGAACTGGTCAATGTCTTTTTCTATGCATTCTCAGAACGTAAAAATGATATAAGATAGAAGATGCTTAACTTCCATATGGAAAAGTTTGAAAACGAGTCGACATTCCAGAAATTTCTAGAAAGTGGAAAAGAAGAAGAATTTGATCACCTGTTTGATCAAGCCGTAGAAAATGTAAAGAGCACGGTGTTGGGAAAGGAGTTTCCTTTGTTTATGGGTGGAAACGAGATGCTTACTAAGGAAAAGATGGATGAATTTTCGCCGATAGACAAACTTTATCTGGGAAAATTTCAGAAAGCCGACCGTGAAACCGCTAGGCAGGCTATCCAGACCGCCGCGTTGGCGTTCGAATCGTGGAAGACTGTAGGTTACAAGGAAAGGGTTAGGATATTCAGGAATGCCGCAGATATATTTTCCAGGGAAAAATTCAAGGTTGCGGCTATACTAAGTATCGAGAATGGAAAGAGTAGGTATGAGTCGGTGGGGGAGGTCGATGAGGCTATAGACTTCCTGCGTTACTATTCGTATGAACTAGAAAAAAACAAGGGTTATTCCCTTAAGAAAAGATTCGGAGGAAGCGAGTCGGCCGTAAGTGCAGGTTTCCAAGGTGCGCCCGGCGTTGAGGAAGCTGTAGAGATAAGACTGCTACCATACGGCGTGTTCGGCGTTATCGCCCCATTCAATTTTCCTATATCAATATCCGTTGGCATGAGCACCGGTGCAATGATAACGGGCAACACGGTCATTTTCAAGCCATCCGCCTCTGGCAATAGCACGATGCTTACCGGCCACGAAATAGCAAAAATCTTCAAGGAAGCTGGCATCCCGCCGGGCGTATTTAATTATGTGACTGGCTCTGGTTCTGAGGTAGGCGACGAGCTGGTCATTAACCCCAGCGTAAACGGCGTGGTGTTTACCGGCTCGAGAAGCGTCGGCTTGGACATGATAAAGAAGAGCGCGGGACTTTACTTAAATAAAGTGTTCATAGTGGAGATGGGCGGTAAAAATCCCGCGATAGTCTCTAAGTATGCAGATCTGGACACTGCGGTCGATGGCATAGCGAGTTCTGCTTTTGGTTTTGCGGGCCAGAAGTGCAGTGCATGTTCGAGAGTTTTCGTGCACGAAGCCGTGAAAGATGAATTTCTTAAGAAACTGATTGAAAAACTTAAGCACATGAAAATTGGCGATCCGCTCAAGAAGGGTAATTTCATAGGTCCGCTTATAGGAGATGGGGCCCTAAAAACTTACAAAGAAGCCGTTGACGAGGCGAGCAAGAGCGGCAAGGTGGTATACGGCGGGAAACAAGTGGAAATCGGTCTGAAAGGCATTTACGTGGAACCCGCAGTTGCTGTCGTGCCCGAAACTAACGTGCTTTTCCACAAGGAACTCTTCGTACCATTCCTGTCAGTCGACTCTTACAAACGCTTTTCAGACGTCATGAAAAAGGCAAACGATGTGGAATACGGGCTCACGGCAGGGCTGTACACAAAAAAGAGGAGTGAGATAAAAGAGTTCCTTAAGAGCATACAAGCAGGAGTGATTTATATAAACCGCAGGATAGGAGCGACAACGGGCGCGATTGTCGGTGTTCATTCCTTCGTCGGATGGAAAGGAAGCGGCCTTACGGGAAAGGGAACTGGAAGTAAATTCTATTTGCAGCAGTTTATGCATGAGCAAAGCAGATCGATTTCTCTAGATTGAATCACAGTGTTTTATACGAGAGCGAGCGCAACTTACCGCTGACTGCAATCAAACGCGACATGAAAGCATGTTTTTCGGCGTATAGAAAAGTATTTAAATAAGCTTTTATCATAATAAAGTAGTAAATATGGCAAGAAAAAAGAAAGGGAGGATGGTAACCTTAGAGAGAGTGCTTTCTAGGGGCATGAGGAGTGGTGGCGAGATTCTTTACAAGGCTAGTAAAATCGGCGGGAAGGAATTTTACAAAGCTAGCAAAGTGGGCGGAAAAGAACTTTATAAATTAAGCAGAAAGGGCGGAAAAAGCCTTCAGAGTAAATTATTTCCTAATAGTTATCAGTCAGCGAAGTCGGCTTATTTCAATCTTAACGGTCCTGATTTTTCCGGAGGCCCCAGATTCAGTAATGTGGGGAACAATCCATATGTTTCTTCGATGTCTAAGAGATTCGGCAGGGGGATGGACTTGGGCAATGGGCCTGGTGGTGTCGGTCGTGCCGAAGGCTTTGAGGGTCAGATAGGCAGGCAGATTGGCGGCAGTATAGGGGATATACAGAGCAACGCGATAGCGGAGCAGTTAGAAGCGGCTACAGAGGCGCCTCAGGCACAGGTAGTGGCCGAAGAGGGGCAGATGAGGGAGAACTACAATTTAAACATACAGGAAGAAAGCGCAGTAAACTTCCCTGCAGCCTTGGGACCAGATATCAACAGTAAATACTTACCGATAAGACACCAGAGGATGGTTCCGGTGTTGGACAGATACGGTCATCATGTGTTTGTTAGTAAGGAGGGAAGGATGCTGGCTAGAGCCCCGGACGGACGTTTCATCTACAGGGTATCTGCTAAGGATGAAGTGGGTAATCAGAAATACGACGATAACGGGATGCCAGTTTACAACGTACGCTTATACGCCAGACCTCTAGAAGAGGATGGAGCTAAGCGTCTTTACAATTTCGAGGTCGTCTATAAACCTCGTTGGTGGCAATGGATTTTCAGTAGAAAAGCCAAGATTATAGACCCGGCCACCGGAAAAGTCGGTACTGAGAGCGTACGAGGTCTTGATGTCGATCACATGGCTAACATTACGTACTCGCGGGCTGTAAACAGATTCGTACACGTTGATTACTACAACACGGACCAGATGAACCCGGAAATGAGTCTGGAGGACGGCTCTGTGAAAGTTAACTTTTACAAGATGTGGAGGAAGGACTTATTGAGAGGACTTTTGGGGGGTCCCGAAGTCACAATAAAGTCGTACAGGCCGATGACCAAGGGTGAAATAACTAAGTACATACTTATACTCGACCCAAGGAACAAGGGCCAGCGTTTCAGCGAGACATTAAACTCTTAGTGCTGTTCCGAAATCTGCCCGTCAAGACGATAGTTAAGAATAGCTATACACTGGGAAGCGAGGTATCTCTTCTTTCCCAGTGATAAGAGCTTTGCGCCCTTCCTCAGCAGGAGACCCTCAAATTTCTTGGGTAGTCCTACATTGTCACCGAGAAAGAAAGAAGGAGAATCAAATCTGACGCCGTCGATTGGTTCGCCCTTTTCACTGAGTACGTACGTTTCATCCAAGTCGGCCGCGTATCTTTCTATCCCCTCGCTGCTCATAGTGACGCCTTCGTTGCTGCCGCCCATCAGTATTCTGTTCAGTAGTTCCCTCCAGCTGGCTTCGTCTGTTCTAACGTCAAATAGCGAACCCCCGTCCACTTTTAGGTGTATCGGTGGCTTCGGTCTACCGTACAGAAATGCGTGGAATTCCGTGTCCCCGCGTATTGCGTGCGAGGTGAACAAAGAATTGAGCGCGCACTGGTAAACAATGTCCAGTCTGCCGGCTTCTCGGAGATCCGTGTTGAAACCGGAGGTTAAACCCGTGCGTGAATACAGAATGAATTTTCTCATTTAATTTACTATAGCTACGAAGTTTAAAGCTTAAGACAGATGAGCTGATAGAGATAAATATGATAAAAGGAATCGCCTCGGACATGGACGGCACACTTATAGACACCGCAAATGTTATAGCGAATGCGCAGTACAAGACGCTTAAAGACTTCTATCCCGGGCTTTCAAGAGAAGAACTGCTCCGTTTAAAAGGCGTACAACTTAAGACGATAATAAGCAGGTATACATCCAGAAACGACGAAGCCTTTTTACAGGAGCTTACCGCGAATATAAACAAGGACATACTCTCCAGTCTTCCCGATAACCTGCCCTTTGAGGAGACAGCAGAAGTGCTGCATACGCTTAGATCGCAGGGAATACGTATTGCGATAGCAACCGGACTCTCCAGGACTATACTGCTAGAAGTGGTAAGGAAGTCCGGTCTAATCCAGCTTGTTGACGTGATAGTAAGTTCACACGACGTGCAGCAGGGTAAGCCAGCACCGGACGTGTTTTTAGAGGCCTTTAGGCGGATAGGTGTAAAGCCAACGGAAGGATTGGTTATGGGTGACAGCGACAATGATATAACCCCAGGAAACGAGATAGGCGCATTCACGGTGTTCGTTTCGCGAGAAGGGCTAAAGAACGAGCGTGCTAGATTCTCTATTAGCTCACTCAGGCCGTTGCCAGAACTGATGGACAGAATAAATTCACAGAAGCAATAACATTCTGCACGTCGATAATCTTTACTATTTGGTCTGCAGTCCGTAGTTCTCTGCTATATATCTCAATGTAAGCGCGCTCGGTTTCATTATTCTCTCCTTCGTAATTCGGTCTAGCCCGAAAATGCCGTACTTTGGCTCGTAACCGAAGTCCCACTCATAATTATCAATTAGGGACCAGTACAAGTACCCTATGACGCTGACTCCTCGAGACATAGCAGACAGTACCTCGTTGAAGTTTTCTACGATAAACTTCCTGCGCACATTCTCGTCGGTGGTATTTATGCCGTTTTCCGTTACGAATACGGGCTTATTGAACCTATTGTGCATCTCCAGAAGTATCCGTTCCAGGCTATGTTCGTCATTTTCTGTGTCTCTCCTTTTTCCACGCGATGTTATAAATTGTGTCATATTTCTAAGTCTTACGTCGGTGTAATAGTTAACGGAAATGAAATCCAGCTTGGCGTTTTCCAGTGCTCTTTTGTTTAGAAAGTAATCTATCATCTTGTTTACGGGGAATAGTATGGGATTTCTGTCCACATTCATGAAGTTGTTAGTCAAAGACACCTCATACCCGTAGGACTTGGCAATGTCGTATATCTCGTTGTGCATATCCGTAGTGTTGTCAAGCACCCTGAAGAAATCGGCACTTAGTCTCTTGAATGGGGGATATATACCAAATAGGTAGGCACTGCCCGCGTATAGCAGCGGTTCGTTGGCTGTCAGTAAATATCTGGCGTTCAGCCCTTTCTCAAAAAGGGCGGATGCGTATTCCTTGAAGTAGCGTACGTTTTTCTTATTCGCCATGCCGCCCTCTTTCTGCATCCAGAGCGGTAGAGTGTAATGCCACAGCGTGGGTATCGGCTCGATGCCATTTTCATTAAGCGCATCGGTGAGTTTTGTGTAGTGCTCCAGCGCGTCTCTGTCTATAACACCCGGTTTTGGCATAACTCTTGACAACTCTATGGAGAATCTATAAGCGTTCAATTTTAGGCTCTTCATTAGCTCTATATCCTTTCTGTACAATTCGTACTGACCGCACGCACTGCCGGAAGAGTGCTTTATCCGACCGGCCCTTTCGAAGTACCACCAGTCGCTGTTGCCGTTGTCGCCCTCCACTTGGTGGGCGGAAGTGGCCGTACCGATCAGTATCCTATAAAGACCATTGGCATCCGGTTTAGCTCTATTCGTGTCTTTCATAACATTACCAAGCTAATAGATAGTATAAGAACGTACGCATTTCTGCCAAACTTTGCTAATAAACATTGCGAATTAATTGACTTTGTTAGCAGAATGGACTTTATCAGCAAAGCCTTTCTGCCCAGCCTTGTAGTTTAATTACCAATAAAACTACAAAATAGGGAATAAAACTACAAACGAGGTGATTAAACTACAGCGCTTTTCTGCCTGGAAAGTATTTAAAGCTTCCATTGCCTTATAAGAGATTGTCTGTAACATCTCGGATGTGAAGGAGTACTGCAAGCGCAGCGCGGTGATTTCGGTTTTTCGGTTACAGAACAATTTTGATGCGTTCTACGCAGATGAAAAAAGTGAGTGCCTAAACTTAGGTTTATGTATGATGATACCAACGCTCAATTCCAGTTGATCCTGCTGGAGGTCACTGCTATTGGGATTCGAATGAGACATGCAAGTCATATCCGCCCGGTAAGGGTGGATGGCGTACGGCTGAGGTAACACATAGATAACGTACCGTAAAGAAGGGGATACCCTCGGGAAACTGAGGCTAATACCTTATAGCAACAAAATCTGAAACGATTATATTGTGAAAGGCGCGCGGTTAATACCATCGCATTGCGCTTTACGATCGGTCTATGTCCGATTAGACAGTTGGTGAGGTAACGGCTCACCAAATCTAAGATCGGTAGGGGCCATGGAAGTGGTTTCCCCCAGAAGGGTACTGAGACAAGGACCCTAGCGCTACGGCGTGCAGCAGTCCCGAAAACTCTACAATGCGCGAAAGCGTGATAGGGGAATCCCAAGTGTTCTTTCCTTCGGGAAGGAACTTTTGCCGTGTTTTGAAATGGCACGGCGAATAAGGGCTGGGCAAACGGGTGCCAGCAGCCGCGGTAATACCCGTAGCTCGAGTTGTGACCACTTTTATTGAGTCTAAAGCGTTCGTAGCTGGCTTGGATAGTTCGCACTTAAATTATTCAGTTTAACTGGATAACATGGTACGAATACTTCTGAGCTAGAGGCCGGGAGGGGGGCTGGGAACTTTTTAGGTAGGAGTAAAATCCTTTAATCTGAAAAAGACCACCAGTGGCGAAGGCGCAGCCCCAGAACGGACCTGACGGTGAGGGACGAAGGCTAGGAGAACGAACCGGATTAGATACCCGGGTAGCCCTAGCAGTAAACGCTGC
>JAJYWD010000003.1:0-70004 GCA_021791655.1 Nanobdellota archaeon | reverse complement strand
AGGCGTTAAGTAAGCCACTTGGGGAGTATAATCGCAAGGTCGAAACTTAAAGGAATTGGCGGGGGAGCACAAAAACGGGTGAAATTTGCGGTTCAATTGGATTCAACTCCGGGAATCTTACCATGGGCGACAGCAAAATGAAAGTCAGGCTAAAGACCTTACTTAATACGCTGAAAGGTGTTGCATGGCCATCGCCAGTTAGTGTCTTGAGACGTCCCGTTAAGTCGGGTAACTAACAAGACCCTCATCCATATTTGCTAACGTCTTCTACGGAAGGAATGAGCAAAATATGGAAACTGCATTCGAAAGGATGAGGAAGGTGAGGGCGACGGTAGGTCAGTATGACCCTAATCTCATGGGCTACACGCGAATTGCAATGGTAAAGGCAATGGGCTGCAACTCCGAAAGGAGAAGCTAATCCTCTAATCTTTACCCCAGTTCGGATCGAGGTCTGTAACTCGGCCTCGTGAAGGCGGAATCCGTAGTAACCGCATTTCAACAAAGTGCGGTGAATACTTTCCTGCTCCTTGCACACACTGCCCGTCAAACCAGACAAGTTGGATTTAGATGAGACCTTTGCTTAGTAAAGGCCGAATCTAGATTCAGTGAGTAGGGTTAAGTCGCCACAAGGTAGCCGTACGGGAACGTGCGGCTGGATCACCTCCTTTATTATTTTAAGTGAGGTCATTTAACAAAGCGTTGGTATCGTCATACATATTGCACTCACGGTCTTTGATGTAAAACTACAGTTGTCGAATTCCACTTCAACAAGCTTTATTTATAGGTGTCTCAATAACTCTATGATGGAAATTCCTAAGGAGACTCTAAATTTTTTCCATGGCAACGAATTGCATGCAAGGATATTCTACGAAAAGTATTCGCTAACCGATCTTAACGATAACAGACTAGAGAAAACACCGCTGGAAATGTGGAAGCGCGTCGCTAAGGCAATTGCCGGCGTAGAAAAAGACAAGAAAAAGCGCACGGAGTTCGAGAAAAAATTCTACTGGCTGATGGAGGACTTTAAGTTCGTACCTGGCGGGAGGATACTTTTTGCGGCCGGCTCCCAGAGGAAAGCGACGCTGCTTAACTGCTATTATATACCCATAAAGGATGATAGCCTCGACGCCATATTCGGAACGGCGAAAGAGATGGCGATAACTTATGCCCGTGGTGGCGGTACCGGCATCGACATATCTGTCCTGAGGCCGCGAGGCTCCATAGTGCACAACTCCGCCAGATTCTCAACGGGCTCCGTTTCTTTCATGGAACTCTTCTCCCTTACTACGGGATCGATAGGACAAAGTGGAAGACGGGGCGCTTTGATGATTACAATAGATGTACGACACCCCGATGTTGAGGAGTTCGTTACGGTAAAGAGCGATAAGAAGAGCGTGAGGTTTGCAAATATCAGTGTAAAGGTTTCAGACGATTTCATGCACGCCGTCGAGAACGGTCGCGAATTTGAACTCTCCTTCAAAAACAGTGTTGTTTCGGTGTCTAAGAAAGTGAAAGCGAAGGAACTTTGGAAAAAGATGGTGGAGACTTCCCTCGAGACTGGAGATCCCGGCATAATCTTCTGGGACCATGTGAAGCGGGAATCTCCCACGGAGTACGATCAAAGGATGGCAGTGAAAGGCGTCAACCCGTGCTCCGAGCAGCCGCTCGAAGACTTCGGGGCATGCGATTTGGGCAGCCTGAACTTAGGACATTTCGTGGAAAAACAGTTTACCAAGGAAGCCAGCGTAATGTGGGATGACTTGGAGAAAGCAGTGAGGTATTCAGTTAGGTTCTTGGACAACGTCTTGGATTACAGCTTCGACAGGCACGCACTGAAAGCACAAGCCGAAGAGACCGTAAACGCGCGCAGGATAGGGCTGGGCATAATGGGCCTGGCTAATATGTTCATAGAACTTGGCATCAAGTACGACTCAGATGCAGCTGTGCGCTTCTCTAGCAAGCTGTTCGAGAGAATCAAGGAGACTGCTTACGACGAGAGCTGCAACATAGCCACCGAGAAGGGCTCATTCAAGTACTTCAATCCGACAGAGCACCTGAAGCGGGACTTCGTAAAGAGGCTAAGTAAAGACGTAAGAAACAAAATCGGCAAGACTGGACTAAGGAACTCGTGTCTTATCACAATAGCACCAACAGGTTCCATTTCCACTATGATCGGCATAAGTGGTGGCATAGAGCCTCTGTACGCCCTAAGTTATACACGCAGGTCGGAATCGCTGTCTGCCGAGAAGTTCGAGGTTCTGGAGCCAATAGTAGAGACGTACATGAATAAGTTCGGTATAAAAGATAAGGGTGATCTACCCGCTGTTTTCGTTACTGCGCATAAAATAGATTGGATGTTTCGGGTCAAATTACAGGCAGAGGTCCAAAAGCATGTAGATTCCTCAATTTCCTCCACGGTAAATCTACAGAGAGACGCAACTGCAGATGATGTAAGTAGGATATTTCTTCACGCGTGGAAATCCGGGTGCAAATCCATAACCGTTTATAGAGAAGGTTCTAAAGAGGATATATTGACCGCTACGGAGGAATCCTTAGCAGATTTGTCCGAGAGCGCCAGCAGGCCACTTGTCCTTACAGGGACAACGGTGAAACTGCCGACATCGCAGGGTAATCTATACGTGACCGTGAACAAGGATCCCAGTGGAAGAGTAAAGGAAGTTTTCATTGACATGGGACGTTCCGGTGAAGTGGAGAAGAGTTATACCGAGGCGCTTGGAAGGATCATAAGTATATACCTGCAATCCGGCGGTGACGTTGAAAAGATAATGGCCACGCTGCGCGGCATAAAGGGCGGGAACTCTATGTGGTTTAATGGAGTGCAGATACTATCGATTCCGGACGCGGTCTCCAAGGCGATAGAACTCGTGTTGAAAGGTAAGACGAACCTTTCTCGTTCGACTCTATTTGAGCACATGAAACAGGATACGGACGAGCATACGAATCACCAGATCTGTCCCTCGTGCGGACAGCACACCCTGATATCCGAGAACGGATGCTACACGTGTAAAAGTTGCGGCTACACCAAGTGCGAGTGATTGCGTGTCGACTGTAAAAAGGTATAAAAAGGTGTTTCATTAATATAATGGATGGAAATAGAAGTTTTGGAGAAGACTGAGAATTCGATAAAGTTCAAAGTAAAAGGTGGCTCGCAATCAATTCTGAATTTCTTGAAAGCAGAGGCGGATTCGGTACAATCGGTTTCATTTGCAGGCTTTGCGCTTGAGCACCCGCTCGATAAATCGTCCACGTTTGTTATAAGGACCGTAAACAAAGATGTGGACAAAGTGTTCAAAAAAGTTATAGACAAAGCACTAGACGATGTGAAGGACGCCAAAAAGCAAATGCTTGGTCTCTTTAAGTAGCGTTTTTATGCGCCGGGGAATTAAACCTAGGCAGATTTTGAATCTTTTATTTTCCGGCGAGGGCTTCGTATCAGTAATAATCTATTTGCTGATCTTTTACGTACTTTTTGTGTACGCGGTGATGCCTGCGGTGTATGCCTTCACAGACATAAGCTACATTAGTGCGGTTGTCTCCAGCAGCATGGACCACAGCAGTCCTACGATACAGATTACGTACAACAATTGGCTGGCTGAGAACGGCTTTAACTCTTCGTCAACTTCGCACTGGCCGTTTCAGGATGGCGTACCCCTAGGTTCGCTCGTCGTCGCTTATAAGATGCCCGCTGCAAACATAACAGTCGGCGATGTTATAATATATACAGTATTGACTTCTAGCGGCAGCGAAGACATAATACACAGGGTAATCTCAGAGCACGAGATAAACGGCAGCTATTACTATACGACAAAAGGCGATGCAAATCCGGAGTCGCTACCGTTTGAACTCAATATACCGTATACGCGCGTCGTTGGGGTTGTCGGAATTTCTATACCGTATCTAGGGTTGCCAAGATATTTATTATCACTCATATAAATATGATATGGCGAAAATAATTTGTCTTACGGGGATGCCCGGCAGTGGCAAGTCCACGGCCGTGGAAATACTCACGGCGCAGGGACTCAAAAAAGTATCGATGGGCGATGCGCTTAGAAACGATATGCGGAAACATGGAATGACCGTGGATGCAAAGAGCTTGGACGAATACGCCCTTTACGTCAGGCAGACGTACGGCGATGATTATGTTCTAAAACTGGTTGCTATGGAAATAGCCGAACTTCTAAAGAGCGAGGACACAATACTTTTAGACGGAGTAAGGCATGTGAAAGAACTGAACGGTCTGAAGAGCAACAGCTATAAGACCGTTATATTGGGCGTAATAGCGGACAGGATGGTGCGGTACAATAGGATAATAGCGAGGCACAGGGAATCAGACATAAAAACCATCGAAGAGTTCGAGTGGCGGGAAGAGCAGCAGATAAAGTTTGGCGTACCAACCGTACTGGCGATTGCCGATCACTACGTTCAGAATAACAGAGGCATAGAAGAGTTCAGTAAAACTCTCGTAGAGCTGTTGACTAGGATAAAGACAGAGTAGGTAGCGAGCCTATCCACAAATGTTTAAATAGGCAAATGGTGTTAGAATTGGATGATAATTAATTACCTTTTGACGGACGTTAGTGCAAAGCGCGAGCCCGCTATCACGACGGATACGCAGGTCGGCATAAACAATAACATTACTATAACTGATATCCAGAAAGAAGCGCAACTAAAGTTCATAAAGGTCCTTTTCAAATTTGATGCCGTATACTCCGGCGGAAAATCCGAGGAACTCGGTAAGATAATGATAAATGGTTTCGTGGCTTACGTTGGGAATGACATAGATAAGATTTATGACACCTGGGTAAAATCGAAGAATCTTGATGAGGATGTCAGTGAGGAGATCCTACAGGCTAGCCTTAATATAAGTATACTGGAAGCAATGTCACTAGCAAAAATGCTACAACTGCCGTCCGTGCTACCGCTTCCGCGCGTAGAGCACAACGGGCGCGGTCAGACTGAAAAGGGTTCTGCTGAGAAGAAAGTTAAGTCAAAGTAGACAGTCGTTCTTTCTGTAGCTTTATAGCATTTCCACTGAGTGTAAAAGATTTTCGGATCCCGATTTTAAAGTATTTATACTACCTCCTTAATTATAAGTAATTATGGAAAAAAGACGAGAATTTACTACAGTTTCTATACCAAAGCATTTGGGAGAGAAGGCGAATAAGTTCATAAGGAGAACGGGTTTTACCTCGCTTTCCAGTTTTGTGGAATACCTTCTTAGGGAGATAGTCACCGAAGAGGCCAGAAAAGAACCCCGCAAAAATCTCAAGGAGATAGAAGGAGTGGAGGATAAGTTAAGGAAACTTGGATACATGTAAACTATGGAAAAATCAGAATACTCGATGGGAAAGTCTAGGATAGAAAGTGGTCTATCCCTGCAGGCAAAGACACAGATGGGAGTAATAGTGGCTAAAGACGCATTAATCAGGTACAAGAGACCTACGGTGGTGTGGAGCACTGGAAAGGACAGCACGGTCGTGTTGGACATAGTGAAGAAAGCATGTGGCGAGCTAAAGATGCAACTTCCTCCCGCCCTATTTATAGATCACGGCGACCACTACGAGGAAACGCTTAAAATGCTCGATGAGATTAGCAGGGCTTGGAAGTTCAAGGTCCTGCATGCTAGAAACGACGATGTCTTGAAGAATGTCGACAAGAACAACAATGTAAAGGTAAGCAAACTTAGTGAAAGGAACAGGGCTGAGGCTAAACGCATAGGTTTCACCGCGTCGGAGTTCGCTTACGATCTTGAAACCGAGATAGGCAACCACCTTCTTAAGACTGTGGCCATGAACGAAGCAGTAGAAAGATACAGGTTTGACGCACTTTTCACTGGGGTAAGGTGGGATGAGAATGCTGCAAGATCAACCGAAGTTTTCATAAGTCCTAGGGTTCATCCGGACCACGTGCGCGTCCAGCCTATCCTGCCGTTCACGGAAAGGAATGTGTGGGAATACATGTTCAAAGAGAAGTTGCCGATAAATCCTCTGTACAAGTTGGGCTACCGATCGATAGATGGGAAGCGAGACTCAAAGAAAACTAGCAATCTCCCTGCCTGGGAACAGGACCTAGAGCACACAAAGGAAAGAGCGGGCAGGTCGCAGGACAAAGAAGGAGTAATGGAAAAGCTAAGGCTTTTCGGTTACATGTAAAGACAGAAATAACAAGCTTTGGCTGGACATAGATTAGCTTGAGAGATCTTCAAACACTTTCGTTAGGTCCGTGGTTGATCTGCCTTCTGGATCTGCTATTACCTGCTCTATAGGAGACTTTATACCTCGTTTGATTAGCCTGTCCTCAAATGTGTCCTGGTTCTCCCACTGGAAGAACAGACCTGAATGCAAATCGTCTGGTGTTTCGTGCAGTAAAACGTTGAGCGCCTGCAGCTTTTTCTTGTCCACTTCTTCCATGTCTGTGGTATTGTGAACTATTCCATCGTAATCCTGCGGAAGAGACTTTACGTGCTGTATGAACCACGGTGCGCTCGTGAATTCAGGATTGTACGTAGGGCAACCTTGGTATATGTCGATTAATGCAAGGCCTTTGTGCTTTATGGCCTTTATCATTAGATCCGTCTGTTCCTTTACATTGTAACTCTGTGTCCTCGCTATGAACGTGTACCCGGCCATTATCGCTATAGCTAAAGGCGCTAATGGTCCGTTTATGTTTGGCGCAGGTATACCCTTGACTTTGATTCCCTCCGGCAGTGTCGGACTTGCCTGTCCCTTGGTAAGCGCGTACACGCCGTTGTTGTGTATAAATAGCTTTATGTCTACGTTTCGTCTTCCGGCGCTTACAAAGTGGCCTGCACCTATTCCGTATGTATCGCCGTCGCCACTGTCTATAAGAACTGTCAGCTCGGGGTTCGCAAGCTTTATGCCCTCGGCAAACGGTATCGGTCTACCGTGTAACGTGTGTACGCCGTTAACATTTACGAGATGGGGGAGCTTTGATGAGCAGCCTATACCAGAAACTATTACCGTCTTGTGCGGGTCCAAACCGACACCCGCGATTGCGTTCTTTACAGCCATTACTATACCACTATCTCCGCATCCCGGACACCAATCATTCAATTCATTAGAAGTAAGACTAATCGGAGTAACCGTACTTGGTTTTTCCGCGTTATTGACTTCTTCAGTAGGCATTAAGTACCACCCTTTTTTCCCCCCTCAATATCCTGTTTAAGCCGTCCCTTATCTCATCGTATCTCATTGGTCTTCCGTTATACTTCAGAATCTGATTTTCTATTACCACGCCAGTCTTTGCTGCGATGTGCTGTTTAAGCTGTCCGCTTATATTCTGTTCTATGCACACGCTCTTCTTCGCGGCTTTTATAAGTTCTGGTATCTCCTTAGGCAGTGGTTCTATCAGCTTAACCTGAAGAAAAGCCGTGTTCGGCATCAATGCTTCCGTTATCGCGGATGTTGTTCCTCCCCAGCCAACTACTAGCAAATCCGCCTTTGCGGCATCGCCAATCAGGTTGAATTTCTCCTCTTTTGGGATAGTAGAAAGTATCAGGTCGGTTTTGCCGGTTCGCTTCTCCATCATCTTGTTTCTATTGTCAGTCTCCTCTGATATGTGTCCCCATTCATCGTGTTCGTCACCCGTCATCCATATTATGGCCGTAGGGTCACCAAGTGCTATGCGTGTAGATATATTGTCTGGTGTGAATTGGTAACGTTTGTAATCGGGGCCGCCGTTACTTATGAGTTTTCCCCGGTCTACTCTGTATGCTGCTTTTATGTTTTCGACAAGGGACTTGTCTATACTGACTGAAGCTTGGGATAAGTTCTTCTCACCCAAGACTATTACTGGGAGCTGGTACCTCTCTGCGTAATTGAAAGCTAGCGCGGTCATTCCTATGGACTCTTCAGCGTTTCCAGGAGCGATCACTACTCTGCCGAAATCTCCATGCCCCTGATGCACTGCGAACAGTAAATCGGCCTGCTCCGTTCGGGTCGGCTGGCCGGTTGCCGGCGCGCCTCTTTGGTGGTCTACTAGGACTATCGGCGTCTCTGTGATCCCAGCCCATGTGATGGTCTCCGTCATAAGTGATAGTCCTGGGCTAGAGGTAGAAACTGCAGATCTGATTCCCGTCAGAGAAGCTCCCGTAGCCATGCTCAGGACGGCTAGTTCGCTTTCAGGTTGCGCAACTCTTATGCCTAATTCTGTATGTGCTTCTATAAACTCACTCTCGTCGCTCGCCGGGGTTATCGGATAATAAATCTGCATTTTGCATCCAGCGATTGCCTTTCCGATAGCTGTCGCAGTGGACCCTTCCATGTAGAGTAAATCCCTTTGCGGAAGGACTGGCAACTGCATAATCTGCTTGAATGCATTATTCTTTATGAAAGATATAGTGGTATCCGCAACAGTTATGTTCATGTCTATTATCTTTTGAGACTTATGCGCAAACACCGCACGCAGTGCATTTTCTATCTCCTCTCCCGGCAAACCTATAAGATAAATGGACGCGGCTACGCACACTATGTTCTTTGCGATGGTGGTCTCGCTCGCTTGCATTTTCAGTTTGTCAGCGGAATCTTTTATTATCGCGTCGAAATCAATGCTGAGCACATTTATGTCCTTTCTGGTTATCTTTGAGGCGTCGGTTTTTGAGTCTATTATGAGAGTCCCACCTGCTTTTAGGTCCTTTACGTGGCCCTCGTGCACAAGCCCGCCCCTGGCGTTCTTCTCGCCGAGTATCGATTCATTGTCGAAGAAAATGGCGATGTCGACCTTGCTGCCCAAGGAACTTTTTCTGGAATCGGACACGCGCACAGTAAAAAAGCTGTGTGCGCCCTTTATGTTTGAAAAATACTCTCTGTACCCGAAAATGTAATAGCCGTGCTTCATCATTATTCTGGAAAACACTTCGAGTGCCGAATCTATGCCGCTCCCCTGCTTTCCACCAGTCATCCAGCTGAAGTCCGTCATAAGTAACACTATAACTATGAGCCACTAATATTAAAATTTAATGCGCGAGTCGTAACGTTCAGAAATTTATACTGAAATTACTTCAGATTAGTTTCCAGCCATTTTTTAAGTTCCTGGGTTGGCACCGCCCCTATAAGTTCTGCCTTTACCCTGCCATTTGTTATCAACAGCGTAGTCGGTATGCTTTGTATGTTGTACTTTGTGGCCAAGTCATAGTTTTCATCCACATTGACTTTCATGAACTTAACTTTTTGTGTGTACTCTCCAGACAACTGCTCTATTATCGGTGAGTATCTCCTGCACGGCATGCACCATGCAGCCCACATGTCTATTACCACCGGAACATCCGAGTTCAAAACGTTCGCGTTAAATTCTTCTAAGCCGTTTATCTCCTGCATAGCCATAGTAATCAGCCCCCACAATGCCCGCAGCAACAAGTTTCAGAATCGTCCTCTTCCGAGTTCCCGCATGCACATTTCTCTTTGTCTTTTTCCACCTACTTTTTATGCAGCAGCCATTTAAATTGGTTTGCACGAAACTGAACCTCGCTCAATCAATAAAAAAGAATTTTATACTGGTGTATCAATGATTTATATGGACGAGATAAAGATAAATCCTTGGGAAGTTTCAGGGAATTTTGATGACAAAGTTTACACAAAGATAGTGAATGACTTCGGTGCGAAGCTGATAGATGATAAACTTCTGGGAAGACTTGGCGGGCTAACGCACGGTCTCCACCCGTTTCTTGAGGACAAGACCTTTTTCGCGCACAGGGATCTCGATTTGCTCCTCGACGCGTTCGAAAATGGCGAGGAATTCTATCTCTACACCGGCCGCGGTCCGTCCGGCGACATGCACCTCGGTCATCTTATGCCGTTTCTGTTTACGAAATGGCTGCAGGACAAATTTGGCGTTCATCTCGTTATACAACTTACGGATGACGAGAAGTACCTTGTGAAGGACCTGAGCGAGGGGCAAATAAGTAAGTTCACGTATAGTAACGTCGTGGACATACTAAGTCTTGGTTTTCAGCCCGCAAATACGCACATAATAATCGATTCTATCCACGCAAAAACTCTATACAACAACGCAATAAAGGTCGCGAGACACCTTACGGCCTCCACGGTGAAAGGGGTTTTCGGCCTAACAGATAGCGATAACGTTGGCAAGTTCTTTTTCACTTCCATGCAGAGCGTGCCGGCTTTCCTAGTGTCCGTGATGAAGAAGAAAAACGTCAGGTGCCTGATACCGTACGCAATAGACCAGGACGACCACTTCAAGATTGCCAGGGACATACTCCCGAAGATAGGATTCTACAAGCCAGCTTCTATAATTTCTAAATTTCTGCCCTCACTAGCCGGTAACTCAAAGATGTCAGCTTCCGATAAGTCCAGCGCGATATACCTAAGCGATGACGCCAAGACCGTGCGCCATAAAATAGTAAAGTACGCGTTCTCCGGCGGCAGGGACACGGCGGATGAGCAGAGGAAGTACGGCGCCAACCCGGACGTGGATTTTTCATTCAACACTTACAAACTGCTAGAATCGGACAAGAAAAAAGTGCAGAAGATTTATTCAGATTACCGCTCAGGAAAAATGCTCAGCGGAGAAATGAAGGAACTAGCCGTTTCTGAGATAAATGGTTTTCTTGAAAGGGTTAGAGCGAACAGAGCCGCGGTTGAGGAGAAGTTCGCCGATTACCTTTTCGATGAGGAGAATCCGTTCTAAACGCCATTTTTCACTTGCGTCTAACTATGAATTCTAGCGATGGCTTTGAGAATTCGTTCGGGTCTTCGTCACTGTCGTATTCCGCAGCCACCACCCCGCACGATCCGCATACTACCTCCTTCGCGTCTTTGGTACAATTCAATGTCACTTCTAGCGTGCCGCCACATTCCCTGCACTTACTTGGATTGCTGCCGTACAGAACGAGAGGCCTGTAAATCTCCACACCTGTGACTTTCTTTATGTATCCCTCTGAAAAGCCGTTGCACACTGCAAGAAAGGCGAATTCTTCCGGCTCTAGCTTCCTCTGCAGCGTCTTCTCTGTGTCCTTCATCCTGCTATAAAAATCCTGCTGCGTTCCTTTCCCGGCCATAATTATCCCATGAAAGAGTCTAGTATAAATACGATAGAACCAGTAATTAGGCGATGTCCTAATTTCAAACGGATGGTAATTCGGAACGGTATTTAAGCGTGTGGGCTCTAAAGGCTTTGCTCCTGTAGCAAGGACGCACTCCGATCCTTTCGTGGACGAGCTAGGGTATTCTGCCGTCTGGCTGAGTCATAATGACTGTGTTCAGTTCATTGATAAGTGCATAACCGTCAACCTAAGGGATAGTTTTCTGATTCTGAACGCAGTGTCTGATAACCGTCCCGTCCTATACGATATCTCTACCGCCAGAACACTTCTCGACTTCAGGCCTCTTGACGGTGTGGGAAAATTGGATTAACCGTTGCCAAGCCTTTAACCAGTTGATTTATGGACACTCGTAGCTACCACGCTTTGTGCTGGATATAAAACAATATTTTTAAGCTTCCATATGATTTACCTTTCATGAACGATCGCCGCGGAGTGAAAAAGGAAGTTGGGTCTATAACTAAGGGTAGCGTTGAGAAGATAGCTACGCTGATAATATCCGCCTTCGGTTTGGTGGCCGCACTTGCATGGAATGCCGCAATACAGAAAATATTCTCACTAGTTTTCGGTACCTACAATGATGTGGTTGCCCTTTTGTCTTATGCTGCGGTTGTCACAGTGATAGCGGTGATAGTTACATTATATCTGTCTAGGCTCTCTAGTAGTTAGATACTTATGGTGCTAAAGAAGAACTAAGCCTTGCTTTTACAAAGCTATAAATTGCCCCCGACCGGATTTGAACCGGTGTTTTCACCTTCGCAGGGTAACGTCCTGTCCAAGCTAGACTACGGGAGCTTTACAGATTAAGGCGTTCGGCTTCCGTCCTTATCGCCTTTATTCTGTTCTCGAGACTCGGGTGCGTCGAAAAGAGGTTCGAAAGGCTGGACGCCGAAAAGTTGTTAACTATGAAAAGAGACGAAAACGCATGGGGTTGTGGGTTATTCTGACCCATAGGGGTCCTTGCCCTGTTGATTGGTCTGCTTATCTTTTCCAGTGATGTGATCAGTGCGTCCGGTTTCCTCACTAGGCGTACGCTACCTATGTCTGCGTACGCTTCCCTCGACCGGGATATTCCGAGCTGCACGAAAGTCGCGCCTATAGGTATGAGTATGGCAGCAACGATCAGCAATATGTTACCATTGCCGTTCCTGTCGTTGAACCCGCCGAAGAATTCAGAAAATATTATTATGTTGCCTATGTATGAGATCATTGTAGCTATCGTCGCGGCTATCGTAGAGACCAGTATGTCCTTGTGCGTTACGTGGCTTATCTCGTGTCCTATCACAGCTTCCAGCTCATCGTCAGTCAGCATTCCAAGGATTCCAGCAGTAGCAACTACCACGGCATGTTTTTCATCGCGGCCGGTAGCGAAAGCATTAGGCACGGGAGAGGGCATTATCCCCACCCTAGGCATCGGCACCCCGGCTTCCTCCGTGACTTTCTTTACTATGTCGTAGAATCGTGGATTGTCCTCCCTGTCTATCAATTTGGTCCTTGTGGTCTTTAGTGCTATGCTATCGCTCTTGTAGTAAGACACTACGTTCATGACGATGGCGATGATCAGGAATGCGCTCATCCACAGGAGCACTCCGCCCAGCAAGTAGCCTATGATGGCGCCGAAACTGACCAGTATCAGCGATAAGACGCTGAACAATAGCGTTATCTTCAACATTGACATATGGTTTTATCGTACAGATTTACTTATATAAGTTCTTTGTGTGCAAATAGCGTTAGAATCTCCCAGCGAACTCCAGAACGGCCTTCTTGAATCTGGCTTCAGAATATCCAAACTGATAAGCGAAGGAAAACAGCTGCATGGGAGACTTTATACCGTCGTTGTCGGAGGCGAAAGAGACGAACAGGGCGTTTACGCCGTGCTCCTCGCACACGTGCACGTTGTGCATCATGTTCTTGTACATTGCAAATATATTCTCGGAGGATATCAGGCTGCTGAATTTGAACATAACGAAAGAACTGCTCTCCTTTATCTTGTAGCACAGCCCCTTATCCAAGTAGAAATTGGCCTTTTCCAAGTCTGTTATAACGTCGGCTTTGCCCTTCCTTATTATCTGTTCGTAATCCGGCCCTGAATACGCCGACATCGTGAAACCAGATTTCTTCTCAGCATCAGACACTTTGTTGGAAGCTATCGTGTACACTCCGTCGAATCCCAGTTCCTTAACCCTTTTTGTCAGGTTTTCATTGTCTTTATCGAGTATTTCTATCTGCATAGGAGTAAGAACTAAGTAGATATTTATATAGGAAATGTCGATAACAGATGCATAGTTAGATGTTTATGGGAGAGAGGAACGTACCAGTCGCTGACAACAGAGTTTTCGTGGGAGTATACGTGTGCAGGAACTGCAACTCAAAGATACGCGTTTCTAATCCCAAGCTGCTGCGCCTGAACAAGGTAAAGTGCAGGAAGTGCGGCAGCCGCGTTTTGAGACCAAAGCACAAGGAATTAAGAAAACTGAAAGCTTGATTATGTCTTTTTATTCGTTCGTGTCCACGAACCAGAACAATCTGATAGCCCTGGCCATAATTCTGCTAATACTGTTCTTCGTTCTTAAGAACCGGAGAAAATTCGCCTTTGAGCAGGCCTCCTTTATATACCGTACAAAACTGGGGCTGAAACTTATGGGGCGCATGGCCAAACGTAAGCTCCTAGTGAGCATATACAGCACGCTCGGCGTCATCGTTGCAGTGCTAACCGTGCCGTTTTTCCTCTATCTGATAGCGGGCTATTTCCAGCTCGCCATAACGTCACCTAAATCCGCACCGGCAGCAGCGGGCCTGGTTCTGCCGTTCACAGGGGTGCCTTACGTGATAGGCGTGCCAGTGTTTTACTGGCTGATCGCGCTGGTATTCGTGGTGGTAGTCCACGAGATGTCACACGGCGTGGTTGCTCTAGCTAAGCGCATAAAGCTTAAATCGTCCGGTTTCGGATTTTTTCTGGGGTTCCTCCCGTTGGCTTTCGTGGAGCCAGACGAGGGGTATTTCGAAAAAGCGCGCAGCATAGACAAGTTACGTGTGCTATCGGTGGGCTCGTTCACCAACATCGTATTTGCCGTGATATTCTTTCTTCTTTACATTTACCTGTCGCACTACGCCGTAGCGAGCGGATTGGTATCATTCGCGCCGCTGCTCTTGCATATAGTGTCGGTCGTACCAGGTTCACCAGCGGCCTTGGCAGGCATGCCGGCAGGCACTAACATCTCAACGATAAACGGTGCCACGTTCACCTCAGAGCCCACGATTTTGAGTTATATAGAGAATTTGAGCCCTAACGTGCCGCTAAACTTCACTTCCACATCCGGTGCAGTCTACACTATAACTCCCGCATACAATGCTTCCAGAAACACAACGACGCACTCATATCTCGGAATAGAGGCATCGCTGATCGCTCCGAACGAGCAGAAGACGCTAATACCCATAATCTCGTCAACGGCATTACCCGCCGGTAATCTTCCGGCTCAATCCGTTTTTTGGGTCGACGGCCTGCTGCTTTGGCTGTTTATAATATCTTCCGGTCTTGGCATCGTAAATCTACTACCGGTGTTCTACATAACCGACGGCTGCAAGATCTTCTATGAATTGGTTGGATTGGGATTCAAGAATAAGGCTCTTAGACTCAAGATTACGAACGCAATCATAATAGCCTTTAGCATATTGTTTGTCCTTCTGATAATCCCGCCGTCCCTGTGGCTATAATCTTATATGCACGGAATTAGTATTATTTGGTGCGGTGTATGAAAAAGAAGCGCGTTGCTATAAAAATTAGGAGAACAAAACCTAAGGCAAGTAAACTTGCGAAAAAACACGCCAAGCAGGTCAAGCGTGCCCCGACTCCTCCACAGTATTCCAAGACCATTATAGACGTAAAGTCGCTGATGTCGTTGGACGAGGCGAAGAAATACGTTTTTGATTTGGCGGGAGACAAAGGCATAGAAATCTTCACTTTCCTGTTAAACCGTTCACCGATTGAGGAAAACAAGCTAGCCAGGAAAATGAAATTTGAGAGGGCCAATGCCATAAGGAAGTTTCTGTACAGGCTTTACTCGAAGAACTTGGTGTCTTACATAAAGAAGAAGCATGGGGTAAAAGCGTGGTATACCTATTACTGGGAGGCGCATCCTGATCGCTTGCTGTTCCTTATACAGAAGGATTATGAGGACGAGATAAAGCAGGCACAGAAATCGATAGACTTGAACAAGGCAACCGACTTCTTCACATGTAACACCTGCAACCGAAGGTATGACCTGCAGACCGCTCTGGAGAACGATTTCGTTTGTTCTAACTGCCACGGTCAGTTGAGCCACATGGACATAAACCAGGTACTAGTCGACAAGGAGAACAGGATTGCATTCCTGAACGAGAAAATAAAGAAACTGAGCCTGTTGGTCAAAACCCGGAAGGTTCACTCGAGCTGACAGCTGCTACTTACGAAAACGGCATTCGTTGAGTTGCACACGTTGAGCTTTGCGTTCGATATCGCGCATGCATAGCCAAAGCTTATGTTCTGCGCGGCGCAGTAATCGTTTATGCTGGAATTGGAGGCGGTTACGTTCTGGCATTTCAGCTCGCAGAGCCCGACAGCTACCGCCCGGTGGTTTTCGCCGGGGTTTATATAGAACAAAGCCGCTGCAAGAAACAGCAGAGCCACTATCACTAAAACCACGAAAAACGACCTGTCCATAGCAAACTATCTCCCGTCGAATATTTATAATAAAGTAGAGTATCTTTTAAATATGAACAAGCGTGTAAGCGTGATTCTTCTAAAGGGCAAAGAGGTTATGCTGGTCAAGCTGAAAGAGCCCGATAGAATGCTCCCGAGAGCCACATGGGTCTTTCCTTTCGTGCAATTGCCTGAGGACGAAAGCCCAAGAAAAGCCCTGAACGACCTACTTAAGTCATTCGACGTTTCTTACGCTATCCGCGATAAAGTGTTCAAATACTCGCCGAGCGAGAATCCTAAGATAAATTACATAGTCTATGTAGTGGATTTCGAGTCTGGAGAACCGGACATAAGCTCGTTGTTCCACACATACAAGTGGGTGAGCGTTAGCGACATCGCGGCCTTTTCTACATCATTCGCAGACGCCAATATCGCAGCCTATCTGAACCGGATAGGGTCGGAAGAAAATTAACCGTATATCTCTTGTCCGGGTTGCCCCGGTTTCTCCTCGGTTCCGGTGTGCCTCGCCCTCTTAACCAATCGGTCTATCTTAGCGAGCGTTTCTTTGTATTCGGTTACGAGTTCATTTGTGTCAACTTCAAGGCCGAGTAAATCCTTTACGGAAGAAATGAGTGCGGCTGCTGCCAGGCCATCCGGTATGCTAACGTGAGTTTCTGCCATAACGACTGCGAATGGTACGCCGTCTTCTTTAGCCTGAAGGGCGATGCTTGCGTTGAGTCCGAACATGGCGCCCTCGCTAAGCGGTTTTACATTGTTCAGTTCAGCATTAAAGTTAGAAGCGGTGTAGTACACGTCGCTCTGATTTTTATTACCGGATGCGGAGAGGCCGTCTAGTGCTATTATCCCCTTGGCCTTTATGTCGGAATACAACCTTATTATCTCCTTGCTTATCGGGGTCATGTCATCCCTCGCTATTGGGACTTGGGCCATTATGAATATGGCTTTCTGCGACTCGAAAATCCTTATTGGATACTTAAGCTCGCCGTCTTCTATCACGGTTATTACGTTTGTACTCTCTGGATCTATGTATCCGATCTCTTTTATGACCTTTTTCTCTTTAAGGTAGCTCACTGCCAGTATGGATATGTAGCCCACGGTCTGAAACGCGGTTACTATATATTTTCCCACCACTGGCTTTGTCGTTAAAACGGTCTTTACCATAATGGCTGATTGCAACGTGAATATATAAAATTTCTTATGACACGCGTAGCACGTATCATGCCGGGTTCTACTGCAGCGTGAACAGCAACGGAAGGTACCCGAAAAGTATCAGTGCGCTGATTGCTACGGACACCACGAAAAGGGCTGCCCAGTACTTCTTGTTCCATACGAATACCTTGTAGCCGTCAAGCGGGTTTATCGGCAGCATGTTAAACGCGCATAGGTAGAAGTTTATGTACCCTCCAACACCGGTTATTACCAGTGCAAGGTACAGCAGGCCCGTATTGCTGATCAGCACGGGCGAAAGGAATACGAACAGGTAAAATAATCCCAGGAACACCGAGCCGAATACGAAGTTTATAAGTGGCCCCGCGATGGAAATGGTACCGTACCGCTTTATGAAGCCTTTCGGGTCCATAAACTGCTCGCGTGGGTCCGGCTGGAAGTATGTGGCTCCGGGCGCGGCGAATATGAAACCGAATAATGATGTAACTAGCATAAGCAAGATTCCCCAAAGCCATATCCTAAATTCCGCGTAATACCTAAATTTTTGCGCAGTAAACTTGTGCATCAGCTCATGGGTTATGAAACCCGTGCCTAAAGCTATCATAGACGCTATGAGCAGGAACAGTGTCGGCACCCCGCTGCCAAGAAGTATCTTTGTAAAAGCCAGGGAGAGCAGGAACCACGCGGCGAGTATGCTGTAGACTTCGGCCCTCGAGAACCTGTTTTTGAAAGTCTTTAAAGAATTTATAAAACCCTTCTTTCTTTTTACTCTGACTCTAGCCATAATGATAGATTTACAAGCGCTTTGTAGATATATAATAATTGCTTTAGCTCTAAGTAGAACACCTTTTCCTTTAGAAGTGGCTCATCCAGATGGGACAGCCTTTCTCTAAGCTCTTCCTTTGATTTAACCAGAAAGTTTTCCCGACCGTCAAGGACTGCGCTGTACAGGTTCTTCTTTTTGTGCTGGAAAAGCACTCTGCAGAGAGCAAGGAAATTGTCGTCTATTTTGATTCCTTTCGGTTTAAGCTTTATTACGACAGAGTCAACCGCCGGCGTTGGTTTGAAGCAGCCGCGCGGCACATCCACCACCTTCTCCGCATCGCAGGTGTATCGGGTGAATACCGTAAGCATGGAGTAATCCCTGAAGCCGGGGGACGTGATCATCCTGTCGCCGAACTCCCTCTGGTACATCAGCACGGCTATGGAGCCCTTCTTGCCGTTAAGGAACCGCACTATCTTCTCGGTTATTGGTGACGATATTGCGTACGGCAGATTCGATACCACCTTGTTTGTTTTGTCTGGGAACGGAACTTCCAGTGCGTCACCGTTTACGAATTCCACGTTTTTTAAGTCACTGAGTAGCACCTTTGATCTGTCCAGCAGCGCCGTGTCCATCTCTATCGCGTAAACTTTTGCGGCTTTCTCAGCTATAAGTCGCGTTAGCCTTCCGTCCCCACTGCCTATTTCTATAATCGTGTCGGAGATTGATATCTCAGCACTATCAACTACCTTCTTCATCATGTTGGTATCCCTTAGGAAGACCTTAGTGTTCCTCATACCAGTATCTTTATTATCTGACCGTTTTTCACGGGCTCGTCGTTTTTCACCTTCAAGCCGGTCCTGCAATCTATAGCACCCTTGTACTTATCGGCCACCTCAGAATGTATCTTCCTTGCGACATCCAACGGCGTTGCGCTCTCCTTGACGATGTAAGCATCGGGCAGGACGTTTCCTCTGGCATCGGAAAGCCTCTTCTCATCCTCTACAGGGAATACCACTTTGCTCTTAGTCACCTCGAATACTATCGTGTTAAGCACTTTCTGTACGCCGGTGCCGCCATACCTGTCCAGCACCTTCTTTAGAGTTGATAACGCCGTCTCTTGGTCGTGATTAAGCTGTTTTCTGACTTTGAACCCGTCTTCATCGTATTCTATGAAGCCAGTCTTTTCTGCCTCTTTTAGCGTTAGCTCAGCCCCTGCCGAGCATGGGACGAAAGTGTAATCAAATTCTTCCTTTAATCTGTTTATCTTCTCGTCAAGGTTGCTGGTCACATCCATCTTGTTGCACGCGATTATGATGGGTTTCGAGCCATTAAAGATCCTTTCGCTGAGCGGTATAACATTATCGTCGTCCAGGGTTTCTATGTTTAGGGCGTTGAGCGCTTCTTTGACTATCTCATAGGATATCCCTAGTCCGGAAAGTGGCCTGTGCACGAATTCGACAAGGCTCTCTTCGCTCCTTTTTCTCCTTTTTGTCAGAAGGGAAGCTATCCACTGCGTTACTTCTGACTTTACCATCCTAATATCATTCGCTGGGTCATAGTCCACCGCCTGTGCTCCGGAACCATCGGTCCTGCCACTTATGTCCACAACTTCTATCAGTGCGTCTGCTTCCATTGCATCGCTTAGGAACTTATTCCCCAGCCCCTTTCCTTCGTGCGCCCCGCTTATCAGACCGGCCACATCTATCAGGTCGACTGGTACATATCTGTATCCCCTGACGCACGGTGCGTTTCTTGGTTGGCACTTTGTGTTCATGTCTTTTTCGGGACATACCATCTTCACGTAGCCTATCCCCTTGTTCGGCTCTATGGTAGTGAACGGCCGATCTTCTATCGCTATGTCTTCGAGTGTGAGCGCCTTGAACAGCGTGCTCTTTCCTACGTTTGTACGACCTATGAGACCGATTTTCATACTAGGAGCACTATCAGAAAACCGATAGCAGAAAGTATCAGGAATAAGGCTTCGTGCTTTGCGCTTATTGCGAGATTCTGCTTTAGCGAGTTGTACAGCTCATAAAGCGCAACGTTTGCCACCAAGATAATCGCCGCGCCGGTAAACACGAAAGTGCCAGCGTATAGCAAAGCGGACATCACGGCAGCCTCGATTATTACCATCTTTACACCAACAATTTTCTCAATTCTAGCTTCTCTAGCTATCTCTCTTAACTCGGAGCGTGTATACTTTGCTACGAGAAAACCTGCCGGGAACGACAGGGACAACAGCAACAAGCCCAAAAAATACGTTATCACATCCATTCAAATTCTTCTAATTTTCATACTTTTAAGCATTTTATATGACCACGGAGGAGAAAGCCTTTAATTTTCCCGCCTACAGAAAATAACATGAAGCTGAACTCAAAGCTGGTAATAATAGAATTCGACGCAAAGAGTAAAAGGTTGTTCTCTAATAAAAGGGAGGAAACGCCCTCTGTGAGGAGACTTGAGGAGATGTCTGCGGTGCTTTTCAACCAGAATTTCGTAAACGATAAGAATGGAGGGAGTCCGCTTTATTACGTTTTCAGGAATGCGGGAGTCAGGTTTAACCCTACCGTATTTGAGGCTCACAGCGTAAGGTACGACATAACCGTACTTTCTCCGTATGACCTCGGTGGGGAGTTTAACAAGACGCTCGGGCATTATCATCCTCTGGCCGAGGGGCTTCTGGGCTTCCCCGAGATTTACGAAGTCATATATGGAGAAGCGATGTTCATCATGCAAAAAAAGATGGACGGTCCAAAATACGATGTAAGAGTGATCCACGGCGTTAAGGGGGACAGGGTATTGGTGCCGCCAAATTACGGCCACATCACCGTGAATGTAGGGAAATCCGACCTCATAATCGCCAATCTGGTAGATTCTACTTTCTTGTCCGAATACGACGAAATCAAAAAGATGCACGGCGGCTGTGTGTACGTGCTGAAAAATCGTAATGTAGTGATAAACCAGAGCTACGGCAATGTATCGTTCGTATCGGAAGACGCCAAGAAGATAGAGTCGCTTGATTATTCAAAGAGCCTTTACGACGAGTACGTAGCGCACCCGGAGCACTTCAGGTTCCTGAGCAAGCCGAGCGTTCTTTTTGAGGACACAGCACAGTGGGGCTCGGCGGAGTGGGGCACCTAAAGAGGATGTCCTGCGCAAAATCCTTAGAATGGGCACGCAATTAAAAGGTTAAAAGCAGCAATTTGCTTCTTAATCTATAAGTTTTTGATATGTCCGAAGACAGCCCTATAAAGAAAGAGGAGGAGAAGATAAGAGACAAAGAGAAAGTGCTGGAATCGGAGATAAGAAAAGAAGAAGCCTCTCTGAAGAAGGAAGAGAAAGAGCTTACTGCTGTCAAGAGCGAGATTTCTCAGCTAAAGGAGCGCGAGGAAGCGGAAGAAAAGCGAAAAAGCATAACCGAGATAGAAGTCAACGTAAATTTTGACATATTCGGGAAGTTCTTCTCGTGGATGTATTGGTTTCTAATAGAAAAACGCGTACTGTTCTATATCCTGTTGATCATTGCGCTATATCTGGGCACATACGTGCGTTTGTCAAGCCTGCCGGCACTTGGCGGGTCTCCGCTAATAGGGAACGGTTTCCTTGGAATGGGCGGCTCTCTAAACGGGCTTGACCCGTATTTCTTTTATACGCAGATGATAAACGTCATAAACACGGGAAATGTGCCGGCGGTAAATCATATGCAGTATCTGCCGATAGGCTTGGTGCCCAGAAGTCAGCCTCTTTTGATTTCCTTTTTCGGTGCGTACGTGTTCAGGCTTCTGCAGCCCGTGTTCAGCGGGCTGACGCCAATGACATGGTTTATGATTTATCCGGCGATAGTTACCATACTCACTACAATCCTACTGTTCTTCATAATCCTGGAGTTGTTCGACGATTATTACGCAGCTTCGATAGGCGCTTTTATCTTCCCCGCTTTCGCTACGTTCCTTAGCAGGAGCACCGCCGGTTTTTCTACAAAGACTGCCATGGGCTTTTTGTTTATAGTTTTAGCCGTGTATTTCCTGATAAAAATACTAAAAAGTGACAGATTCAAAACGAAGATGATGTACGGTTTCATGCTGGCATTGGCCATGGGATTTTCTATAATCACCAGCGGTTATACTAAGTATCTTCTCGTGTTGGTGCCTTTAGTGTTTTTGGGTCTTATTCTGTTCGGATACTACGAAAGAAAGGACCTGCTTCCCTTCCTACCCTTCGCTCTGTGGATTCCGTTTGAAGCGTCGTTCGGCGACTTCAGTCTATCCTCTCTGCTCTCTGCTACCTATATCCCCATGCTTTTGGCATATCTGGCGGTATTGTTCAAAGTTTTCGTATATGACGGCAATAAGCGTAGGCTTAGGATTCCCCTGATAAACGAGGGTGCATCGGTCATAATATATAGTACACTCGTAGCGGTTTTCCTGTTGTTACTTACCGGGCTGTCTCACTTCTTGTCTTTGTCTAAGGAGTTGGTGTCGGAATTTGCGAATCCGTTGGGCATAGGCAGTGCAAGTGTCAATGTTGTGTCTCTAACGGTTGCAGAGTTTGGCCAGATGACCCTAGCACAGAGAGTGTGCGAGTATAATTTCCTGAGTGGTGTGTGCGGCGCTGCTGATACAATCGGTATCAATTTCTTGCTATTCATAATAGGCTCGGCTGTTGCACTATACTTATTGACTAAGAGATTCAAGAATTGGTACATATTCTATCTGGGTGCATTGCCGTTTTTAGCACTGGTTTTCGGCGGGCAGTACACGCCCGGCGCAGCTTCGTATAGCTTCTTGGTTGTTTTTATACTTTTGTCGCTCTTGCCGCTCGGGAGAATTGCGCTGGACTGGAATAAAGGGACTTTCAAGCGCGTACTTACATTGGTGATACTAATGACCTTCTTCTCGATGATATTCTCTGCTGTCTTCACTTTCATAAATCAGGGAACGGACTTTTACAAGTATGGCATAGTTGCTATAGCGATATTTCTTGCGATAGGTTTTCTCTTCGACAAGTTCGAGGAGAACAAGAAAGCACCTCTATATCTCGTACTTTTCCTTTTCCTGATAATAACTCTGGCGCTTTCAAACGTGGAAAACAGACTTCTGCAGCCCACTGACTTCATTGCGGTCATACTCATTCCCATCGTTATAACCCTGTTTGTGAAGGAAGGAATCAGCATTTCAAAGGCATTTACCAAAGACGATGCGTGGCGAAGTGCGCTTGTAGCCGCGCTAGTCTTAGTAGCGGTGGTGTTCGTAGTGGTGGATCTCTATGCAAGTTTGTCTGCATCATATGCTACGGCGTCGCAGAGCGGCAGCGGGCTTGCGCTGTGGGGGCCGACCATGCTATGGGTGAAATATCACACGCCTCAAAATTCATCCGTAATCTCCTGGTGGGATTATGGTTACTGGATAGAAGCGATTGCTAATCGTACGTCTGTTGCAGACGGTAGCAATGCCTATGGCTATCAGTCCATGATAGCGAAGTACTTCTTCACAGCGACTTCGCCTTACGTTTACTCTACATACCTTAATTTCATCCATAGGCCGAATTACGCCGTGATAAGTGGCAGCGAGGTAGAGAAATTCTCGGCGATCTCGACGATAGCGCTAAATTATACGCAATATACACCAATGACCGAAGGACAGCCTGCCCAGAATTCAATAAATCTAGGTAACAAGAGCTACCAGTACCTGGCAGTGTTCGGCGGTCAGTCGGGTGGCATTGCGCCCCTTGAGGCCAATTTCTCTTATGGGGGCACAATGTGGGACGCAGCAGACAACTATCTTGCAGAGGTTTTGATTCCTTTCAACTATTCTAACGTAACTAAGGCGTTCACAGAGGGCGGCACATACGGCATAGTTTACAATACGCTAAGCGGCAGCCAGACAAACCCAATCCCGATGGAATACTCCTGCAATTACGGGACTGGATGTACATTAGTTGACAGCAAAGGCATACCTGGGGGAGTGATGCAGCTTAACGCTTCCGACAGCCAGACCCTTCGCATAGGCGGGCCGTACAATGGATCCGGATACATCCCTGCCCAGATAAGCATGTCACAGTACGGCAATACACCGTCTGTGCTGTTTATACCGCAGAAAGCGCTGGACAGTCTATTCACGAAACTTTACCTTCTCAATGAAAGTGTGCCGGGATTCAAGCTCGTGTTTTCGGACGGCTTGCCAGTAAACTCTTTCCTGAGCGTGAATAATCAAGTGCTTACGAATGTGAATGTTTATGAAATAAATTATACTCAGCTGAGCAAATACATGCTAACGGGACAGTGCAGCGTTGACCCCTCCGCACAGAATTACTGTGACAATCTAAGTTATCTTCCATCGGTTTTCTTCTCCGACGTTGCCAACTACGGCCTAATAAGGAACTCATCGATAAGCTGATTTAGGTGCAATAATATGAAAATAATAATATCCGGTTTGACCGCCACAGGAAAGTCAACGCTTGTGAGGGGTCTTAGCCAAGAATTCGGTTTGGAATATTTCTCCGCGAGTTCTAAATGGAAGGACATAATGCCGAAGAAGGACTTTGTTTTCTGGGAGTCAAAGAAGGGCTTAGACGCGTTGAAGTTTAGGCTGTCGCATCTGAAATATGACAGGATGCTAGACGATTTTATACTGAAGCACGTGGCATCCCACGATAACATTATAATAGACAGCTGGGTGGCTTCGTGGAAAATAGACGACAAGGACACCATAAAAATTTACTTAAGGGCAGACTTAGAGACAAGGGCGAGGAGGGTTGTGGTCAGGGATGGTATACTATACAAAGACGCCCTTGATTTCATGAAAAAGAAGGACAAACTCTCAACGAAGATATATTACAAGCTGTACAAAATAAAAATCGACAGAGACATGTACCCGTTTAAGTTAGTGGTAGACAACTCCCACCTGAGTGTAGAGGCCATGAGGGCGCTGTGCTCCTCTTACATAAGGAATTTCTCTGAGGGGACAAAAGCGCCGTGATGTGCTTACGCGGCGTGCGAGCCGTGAAGCTGCTATAAAACTCTTGTCGACTCTATTCCGTCGGTTTACACGGAAGAATTTACGGGATAAACTAAAACGCTTAAATCGGGGAACGCCATCGTAATCAGATGGATGATATAGATGACGAACTGGAAAATATTAATGTGGCTTCAAATGGCGTCTATTCGTTTTTGGTCACCCTCCTTTCGGTTGTAATGTCTTTCATACTGAGTGTATTCATAGGGAGGTTCCTCGGTGCATCGTTGTATGGCGTGTACTCCCTTTCGATAATAATCTGGTCGTCCGTAACCACAATCGCAAGCCTTGGCTTTGGAGGCATGTTGCAGTACGGAGTCTCAAAATACAGAGCTAATAATAAAAAGGATGTCATAAAGTGGCTGCTTGAGCACTACTTTTGGGTGCTTTTACTCGCTTCTACTGTGTCTTCTGTGGCGCTGTTTGCTTTATCAGGCCCGCTGGCTGTGTTATTTCACGCGCCGCAACTCTCATATCTTATACAGATACTCGCCGTAGGCGTGGTGTTCTTTTCCGTTACAAACAACTTCGCCTATCCCATCCTTACTGGTTTACAGAAAATAAAGTACTCTTTCGTATCCAACGTAATATTCGAGGTTATAGGGGTAGGACAGATCGTGGCTCTTTTCTACGGGTTCGGACTGGTCGGCCTGGTCGGTTTCTACGATTTATCCTTCGTGGGGGCTGCGATATTCTCTTTATACATCATATATCACTATCTAAAGCCGATACAGCACAAAAAGGAGCCGGACCGCAGGGGAAGGAGTCATCTAAAGAAATACGGACATTTCACCTATGGTATGTCTCTGATAGGTCTATTGTACAACTACTTTATTATATTGTTTTTGGGTGTGGTCGCACCGAACACCGAGTTCGTAGGCTTTTACAGGGTCGGTCACATAATGGGCTCTTTCATTGCTGCACCCGCGATGGCCATCGGAAGCGGATTTTTTGCTACTGCCACAAAATTCTTTGAACGCGGTGAGCTCGACAAGTTCTACAGGTTACAGTACACTCTTATGAGGTATGCGGCTCTGATAACCATCCCGTTGGCTTTAGGCTCGATCGTCGCCATAAACCCGTTGATAAGGCTGTTGTATCGCGGAGTTTTCCTTGGAGCACAGACGCCATTCATAATAATAACCGTCTCATCGCTGATTGTAGCGATTTTCGCGCCGATAACCATAGTATTGGGTGCGATAGGGAAGCAGAAATACAATCTCTATTCAGCCGTTATATCGGCCGTAGTGAGCATAACCATAGTAGCCCTGGCGGTCCCGAATCTACTTTCTACGGGAGGAGCTCTCGCCCTTTTCGGGGTCAACATATCGAATTTATTGGTTAACATATTTTTCTCTAAAAGATACATAAAAATAGTGATCCCGTATAAGGAAATTTTAAAGATGGTCGTTGCCGGCGCCATAATGAGTGGGATACTCTATTTTCTGCTTGAGATATTTACCTCGCTTATTCTATTGCCGTTTATCCTGATTATGGTGTTTTTCTTCTATCTTCTGATAACGTTCTTCATGGGCGTGCTGCACAGGAGAGACATAGTATTCTTCCTCAAGTTCTCGCGTCAAGACTGGCTTTTGAGGCTGCTCAGACGAGGTTGAGTGAAAAATGCGCAAACCGGTAAAAGTAGGTTTCGATTGATTCTCAGTTATATATAGAAAGGTATTTCATTACTACCGTAGTATAAGTATTGTGAGAGGCATAAAATGACGGACTATACATTGAAGAATTTCGGGGACTCGTTCAAACAGGCATCGCTAGGAGTTTCGGTGGACGAGCAGAATCAGCTGGAGAATTTCGCAAGTGTTCTGAGGAGCGGCGCAAGAATGGTGGAGATAAACCTGGCCAGCCTATACGGGCACACTGGCAAGATGGGCTCGGCTGAAAGGATAGGCAGGACGGAAAGGCAGGCAATAAGCAATCTGGCTGACAGTACGAACGTGGACTTGAGCGTGCACGCGCCATGGTCTATAAATTTCGCCGGGATAAACCCGAAATCCGGTAGTATGGACGGACAGTTCCAGCACCAGATGGAGAGAGAAGTGAAAGAGGCGCTTACTTTTGCGGACGATGTTTCTACTGGTATGAAAAAAGAGAACATGCCGATAATATTTCATGCTTCATATGACAATTTTGGGAACCCCGACAAATCGAAGATGATGTGGGCGTACGACGAAGAGGAAAAAAAAGTGATGCCGCTGCAGGGGGAAGAGATGAACGTGTCCGCCAAGCAGTTTGAGGATCTTTACGGGAAGGAAGTGGTGGACAAACTCAATAAGATACCAAATGGCTTCCAGAAGCTCAGTGAGAATAGGATAAGGCTATCCCCGGAGGCGCAACTCGAATTCTTCAAGGTGCAGCAGAGCTCTGAGGTAAGCCGGCAGCGCACATCGTATGAGATACAGAAGAGCAATCTGGAAGCACAGAGATTCGAGATCGTTAAGGAGCTGATGAGGGCCAATCTGCAGGGCGATGCCAAAGAAGCGGAAAAGCTGACCAAGCAGACCGAGGAGTTGAATAAGTTCATAAAGGACCTGGACACGGCGGATAAGCGGCTCGAAATAGAATCAACGATGATTGACAAGAGATACGTCTCATTCGACAAGAAAGCGCCCTCGCTGGCGGCGGCGGGCATAAAGGACGCGGCCATGTATTCCGCGTTCGAGACCAAGACAAAACCTATGATTCTGGTGGAGAACACCATGACTCCCGACATGTCGCTAAGCAATCCAAAAGAGACCGCAGAGGCAGTCAAGATGGCTAGACAGCTGTTCGTAGAAGCCGCTTCAAAGAAGGGCATGAGCAAATCAGACGCAGAAGACCTTAGCAGGAAGGTTATCGGCATAAACCTAGACGTCGGTCACGTGAATATTTTCAAGTCATATACGAATCCTGAAACTGGCAAACCGTACAATGACCAAGATATACTAAATATGGCGATGGGCGCTAAGGATTATTTGAAGCGTTACCACCTTCATGACAACATGGGCGATAGCGATGCTCATCTTCCACTTGGCGAGGGTAACGCCCCAGTAAAAGAGGTATATGAAGCACTGAAGAAGGCCGGGGTCGAGGCACCGGCTATAATGGAGGTATTCGGCGGCGCCGGCGGCATAACTGGCGGCATGGCAGAGTCATTACAGTACATGGGCGAACCTATATACAACGATGTGCCATATGTAAGCATGCCAGCCTACGCTGCGCATCCATATTCTTCGTTGATGGGCGATTACTCCACTTACTCGAATCTAGGATTGAAGAATGACATCTTTTCCGCTGGATACGGCGGATTTTCTGGTCTTTCCCCCGTTTTAGGGGGAGGGTACATGAACCACGAGGGCGGCGGCTCGTTTTCAAGTACGCCGATGGTGTGAATATGGACGTTGGAGAAGAAGGAAAACTTAAACTGGTCGGATACGATGCCGCATACAAGTTCGCAAGAGATCTTTTCGGGATGTATCCGAAAATTGTGAAGACGGTAATCCTTTTCGGCTCTTTTAGCAAAGGCAAGGAAACGGACAAGAGCGACGTGGACGTAATGGTAGTGATGGACGACGTTCTGAACGTGTTGGATGACAAGTTTTTGGGTCCCTTTTATAGCGACGTCGAAAACCTTAACAAGAGGGAAATATCCGTAAAATTGCACATAAACTTCGTTACATTGACGGCTTTCTGGCGTGGCGTGCTGGCGGCGGATCCAGTCTCGGTGAACGTCCTTAAATACGGCGTGGCCCTCATAGACACTGGGTACTTTGAACCTCTGCAAGTGCTGCTCAACAAAGGGGAGATAAAACCGACCGAGGAATCTGTTTATGCAGCTTTGACGAGGAGCCAGCTCTACTCCGACTCTGTTAAGTTGCGTCTTGCCGGATCTGTGATAGACATATACTGGGCGGTCGTTAATTCTGCACAGGCAGCTATAATGCACAATGGTGATGTGCCCCCCTCCCCGGAAGCGATTTCTGATATGCTCGAGCCGTTGAGCAAGAAAGGACTTATAGACACGAGTGATATTGCAACTTTCCACGAGATCTTTTCCCTAGGTAGGCGTCTTATACACAACGAGAAAGTTGATATAAAGGGCTCGGAGGTGGACGGTCTTCTTCTAAAGTGCCTAAAGTTCAACGAGAAGATGGACGTTATAGTGCGTGCTAAGTAACCCTATATTAAAAACGTAGTCAGTAAAATACCGACCGCTGCACTGAGTGCAGATATAAGGATTCCAGTGCCTATCGTTTTAAGAGCGCCCCTTAACGCCTTGCCGCTACTCTCGGAATTATAGCCACCCATAACACCCAATCCGATTAGTGAGAGTATAAAGGATGCCACCGCTGCGGTTTGCAGGCTGTTGACTTCGTAAATTGAGGCTAGAATGTACGGTATAAGCACGAACACGCTGCCAATCAGTGTGAAGCCGAACGTTATAAATGAATAATTTATGCTGCGTGCGTTCCTTTCCTTTATGAGTTTCTTGGGCTGGTACTCCTTAAGGAACAAGAGATGTTTGTACTCCTGGAGCCTCTCCGCAGTGGCGAATGTCTCGGCATTGTACGTGCTGAAGAAGTTAGAAAGGGCGCTTGTCAGACCACCCAAAAGCGTTGCGGCGAGGGTGAAATTGTAACTGCTAAAAAAGGAAACGCCCACAGATAGACCCAGACCTATAAAAAGCCCATCGCTCAGGCCGATTATTGAGTATCGTGACTTAAGCCTTTCCATGGGGCTCGCTCACTATAGCTTCGTCCAAACTATCTATAACGGCACCCCTATCCTTCATGGCACTTTGTATGCCAGCGAAATCTATCCTTTTTCCTTCCAGGCTTATCTTGAGGCCTTCGGTTCTCATGTCTACTTCTTCCACCTTTATTGAGACAGAGCCGCCTTTGACATATTTAGAAAGGTCAGTCGCCAAATCAATTATATTGTACTCCCCTACTGGCTTGACAGCGTCTATTACAAGTTTTGTGAGCTTCATAGCTATTGAAACGAATTTGAAGATATAAACTTTTAATTGACATATCTGCGCAGATGCCTGCCGCTGGCAATTATGTACCGTTATGTTTATCTCGGGCTAGAATCGGGCTTTTGTAGACTTTCGCACTACTTATCAATGTATAAGAAACTGAAAATAAGGACAAAAGCCGGTCGGGATTCACGCAGTGCAAACCGATTGCGCTTTATAATAGAAATCTTTAAATACGGACGTATTTTTATATCATAATGAGACTATTGAACAAAGCACAAGGCCTTCCTATAAATACTATAATTTTAATAGCGATAGGCTTATTGATTCTGGTGCTATTTATTACTTTCGTTTTAGGGGGTTTCAAAGGAATAGGCGGCGCTACAAACCCCAACCAGCAGGCATTGCAGGCGTTCTACGGAACGTGTAGTTCCACATGCGCTACAGATGCGTCAGCCAATACCTACCCATCCAATTGGTGCTCCTCATCGACTATAGTGGGCGGGGCAACATACTATTGTTATAATCAGACGGGTGGCATATACAACGCACCGGTAACGTGCAATTACAACGGTAGTTCTGTAGGAGTACCTTATAGCATGACGCCGGGAACCGCAGGTGATGCAACACACTGCCCCGCGCCTTAAGGAACTTTAGTCGCCATTTCGATGTATTAATCCGTAAAGTTACTTATAATGTATGAATAAGCGAGCGTTTACCGTCTTTTCTATTTTCTCGTTCATAGTCTTTATTCTGGTGGCGGCCGGCGTGTTCTACGCCTTCGCTACCCACATAGCTGTTGTCAATCTTTGCCCTTCAAATGACACACTGATACTGCTGCCGAGCGGCCCTTCCTGCTATCCCAATATAGCAAATCTTGTTATAGTTAAGGGCAAGGCGTACACTGCTAACTCTTCGGTAGCCATATCGAACGGTCAAGCGGTGCCCCTGCAATTCTCGTTTTCCGGCGGTAAACCTCTGTTCAGTATATGGAACGTTAACGCCACTGAAAGCGGGAACTCTTACGTCTTCCTGACTATACCTGATACATTCAAGATGCACATGCAGTACATGTCCAGCGTCAGGACCGAGTTTTTGATATTCACGAATTCTCAGTATCTGCAGTGGTACAACTCTGGAGAATCCAGTTCGTCCCCAAACACCTACGAGTACACTGGCAGCTCGCCGTCGGTATGGTTTAATCTGAGTGCGGGATGTGCCGGTTATGTTGCGGTTATAAAACCGTTATCGCTTCAGTCGTTCACCATAGCGCCCAATGAGACCGCGTTATATGACCCGGCTTCAGCACCCACCGGCATCTGTTCGTGATTCTTTAAAGAAGGCAGAGATTTAACCGTATTAAGATATTAATTTGCTCAGGTTTTAATATGTCTATATGGATGTGAGTGTTTTCGAGACAGTTGGTGAAATAAAGAAATTTTATGATGAAGGGACTCAGCCATCCCGCGGCATTGTATCCTTGATCCCGTACAAAAAGCTAAAATTCTCCATAGAACAGACAAAGGAAGGTGCGATAAACATGAGAGCCACGCACCCCCTAAGGATTTTTACAAGGGAAATTTACAACACCCTACTACGTTTGTATATGATAACGTCAGTTAATCTCGTCTTCACATTTACAGAGAAGGGCCAGCAAAAGTCGGTTTCAAAGCGATTCGGTCCGAACGAGGACCTGAACAGCATAATAAGTGATCTGCTCGACCTTCCACACGAGAAGATAGTGAGTATGACCATCGACACCGATTATTTCAAGATAACGGACATGCCGGAGATGGAGGACAACGTGTCTGTAATCTTAAAGAGGGGCAACCCGAAGACCCTTTTCAGGAGTCTCATAAATTATATGTTTCCTTTTGTGAACATAGTGATAGAAAGATCGGCTTCAGGTGAGATAAACATATCAAAATCAGAAAATCAGGTAACCGTAGATTTATCTTTGAAAGTAGACGATTCGCCGCTCGGAATAAAGTCCAGGAAATTTTCTGTTTGAGATATGGTAAGCATACCATCCGGCTCGGAATCCTTCGATAAGCTCACCGGGGGTCTAAGCCCTCTAAAGACATACCTGCTCAACGGCAACAGAGAGAGTGGCAAAGAGGAATTGGCTTATAGGTTATCCGCCGCTAATCTGAAAGAGGGCCGTGCAGTCGTGTACATAACAGTGAATAAAGGTTCATCCGAACTGTTAAATGACTTTCTAGCGCACGGGCTGAACATATCGCAGCACTTGGGGCAGTCCTTCAAGATAATCGACGATTTCAGTAGAACTATAAGTCCAGAATCGTCCGATAATCAGTATACAAAGGTTGTGAACGGCCCTGTTGATCTTACGGGCTTGTCTGTTGCAATGTCTTCAATGAACAATGACTTTGTAAAGGACGGCAAATCCGTTATAAACGTCCTAGATTCGCTATCCACGCTGCTCCTGTACAATAATACAATAACGATGTTCAGGTTCCTGCAGTTCGTTTGCGGAAGAGCAAAGACCTCTGGGGTTACGTCTTTATTTTTATTGAACAGCGATATGCATGCAAATGATGTTACAGAATCCATAAAATCCCTTATGGACGGCGTGATAAACGTAAAACTGGAGGACGGAAAACGCTTTTTCACTATCTCCGGCTCTGCAAAGGAGGTTTTGTCGTGGTCGCCGTTATAGATTTAAATCTTAATGGTGATTCGATATGACTGATATGGTCGACCCGTTGTTTGGGATTGCTAAATTGGATGGGGAGCTAGGCGGGTTCCCGACTCACAAGTCTGTTATATTTTCTGCGTCGCCCGCAGTTGGGAACGAAGCATTCGGCTACCAGATAGTCGCTAACAATGAAAAAGATAATAAGATTCTCATTTTCCTTAATAGAACGTCACCGCCTGCTTACTTCAAGGAGATGGAGGAGTTCCATTTTCCGGTGTCAAAGAATATCTTCGTACTCGACGCCTACAGCAACTTGACCGGTATAGAGTCGTCTGGAAGCGCTAATGTCATTGTCATAAAAAACCCTAATGACAAAGAAGAGATCCTTAGAACACTCGGGGCCGAACTTGAAAAGGGTTATACCCTGGTGCTTTTTGATTCATTTTCACTGGTGGTAGATACATTTGGCTTTGATTACGCAATATCAATAATCGCCATGCTAAGGGAGAAAATAAACAAGAGTGAGACGGCCGCAGCGCTCCTATTCACAGACTGGGGTTACGGAGAGAATGAACGTGCCGGACTTATGAACCTGACGGACGCAGAAGTTGTCATAAGAGGAATAGAGAAAAGAGTCATATTCGGCCAGTATTTTGGTGTGATAAAATGCAAGTGGCTGCCCGGAAAGAGTTTCACTTCTACCCTGTTCAAGGTAGTTAAGCCGGGGGGGATAAAGATAGCCATACCGAAGATACTCGTTACAGGACCCACAGACGCGGGTAAGAGCTCTTTCATACACAGTGCGTCAAAGAACGCCGTTAGCGTCGATAAGCTTGGCGGCACGATAGCCTTGGATCACGGTAGTGTAGACTTCAAAGGCTATTTAGCGGATTTGTTTGGCACGCCGGGGCAGGAGAGGTTTGACCCCCTGCTAAAGCTGCTTGGTGGCGATTCCATAGGTGTCGTATTAGTGGTTGATTGTACCAAGCCAGAGCAGTTTCCTCGCGCTATTGAAATGCTTAGAAAGACCGAAACGTTCGGACTGCCGATAGTGATTGCCGCAAACAAAGCGGATCTGCCAGGTGCATTGAGTATAGACGACATTAAGAACAGGCTGCACCTTAACAACGATGTGCCAATCACAGCTACGGTGGCTGAGGATTTGTCTAGAATAGATCCTAACCAACCTACCAAGCTGAAAAAGTCGGGAGTGGACGAAGTGCTGTCTACCCTGTTTAGGCTTGTAATAGAGGAGGACTTATTTAAATAGGGATTGTCAAAAGATAAGTATGGCTACAAAATCCGAAGCACTGCGTACGGTATTGGAACATCTCAATACTATTGGCGGCATAAAAGCCTCCGCAGTTATATCTGCCGATGGATTACCGATAATGTCCTTGATACCTGGCGAGATAGATGCTAATACCTTCGCCGCTATGCTTGCATCCATGGTCGGGGCTGCCGAGGCTGCCATAAAGGCGATAGGCGCTAAAAACATATTAGAAAGGGTGGTCGCGGAATCAAAAGACATACGTGTTATAGCGGTGCGTGCGGGCGAGGATGCGATTCTTACAATAATGATAGACCCAAACGTAAATTATGGTCTAATCCTTCTGGAAGCGAAGAAAGCTTCCGACCAGATATCCATCGTAATGAAGCAGTAAGCGACTTCTTAATATGACTTTATTGTGTGGCGGACTCTGTATTGCCAATGCTCAATAAAGCGCGCATTGAAGCGCTAATTGAGTGCCAGAGCATATCTGTATAGCGAACCCTTTCTCGTTATGTATAAATATAAAATGGGGGCATTAGAAGCCCCCATCGGAGTGGAGGGATTTCTTGAAAGATGGAATCGATAAAGCGGAGCCGGACTTTAGAAGCCCGGCCCCAAATCAAATTCTATTTAAGTACTTCTATCCCGAGTTCCTGGCTTATAGCCCTATTGGCCTGCGCCACATTGTTGGCGTCTTCAGGTCCCAACAAGTACGGCGAGCTGACTCCCGTTATTATAGTCATAACACGGAGTTTCCCGGTGAGTGCTTCGTCTATCTTTGCACCCCATATGACTACTGCATCTGGGTCGAGAGACTGAGTCGCAATCTCACCTATCTGGTTCACTTCCGACAGCGTAAGGTCGGGTCCGCCGGTTATGTGTATAAGTGCGCCTTTTGCACCCTTATAACTCACATCAAGAAGAGGGTTGTTAAGCGCTCTTCTCACGACTTCCACAACTCTGGAGTCCGATGCGTCCGTTTCTCCTATGCCTATCACAGACACACCGCCCTTGTTCATAATGGCCTTTATGTCTGCGAAGTCTAGGTGCACCAACGCTCCTGCGTCCGATATCGTTTCCACGATGCCCTTTATCATGGTTGCCACCACTTCATTTGCAACATTGAAGGCCTGGTCAAGCGGCAGATTCCCCGCCATGCTTACAAGCCTATTGTTGTCTATCACTATGACAGTGTCAGAATAGCTTCTTAGCTCCTGAAGACCCAGCTCAGCATTCTCCACCCTCTTCCTTTCGGTCTTGAAAGGCATAGTCACCGTGCTTATAACAATAGCATCAGTCTCCTTAGCAAGTCGGGCAACAACTGGGGCTGCACCGGTACCTGTACCGCCACCCAAGCCAGCACATATAAATACCAAGTCAGCACCTCGCAGGGAATCCTTCATTTCCCTTGCGGATTCTTCGGCCGCTTGTTTTCCCTTCTCTGGGAACCCTCCCGCACCGAGTCCTCTCGTGGTTTCTCTGCCAAGAAGGACTTTCTTATCTGCGTTCCTTGCGTTCAGTTGTACCTGGTCGGTATTGGCTATTACAACTTCGGCGCCTTTAACGCCCTTCTTGTAAAGCCAGCTGGCCATGTTGTTTCCGCCACCACCTACACCTATAACTTTTATTAGCGCTTGGTTGAAGAGCACGTCATCGGCGGCATTTTCCTTACTTGCTCTCAAGGCGCTTTCGACCAAAAGGTCCATCACCATATTTTCCCTCGCTGACATCCGCGGATATAAAACCGAAAGCTTTATATTCACGTAAGTCTATTTTATTTATAGAAGAAAGTAAGTGTTGTGTAACTTACCGTTAACGATTCGAAAATTTGGATGTTTTGGCGAACATTCAAATTTTTATAATTTCTTTATAGTTATAATAGGTTTTCTCGTATTTAAAAATCTTGTCGAAATGAAGTTAATACTGATTTTCAAATTATTTATCCTCTGAAGACTTACTTTTAGTATCTAGGATTCGTATTTATGAACAAGTTTTCTAATAAGCACAGTAAGAGCGAGCCGGAGGTCGGCGACTTGATAAGAATCGAGACGCATACCGGGCAGTTTGTTGGCAATTTCATAAAATACGACAACAGCGGCGAAATAGTGGTTATAAAACTTGATTCCGGCTATGATGTGGCACTTAAAAAAAGCGAGATCAAAGCCTTATCTATAATAGAGCAATTAGGTAGGACAGCGTCAGAAGCGAAGGAGAGCAGCGATAAGAACGGTGACATCTCCATTATCACAACCGGTGGAACCATCTCGTCAAAAATAGACTATAAGACTGGTGGCGTTTCGCCTACGGTGCCCCCGTCTTACTATCTTAAACTCGCGCAAGGCATGCAGAAGTACGGTAGTGTGGGTGTGAGGGAAGCGATGAACATCTGGTCGGAAAATATGAAGCCTTCAGATTGGGTTAAGATAGCCAAAGAAGCTTACGATGCAATCAAGAGCGGCTCTGTGGGTGTTATAGTGACGATGGGTACCGACACGATGCACTATGTCTCCTCCGCGCTTTCTTTCATGCTGAATCCACTGTCGGCACCGATAGTATTCACCGGTGCACAGAGGAGCCCGGATAGGGGCTCATCCGATGCTTCGTCCAACCTGTTGCTTTCAGCCATAGTGGCTTCTAGATGGTCTGGGGGGGAGTCGGTAATCTGCATGCACGCCAACATGAACGACGATTCCAACTTAATCCTCAGAGGTAACAAAGTACGGAAGATGCATACTGAGAGAAGGGACACTTTCAGGCCTATAAATACAAAGCCGCTTGGCCGCGTATATCCCGACGGTTCGATAGAGAAGCTATCGGATTGGAGGCCACGTAGCAAAGAGACCAAGCTCGATACAAAACTTGACGAGAAGGTAAAGCTGATAATGTCTTACCCTTCCCTCGGCGGTGATATCATAGATTATTATTTGGATATGGGGATGCACGGTCTTGTATTGATGGGCACGGGTTTTGGCAATCTCCCCCTGGGCGACAGAACCGTAAGAAAGGCGCTTAAGAGGGCTAATGACAGCGGAATACCGATAGCCATTACATCGCAGGCAATGTACGGATCCACCAATAAGTTCGTTTACAGTCCGTTGAGAGAGCTGTCAAATCTCGATAATACAATATATTTGGGTGATATGCTCAGCGAGACCGCTTACGTAAAGCTAATGTTCGTACTAGGAAAGACTAGAAAACTGGAAAAGGTAAGGGAACTTATGACGTCATCTCTGTCGGGAGAAATAAAGACAAGAAGCGAAGTTGATGAATTCTTAGTTTGAGAAATTATGGGCTTGGTATACGGAAAAACTCATTACATCCCGGGTTCGTGCAATATAGGTGCCAGAGAGAGGAAAAAGCGCTATGCCTTTGGCGTGCTCGGATTTATTTTTGCAGCGGTTGGCTGGTTCCTCATACAGTATTTCATGCTTTTCTTCATCTACATACTGGTGCTCTTCCCGTTGTTACTGCTAGGATTCGAGGGATTATATCAGGGGTACAGTAGCTTTTGCGTGCTCTTTGCAAGTGAGAGCAAGTATGACTTTTCTGGCTCTTCAAATTTTAAGGGCAGGGTGAAGAGCGAAACCGCCCATGAAAAAGATATCGAAAAGTCCACCGTAATAAATGCGGCGTCTTTGGAACTGTCTTTTCTGGTTTTAATCATCCTTTTTATGGTATACTGATATAAATTTAGCGACTGACTAAAGGAGCCTGTGGTTAGCATGAAAATAAAATGCGGATTCGAGTGGCACGTTCAACTTAACACCGGAAAGCTGTTCTGCAGGTGCAAACCAAAGATACATGAGGAAGCAGATGCTGACATGGAGATAAGACGACGCTTCAGATCCTCTTTCGGCGAAAGTGGGAAGATAGACGAGAGTGCAATGTTCGAAGTCTTTCGCGAAAAACAAATCGTATATAAAGTATTCAAGGATTCCGACTGTCTGGTTGACCTGGACGAGGAACCACCGCACGATGTCGATAAGGAAGCTCTGGAAACCGCCGTTAACGCGTGTTCTGCGCTTTCTGCGGAAATTCAGAAAAATATAATCTTCATGAGAAAAGTGATTGTTGACGGCTCTAATACCAGCGGCTTTCAGAGGACCGCGGTTATAGGCATAAACGGCATTTTCAGATTCGGTAACAAAGACATAAAGATACGCACCATATGCCTTGAAGAAGACTCAGCAAGAAAGGAATCGGAGACTTCAGACTCCATAGTCTACAAGTTGGATAGATTGGGTATACCGTTACTCGAGTTTACGACCGAACCCATAGATACGGATGAATCAGAGGCAAAGGAAATAGCCCTTGCATTCGGCAGGTTCACGCGTCTTTTAAACGTCAGAAGGGGAATAGGGACCATAAGGCAGGATATAAACATTTCGATAGAGGGCGGAAGTAGGATTGAGATGAAGGGCTTTCAAAACATAAGGGAAATGGATAAGGCGATACTGAATGAGGCTGGCAGGCAAAAAACGCTTATAACTATGGCAAAGAACTACGGCTATCTGCTTAGAGAGTACGGCGAGCTTAAGAGCCTAAATCTTAGCAGACTCTTAGCTAACTCCAATTCAAAGATACTGAGCGGTGCCGTAGCGAAAGGTAAAATTGTGCTTGGAATAAAAATGGGCGGTCTGAAAGGCGTATTGGGCAACTATGTTGAGGAGAATAAGACGTTCGGCGGGGAAATAAGCGATTATCTGCACGCCTCGTATGGCGGTGGAATAATACACTCGGATGAATTGCCAAATTACGGCATAACAGAAGCGGAGGTAGAAAATATAAGAGGCGAGCTATCGGTCGGCGAGTCGGATGCGTTTATACTATCAATTGTGGACAAGGCTCATGAGAATATTGTAGCAACAGAGATAAAGAATCGTGTAAATTCTCTACTGTCATCGGTGCCATCCGAGGTAAGATCTGTTCAGAGCGATAACACTACAAAATTCTTGAGGCCCATCGGGGGCAAAGACCGCATGTACGTTGAGACTGACCTACCGATAATAAGAATAGATGAAGAAGTCCTACGTGCAGGCAAACGCTACTCCGACCTGAGCGTTGAAAAACTAGAGAAGGAATACGGGCTATCCGGGGAATTTATTGATCTACTTATCGGTGTAAACAAGCTTAACCTTGCACTTGAGCTGAACAAAAAGCTTAAGCTTCCGTTTAGTGTGATAGTGAAAGTATTGGTAGACGACTACAGATACATAAGGAGGAAGTTTGATTTCACAGTCGACAATGGACAACTCGAAGTTGTGCTAGACAGGATATCCAAGGATTCTCTTGCCAGGGACGCATCCTCAAAGGTATTGGAAAATCTGGCATTAGGTAACGGTAAATCTGTTGACGAGGTTATAGAAAGGTTTAGGTTAAAGAAGGTTACGGACGTGCAATTGGAGGATGAGATAGAGCACACGCTCTCCGCGGGCGGCATAAACCGGCCAGATGTGCTCATAACTAATCTGAGGGAAAAATTGGGGTTCTCCTTCGATGCAAGCGATGCCTATAAAATAGCGTCTAATCTTCTTAAAAAGAATGGATAAGATACATCTTTCCCGTATATTGAGCAAACTGGATAGACCAAGCAGGAACATATTGGGGCTGGAGCAGTATGTCACGGATGTAAGTGCGGCTGTCGATTTCCTATTTTTCGTGGATGCAGCAGGAATGATAGAGTCGAAGGATATAGCAGACCTTGGCTGCGGAACAGGCATCCTAGGACTTGGTGCTGGTCTTCTGGGCGCAAAGCACGTGGATATGTATGACATCGACAAAAAAATGTTGGAAATCTGTACAAGAAATGTTGCATCAGCATCGGCTGGCAACTGCTCCGTTCACGACGAGGATTTGTTTGATGTCTTAAGACACTACGATGTTGTAATCTCCAACCCGCCATTCGGTTTTCAGAGCGACTTCGACATAGAAACGTTCATACTTCACGTGCGGAAGATAGCTGACAACTTCTTCTTTCTCTACAAGGATAATCACCGTATAAATGGGCTCTCAGAAAAATATGCGCTGCAGTGTGAGCACTTTGGTGATTTGCATCTGGACGCATCTGCACCGTTTCACAGGAGGCGCAGGTACCCGCTGCCCGCGGTTATAGTTTACAGCTGTAAGGGTTAAAAGCACGAACGCTTTTCATTATTGTTATGCGCGCTGAATTCAGTTCAAAGAAAGGAGCTATAGGTTTGGGGCTTACCCTCATAGTCTTTATAGTCATAGCCGCAGTCGTTCTTATAATATTTCTTTTAGCCACTAATTCATTTATAGTGAAAGGGCTAGGGTCCGCGTTTTCTAATCTATTCCGGTTTTTGAACGGACCGGGCGGGTCTGGCGCATTTTCTACTGTAGGGACAAAGTTCATAGCACTGGATTGTACATCGTCGCCGTGCGTAAGATTCTCATCCGCCTTCTTTTGGTACGTTGATTATAACAGTATCAATAGGTCCGGAACACTGAACGAACCCATAAATTTCACTTCATCCATCGGAAGTTTCCCTTATACAATATATAATGTAACTACGCAGACACAGTTCATCTGTGCAAACGCTTCACTCGGTGATGCTAAGTCCAATACGACGTTCTACGCGTACTTTTCTCCCGGTTTCTGTTGATTTTTATGGACAATAAGGAATACATAGTTCGCGCTAAAGAAACGATAAAGAAAAATCTTTCAAAAGACGATTTGATAAGACGCATGGTAAATTTGATTGATGAGAGTGAAGCCGCTGAAAATGTGTTATTTGAAGCTACGTTTGACATGTTTTTTCTTTACTACCCAGAGGCCGCTGTGATGCTCAAAGAGAGGGATAAATTCGTATCCTCGCTAAAGAGCGGGGTTAGCCGAGATGAAGTAAGCCAGAAAATGCTCATCTCAGCGCAAAGTTTTGGGTATGATCTTGACGCTAACGGCATGTCACTTCTTTCGGACAGCGTAGCAAGACTGCGCGAACTAGACGCTTTTAGGATAGATATCGCGGGCAGGCTAGACAATATAGTCAAAGTTACTTATAAGAATCTTTATTCGATTTGTGGCGGCATGCTTTCTGCAAGACTTTTGTGCGAAGCAAAGGGGCTTAAGAATCTTGCATTCATGCCGTCTTCAAAAGTGCAAATCCTAGGCAGTACGGTAATTTTCTCCGGCCGTAAGGCTGATAGATCTCCAAAGTATGGGCTGCTTTTCAAACACAGTCTGATACAAGACTCGCCGCAAAATATTCGTGGCAGAGTAGCGCGGGCTCTGGCTTCGAAAGCGAGCATGGCAGCCAGGGTGGATCTGTTTTCCGGAACCGATAACAGCACAGAGCTTGACAAGAAGCTTGAAGAAGAGATAAAGAAAATAAGGGGTTATGCGATTAGAAAAAGCGGCAGATAACGTATTTTGGATGCTAAATGGGAGGCGCAGACTTCTCTCTCTTAATCTAGCCAAGGGAGAAACAGTTTATGGTGAGAGACTCTTTACTATCGCGGGAAAAGAATACAGAGAATGGATGCCAAACAGAAGTAAGCTCGCGGCCCTCTTGTTCAAGGGATTTTCTGGCATTGATATACGCTTTGGTAGCAAGGTGCTTTATCTCGGGGCTTCTTCCGGTACTACCGTGTCTCACGTGTCCGATATAATCGGACCATCCGGCGCAGTATACGCGGTTGAGATAGCTGAGGAGATGGGTGTAAATCTAGTATTTCTTGCGGAAAGGAGACCAAACATATACCCCATTATAGCAGATGCGTCCAAAACAGAGAGCTATTCAGATTTCGTCCCGAAGTGCGACTTTATTTATCAGGATATAGCGCAGCGGGAGCAAGTCAAAATATTCCTGAAAAATGCAGGCATGTTCGTTAAACAGGGGGGTAGCGGGGTTATAGCGATAAAGTCCAGAAGTATAGACGTGTCAATGCCGAGTGAGAGGGTAATCTCCGCAGCGGAAAGGGAGTTGTCAAAAAAGTGCAAAATCGTAAGGAGTGTGAGATTAGACCCGTTTCAAAAGGATCATGCGATGATATATGTCAGGTTCGTTTAAATACCTTCAGCCATGTTTTTATTGCGGCGTGAAGGTAATCCATAAATATACAGGCATGATTTAGATGGCTATGGTGGAGACCGACTACGAAGCTAGAGAAGAAAACCTGCTTACCGAGATAGACCAGCTAAAACTCCAGATAAAAACATTTGAAGAAGAGCTCGGTATACGTACTAGGACGGTATCGATTGCCTTGAGCGAAACCGAACACAAACACCCACTTTTAAAGCGCAAAGAGTACACAGCACCGGAATTTGAGCCTAGCCTATCTATGAATAAAGAACTCAGCCTGCCGCTTAAAGAGGCGAAGACGATAGCAAAGCTTAAGCCAGTACATCTGGAGGCACTCGCGCCCCAGATGGGAGCGAAAGTTAACGAGTTACCGAAAATGCCGAACTTTTTGAGCGTGCAACCTAAGCCAGCCGCACCTGTTAAAACGGTGGAGCAACGTGTTACAGTTAAGAATATTTCACCGACGATAGCAACGGCTGCAGCTAAAGAGCCCACACCAATGCATTCAAAGGCGCCGGTTAGAACACTTATCGTTAATACCGAAGTTAAGAAACCTCGGTCTGGGCAAAGTGCGACGACGGGCACTGCGATGCTCGCTACACCACAGCCCGTGCAGAATATCAGTGTTCCGATAGGCTACAATGCCAAGGATATTCCCAGCCTGGCGCTGCTAGTAAAGAAATTGGGAGAACTTATAAACGCTAATGCTGCGATAGCGGAAGATTTGCGAGAGATCATATCTGAGACCAGAAGTAGCAAGAAGTCGGCACGAATGTCCGAATTATTTAATAAGCTTGCGAAGGTAAGCTCTCGAAATGCGTAAATTAGTTTTCATAATAGTCGACGGGCTGGGAGACTCTCCCATTGAGCTGCTTAATCAAAAGACCCCCTTAGATTATGCATACACGCCGAACATAAGCGCACTTCTGTCTAATTCCGCCTTTTTTTATCCTTCGGTTCTAGGAAAACTCGCGCCGGAGAGCGATTTAGGTGTGCTGGCGAATCTTGGATACGATCCATATAAATTCTCTACCGGAAGGGGCTGGTTCGAGTGCTTAGGTTTGGGGTTATCACCAAATGAAGGAGACTTGAGTCTTAGGGTCAATTTTGGTGAGGTAACGAACGGAAAGATAAATACTGTACGGGTTAACATGCGCCCAGAGGAGATAAAGCAGCTTGAGACGGAAATAAACGAAAACGTAAAACTGAGCGTTCCATTCTTATTCAAGGCAGGAGTCAGTTATAGGGGTGGCCTGGTGATTAGCGGAGAAACGAAAAAACTGTCCCATTTTATCTCAAATAATCAGCCGGGTTACGATGTGAAATTTTATTCAAAGCGGAACAAGATAGGCATCGCCTCAAAAACAAGTAGCGATAGGGTTGTCCGCGTCAGAGCGCTAAGGAAGGGGGCTGCTTACACCGCAAGATTGGCAAACGAGTTTGTAGCAAAGGCATCGGCAATCGTAAAGAAATCAGAAGTATACAGTAAACGCAAGTTGAGCGGTCTCCCTGTGCCCAACTTTGTCTTCTGCAGGGACGGCGCTGTTTATGATCCGTCACTTCCAAGTTTGGAAGAAACATACGGGAGGAAGTGGGCTGCGATAGTCGGGATGCCGCTAGAGATAGGCATAGCGCGTTCTGCGGGAATGAAAGTTCTAAATGTTGAGGAGTTGGCAGACGCAGAGGCGGACCTCAGACTTAAAGCCGAAGTGCTTAAGTCTGCATTCAAATCTTTCGATGCGATTTACATGCATATCAAGCATACGGATGCGGTCTCGCACCTGGGAAAGTATACAGAAAAATACCACATCATAGAGTTGATAGACAAGATATTGGTGGCGGAAGTAAGAAATTTAATGGATAAGGAAGCTGGAGACACGATGGTGTTATCCGCAGATCACTGCACCTCGTCATTATTAAAGAGACACACAAATGATAGGATCCCTGTGCTCTTGGTTAACAAAGAGTTCGGGATAAACCATAAATTCTCCGAAGAAGAGTGCAGAAAACACGCCAAACGCAACGTGGACAAGGCTACCGAAATAATGCCGTTCGTATTCGGAATGCACTGATATGTCAAATCAAGAGCTAGCAGAGATGTTCTACGACATAGCGGATATGCTCGATATTGAGGGAGTGCAATGGGAACCCCGGGCTTACAGAAAAGCGGCGATGACCATATCAACACTCTCCATAGATATAAAGCAGGTATATCTAGAGGGAAAACTGCTAGAGCTCGAGGGCGTGGGCGCTTCCATAGCTAAATCAGTAGAGGAGTACGTTAAAACCGGTAAGATGTCGAAATACGAGTCACTTAAGAAGCGCTATCCGTTTGATCTCGCAACCTTCAGAAAGATACAGGGGATGGGACCGAAGAGAGCCTACGCACTCTATAAGCGTCTCAGAGTCAAGAATATCGATGACTTGAAGAGAGTTCTCGAAGAGAATAAAGTGAGCGCTTTGGAGGGCTTCGGACAAAAGAGCCAGGAGCAGCTAAGGCACAATTTCGAGATCTTCATGAAAGTAAAGGAAGAAAGACAGATGCTTGGTTACGTTATAGATTACCTTGAAGCTCTTGTGGAGGAGCTCAAGAAGAGCTGGCTTTTTGACAGCGTTGAGGTGGCGGGCTCTGCAAGAAGGATGAAGGAAACCGTAGGGGACTTTGACATTCTGGCAACCTCCAAAACCCCCAGAAAATGCATGGATTTCTTCGCAAATCTTAAGGAAGTTAGAGAAGTCATAGTCAAGGGAGACACGAAGACATCAGTGAAGCTAGACATCGGACTTAACTGTGATATGCGCATAGTGGAGGACAAGTCTTTCGGGGCCGCGCTGCAGTACTTCACTGGAAGCAAGGACCATAATGTGAAACTCAGAAAAATCGCTATCTCAAAAGGACTGAAACTAAACGAGTATGGCCTGTTTAAGGGGAGCAGAGTCGTCGCCAGTCTAACCGAAAAGGACGTATACAACGCGCTCGGATTGGATGTTATGGCCCCCGAACTGCGAGAGAACATGGGGGAGGTGGAAGCCGCGCAATCACACTCGTTGCCGGATATAGTAAAGTATAACGAGATACTCGGCGATTTGCACTCGCACACAAAGGATAGCGATGGGCTGAATTCCTTGGAGGACATGGCGGCGGCTGCAAAAGCACTTGGGCATAAGTACATAGCAATAACTAATCACAGCAAGAGCCTTCCAGTCGCAAACGGCCTCGACAGTAAACGATTTGATGAACTTAATGCTAGGATAGACAAACTTAATAAGAAGAGCGACTTAAAAGTCCTCAAGGGCGTAGAGCTAGAGATTTTGAAGGACGGCTCACTGGATCTTCCTGCTTCTTTCCTAAAAAAGATGGATTTTGTAGTGGGCGCCGTACACCAGTGGACAAAGATGGATCGCAAGACCCTTACCGATCGCGTCGTAAAAGCTGTGCAGTCCGGTCTTATCACAACTCTCGCACATCCCACCGGAAGGAAGATAGGGGAACGCAATGCATTCGATATGGACTACACGAAGGTATTCCAAGTTTGCAGGGATAACGACGTATTTCTAGAAATAGACGGTTTCCCAGACAGATCTGACCTTTCTTATGACATGGTAAAGCGGGCGAAGGAGTACGGCGTGAAGTTTTCCCTCGGAAGCGACGCACACAGAAAAGACCAGTTGAGGTTCATAAGAATGTCGGCTGCTATCGCTAGGAGGGGCTGGCTTGCGAAGAAGGACGTAATAAACACGCGAACATACGAGGGATTACTGGCTCTCAAAAGATAATCAATTAATACACCAATTACAATAGAATAATATGGTTGATAGAATACCTAGCGGAGTTGCCGGGCTAGACCCTTTGATAAACAGTGGCTTTATAAGGAATACAGTTACATCCATATACGGTTCACCTGGTGCTGGAAAAAGTATACTTTGCGCAGAATTTCTGCTTGAAGGGTTAAAGAACGGTGAGAAAGTCTTCTACATAAGCCTAGAGCAGGATGTGGGTTCATTTTTGAACGAAGCGGATGCGCTTGGCTTTAAAGAATTCCGTGAAAATCTGAATTCTAACTTCGTCTTTTCAAAGATGAGTGGACACGATTTTAAGACGTTTTTGTCCGTCGATTTGCCGGGCATCCTGAAAAGCCGTGAAGGCAAGCACGCAAGGATAGTTATAGACCCCCTTACGCCGTTCCTGTGGGAGGTTAAAGACGTATCCCTGCAGAGAAACGTGCTTGATTCGACGTTTTCCATACTTCGTTCGTTCGGTACCACGCTCGTGACCATAGAAAAGTACGGCGACATAAACAAGCTGGAGCTGTCCGAAGACATAGCGATTCCGCTTTATCTGTCCGACACCGTAATACTTCTGTCGATGCTTTATAACCAGAACTTCTATCAGACCACAATCTCTATAATAAAGATGAGGTTCTCCTCACACAGTAACGGAATGCACCCTTTCGAGATAACGAACAACGGGATACAAATATTCCAGGACCAGCCTGTTTTCTAGGCCGTTAAGGCTTTAATTTGGGAGCTAGCTTCTATTATCCTATCAGAAGCGATGCGTACGAAAATACATTTCAAGGACAGAGAAATATCGGTGAGGGCGCGTTCCACCCCAGTAGAGATAGCAAAGGAGCTCGGCGTAGATTTAAAGGGGATTCTCGTTGCAAAGGTTAACGGTGTCCTGGTCGATCTGTATCGTGAAATAAACGAGGACTGCTCAATAGAATTCCTCGATTTTAACTCCAAGGGTGGCAAACAGGTCTTCTGGCATTCTAGTTCACACCTGATGGCTATAGCTATAAAGGAATTGCACCCGGAAGCTTTGTTGGGAATCGGTCCTGCAATCGATGAGGGGTTCTATTACGATTTCTACAATTTGAAGCTGGGGGATAATGACCTTCCAACTATAGAAAACAGGATGAAGGAGATAGCAGCTAAGGACCTAAGATTTTTGAGGAAACAGATAACGAAAGAAGAGGGGAAAAAGCTACTGAGCACAAATAAGTTCAAGATGGAACTACTCGACCAGATGAACGGTGAGATAACGGTTTATGAGACCGGCGACTTCATTGATCTTTGCAGGGGACCCCATATCCCTTCTGCTAAGCTGATAAAAGGCATAAAACTAACTAAAGTCGCCGGTGCTTATTGGCGTGGAGACAGTAAGCGTGAAGTGATGACCCGCGTGTACGGCGTTACATTCCCCTCGACCAGAGATCTTGATGAATATCTTAAGACAGAGGCGGAAAGAGGTAAGCACGACCACAAAAAAATAGGGAAGGAGCTCGAACTCTTTGAAACTTCCAGTTTATCTCCAGGTTCTCCGTTCTTTTTGCCGAAAGGCGCCATAGTGTACAACGAACTTCTTAAACTGGCAAGGGAAATGGACGCTAAGTATGGATATCAGGAAATAATAACCCCAATAATGGCCAAATCAGATGTATGGAAGACTAGTGGACATTATGAGAAGTACCGGGAAAATATGTACAGGGTCAGCCCGTTCTCAAACGAAGAAGAAGAGTACGCGCTTAAACCTATGAACTGCCCGTTCTCAACCGTCGTATTTAAGTCCAAAACTCGGAGCTACAGGGAGCTGCCTTTAAGATTTGCCGACTACGGCTTTTTGCATAGGTACGAGCTGGAAGGGACTCTTGATGGGCTTTTTAGAACCAGATTGTTTGAACAGAACGATGCACATATATTTGCAACCAAGGATCAGGTCGAGGACGAAATAATAAGAGTGTTCGAGTTGATGGAAGAAGTGTATTCGCTTTTCAAATTCGTGCCGATAATGACGCTAGCTACAAGACCAAAGGAGAGGATAGGCACAGAGGAGGAGTGGGATCTTGGCGAGTCTATCCTTAAGAAAGTCCTAGAACGAAAAGGATACAAATATACTATAAAGGAAGGAGACGGGGCGTTTTACGGCCCGAAAATAGACGTTTACGTGCTTGATTTTACGGGCAGACCGGAATCCGCTTATACTGTGTTCACTGTGCAGATCGATTTCAATCTTGCAAGGAGATTTGATGTCAAGTACATCGGCTCGGACAATAAAGAGCATGTTCCTATAGTAATACATCGGGCGGTGATGGGCTCCATCGGCCGTTTTCTTGGTATTATACTGGAGAACACTGCCGGCGATCTGCCCTTATGGCTTTCTCCCACGCAAGTGGCGATCCTTACCGTAACCGACAAGAATGTGGAGTACGCAAGGAAAATAAAGGAAATACTTTCGAAGTGCGGTCTTAGAGCGGAACTAGATGATTCGAATGCGACTCTGGACTATAAAGTGAGAGAAAAACAGTTGAAAAAAATACCGTACTTGGCGATAGCCGGAGAAAAGGAAGAAAAAGCTAAGACTATCGCAATAAGAGACCGCAAGGGCAAGGTTAAGTACGGTGTAAATCCCGAAGAGTTCGCCTCCAAATGTGCGGACTCCATAAGCGCAAGGGCGCTCGATATAACCGTGTGAAATGCTCAGGTAACGAAACCCGGCAAACGTGTACGACTGGAGATCGTATGGGCTTTACGCCCGTGTGGGTTCAAATCCCACCCTGAGCGTTTGTATCTAAACTCTTTAGTTGTCTTCCCTGTAGTATTTGCATTATCTTATGTGTATAGTACCGGATTTTACGGCTATGCCGATCGTCTGAAGCAATGTCTTTGCAACCACTAGGATAACGACACCTAGCAATACTATGAGTATGCCTGAAAAAGGAACACGAAATAATAGGAACGCCATCGTTATACCTAACGCGGGAGGGTGTTCGCTGTCCGTTTCAAACAACAGAAGAGACACTACAAAAAAACTGAGTCCTATGACAAGATAGAAATTTAGGTACCCGCCGAGCACAAAACCGCCGTACCCTACCAGGGCTGCTAGTATGTAGCTCTTTATGAATCTCGTTCTTTTGGCGGCCTTAGAGTAAGGCATAAGGAAGAGTATGAAGGCACTGCTGGCGAATGATGAAAATATCAGCGCAGATGAGCCTAACGTCGTTCTAATGTCAAAGCTTATATAATCCAGTAGGAAGACCAGAAAAACGAGTACAATCGCGCTTATAAAAATTGGTAGCAGGATGTTCTCAACGTTCCTTTTGTGTCTTTTGCGTCGGTACTCTTTATGAGATAGTTCTTTTTTCATAACTCAGCATAAGCCACTGTTCAACTGTCTTATGCGTAGGCAGAATTTATAATGTTCTGAAGACCAGATATATAAGACAGTTTGCACACCGGTGCAGTGTTATTTATTGTTGAGCAAATCTCTGCCGTTAATATATTGGCAGCTCCAAGAACGGTCTCTCCGAACGAGTTCTGGGTCGGATTTTCTATAGAGTTCAATAGGTCCGAATGTGTCGAGTATTGGGACAGCAGCGCCCCATTTGAATTGAATATCACAGGGTCTATGGTGGCCCCATCAAAGACATATTGATTGTTAATGTCAAAGAAAGGTACGCCGCCAATCCAGAAGTTCTTTATTCCGAATCCTTTCGATTCGTTTGGTACACTACTTCCACTGGGTACATTTATACCTGCGTTGCCCTCTTCATACACGTTCGTGTAAATGTTGGGCGAAAGTGCATTTATGCCGGAGATATTCGTTAGAAAAGAACCCCCTGCCTGGTCGAATGCCTCGAAGTTTATGTACTGAGATGAGAAAAGGGTGCCGCTGAAGAATGGAGTGGGATTTGAATCCCCGTACGGACCGTTGTTTACAGGTAGCTGGGATGTCGCTTCATTGTAAACAGCAGTCGAAAAGTTAAACATGAATGTTGGTACGTTTCCGTCGTCCGTTGCGGATTTGTCGTAGAATAGGCTGCTGAAGTTCCCAAATCTTGAAAGCGCCACCGCGAAAGCCCATCTCTGCTGTGCGCAGAAAGGACAGCCCTGTGCTCCTATGTATACAAATGTCGGCTTTCCATTGTTGCTAAGAGTAGGTACACTAGCATTCTTTGCCACAGGTATCGGGATTATGTTATAATCGTTATCCGACATTGACAATGCGCAATATTTCGGCGCCGGTCCATTAGACGTTGTTTGTGCCGGTATACACTGCACCTTACCACTTATCTGTTGTCCCCCAACACTTTGTAACTGTGAAGCAAGATTTGACAGGCCGATGATGTAGTTTTGTCCCAGTTGCTGTCCAACCGGGCCCTCAAAAAACTGCGCTGAAGTGGTGACTTTACTTGCCCCAGTAAGCGTAGGATATGAGAAATACACTACGATCGCTATTACGGCCACGATTAATATTATTAGCTGGTAATTTCGCAGCTTAAATAGTCTGTTTGATGTTTTCAGGAAGCTGTTTCCGGTCGGCGTAGGCTTTGTGCCCTGCATCTCTGCCTGCGCGGATTTTACTTTATCTTCAATATTTTCGTTAGCCTTCTCGGCAGCCTTAACTTTATCTTCTACCGCACTAAGCCTCTTTTCGTTCTCTTCTAGCTTCCTCAGAATAAGGTCTAATTTATCATCTACTGACATATCAAGATTAATCACTTAAGCAGACACTACTTTATAAGTCTTTAAGCTAATTTGGGTTGTGCGCATTCCTATATGGCAAATTCTCGCCCGTGATCTGCATTTTACATGTCTAATGCCGCTGTGCATAAGCGATTTAACGCAAAAGCAATGATTTCTCTCTAAAGTTTATAAAGTGTGGGCGGGAAAACCCACGCTCTTTAGAGGCGTATGAAAGCGAACACAGAAAAATAAAGGCATATAAATATGGGACGAGTGAACACTTTGACGGAAGGCTCTCGGACAGAGAGTGCATTTAAAGATTGTTCCCACGATTTGCCATCCGTCGGCGATAAATCGTGCCGAAAGGTCTCTTCGGAGATGGTCGTGCGAAAAGAAGCCCATGAATCCATTCGTGGGAGGATGTCACAAAGGAATGGCGTATCATACTCAAATAGCCCGAGGAAAAAAGCCCCTGTCAGGCTTCGATAATTGGATAGCACGCAATATATACAAAATAAGCAGGACCCTGGCTATAATATTTGGTATAATGTGGGGCATAGACGGGCAGTTCAAGTTCTGGCCCGGTCTGGTTTCGGCGTTTCCATCGATGGTTCAAAGTGTCGCAGCTGGCCAGCCGGGTTGGTTGCAGGGCTGGTTCTCGTTTTGGCTTTCTCAGGCCAATAGTAATTCTGCGGTCCTGGTCTATGTAACCGGCGTTTTCGAATTACTACTCGCGTTTTGTTTAATCGCGGGATTCGCGAGAAAGACAGCGTACGGCGGAGGGCTAATTCTTAGTCTGTTTATCTGGGCTATCCCAGAAGGATTCGGCGGCCCGTACGGTCCAGGATCTACCGACATAGGCACTGGAATAATCTACGCTATGGTTTTTCTTTTCCTTATAATTTTGAACGCTTCTAATGGAACGAATCCTTATTCCCTGGACAGTTTTATAGAAAAGAAATTCAAGTGGTGGAAAGTCGTGGCGGAAGTAAAGCGTTAGTATTCATTGGGGAGTCAATATCGCCGATACGAAAGAGAATTTATGTTTACTCTCTCTGAGGCAATTAGTGTCCTAAGTATAAATTTATAATCCACGCAGCCTTAAGATTAAACATGATAAACGTAGGGTTGTATTACAATGTAAAAGCGGGACACGAGGCGGAGTTCGAAAGCATATTTGCGGGCGTAGTTAAATTTCTTAAAGAAAACTTTAACGGGTTTGAGAAGGCTGCCATATACAAAAAGGTTGAGAGCGACAGTTCTGCTGTCGAATACATGGTTTACAGTGAATGGAAAGATATAGACTCTTTCAGGACATTCATTTCAAGCAAGGAGTTCAGAGAAACCACTTCTTATGGTAATACAATAATAGAGGGGAGACCGTATCATAAGGTTTTTACTGAAGTTAGATAGGCAGTGACGTCACTAAAAGTTGAATTTATGACCCCCAACGGCTGCAAAATCGTCATCTAATAAATATATCTTCATATATTAGCTTTTCGAATTTTTCCCCTCAGTCGCCCTGTAATCCAGATTTATTTTTATGTTATTTGTTATGCTTTTCATATCCATTAAATCGCTGCCATAGAAAACGGACGGGAAGAAAATATCGGTTGTCTTTTTCGGTCCATCTAAATTGATAGGTTTGTCATTGTGTGTAGCACATATAACAAAAGGACACTCGTCAAGTTCTACAAAATCTAACGACAAGAACTTGGCATTGAATTCGCCTTCTGTTTTCTCTCCCATTTCAGTTGTGCGGTTGAAAAGAGTTGTTTTATCAGGCGTATGCCAAATTTGGATCGGATACATATTAGAAAGACAAACTTTACTTATGTTCCAGACTGATTGAACTTGAAGGTATACCAGTATTTATGTTCATATAGGGTGCCACGTGGAGTAATGACGAAAATAGCATAGTGTTTGTATAATGCACTGGGAAAATATCATCTGGCAGCTTTTTACCGCTGGCTCTTGGAAATGTAAGAAAAATAACATAGTCAAAATCTACAGAGAAAACGATGTTCTAAACGCAATATGAAATTGGAAACTCGTAAGCTATTGTAACGAATGCAATTTTAAAAGTGTTTGTGGTGCAAGCCGTGCAAGAGCATATAATTTAAATGGCGATGCCACTCCTTCTGACCCCGCCTGCGTTTACCGGATCGAACAGCATAATAATCTAATAGAATATTCCCAGTTTTTGCCCATAAATCTATAAAAGTAAGTAATGTCTCTATATAAGATGGCAAAAAAGAAAAAAGCAAAAAAACGAAGATAATCCGTGAATAATCAGATATACTGTTAACAATTTTCTAGAGTTCAGATTTTTATTTTTTAAATTTTTAATTTCAGAAGTCTTTGACAAGAAGTTAATATGCGTTGTGCAAAACTCTCAGCAGAAAATGTTCTCTTGTAATCACAATAACTTACTTGCAATCATCGTTTTCTTCCGGCTTTCATTGCTGCACTGACAGATTTTAACATGCAAGTGTACACTTTTCTGTAGGGAGTACTGCTCTCGTCTATCTCATTGTCCCATAATTTCACTAATTTTATAAAGTTATGTGATTTTCTAAAATTAGAGCGATTTTAGCTGGACACTCCGATTATAGTCCCATTGTCAGTTATAGTTAGGTTAGTCTCTGTGTCTAAGAAGCTTATACTTATATTTGCTGAATAAATGTCGCCGGGACTAGAACATGTATAATTTACGAATAATACAGAAAAATCTTCTCCTGGCGTAATCTGTCTAATCGAATTCGTGCTTGTTAGCTGCGGGTTTATAATCGTCTTGTTGTCAAATGCATCAACCCGTGCACTAATTAAATGTATACTAAAGTCATTTCCATTTCCAAATTCGACGGAAGTTCCGTTAGAAGTACAAGAATGATTAACATCGACAAGATACGGGAATCTAGACGTCTCAAATAAATATGTTTGTTTATTGTGGACTGGACTATTGATTCGAACTGCAAATACCACTATTGTCAATAAAATCAAGACTATCCATAAAGTGGATAACAGTGTGAGCCTTGGCCTTTTTTTCTTACGTTTCATAATAATAGTATCAAGAGTACTATTATTTTTAGTCTGGTCTGCGTTTAAGTACTTTTATAATGTGAAGAGATAGACACCAATAAAACAACATGGCGACGCATTTTAAAATAGCAGCTTATGTAAATCAATCAAATTGACTAAAAAGAAACGCTCGTCTGATTTTGTATTGTGGGCTATCATATAAATAGCGGAAGAATTACCTTGATTTGAGTATTCCAAATCTGATTGGGATTTATGCGCAGTTAGAATGTAATCAATTGATAGAAAGTATAAATAAGTGGTTTTGGAATGGCAATATGAATTATCCCTTAGTTTTTATCCAAAATAAATGGGCCCGACGGGATTTGAACCCGCAACACTCTGGTGGCTCTAAATCCTTAATTTAAGAGCCAGATGCTCTACCGAATTGAGCTACGAGCCCGATTAGACTTTATATAGCTCTAATTATTAATCTCTATCTCAGTGAAATAGCGTTTAATAGTTTATAAAAATACAATACAGAATAAATAAGTTGGGCTCGTGGTCTAGCGGTTATGACGTCTGCCTTACACGCAGGAGGCCGAGAGTTCGAATCTCTCCGAGCCCACCAGTTAATTATTTAACATTTTATTGCAGTGTATTAATTTGCCTTGAAAAGTGCTCTATGAACTCTTTGTGTATCTCTTTCGGTAGGTATCTCTTTACCACCGTCTCCCAGCCCCGGCTTTTCACGAGGCCCTTTATCATGCTGGAGCTTATCTCTGATAGTTCCTTGGGAGGAATTAGACAAATGGTAAGGATAGCCGGCTCAAGTTCCTGATTTATTCTTGCGATGCCCCGCTCATACTCATAATCAATACTAGATCTTATCCCCCTGATCACGAATTCGGCGTCTTTTGATTTTGCGTATCTTACCAAGAACTGACCCTCAAAGCCGTCGATGGTAACATTCTTGTATTTTTTTGTGCACCCCCTTAGCATCCGTATTCTATCTGCAACTGAAAACTCGTGCCCTTTCTGCGGGTTTTCTCCCACAGCGACTATAAGTTCATCGAATATTTTCGCACCCTGCCCAATAATCCATAAATGGCCATTTGTTACGGGGTCAAAACTTCCAGCATACACTGCCTTTTTCATCTGATAAACTAAGCAGTGTTTTTATATTAACCTTATCTGTGTTAGTTATGATCGCTTCAATTTTATCTAGTAGCGCAGCATCCGAAGAGCTGCTGTCCAGATTTATAGAAAAGAAGCTGGACTCCATAAATAACCTTCAATTAGCGCGCGGCAGAAATGAGGATGTGTTTGTTTACCCTACCGACTATCCCTCCTCCGTATCTGCACTTTCAAGGGCCGTGTCAGTGTCCGATTCGGTAGTTTTTGTCCTTGGAGATAGTATTTCAGCACTGGATGCAGAGTTGGCACTGGCTGTGGAATTCTCGGATATAAGCGCTGGCGTAGTTGTTCACGCAGACTACTCAGATACTTCAAGTTTCAAACAGCTATTCGCTTCTTACAAGGTTGGTAAGATGCCTATTTTGAAACTCGGTGATCAGGTTCCTAACGTTGCTACGGGCGGCGGTGGTGACAAGTTTACTTATGTGGGGATAGATAAGCATTTTATAGTCAAGGGAATCGGAACGGTCCTTTTGGGGTTAGTTTTCGGTTCGAGTGTGAACAAGGGAGACGGGATGTTTTTACTGCCCTCCGGCAAAGAAGTCACCATAAAGAGCATTCAAGTCATGGATGTGAACGTTTCATCGGCACCGGCCGGCTCTCATGTCGGCCTTGCACTTAATAATGTTAACGAAAGGGACATGGAAGATAACTATGCAGTAGCCTCCATAAAAGAGGTTGCGAAGGACTATAGAATAGACCTTGAAAGGTCAGAACTTTTTAAGGGTGATTTGTCTGCGTCAAAGAGCATGATAGCCCCAGTTTTCGGGCGAAACTTCCAGGTCACAGTATCTAGCGATTTAAAGGCGATTTCATTTGCTAAGCCAATTGTAAAGTTGTCTAGAAAAATCATTTTATTTGACTCTAGTCTTCCAGTCGGAAAAAACCGGGTAGCCGGTCGTTTTTCATTGCTCTGATACGTCGTGTGCGAATGTCAGCATCTAAATTGGCATTAAGTTATAAGTTTAAGCGCTTCCGCCTTGGTATGGGGGCGCTTCTCGAAGCTGCCCCTTATCGCACTGGATAGCGTCTCGACCCCGTACGATTTGGCACCGCGCATCTCCATGCACATGTGTCTCGCTTTTATAACCACCAACACACCTCGCGCTTTGACTTTTTTATATACATAATCAGCTATCTCCTGGAGAAGAAGCGCCGACAAGAATGCACCGAGGGAAATAGACTTGGACCTTATACTGTACGACGACGTGATTATGGAAAATTCGGATATAGTTATACCCGATCCTGAGATAGCAAGCAGGGCCTTCTTAGCAATACCGCTTTTCGAACTAGACTCCTCCCTCCTTCTCCCTAAACTTGGCAAGTCAATCAGAGAAATAGCGAAGAGCTTTTCCAGCGCAACATTACGCCAGGACGTGTCGTGTACCGAGAAAATCAGAAAGCTATTAAAATGATTGTTGTTTCTATAAAATATGCACGAACTTACTCCTGAGTCCGCAGAGAAAATGGTGTCCGAAATACAAGGGTGGTTCGTAACTGGCAACACACTTTCTAAGACATTCAACTTTGAGGATTTTGACGAGTCTATGGATTTCTTGAATGTTGTAAGGCCGCTTGCCGACCAAATCCAACATCATCCTGACGTTTACATAAGCTATGACAGAGTAACATTTGAACTAACAACCCACAAAACAGGAACGCTCACCGATATGGACGTGGAACTAGCAAAGAAAATAGAGGAAGCATTTTTGAAATTCAAATCCAATCCTGCCGGCAAACAGTAAAAATTTATCATAGTGAGCGGGAAATCCCACAGGCTTTAGCGGTGGGGTGAGAGTGGACTCAAAGATGGAAAACATAAATAGACGGAAAACAAAACAATAATATCGATAATGAAGTCTATCCCAAAAAGGAATAGACCGATGCTTAAGATAAAAGGTTGTCGACTAAACGTAAAACCTAAAAAAGGTCGGTCGAAAGACCGATAAAATACTCCCCAAAAGGGAGTTACCCTTGGACAGAGGGGAAGTCAAGCCCGTCGAGAATCCGGCCCATGCACCGCGGGAAACCGCATGCAAGTCGTGTCTATGAAGCAGGAACCGGAAGCCCATCAATCCATTGGTGGGAGGATGTCACAATGGAAAGGAGAGTGTACAACCTATGAAAAAGGAAGATAAAGTGGAGAATACCAAGAAATCTAAAGACGAGGATGTTGACGTTGATGAAGAACCTTCCGACGACGAGGACACCGAAGAAGAGGAAGAGAACGAAGAAGGGAAAGTAGAAAACCAGGGAGACGAGGAGAATTACATCTGATTTTCATAGACGACGTGGACTTGTAATGTAGCGTTTCATAAGAAACGACATGACACTTGTTAGGCCATAGCCGATAAAACCGTGTATCCAAAAGACTTGGCCTTTATGAGAGTGAAACTAATCCCACAGAAGGATCTAAAAAAAGCATGGACATTAGAGTGCGTGTATGTAGAGAGAAGTCCTTTTTCTGACTTCAGAAATCTGTATAACAGTTTTTCTGGGCTTTTTATAGTGGCGTACGACCACACTGAGCTTATTGGGACGTGTGTGGGGCACATAGATGAGAGGGGCATAATAATCGATGCCATAGCTGTTGACTACAAATATTGGAGGAGAGGCACCGGCAGTAATATGTTGAAATTTTTTGAGAAACGGACGAAATTAACTGGTGCATGCGCTCTAAGCGTCGGCTCGGCTAGAGGTTATATAAGAAACTGATACGCTCCAAACGCTAAAGAGCCGTAATTTCTGCAAATTTATGTAATCGGCACCCGGCTGGGGCGGCTGGGATTTGAACCCAGGACCTCTGGCACCCGAAACCAGTGTCATACCAACCTAGACCACCGCCCCACGCTTAATTTCTGTCCAGTCTAAGGTGCGTATATCACGTTTTATAATGAGGTTAAACACCGAATGTTTATAAGTCATATCAGCGATATCATTTATCGGTTTGCTATGCTGCTTGACCCAGTTACGTTTGACAGGATTGCGCAGGGATTCTCTTTGGGTGTACACATAATCTTAGCATCCATAGGGATAGCTCTGCCGGTAATAATGTTACTTGCGGAATACCTAGGGAAGCGTAACAACGACAAGTTTTATCTGGTTCTTGCAAGGAGGCTTTCCATAGCGCTCGTAGTTTTCTTTGCCGTGGGCGCGGCATCCGGTACTCTGGTCGCCGTAGAGCTATTCACACTGTGGCCGAAGTTTATGGCATTGGTAAGCCAGGTTTCCATCCTCCCCTTCTATGTGGAGGTATTTGCTTTCTTTGCGGAATCAATATTTTTAGGAATATACATCTACTCCTGGGACAAATTTTCTGGCAAATACACGCATCTACTGCCAGGTATAGTGGTGGCGGTGGGAGCAGCCGCTTCCGGCCTTCTTATAACCATGATAAACGCTTTTATGAACACCCCTGCCGGATTTAATATAAGTACGTACCTAACTACGGGAGCCATAACCGGAGTAAATCCATTGGCTGCGTTTAACACGCCGTCAACCGCCATTGAAGTATTTCACGTACTGGGTAGCTCGTTTTTCGCCGGCTCTGCTATATTCCTTTTAGCGATGTCTTTTATGTTTTTGAGGGCCAAAAGCGAAGTCGAGAAGACTTACTACAAGAAAGCCATAACCTTGCTATTTTTAATAACCCTTGTAACGAGTATAATAACCGTCTACGGTGGTATAAAGTCGATAAGCAGCCTATACAGTGTACAGCCAGAGAAGTATGCAGCATTAGAATTAAACCTAGTGAATCAGACAAACGCGCCCGAATTACTCGGCGGCATATATGTCAATGGCACCGTACAGTATGCGCTACCTGTTCCGGGATTACAGAGTCTTCTGCTTTCATTTGAAGGTATAACCGGGCCTGTGCCTGGCCTAAATCAGTTCCCACAGAGCACGTGGCCACCCCTATTCATACACGATTTATTCGATTTTATGGTGGGCGGTGGTTTCTTATTGGTCATAATCCTAGTTATAGTTTTATTGCTCGTTATGGTGAACAAGAAGCCAAACTTATTGGGACGCAAGCCGTATAATCTAGTGAAAAGGCTTGGTTTTGCCGGTGATGTGCTTACAAATAGAAAAGTTCTGATATTGTTCATTTTGATAGGTGTACTCAGCGTCATTCTGCTCGAGGATGGATGGATACTAGCAGAGCTGGGCAGGCAGCCATGGATAATATACAACGTTATGCTGGTCAGCGATGCCGCTAACCCATCACCATCCATAGTCCCGATTGCAACGGCTATAATAGTCTTCTTTGCTGTGATCCTGCCCGTCTCGGTGTGGTTCCTGAATAAAATATACAAGCGAAGACCGTTGAAGGAAGAGCTGGAGGGCCCATGAATCTATTTTTCCTTGTAGATATAGTGATATTTTCCGTTTTCTTCACCTTTTTTGTGTTCGAGATCAGCACCATAATCGCTTCTATAGTGTCTTACGGCGACTATACGAAGAGCATAAGGCGGCTTTTTCTTCCGTTATGGGAGATAATAGGCACTTTTGCTGTATTTTATGTTGTAAACTTCGAGGCGACTTTTCCTACCCTTTTGAATGTTGTGGGCTACATATTCATAGTGCCGGTACTATCAGGTGCTTTGCTGTTTATACTTAGGAATATATTTCTGGTTTATTCAGAATACGAATCGGACGGCATTCTTCAGAAAAAATACGTGAGGGCGTATGCGGTAGCTACCCTCTTTGCGGCGTTTATAACAGTCTCAATATTCAGCTCTGGTTTAAGCGGGATAGGGGTAAACGTAAGCGACGTCTCGATAAATTTACTCGGCATTTTCTTTAACGGCTTCAATCTTTTGGTATTTGTTTCGGTCGCCCTGTTGTCGGTTTTTCTGTCGGTGGTTTACTTTAGGCTACGCAAAATATGGTGGCTCGGTATTTTATCAGTTTTTCTGTCCATTGCGTTGATGTTTCTTGGGTCATATTTGTATGCGCCATTGCTTCTTTATGGCTTGTCCTCATATTCAATTCTTTTCGGTACTGTGATTGCGATACTTCTTGTGGACGTCATGCTTTTCCTCCTAGATTTCAGATTTACGCGTTATTTGTCCTTAGCTTGGGTGTTCCTTGCGGTTCTTTTTGTTAATATAACGAGATACCCATACGTATTCGGAGTGCAGGCCAACATTCTGAGCTATCTCAATAACTCGGCGATAAGTTACTTCATCCTTTTAATAACCGTTATAGGGGGCGCCCTCCTTGTTGTATCGCTGTTTTTGTTCGTGTGGATATCCTATCTCAGGGGGAATGGGCAAAAAGGTAAGCGCATTTATTGATACCAAAGATTATAAAATGGAAAAGGTTTTGTTATTCTTAGCAGAGGTAGCGAAGCGGTCAAACGCGTAAGGCTAAGGACCTTATGGCTTAGGCCTTCGTGGGTTCGAATCCCACCCTCTGCAGATTGCTGTTGTGGTTGTGCACGAACTATCCATTCTCTAGCTGTACATGCTCAGCGGGTCGTTCTGTCTGGTCTTCATTTTCATTAAATCTTCGTCCGTGATGAACGAGTCTGCATTACCGTCGGCGTTGTAGAACAGGCTTGGGAAAGTGTTCTTGAAGTCGTCTATGCTCATAGAACTCTTTCCACCGCTGGTAAATATATTGTTACCACTCCTTAAATAAAGTCCGCTGTTTAGTAGCAAGTCTTTGGCAACTGCCTTCAGTTCGTCCCTTCTTTTGTATAAGTTTCCGAGAAGCATTTGGTCGAGATTCTCTTTTGTCATCGCTCCTGCCTCACTTTCTATATTGTATCCCGATTTATTTAGGTCGTCCGATATGTTAGGCACACTTTGTGCCACAAGAGCTACTTCCTCCATGCGTCTTGTAAAATTATCTGCAAGTGGTAGAAATGAAGGGGTTTCCAGCGGCTTTATAAGCTGGAGAGTTAATAGTGTGCCTTTGTATTCTACATCACATTTTATCCCCCTTATCGGCACCGGGTAGTATACTTCTTTTATTTCTGCGTTCTTTAGCGTAGTTTCGCCTTTCAAGTCCGTATATCCCGGTAACTTAGATTCATCAGTATCCAAGCCGTTTATAGCTATGACGTGGTTCTTTGGTACGCTAATGCCATCAAAGGTCGGTATACTCCTCTTGACATCGTATTCACTTCTTATTCTTCTTGTCTTCGGATCTATGATGTAATACTTCTTCTCGAAAAGGTCCGTGTTTGACTTTATGTGTACTACGCTCAATTTTCCGTTTGTCTTTGATTTGTCTTTGTAGTCGTTAATAGCAGAGATGAACTCCGCGGAAGTCATAACGCCATCCGGCGTTAGTATTTTCGAATAAGTTGCCTCTTCTTCGCCTTTGCCGTTCGTGAAATCCAGTCTTATCCTGTAATCAGCAATGCCGTAACCAAGCTCCCCCAACGCCCCGCCATATTTAGTCCGGAGATTGCCGCCGCCGGTTTTTATAATCTGCCCTATCTGGAAGTCAAGTACCTGTTTCGCTTCTAGTAGCTCCTCCAGTGTCAGAGTTTCCATGTTAATATTAAGGAGCCAATTCATTTATAAACTTTAATTTTTACTATGGTACAGTATTAATTATCGTAATTTTTACATGTTTTATCAGCGTGCGGGGACATGACTAGTGAGAAGCGGAAAGGTATTAATATTTTAGGAAAGATTGTTTAGTGTTAGATGGGGCTTTATGGGAATAAGAAGTAGTGGCATGCATAACCGTTCAAGGGACAAGCTTTCGCGCCCGTCAGGTAGTCGTGGCACCGTAGATATACGCAGATCTCTCCAGACATTTAGCGTTAACGATAAGGTATTGATAGATCCGGATCCCTTTATACAGCGCAATATACCACACAGAAGATTCTTTGGCGTAAGCGGCGTCGTGCTTCAAAAGAAGGGTAGAAGCTACACCATTGGCGTGTTGATAGGCAAGAAACTCAAGCGGCTAGACCTAATGCCGGCGCATCTTAAGCGACTTTAAGAGGATAATCAGATATTTATCCTATGTGCCCTTTTAAATAATGTACGGTTATGGAATACGAAGTTATCGACGAGAAGCAAATAAGCGAGACGGAATTGAACGAAAAATATAAAGATAATATAGATAAGAATTCCGAGTACGGCAAAAAGTTAATCGAGCATCTGTCAAAGAATGTGAAAATAAGCAAGTTTGAGGAGGCGTTTAACGAGATTTTGGCGCTTAACCTCAACATCCGCGACGACTATGTTAGGATTCTTATAGATACAGCACCCACCAACGCTGATCAGGTAAGAGCCATCTTGTCGCCTCTAAAGAGCGTTATAAAAGAGGACGAAATAAAAAAGATACTGGCGATAATAAAGAAATATTCTTAGACGAGACCTTTATGGGAAAAGACGAATATGCATACGTAGTGGAATATCTGCCGTACGGCCATGCCGACTTCAAGGATCGGCGCCCATCTGTGATAATCCTAACCGACTCCCTTGCCCTATTGCTGGCCACCCTAAAGAAAGATGTTAATGTGGAAATCAGTCAAAAAGTGTACATAGGCGAGGGGAAACGCGACCAGATACACCACATAATAGGCAAGATAACTCCCGACAAACTCAGCGAGACCGGTCTTTCCAAACTCAAGGAACTTTTGGATCAGAAGATAAAAGAATACGAAGCTAAATTCGTATCGATAATAAACGCGCTCGGGCCGGTAAACGTTAGACTTCACGCCGTAGAACTCATACCCGGCATCGGCAAAAAGTTAATGGTCCGGCTCTTGGATGAGAGAAAGAAGCAACAGTTTTCTTCGTATGCTGATATCAACAGCCGGCTTGGCCTTACCTCTGGAATAGAGAAGTACATAGAGGACAGGATAATGGAAGAAATGGCCGGCGATGACAAATACAGGATATTTAGTTAAGGGGTCGTAGTTTAACCTGGCAGAACAAGCGGCTCCAGCTAGACTGGAAAAATGACGAAAGAATGATTAGAAGAAACCGCTTGACGTCGGTTCAAATCCGGCCGACCCCAACCCTTTAGCATTTAGTTGCGGTACTTGTTATAAATGAAGGGTAACTTTACTTGATATGGGTGGCGCGGTGATAATGAGGAATGTTACGAAGCGCTTTAAGTCTGTTACTGCCCTATCTGGGGTCAGTTTCGAATCGCGCAATGGAATAAACATATTATTGGGTCCTAACGGGGCGGGTAAGAGTACGCTGCTCAAGTGCATAGCTGGTCTTTATCACATCGACCATGGCAGCGTAAGAGTACTAGGAAAAGATCCTTATTATTCTAATGAGATTAGGTACAAGCTTGGAATGCTGTCGGATAACTACGCTTTGTACGATTACTTGAGCGTAAGGGAAAACCTGCTGTTCTTTGGTAGGCTATTTAGGCTGACCCGCACGGCAACGCTCGAAAGAGCCAGACGCGTATTGAAGCGATTAAATGCGCTAAAGTTTATAGATTCAAAAGTTTATGCATTGAGTCGTGGCACGAAGCAGAAAGTGGCATTCTGCAGGACAGTCCTTAATGACCCGGATGTATTGTTGCTGGATGAACCGACCGCATTTTTGGACGCCAGCTCTTCCGCCCAGATTAGAGACTTTATGGAAGAGTATAAAGCCCACGGTAAGACCGTTATATTCGTGACCCAGAAACTGGACGAAGTGATGCGCTTCGATGCACGGTTGTCGATTCTGAAAGGAGGCAGACTGGTGAGCGACACTAAGACTTATTCCCTCTACAACAGCGTATTGCGTAATTTCCAGGTAAACATCCGTTTTTCAAAACCGGTGCCCGCCCTACGGCTGAAGAAGTTGGGAATAACCCTTGTCAATCCTAGCGCGGAAATGGTAAACTATGTAACTGTCAGAATCAGGCATTACAAAGACGTGAATCGTATACTAAGGAAGTTTATCTCAAGTGGGATTTACATTCTTAGTGTTGATTATCTAGAGCCGCTGCTCACTAGCTTATCTGATTGACGGTATGGAAATTCAAAAATCATTTGCCGTCGCGAAAAAGGACATACGAGAAGTTTTCAGTAGCATCTCAATATTCGGCCCCATGTTCGGTATACCCCTAGCTTTCTCTGCTCTGTTGCCCATATTTTCGCTTTACATTGCGATAAACGAGGCGCCGAGCATTGCTCTCGCTATAAATCTGTCTGGAGTAAGCCAGGCCCTGCCTTTCTTCAAAAATATCGCGTTTATGACATATTTCTCTATAAACGTGCTCGGCCCGATATTCATGACGATGCCGATAGTAACCTCGGGTGTAATAGCTGCTGATAGTTTTGCAGGAGAAAAAGAAAGGCGGACTGCCGAGTCTCTTCTACTGAGTCCAGTTACCAAGAGTGAATTGCTGCTGGGAAAGATCCTGGCAACGTTCATTCCAGCCGTACTTATGACTTTCGCAGCCTTTGCTATATACGGGGCTATAGTCAACATACTTTCGTATGCTTATTTCGGGGCTTACATTCTCCCTACATTGTCGTGGCTTACAATGTTGGGGGCGGTGCCTCTTCTGGCGTTAGCGCCGATATCGTTGGTTGTTCTTATATCCTCGCGCGTTAAAGGAATAAAAGAAGCGCAGCAATTAACCTCTCTCCTAGTACTTCCTTTATTGATTCTTCCATTCTCCTCCTTGCTGGGTCTGGCGAATCTGACTGTAGTATTCTTATTGGAGCTAATAGCGAGTCTGGTAATAATAGATCTGATTTTATTCTATGTGAGTGTAGCGACCTTCAAAAGAGAAGCGCTTATTTAAGTAGGATGAGCGTTAAAATATTGAGGGGGTTCGGGATGGTTCTTCAGTTAACCACAGTGGTTTTTGGATTGCTGTCGGTCGTAGGCCTGCTTTCTGCCTATTTTACTTCCGTTATATTTATCGCATTAGCCAAGCACAATAAGGATCGTGCGCCACTTACTTACTTTATGCTGAAGCCGGAAGCTTCCGTGTACGAAATAAAGCTATTCATTTTGCCAGCCGTTGCGATATTCCTGGTTGGCGTGTTTACCCTGTTGCAAAAGCTATCAGGAACACCGTCCGCTTCTAATCCTACGGCATCAATCTTTTTTTATACGGCCTATACTTTCGGCTTGTTTACGATTTTAGCCCTGGTTTATGTAGAGTATCGCTGGTATAGGCACATGAAGAGGTTCTTATGATAAGCTTTGACTTGTTCTACGGCGTGATTAGCATGGCGTTGAATTTCATAGCATTTATAGCGCTTCTCATTCTGTTTCTGCGTCTACGCGTAAACAACTCTAGATATTCGGTCCTATTTATTTACAGCATCTTCCTGAAGCCGAAAAGATTCACAGTGGCCTTCCTGTCGCTGTTTCTGGCCTCCTTTTTCCTAGCGGTAGGTTACATTATAAGTTTTTGGATATCTTTTTCGGTCCCTGATACGCCATTCTGGGAGTATACAAATATACTCACATTCCTTTCTTTCATGCTGTTCGCGATATTTTTCAGCGGTATCTACGAGCGTAAAAAGGAGGACAAATATGCAGGAACTGGTAGTCAGACGGCTACACCGGAAGGCCCCCAGAACGATGCGACAAGGGGCGGCTCCAAGTAAAACGACGTTTCATCACCAAGTCCTAATATATTTAAACCAGAAAAATTATTATCTAGTATGGAAAAAATTGAGATTCATAAAGTTGACTCTGACTTAAGACAGGCCAAGGAATCGGCAGACGCTGTGAAAAACCTTCAGGATGAGGTAGAGAACGAGATAGCCCAACTGAAGGAGGCAAACTTAAGGTACAATAAGGGCGAAATATCCCGACAGGAACACGAGGACATAGTACGTGCTAGACACGATGCGTTATCTGCTTTGAATGCCAAGATAAAGCAGAATCTTGATGTCTTGTTCCTTTCTCTAGAACACATTAAGATTATAGGCGTGTCTCAGGAACCGGAAAAAGACTCTAAATCTCTGGTAAAGCACAAAGTTGAAAAACATAGAGCTAAGAAATAGTAATTTTTAAGTACGTTATTTACTGGTGTTAGCAATTCTTTGGGTAATACCCAATAGCAGAGATTTATTGTGGAATATCTGTTTCCATACCAAGATAATCCAACGAAATCTATAAACCGCCCCTGCTCGCTCCCTTGCATGATGGACAGCCGCGGACCACAATCCGCTCACGACGGAAAAGAGAAGCCTTTAAATCTGGATATGCCATAGTGATGGTATGAAGCCGGGGTCCTCCGTATATATTACAGACAGAAAAATTCTAGCTGACAAAAAATCCCAGTCCGCCCTCGAGTACATGATGACCTACGGCTGGGCCATATTGATCATAGTCATAGTAGCAGCTGTTTTATACTCCTTAGGTGTATTTAATCCAGCTGCCTCGATTCCTACAGCATCTGTGACTGGTTTTTCTGGCTTATCCATTACCGCCACCTGTGCGAGTGGTACTTTGGTGATGTCTATGCAGAATGAGGTCGGTGTAGTAATAAATATAACGAATATAAACGTTAGTGAAACAACGGGCGCATCTTCCTCATCTCCTGAATCCCTTCTATTGCTTCCAAATGCTAAGGCTCAACTCGCTATAGCAGCTTCTTGTTCATCTATCGGGTCTTTTTCGTCTAACGTCAATGTACAGTACAAAGAACCGGGTCAGATTTTTGTAGGGCCCTACTCATCACCTGGAGTAATTTCTGGCAGTGTCTCTTCCTCTGCTTCGTTATCCAGCAATATAGTGGGAGGTCTGGCTTTAACGGGCGAATATGACGGCTGTTACTCTGGGTACAGCTCTGGTAAGCCCCTAATCGAACTCGGCCTGCCGTTCGATAATGGTTATAATCCACAACGTAATGCTTCATGGCCACCGGCGGAAACCTGTCTTTACAATGGTACGTGTCCAGTGGGCCCCGGCGATGGCTGGACCGAATATGGAGAGATGTATCTAGGTAACAGCGTAACATTTAGAATAATAGTCGATGACCTCGCAGACTTTTTCTATAAGCCAGTTGGAAGTTCCGGTAATTGGACGGACGTTTTTGGTGGATGGCAGGGAGATAATCTCTACGGGGGTGGTACATATGGTTTTGTTTGGCCTGTGAACATAAACATAGTACCATATACAAAGACTATAGCTCTTACGCCCGGTTTATATGACGTGGCTTTTGCATCCCAGTATGATCATGGCTGTGACGCCAACTTCATGCAAGTGATAGGCGGCGCGTGGGCGTCAAGTAATATAAATATAGTTGCATGGAATGGTACTTGGACTATACCGACCTCAGACGTAGCGAGTAATCCGGCTGCCCCGCTCTCTACACGGATAAGAGAAACTGCTACGCTTCCTGCTTCTGTTTACAGGTACGAAACAGTTTCGCAGGAGAATTATACGGACGCTACTTGATTTGTATGCTGATGTCAGCAAAGACTTAACTGTATTACATTCCAAATAACTATGGACCAAAACTACGAAAATGATAACGAGGAAAGTAACAGAAATATCGAGAGCCAAAATACTATTGATACTAGTGACCAGTCTACAGAAAATACAATGGTTACTCCTACTTCAGAGAGCCAACTTGCTACGACTCCAGACGAGAATTCTCCTCCTAATGAACCGAGCCCCAACCAGAAGCCGCCTGTGCACAATATTCCGAGCCGTTTGCGCTATTTGATAGTCGTACTAGCATTTATCGTGGTGATACTCGCCTTGTACGGATTTTTTGTACGTAACACTGGCAACCCGTCTAATTTTGTTAACAATTATAATAGCTCACCGAATACTGGCAGCGTTGTAACGTCGTTCAGTGAGGCTGGTCTGCCAAACGGAACGAGATGGACAATGAGTTATGCGAGCATTGGAAAGTCCTCTACTAATGATACCATACTATTCCGAACAGCGGCCGGGTTATACTTCTTTTCGGTAATACCTGTCGATTTGGCGTCTTATAACCCCGCCAATGGGTCTGTCAATTGTTTTAGAGGCCTGTATCCCAAGCCCAGCAGCGGTCATCTAAACGCCAGTGCTGTGCAGGATATTATTTTTTCTAATACTACTTTCTGCGGTACTTAGGACTACTGACAGATATAGCCACATTATCCGCAGTTGTGTATATGTGCTTATTCTTTTATGTTAACTCAATTTTGACAAAAGTTTAATATGGCAGTTTCTTATAGAAGAAATGCAAGAATCGCAGATAGAGGAACACGCATACTTTAAAGATTTATCCGAGCAGGTTTTGGCGAGATACAAACTGATATCAGAAGTCAAAGATATAAATGTGCCTGTAGCGAAAGACGTGGCTTCCAGAGTCGAAGGCCTCCTGTCTGTATTGAATCCAAAGCTTCTAAAAAGCGGGCTTGCAGAGTTCATAAGAGGAGCGGAGAAAAAGTACGCACCCAACGACATAAGGGTGGCTCTAGACAGTTCATTAGAAGTCGCCAGGTCGAAGTTCATAAAATTCGCAAGCGCGCACGATGCTATAGAGATGGGCATTCGTGTCGGCCTAGCTTACATAACGCTGGGCGTAGTTTCCGCGCCTTTAGAGGGCTTCATAAAAATTGAGTTAAAGAAACGGGCGGACGGCGGTGAATACATCTCCTGTTTCTTCGGTGGACCGATAAGGGGCGCGGGCGGTACAGCTGCCGCCTCCGTCGTGCTTTTAGCTGATTCACTCCGGGTGGAATTTAATCTCGGGAAATACGATCCTACAGAAGAGGAAATAAAGCGTATAAAAGTAGAGGTTACGGACTACAACGATTTTGAGGCGAGACTTCAGTACTTCCCAAATCAAACGGAACTTGATTTCCTTATGAGAAATCTACCGATAGAAATCGAGGGTGATCCAACCACCGATAGGGATGTATCCGCCTACAAAAATACCCCCCGCATAAATACCACAAAGATAAGGGGCGGGATGTGCCTGGTCCTCTGCGAGGGATTTGCACAAAAGGCTGCCAAGCTGAATAAGCAGATTAAGAGTTTCGGCAAGGTTTACAACATTGAAGAAGACTTCAAATTCATAAATGAATATCTGAAAATAAAAGAGGTAGAGCACGCAGCAGCCACAAAGGCGTCTGACAACGGAGCGAAAGTGCTGCCAAATTACAGGTATCTAGAGGAACTAGCGGCTGGTAGGCCGGTGTTCTCTTATCCACTCCGCAGCGGGGGATTCAGGCTTAGATACGGCAGGTCTAGGACTTCTGGGCTTGCAGCAGCCTCCCTAAATCCTGCAACCTGTTATCTATTAGGGAGTTTTATAGCAACAGGCTCCCAGTTGAGGGTTGAGTTGCCCGGAAAGGCGTGCGCGGTGACGCCCTGCTCCACTATAGACGGCCCGATTGTGAAATTGAAGGATAACAGTGTTATAGTTCTTCACAATATTAAAGAAGCCGAGGAGTATTCACAATCTGTAAGCGAGATACTTTATCTTGGTGACATACTTTTTAATTACGGCGATTTTGCTGAGCAGGGACACCTTCTTATGCCATCGCCGTTCGTATCTGAATGGTGGGATAGAATCGTAGAAGGGAAAGGCGAATTGGCTAAAAAGGCTGCCGGAGCGCTTGTTGGCTTTGAAGATTTTGTAAAGTTTTCACGGACTTATGGTATTCCCTTGCACCCTAAGTTTCTCTATTTATGGACTCAGGTTAGCTATGATGATCTCTATGGTTTAGTGGAGTACGTATTTTCCAACGGTAGAGTCTCTATCCAAGAGCAATTGGACGGTGGCGGTTCCAAGATGCTCGCCCTCCCATTCAACGCGGAAGTTAAGAGGACAATGGAGAAACTCGGGATAGAACACAAGCTAAAGACAGATATTATAGTTGAAAATGCCGATGCGCTGTTGTTCACTGTTGGATTCGAGCACATGTCATTCGATTCCGTAATAGCGGTGTTCGCTAGGGAAAAGAAGAATACCGATATTTTGTCGCAGATATGCGGCCTGGAGATACGCGATACAGCGGGCACGTTCATAGGCGCAAGGCTCGGTAGGCCAGAAAAGGCGAAGATGCGCGAAATGGAGACGAATCCAAGTGTTATTTTTCCTATAGGGGAGAGCGGCGGTTTGACCAGGAACATAATTACTGCAGCAGAAAAAGGCACCGCATTCGCCGAGTACGCGTTCTTCCATTGCGGGAAATGCAATAGAGACACAATATATAAAATATGTGAAGTGTGCGGATCTAAGACCGAACCGCTATTCTCATGTAGAGTTTGCGGTATTCGGACGAGAGAAAAGACCCATCACGGTAAGCCGACTTCTGCAAAGATGAGAACGTACATAAAGATGTCCGAGTACCTTAACGAAGCCTATAAGCGTATCGGCATAGAAAATAAGCCAGGTATGATAAAAGGGGTTAAAGGTGTTTTCAATAACAGCGGCGAAATAGAATTCTTAGAGAAGGGGATAATCAGATCTCTATACGGTCTGAATGTTAACAAGGATGGCACCATCCGTTTTGACGGGATAGAGGTGCCAATAACCCATTTCAAGCCGTTGGAGGTCGGAACAAGCATAGAAAGGCTGAGGTCTCTAGGTTATACAAAAGATATCTACGGAAATGAGCTATCGCGAGGAAATCAGATACTGCAGCTTTTCCCGCAAGACGTAATCCTGCCCGCATTTTCGTCGGGAGATAATAATGCTGCGGATGTTTTAATCCGTGTGTCTAAGTTTC
>JAJYWD010000028.1 GCA_021791655.1 Nanobdellota archaeon | reverse complement strand
ACAGGATAAATTTTGCGAGGCTATTCTCCGAAGCCAGGAGAATCTCAGGCTCCATGCTTGGAGCGAAATCGGTCCATACATTCACGGGAGAAGTACTCATAGACGCGGAGTGTGTGATAGGCATTATAGAATCGCTTCTGGATGCCGCAAGCGGGGAAGAGGTACTAAAGGGCAGAAGCTTCCTTGCCGGAAAGAAGGACTCGCTCATAGGTTCTGACAAATTATATATGGCCGAAGAAAATAGAGTGCCGAACAGCCCATACAATAGGGAATTTGACGATGAATTAACACCAACCAAGCGGAAGATGATAGTAGAACGAGGAGTACTAAAAAGCTTCCTGCACAATATTTACTCCGCCGAAAAGCTGGGCGAGGATAGGACCGGAAACGGTTTTCTCGGTGGTGGTGGCATCTCTACAGGCTTCACCAATATCAAAGTATACGGCGAAAAATTCCGAAAAGGAGATCTGCTGTCTAAGGTAAAACACGGCGTGTACATGCTAAGTACCGGAGACAGGGCAAACGAGTCTACCGGAGACCTGTCGGCGATGGTGACGGGATATTACGTAAAAGACGGCAAAATAGTACACCCGTTAAAGGAAACTATGATAGGGATAAATCTCATAGAACTGCTCTCAAACGTTTCGGCGATCGGCGAGGATTTCTTTATGGCAGGCGGTATAAACACACCTTCGCTCTTAGTGGATAATGTTAAGATATCCGGCAGGGCCTGAACGCATCATTGCGAGGCGGGACTAAAGCCGCTCTCCTTAATCGCGTTTCCCAGCGCTTCCTTTATCAGGTTTCTGGTTTTTACCATGTGCCCCACGCTTTCGTATCTGTGCCTCGGCCACATAAAGCCCCGCAGCCCATCACCGCGTTTCCGGGGTATAACATGGATGTGCATGTGCGGAATGCTCTGACTTATTTCAGTGTTCGTAATAACTAGAACGCCATCGCTGTGCATTGCACTCTTTACTGCAAGAGATACCAGTTTAACTCGCTTTGACAGCTCGCAAAGGGTGTCATACGACACATCAAACATGTTTCTAAAGTGCTCTTTCGGTATCACGAGGGAGTGTCCGAAAAACAGCGGATGGTTATCAAGAAATACCATGGAGACATCATCTAAAAAAATTACATCGGCCTCGTCTTTGTTCTTCACTTTAGCGCAGAAGACGCAATCGTAAGCATCACGTCCGGAAGTCATATCACCTGGATTATCAGCTGGATAACAAAACCTATCGCACCTATCACTGCAGTTCCTACCGCGACCATTATTGCCAGTTCCTTATACTCCTGCTCGGTAGGTTTTCGGGAGAGTTTAAGCACCCTATTCGCCTCCAGAATCCACGAATTTACTTTTCTTTTTAGGTTACCAGGGCTGAGTACAGAAAGCTTAGAGAATAATCTGTTGAACTTAGCAAATGGATTAGTCCTTGGCTTCTTTGTCTCCTTATTTTCCGGCTTGCTCTCCTTTTTGACCTCTGCCTTAACCTGTGCGGTTTTAGTCTCAACTGGCTGCTTAACCAAGTCTGCCTTTGCAACCGGCTGTTGTGGAGTCTGCTCCGGCTTGGCCTCTTCAGCCGCAGGCGCTGGAGATTCGCTTCGTTGCTTTTCCTCTGGCTTAGACTCTACAACTTTATTTACATCGGCGAGACTCTTTCTGTCGTCCATAGGCACTAAATAAATCTTATGCCGAGTTCCTCTTCTACTTCCTTTCGCTCCTTCTCTTCTTTCTCTTCCGCCAAAGACTTTCCGCTTATCTGTTTAGAAGTCACGCCCGTTATTATCGCTAGAACTCTGACTGTATTCTTAAGATCCGGGAATATGTGAGCACCCCATATTATATTAATGTCCTCGGGTAGTTTCTGGTTTATAAGGTCAACTACCTTGTTCGCTTCTTCCAGTGTTAGAGAAGGCCCGCCAGCTACATCTATCAGCATGCCCCTTGCACTCGATATATCGACGTCTATAAGAGGATTGTTTAGTATCTTGTCTACAACCGTCTCCAGTTTCTTATCCTTTGAATCGCTCTCTGCAGAGCCTATTAGCGCGACACCGCCGTTAGACATTATTCTCCTAACATCGGCAAAGTCTACATTTATCAGACCTGGCTTGGTTATCAGTTCTGTTATTCCTTTAACTGCACTCGTCAGTATATCATCCGCGATTTTAAGAGAAACCGGAAGCGGAAGATCCGGGGCTATAGCCCTCAACTTCTCATTGGGTATAGTAATAAGAGTGTCCACAGAGCCCTTAAGTTTCTCCAAACCACTAAGTGCGGAGTTATACCTGCGCCGGCCTTCCATCTTAAACGGCAGAGTAACAACAGCTATAGTCAAAATATTCAATTTCTTGGCCACTTGTGCAACCACCGGTGCCGCACCAGTACCAGTACCACCGCCCATACCTCCACATATGAATACAAGATCTGCGCCTTGAAGCGCCTCTTTTATCTCTTGTTCTTGCTCCCTTGCTGCGGCTTCGCCAACAGCCGGGTCTGCACCGGCGCCTAGCCCGTTCGTGAGTTCTTTTCCTATGAGTATTTTCCTGTCGGCAGGTGTGCACAGCAAATCGGCTGCATCTGTGTTCATCGCAATGAGTTCAGCTCCCTTTATTCCGACTTCGAACATCCTGCTTATGGTATTATTACCGCTGCCACCGACTCCTACCACTTTTATGCTGGCGCGCTTTGAGATTATTAGGTCTTCTAAAGATTTGTCTAGTTCCTTGGTTTTGCTCGCATCAAAGTTCGGCGATTTTACGCCTTCGCTAGAAATTGCTGTATGCTTTAGATTTTCAAAGTCTACCATAATAACATTCTGTTTCCCCTCCGATTTAAGCGTTATTTACCAATTATGGGATTATCTCTACGCTTAAATCTTTATCTACGTATTTGCGGATATCGCTTACTATGGCGTCTTTTATGTAGGTTAGGGGCGCTTTTTCGGTGACTATCTTGACGTTCTTCTCCTCGATGGTAAGTTCGTTGGGCTTTTTTCCCGAGTAATGTTCGAATACGGCTTCGCACTTGTCTTTTTCGCCGGTTATTACGCCCACAATCTCTATTTCGTATGATAGGTCCTTTCCAGCTAATGGATGATTGAAGCTCACAAGCACGCGGCCCCCAACCACTGAGAGCACCGTAGCTACCCTGTCGTCCAGCATTACCACATCGCCAGGCGAAGGCCTGATATTATTCTCGATAAAGGTCCCCATACCGTAGGTATGTAGCAGCTTTGGGTTCTGTTCCCCGAATGCGTCCTTGGCTTTTATGTCAAGTTTGTACTTATCAGATACATTCTTGCCTATAACGGATTCCGCTATGGACTTGAGCGTGTAATTAGCCCGTGGTATGACCAGCATCGGTTTGAAACTGTAGTTTTCTCCGGACAGACCCTCTTTCTCCGCCATGTCCTTGTACGTTAAATCGAATATTTTCCCGGTTAAGGATATTCTTCCAACAAAATTTACCAAAACGAAGTCGTTGTCATTTATCATATGAATCACCGCTTGAGAGAGATGGAGATAAAAGATACATTTCTGGTCTTATTCTCTTTTCCCCTCAACTCTTCTGTGCCTATTTCTATATTAGGGATCGAAATCTCCGGCGACATTCGCCTCTTCGCCACCTGTACAATATCTACAGCCTTTGATATCATTTGTCCCCTTGCTTTTACTAGCACCTCATTTCTGCCAGAAGTAAACTGTGTAAGTACTGCCAGAACGTAAGTCATCAATGGTTTTTTGCCAACGAATATAACTTCATCGCCCATATATCGATTTGATTATAACTGCATTTATTTAAACGTTAGTGCACTTGTAAGAAACACTTATTTTTAGTGTTCGAAGTTAGGCACGGAAGATTTATAAAATGCTGCTATCTCTGGAGCAGAGAGAACAGTATTATATATACTTACGTCTTCTAAAGCTATTTGTTCGCTTTGGGGACCAATTATTCTCCAAGCCGTTAGTCCTTGAAAAGTTACACCAGATTTACTAGCAACAAGCGAGCCGTCATAATACAAATATCCAGTATTCCCATTGACGATCCCGGTAATCATGTGAAATACGTTATTTGATGGTGCGGAGACTTGGACATATGATCCGATGTTAGAACTGTTCCACCACTTTAAGGAAATAGTATCCCCAATGAAATCTATTGCGGCGCCGCTAGAACCTCCGCCCCACCCGTCAATCACTAAGTTATCACCAGTAATGGCACTGAAGTTTGCAGTTTCATACCAGAAATTGAATGTTATGACGCTACTAGACGTATCTGGTGTATAACTGGAATAAATGTATTCGGGAGAGATTAGATTCAGCGCCCCGCCGAACTTACCTGCCGTGTATATTGGAGAGTTCACGCATGTCCCAGTGTTGCCGTTGCCGGATAAGTCTAACACCGATCCAGTGCACGTCCCGGAGGTCGCCTCGCTTAGAGGCCAGTAACCTACTAGCGATGAGGTGTAAAGCGGCCATTGGGTGACTGAACTCCCCGATATCGTCCCTGTGGACTGGTAGGGACCTGGGAACACCTGACCGACTTCGGTGTATGACA
>JAJYWD010000002.1 GCA_021791655.1 Nanobdellota archaeon | reverse complement strand
TTGAATACACCGAGATAGGGCAGACATTCCCGGGCCCATACTTTTCAACCGGCACGCTCTCAGGAAGTTCCGCATCTGTAGCGGTTCCGGCGTTCGTGTCTCAATTTACGAGCGGTACATCGTATACTCAATATGTAACAATAAACAAAGAATTTTTCCAGAACGATACGTTTACGATATTGGGATGGATATATTATACCGATATACCCAACTTAAAATTGAATAATTGCTGTACAGATATGGGCTACGCCTGGAGTGGATCTGGTCCCACGGATGGCGGGTTCGGCATATTCGCAAGGGGAGCCAACACTACTAATCATGCGTGGTATGTTAATTTTTTGGGTGATGATATGCAATCTAGTTATGGTCCAAATGAAGGACATTGGTACATGTTGGGCGTACAATGGGACAAAATAAATAAATCTAGACGTATCTTGGTTGATGGGGCAATTAACTGGTCTGGTGTCTCTGGTGGACACTTAATAACCGATAGCCCCATGATTATAGGCGGGCCATCCCCATGGGATAGCATAGTATTTGAGAACTATTTAATTTCCGATGTCCAAATATATAACAATACTTGGCTTTCTTCGACACAAATAAGTCAATTATACTCTGAAGGACTGAGCGGAACTCCTCTTTCTGGAGTAGGATTGGATGGTTACTGGCCTCTAAATGGCACAGCAAAAGACTATAGCGGAAACAATAACAACGGTGTTGCAACCAACGTTATATACACGAGCAATTATCAGAACCCGTAGTCATTTCATCAAGCGTGTTAGAAAGCTATTTGTAGAAGAAAAACACCTTCTTTAGTTATGCCAATGTGGCCGCGATAAGCTAGTGGTAAACTGCTGGGCTGTGGCCCCGGTTTCAGGGGTCCGAATCCCCTTCGCGGCCCTCCCATTTTCTTTTGCTGTATTATTAAACGGCCCAATCTTTATTCCTAATATGGAGAGACTCGGTATCTTCCCGTTCGATGTTGATTACACAGTGGTGGACGGGGAGCCCATAGTAAGAATATTCGGTCTTACAGACAAGGGCGACAGGCGCATAATATACGACCAGAGTTTCGAGCCGTACGCCTATCTAGAAGCTGCGCCTGGCGCGGTAAGGGAGTTTACCGCAGGGTTGTCTTTCGTAAAATCTATAACGGAAGTCACCAAGATAAGGCTGGGAAATCAGATTAAACTGTCAAAAGTGGTCACTAGGTTGCCCGAAGACGTGCCAAAATTAAGGTCGCCGGATTTTAAGACATATGAGACAGATATACCATTCTACAAGAGATACCTCCTCGATAAGGGTTTCTGCGCAGCAAATAAATTGGAGTTGGAAGTCGACGGCGACAACCTGTCAAGGATTGTCACTGTTAAAGAGGGGGTCGCCCCTATAAAGTCGATGGCATTTGACATAGAGACGCTGTCCAAGCAGGCTAGACCAGACTCCAGGACCGACCCGATAATAGCCATTTCAGTCGCTAACTACGCCGAAAAACGTTGCTTTACGTGGCTTGACGCCAGCGGGGAAAACATAGTCAGGGTAGCGGACGAGAAAGAGCTTTTGAAGGCGTTCGCGAAGTTTGTATCTGATAACGGCGTGTTCGCAATAGTGGGATACAATTCCGACTCGTTTGATCTGCCATTCATAAAGGAAAGGTCTGAAGTGCTCGGTGTAAACCTAAGCTTTAGCGGCTTTGAGATAAAATCCAAGGGCAAAATCCGTAAGATCTCGGAGATAAACGGGACCGTGCATATCGACATATTGAATTTTATAAGAAACCTTTACGCAGCGTATAATCTTAAGACCGAAGTGTTCACCCTGAACGAGGTGGCGCACGAAGTGCTCGGAGAAAGGAAAGACGAGTTTGATTGGGATGACGTGCAGAAGGTCACATCCGATCCCGCCCTGGCCACGAAGCTCTGCACGTACTGCATAAAAGATTCCTACCTGACTTTCAGGCTGTACGAAAAGTTCAAGAATCTGCTGTTTGAGTTAGCCAGATATACTGGTCAGCTTATCGGCGACGTATCGAGGATGACTACGGGAAGTGTAGTTGAACACGTGTTGATGAAGCACGCGGCCGAGGTCAATGAGGTCATACCAAACCGGCCGTCCGAATTCGAAGTCGGCGAGAGGATACGGCACGAAAATGTAGGAGCGTTCGTTTTCCAGCCGGCCCCAGGGCTGTACCATAACCTTGCCGTCGTGGACTTCAGGAGTCTGTACCCGAGCATAATAATATCACACAACGTATGTCCCTCAACCATCGTGAAGGACAGCGCGCAGCCTAAATTTCTGGGCAGGGAAACAAGATTTGGTTTCATTCCCTCCGCCTTGGACAGAGTAGTGAAAGTCAGAGTAGATTCGAAAGAAAAACTGAAACTGGACCCCAAAAACGAAATACTTAATGCGAGGGTGACGGTGTTGAAGCTGATAACTAACGGCTTTTACGGGTACTTGGGGTATTATAATTCTAGATGGTACTGTTTTGAGTGTGCCGGCGCGGTCACCGCTCTCGGCAGGCAGTACGTTCATCAAGTGATAGAGATGGCTAAAAACAGCGGGTTTGAAGTGGTGTACGCGGACACGGATTCGGCGTTTGTCTCATCCAGCGATGTTGAGACATCCTCAAAGAGACTCGTCGACTCTATAAACTCCACGCTGCCATCGCCTATGGAACTAGAGTTACAGGGGATATACAAATCCGCAATCTTTGTCAGTACCAAGTCGAGCGAACGCGGAGCCAAGAAGAAGTACGCCATGTCCGACTATGCGGATCATCTGACCATAAAGGGGTTCCAATCTGTAAGAAGGGACTGGGCGGCCATAGCGCGGGAGACGCAAAGAAAAGTCCTAGAATTTATACTCATAAACAATGACATTCAGTCGGCGGTATCCTTGGTAAAGGACACCATTAAAGAGTTGAGGGGCGGGGCAGTGGATCTCGATAGGCTTGTCATATTTACTAGGTTAAGAAAAGACATCTCCAGTTACCAGCAAATGAACCGGCACGTATCGGCCGCGTCCAGGAGCGGGGTGCACTTCAGTAGCGGCGACACCATAAAATATATAATATCAAAGGGAAAACCAGGGGATTCTATATCGGACAAGGCGGTGATATTCGAAATAGCAAAGCACTCCAATATAAAGTACGACCCAGATTATTACATAAACCAACAACTCCTGCCATCAGTCACCTCCATCTTCTCCGCGGTAGGGAAGAGCACCGAGGAGCTGTCAGAGAAACGTAATAATACGCTAACCGGCTTCTAATCTGTGTAAATGGAAGAACAGGAACGTGAAAAATGGATACTGGCAGGAAAAATCGCAAAGGAAGCTAGGGAACTCGGGGCGTCTCTATCCAAGCCTGGAGCCAGCCTGCTAAGCATAGCAGAAGCAATAGAGAAGAAACTGGCAGAACGTGGCGCAAAGCCGGCATTTCCCCCAAATCTTTCATTAAATGCGGTAGCAGCGCACTATACCCCTAGAGTCGATGATATGACCGAATTAAGTGCCGGCGACGTGTTGAAGGTGGACGTGGGCGCGTCGGTGGAAGGATTCATTTCCGATACCGCCACCACGGTATTGGTGGGGGGTGGCGAGAACGATGTACTGGAAGCATCAAGGGAAGCGCTGTCCGAGGCCTCCAAGCTCGTCAGGCCGGGTGGTTCCATCTCCGAAATAAGCAAAGCAATAGAGAATAAGATAAGAAGTTACAATCTTTCACCGATAGTAAACCTGGGAGGGCACGGGCTGGCGAAGTTCGACATCCACACGGCCCCTTTTATACCGAACGTATTTTCCAGTTCCAGCAAGTCGTTGCCGGACAGCGGAGCCATCGCTATAGAGCCGTTCGCTACGAATGGCGTCGGTTTTGTCATCGACGGGGCAGAGGTAGAAATAATGATGTTAAGCCACAAGAAGCCAGTTAGGAGCAAGCTCGGCAGGGAGATAATGGACTTCGTAGAGAACGAATACAACACCCTGCCGTTCGCGCGCAGATGGATAATAAAAAAATTCGGGCCGTTCGCGGACTCCGAACTCAAGAACCTGGCAGCCGGCGGCAACCTGTACGAGTTCAATGTCTTGAAAGAGCAGGGGGGAGGGCTCGTTGCGCAGTTCGAGGACACTTTCCTTCTCGATGGTGGAACCGTAATAACGACGACTGTGTAATATGGGAGTAGCACTAAGACCTCTTCTAAGTAGTGAGCCGGTTTCGATAGAGGAGCTCGGTGGTAAGATTGTGGCGGTGGATGCTTTCAATTGGATTTTCCAATTCCTGTCAAGCATAAGACTGGCAGACGGGTCTTTCCTCATCGATAAAAAGGGGAGAACAACCACGCACCTGAACGGTTTGTTTTATAGGTCGACAGACCTGTTGAAGTACAGGGTAAAACCCATTTTCGTTTTCGACGGAAAGGCGCCTCTGTTCAAGAAGAAGACGATAGAAGAGCGGGAAAAGCGCAAGAACGAAGCGAGAGCGCTAGCTGATAAGGCCGAAACCGAGGAGGAGAGAGCGATGTACCTGAGGCGCACGACCGAGATAAACGACTATATAATACAATCCTCTGTTCAGCTGCTCAGACTTCTGGGTATCCCGGTGGTAAAAGCTCCTGCAGAGGGGGAAGCGCAGGCCGCAGCACTGAATGCTGAGAAAAAGGCGTTCGCCGTTGCCTCACAGGACTACGATTCGCTGTTGTTCGGATCGACAAAACTGATAAGGAACCTCAACATAAGCGGCAGGAGAAAGCTCCCCCGAAGGGGCGCGTATGTGGAAGTGAAGCCGGAAATCATAGACACGCGTAAGCTTTTAGAAGGGCGTAGTCTGGACAGGGAGAAACTGATTCTTATAGCCTTATTCGTCGGCACAGATTATAACCTCGGCGTCAAAGGGATCGGGCCGAAGAAGGCACTGGCAATAGTAAAAAACGGGAAAAGGGATGAGATACTCTCTTCGTATGATTTCGGTTGCGAGGCGCCTGTGCGTACGCTATTCGATTACTTCATGCACCCGAACGTGATAAGCGGACTAGATGTTGATTTCGGCACGCTAGATTTCGATGCCGTGACAAAATTCATGTGCGGCGAGCACGATTTCGCAGAGGACCGCATAAGGAATGCTCTGTCTAAGCTTTCCGTGCGCGAGAAGGGGTTAGATTTGTACGGTTGACGCGCTGACTGCCAGACTGAAACTAGAACAGGGAGTGATGGGAAAAGTGTTGGCATCGCTGGAATTGAAGAATGACAGTAAGGGAGCGAGGGATTTTTTAGCTATGGCAAAGAATTACTACAAAGATTCTGTTTACTTCTCCTCTGAGAAGAACGACGAGATACGCGCATTCGAAGCGGTCGTTATAAGCTGGGCGTATATAGACGCGGGCATAAAGATGGGCTTCTTCTCCGTCGACGACAGTCTGAAACCTTATTTTACGGCGTGAAACGCAATTATTTATAATTCTGATGTAGTAAAGTTTAAATACGTAAATACATCAATCTACCAGTATGGCGAGGCAACCAATCTCCGCCGCGGTAATACTGATAGTAATGATGCTCGCGGCGGTTGTGATATACCTGATTATAATACCAGTGCCCATCAGTTCTAGCCTGATCTTTGGCAATTCTCCCGGCAGCGCGAATGCCACAAATAACGCCGTTTTTACGCACAATTTTGACACTTATGTGGGGGGCAACCCCTCCGCATCGACTTCGACGTATTCCCTGGGTACGTTCTCCGTGTCCGCAAAGAACATCACCTCCCTGCTCGCATACACGAATTCCCAGAAGCTGACTTCCTGGCTTTTTGGCACAGCGTCTTCCAACATCCAGTTTCCAGGGGACAGCGCTGATTCATATGCGGTTGAAATAAACGTGAGTACCGTATCAGGTACGCCGTTTCTATCGCTATCTCTTAACGGGAACAACTTCTATAAGGCTATCCCCACAGCGGGCGAGGAAATAACGGTGGACTTGCCTAAGGCGCAGAACGGTAACAACACACTATCGATAACTAACAACCTTAACGGGTGGGCATTTGCGCAGTCCATAGGCTTTGCTAATGTTTCTGTAACGCATACGGCGCTGAAAAATTCGTCGGAAAGTACGAGCACGAGCGTGCCTACAATATTCGGTCTTGGCCAGCTCGTTGTGCAATACCTGCCGATCGGCCAGGGAACCTTGTTTACTAATATAAACGGCACAAACATAGGACATACGCAGGTGGGCAACGATACGGAAGTCAACATGACAATACCGCCAAGCCTTTTGAGCGAATTGATACCAAACAGCAGTTCTACTACGGTATCCGTGCCTCTGAAAGTCGGCTTTTCGGCATCCGCGGGTGGCAATTTCGTTGTAACCGGCGCCAGCATTCTTTACGTGCTGCCGAGTGTACCAGAAAAAGCGATAACTACGCCGTACACAATCAGTGCTACGACCGGCAACTACGTGGTCATATTGTACGTGAACAGCGTAATAAAACAAGGCAACATCAGTTTCTCCGTTTACCCCTCGGGTGCACTGTTCTCTATACCTGCGGCAAAACTCACTTTGGGTGAGAACGTGGTAGTACTGCCTTCAGCATCCCTCGCTTCCCAGCCCAGCAAGGGCACATACAGCGGCACTATAACGGTATCGTCTTCCGGCCTGTTCGTTCCCGCGTATCTGAGCATAAAAGCGACCTCCTAAGGCAAAGAAATTTTCAGCTGCCGCAAAATACAATCGTGTTAAAACCAATTGCGCTTTAGATGCGCCGTTTTTGCGATTATCTTTGTTTCTTTTAGACCTGGTTTCGATTTCTCGTCAATCATCTACACGCCTTAATTACGTATCTAATTTAAATAAACGCCCCATCTATTATTATTGAAGAGCGGATGCCTAAATGGGAATAAGAGATAAATTAAAGGGCGGCGTAAACAAGGTCGGCGGCGGCGTAAAAAAAGTGCGAGGCAAGCTTAAGGGGAGTTCAAGCGCACCGGCACAGCAACCAGCAGCCGCAAGCAGCGCAGAGGAGAAGTATTATGAGCAACTTATAAAGGAGTCGCAGAAAAAGGAGGCGCTGTTCAACGCTGGCCCCGCAAAGAGAAAGATACTGCGCGGCTCCATCATGCTCATACCCGTCTTTATCCTTCTGATAGTGATAGGCTCGTTTTTGTACATTTCTTCTGTCTCTCACGGCGGCCTGTTTTCTTACAGTTTCGAAACGTATTACGGACCTATATTCGGGCAGATAGGCTCTTTCATCTCCCCGATCACGTCTCTGGTCTCCAGCGACATCTCGTGCATATCAAACGTGATAGCCTGCACTTCGCCCACTCCAACGGCTGCCGTTAACAATACATACCCGTCTTTCACCTCCTTTCTGGCTTTCACTCCGGAATCTCCCGTACCAACCTTTTACATCGAGAACGTGTCGAGTTTTTACAATGAACTGTTTTACACCGTAAAGAACAACGCCAATGTCCCCCTAGGCTCTAGTTATCCTAATAATATACTGATGTCGCTGTCCTGCGGTCCTGGTAGTAAAGACCCCCGGTCGCACGTGTGTTTCCAGACCGTAAACAACAATACATTCCCCGGCGGGATAAACAGCCCGAGTTACTTCCTGCCGTTCATATCCACTGTCCTGCCGTCGGATTCGATAATAAACGAGACTAATGTGCATCTCGAGTGTCCGGTTAGCGACACCACGCTCGCCAAGGAACTGCCGGTTGAATCGCAGCTTTATATGGATTTTGACATAACCAACTTCACCGCCGTTACGCTCCTACCGCTTGAGTTCATAAACAGTACGTTCAACAGTCAGATTTACTCCAGCGAGCTAAAGCCCACAGTACAGTCGACCAATTTCGTAACACCCGGCCCTATACAGGTGAGCGCACTTGTAAATGTGCCACAGCCGGTCCTCTCCGGCAGCAGTTCCATACCTATAAATATAGAGCTGAAAAATCACGGTAGCGGTGCCTTCGTGCTGAATTCGTTGTTAGTCTTCTACAGCGCGAGATTCGGCGATGCGAGCTCTCTTAATCCCCAGTGGTCGTGCGCGCAGGCGGACGGCGGCAGGGCTGGTAATTTCGTGCTCCCTAACGCTTCTTATTATGCGTGTTCGGCAAGCGTTTCGACAGGTCAGAACTTCGTGTTCGTACTGCCAAATAAGCCGATCGCCTCCCACTTTGATACTTTTCCGTTGATTGCTGCCGCGAATTACGGCTATCAAGAAAATTACACAGCTCCTTTCTTCGTTAGGAACCAGACGGGGTGTACCACTTAGTTATGTCATCCAGATTTGGACAGGCGGGCGCTGCGTTCTTGGTGATAATACTGGTTATAATAGCTGTAATAGTAGCTCTGCCCTACTTCGGAACGCTGAGCTTCGGTGGAGGATACAGCGGGCCTCTAGTGCAGGGAGTAATAGTATCCAGTGCCGGGGTTCCGTCGAGCATAACACCATCGTCCTCGTTCGGCGTTACATTCTCAGTGTCCAATAATTTCAGAGGCTCTAACGCAAATGATATAGAGCTGTGCCTGGACAATCTTGGCATTCTGACAAACCAGACACCTTCGTGCGTGCCGCTGGGTTTGATGTTCCCCGGAGAGACGGTACCGGAGACTTTCATACTTAGGTCCCCGCCGAACGGTTTTTATGGAAACGTTCCATACACGCAAGACATAGGGTATTACCTTAAGTACGCATACGAGTCTGGGTCATCGCAGTACATAGAATTCGCATCGCAGCAGTCTATAAACTCCGGCAGTTTCGCGACGCCTTCCTTCCAATCAGCATCGGCGACTGCAGGGCCAGTGGCCATAAACAGCACAGTTGCGCAGCAGCCACTCCTTTACGGCACTACGGCGCAGCTTTTGATATCCATAAATAACATCGGCACTGGTGTGGTGCTCGGTAGCGTTGGGTTCAACATAACAATGAATTCTTCGTTGATCCAGATACCCTCCCCTTCATCGTTCAGCCTTAAAGAGCATACACTTTCAAACGGCATAGTCAGCTATACCGGCAGTGCGCAGATCAGCGGCGGTACGTTCACCATAACCCTTCCCGTAGCCTTGAGCAGCGGTGAAGCTTCGCTGTTATCCAGCAGTAGCGTTCCTTATCTATCGTTCCCGGTGCACTTATCCACTAATTATACCTACGAGGAAGACGCCTTTTATCCCGTTACACTCGGCATACAGAATTATAACTATTATGGGTGAGCGGCGATTCGTTCGCACCCGTAAATAAGTTTAAATACCGCGCCTTTCATTCTTAATATATGGTTTTAGGAAATCGCGGAAGGGCAGCTTCGGCAATTTTTGTGCTAGCTCTAATCGCGATTCTAGTTATAATAGTGGTCTTCTATTCGGGCAAGTTTTCTTTAACCAGTTTACCAAGCTTCGGCGGAAATACGACTACCACCAGCAGCAATTCTACGTTCTCAGTTGCAGCGTCTGCCAATCAGACCAGCGTGCTGTTCGGTAGGGGTGCTACGGCGGTGTTCACGTATCTGAACCCGTTCACTCAACAGCTCGCATCAAATGTTTCGCTCCAAGTTTACGGCGGTGCATCTCCCTATCTAGAAGTTCTTCCTCCGGCAAGCGCGGTGTTCTCCATGCCTCAAAGGATGATATCTTTGGCGTCGGTAAGTTTCGGTCTAAAGTGCATCGGCTCCTCGCAGTCGTCCCAGCAAGTTTCCACGGTTTTCAACACCGCGATAAGCGGATTTTGGCAGAATGTCACCACTTCGGTTGTAGTTTATCCTTATAACAGCGTGTCGCCAGTTACAGAGTACACGCCAGCGTCCGGCTTCCTGTCGATATCTGCATCGCCTATCGAGATCGAGACAGGCGTTCCCCAGACTACAAACAGCGGGACTCTCTCTATGGATTTCGCGCCAGCGGTATACAGCGGACTGCCATTTACCGGTACGCCTTCGGGTACGCCGAACAGGATAATATCGAAAGTCATGGTCTCTATAAGTAACCAGAGCGGCGGGGTGCTAAGCGCTTACGTGCCTTTCAATGGACAAAATTACCAGCTTTCTTATAATCCGTCCACGAAGATTTTGAGCACCAGCATCAGCAGCATACCTCTATATCTCATATCTAACGGTTTGTCCCTTATCATACAGGCTGCAAACAGCGGAAAGTCCAGCGTGAATCTGATAAACGTCAGCACGCAGTACAATTACGAGTTCCAGACAACCGGGCCTATTATAACCTGTATATAAATTTGAGCGGTTTCTATACACTCTATGAAGATAGAGAGCAATCAAATGAAGATTAATAACTCCGGTCAATCGGCTGCGCTGGTAATCGTTATATTGCTTATAATTTTCGTAGCCCTGTACTTTATGGGCTATATACACATCCCGTTTCCTTTGGGTACGCAGACCGGACCTACTGGTGGACAGGGCAGTGCGGAACCGCTCTCTGTAAATCTTTCGTCACCTGACAACGCTGCCGACGTATTTGTGGGCCAGAACTTGTCTATTGTTGCGTCACTTAAAAACACTGGAAACAGTCCCATTACGGTTTCTTTGACGCCATTCGGCTGTACTTTTATACCGCCAGCGTCCTCAATTGTTACAGTACCTGCGAGTGCCATAGAACAAAAGGCTTTCTATTTTTCACCGTCTAGCTCTGAGGCGTGCACGATACAGCTGAGTTCATGTTTTCCTTACACTGCCTATGCAGAGTACTCCTTTGCCGTACAAAATATTAATTTTACCGGGGTAGTGCCGACGGTCGCCCCCACGTTTTCCCTTTCCCCGATAGCAGCCTCGCTTTTCAACTTCAGCAATTCTATGATAGTTGGCCCGCAATCCGCGAACCAGACCGAATATCTTAAAATACAGCAGGCCACAGTAAGCGGATACTTAAACGGCTCGCGATTAGCCTGGCTTGACGTGCGCACGACCGATCCTGCCTATTTCGGTTTGGGGACTTCTGCACCAGTACCCGACATAGTGTCCGGAAGCAGTGGCGACATTAACATAACCTTGGACGGGGTTTTTAGGAACGGCCAGCCATTCAATGGAATATCCGCAGCGTCTGCAGCAGCGTTCCTGCAGTACAATAATGGTCTTGAGCTTCCTTTCATACTTACCGCAAGTCCCGCTCCTTCCTCGGCAGGTTATTCCACTGGACACACAATACAAATCAGCACTGGTTACGATTACTGTGTCTCTTCCAATGAACTGTCAGTGTCTGTGCACTAAATTTTTCCCACCCACATTTATAAATTGCCCCCATCAATCCCCCGTACGGCAGGCAGCCGCGGATCGTGATCCGCTCTCAGTAAAAAGAAACGTATTAAATCGTGATAGTACATAGTGATGGCATGAAGCCGGGGTCCTCCATATATATTACAGACAGAAAATTTCTACTGATTAACTCCAAACATTCCCAGTCCGCCCTCGAGTACATGATGACCTACGGCTGGGCCATCCTCATCATAGTCATAGTCGCTGCCGTATTGTATTCACTAGGCATATTCAACCCAACCTTGTCCATACCAAAAGCTACGGTAACCGGTTTCGCGGGATTAGGGAGCGTATCCGCCTTCTGCACCTCCAACGGAGTTCTGAGGATACAGATAGGCAATTCGTTAGGCGTTCCAATAGAGATAACGCAGCTAAACGGCACGGACTCGGACACCGGACAGACGGCAACCTTCACTCCAAACTCCACCGTAGACCCAAACCCAATAATCCAACCAGATTCTTCCTACGCGTTTTCCCTCTCTGACGTATGTCCCTCTGCAGGAAGCAGCTACTCTATAGCGTCTTCGTTTGAATACACCGAGATAGGGCAGACATTCCCGGGCCCATACTTTTCAACCGGCACGCTCTCAGGAAGTTCCGCATCTGTAGCGGTTCCGGCGTTCGTGTCTCAATTTAATGGTCAAAGCAGTTACATTCACGTCCCTACTTTAACAGGAATGCTTGGAGGGCAGACCCCATACACATTTACAGCATGGGTAAGCTTGAACGTAACACGACATGCCGATTTGTATATTTTTGGGGACTCTAGTTGGGGGCCAGACACTGCCAAATTCTTTTTCAGATCTGGGCCACCAGTAGTTAGCACTTGGAATAGTACTGGACCGTACAATGCAATATCAGCGGGTTCACTTCCACAAAATAATACTTTTGTGATGGTTGCAGGAGGCTATGCTGGTCCATCTAGTAATGAGATAATCGCCGTTAGCTATAATAGTAATATGCAGTATAGCACAGGCTCTCCCGAGAATGATGTAAATTTCGCTTCTTCCCCCCCGCTTTATATTGGATTAAACGTTTGTTGCGATGGTTGGTTACAAGGTGATATTGTAAACGTCCAATTTTATAATCAAGCCCTTTCTCAGGCACAGATTAATCAGTTATTTTCTGAAGGAATGGCTGGAAGCCCTTTAGGAAGTGCCGGGTTGGTTGGTTACTGGCCTCTAAATGGCACAGCAAAAGACTATAGCGGAAACAATAACAACGGTGTTGCAACCAACGTTATATACACGAGCAATTATCAGAACCCGTAGTCATTTCATCAAGCGTGTTAGAAAGCTATTTGTAGAAGAAAAACACCTTCTTTAGTTATGCCAATGTGGCCGCGATAAGCATAGTGCTTTGGTGTCACGTCTCATTATTCCCGCTTACTATTACCACGACACTTTTATCTTTTATTAAGCCTGTGCCTTTCTTATAAAGTTTTTTGAAGCCTGCGAACGCGGCGGCTCCCCCCAGTTCCGATTTTACTCCCTTAGCGGAAAGATCTCGCTTTGCCGTTTCCATCTCCTTATCGCTCACTTCTACACCCACCCCGCGCGTAGCCTTAAGTGCTCCCAATCCCTCGAATCCGAACGTGGGGAATCCCACGGCTATTGCGTCTGCCTTTGTCCTCGGGCGTACATATGAAATCCTCTTTCCAAGTCTGTAGGCGGTCACGAGGGGCGAGCAGTTTTTGGCCTGTACCGCCACTATGCTTGTTTCTCCGGTGTATAAACCGACTTTCCTGAATTCTGATAGTCCTTTGTAAACGGCAGCCAACAGCGTTGCATTGCCGACAGGAACGCACACAAAATCCGGCGCTTTGTATTTTAATTGTTCCAATATCTCGAATATCACGCTTTTTTGGCCCTCTTTCCTGTAGTGGTAATCCCCGCAAAGAAAAGTCTTGTTCATCGATGCGAATTTCTCTGCAGCCTCTACTGCATCATTAAAATCTCCTTTTATCTCTACAATCTTGGCACCGTTTTTCCGTATCAGCGCAAGTTTCCTTGGGTTTGCGCCCCTGCTTATAAAAATAGTACAATCCAAGCCATCCATCTTCGCGTAGTGCGATATCGATATTGCCATATTCCCCGTGGATGCGCAACACACCGATTTGTAACCGGCTTCTTTAGCCTTCGTAATCTCCACAGACGAACCACGGTCTTTAAATGACCTAGTGGGGTTCTCTGTTTCTAATTTCAGATAAAGCTTCTTTATCCCTTTATACGCATTTCTCAAAGTCAGGAGTCTTGTCCCGCCTTCGCCATCGCTTGTGAGCCGTGAGGAGACTGGGTAAAATTGTTCGTACTTTTTGTGTTCTATCTTTCTGGATTTGAAGTTCTTAGCCAGTTTAAGCGAGTCATAGTCGTATTTTACCTCTAGGATACTATTGCATTTGCCGCACCTAAACTCTGCATCCCTTCCAGTATAAGAAGCACCACAATTAGTGCATACTATATCGTACTTCATTATGGATTAATACGCGCGCACTTAATTAAGCTTAACGTTGTAAGCGGTGAATAATGCACTTTCCGTAGATAACAGCACGTAGCTTGAGTTTTTTGCATTCATCTGCTGGATGCCGCCTGTCTTTCCGTGTCTATTCTCTTTGAGATAGGGAACGAAGAATCCTGATTCTGTGAAGCACCGATAAGGACATCATGGAGGGCTGCATCTGCTTTCTTCCCGGAAAACGATGCCTGAAAAGTGCCCTGCGCTATCCATCTGAGAGCGAGATCGAGCCTTCTCATAGGAGAAGTGTCGACTTGTTTAGCGATCCTCTGCCCCGCTATCAGCATCGTCATCACTTCTTCCTTGGGCGCGGAATTCTCTATCGCACGCACGAGAACTTCTACCGGGTTTTTTCCCTCCTTGTCAAGCTTATCAAATGCGTTATAGACTACTTTGAACGTTGTACTGTACCTGCCCGAACTCAATTTAGAAGTCCTCAAGTGCTTCTTACCCCTGTGGCCAGGCACAAGAAGATGCGTAATCAATCGTTCTACTATGTCGACTTTCGCTCTGCCCAGTCTCTGTTTTGAGAATCTTCCACTGCTTTTTGGTAGAACGACAGGTTTAAGGCTTATTACTTTTTTCAGACCGGCGTCATTTACTTCCACGCCTAGATTGTACCTACCGAATAACAAGAAGGAGTCCGGACTCTTCGCCGGACTTGCAGTACTAGTTCGTTCTTCCTTCATTTTATCGTCTTCCATCCTTACCTAACCGGCTTTTGTTTCTTGCCGTGCACTATCTGGCCTAGGTCTATGTCGTTTACCTTAGTAACTCTGAACTTTACGCCTGGAAGATCGCCCCTAGCGCCCTTCTGTGCACCGCCTATCCTTTCCACGATGACGTCGTTGTGCTCGTCTATGAAAGTCTGCCCGCGAGGGTATGGTATATACGCCGTGATTATTTTGCCGTTCTTGGCAAGTTGCACTTTGCACGATTTCCTCTTACCCGAGGAAGGTTTCTTCGGGGTTATCTCGACCTTTTCAAGGACTATGCCTCTCGCCTGTGGAGCCCCTTCTAGTGGGTCATATTTCCTCCATTGGTTAGTGAATTTTACCCAGCTACGTCTCTTGCTGAACCTCACCCTGGCCTTTCTCTTAAGCAGCATCCTGCCATTAAACAAGCCTCTTGTCTTATTTCCCATAGAGTTATCTTATGTTTATACTCGCTATATTAAAATACCTTTGAATTAATAGTTTTCCAAGTTTTATTTTATCTAGGTTGATCCTCCCATCGACCGAAACCTCAACCGTTTTGCTGCCGTCTGTGGTGGACACGTAACCCGAGAGCATCTTTTTGGGCTTAAATATGCCCTCCAGTAACTTGACGGGGTCGTCGAAATATTCAACTATTATTATGCTCTTTTTCAGCAGCCGCTCAAGGGTCTTTACATTTATGCCCCCACGCCCTATTGCAAGTCCCATCTGTCCCTGGTTTACGACAAAAATCATCTCATCGTCGGCTCTTATGCAATCGAATGGCTGTACGCTCGTTATGGTCGAAAAGACATTCATTGCCGAGATGGTGTCGCTGTCTAGTTTAATATTCATACCTTATTTCTTTACGCCCAATACGGCTATGTTAAACGACTTGCCGCACGCTATAGAAAGCGCTTCACTGTCACCATCATACTCGTACTTAGGAACATCGATGTTCTCCAACTTGCTGCGTATCCCTGGGTTTATATTGGAGGCATACACCACGAACTCGAGCTCACCGTTCTTAGATGCCCTGACGGTCGAGTTATACCCGATTAGCACGTGTTTACTCTTTATTTTCTCCACCAGTTTCTTCTTTATTTTCTCTTCCATGTCTGTACACCAACTTTACGGTCCCGGTGCCAACAGGCACCACTTGATTAGAAATTATATTATCTGCCACGAAATTAAAGCTGTCTGTCTCGTGATTTAAGCTCGCGTCGACCAAGTGTTTGAAAGGGGTCTCGAACGCTGCACGTGCGAATACGGATTCCGTTTCTCCGCTTATTCCATACCTGCCTATTCCCCTAACTTCCCCCTCCGAGCACATCGCATCGGCTATCAGGAATATGTGCCTGAGGTCTACCGTAAGACCCACGCTCTGTAGCGTGTTGTTGCTCTCTTCTATTATCAGATTTCTGGCTGCTTCTATCCCCAGCACCTTTGCCGTTTCCATTATGTCGTTGCACGTGGTTTCCTTGACATCGACTTCCTCTTTTTTAAGGATGATATCCAAGTTGGAACCAGCCGTACTTATCCAGAAAGTCCCGTCCGGAGATGTGTTCAACACGCTTCTCTTTATGCCGGGCACGCCAGATATCGTGGTCGCGCTGATTTTGTTCCTTAGCTTCATGAGCTTTTTCAGCGTATCGCTTGTTTTGCTTTTCACGTTTATAGTGTCCCCTTCCAGTGAGAATTCGACATTCATCTCCTTGAGCTTGCTGCCCACGTCGCGCGCGGTCAGACCGTAATCATGCATCGTGTCCCTGTCAAGAGTGAACTCTATGGCCTTCCTTTTCATGTTTATATTGTAAACCGTTACTATGTCCTCGACCTTTATCTCTATTATCGCGTTTGCGAAATCCAGGACTTTCTGTTTCGATTTTGCCGTCTCCGGCTTCAGTTTTATGCTCATCACAGGAGTACTAATCTCCTTCTTCGCGTCGAATATCTCTATGAGTCGTGGAAGACCGGAAGTTATGTGTATGGAGGTAAGACCTGCTGCGTGCTTCGTTCTCAGTGTCATCTGGGTGCTCGCTTCGCCTATGCTCTGCGCCGCTACGACACCCACCGCCTCTCCTGGCGTTATAAGTGATCTGCTGTATATCTTATCGAGTTCGTTCAGATTGGCCTTTTCGCCGTAGATCTTGTTGAATTTCTCCACATATTTCTTCGGTATTTCCATATTACAGTTTAAGGTCTCCCCTGTCGCTCAAAGAGACGTCTAGACCGTCCTCACCGTACAGGAATTGTACTATACGGGTGCCCACTCTTACGGACCTGTCTTCAGCGACTTTCAGGTCTTGCAATGCCGAGGATAGCCTTCTCTGCATATAACCAGATATGGGGGTTCTTATTTGGGTGTCCATCATGCCTTCACGGCTACTGGCCGAGTGAACGAAGACTTCCACAGGATTTAATCCACTGCTGTAGCTGCTTATGATGAAGCCCCTCGCTTTAAGCCCGAAATCGCCCTTCTTGAAGTGTGACGTAAGCCTGCCATCGTACCCGTTGTTTATCCTCACGTCTCTCAACAGCTGCTGTCCTACCGCGCCTACCGTGGGTATCACGTTAGTCATGCTTCCGCGCGCGCCGGTAATTATCATGCTCTGTACGGTGTTGTTCTCCTTCTGCATGTAAGTGTCTATTATGTTTCTTATCCTGCCCCTTATCCTGTTCGTATAGCTCAGGATCCTGGCTTCAGCCGCTTCATCGTAGTTCTTTGTCAAACGGTTTACTTCGGCTTCTCCTTCGTTTATCACTTCATCGATTTTGTTGTATGCTATGCTTGGCATGTAGAAATCCCTCAGGTTTATACTGATGCCGAAGTGAAGCAGTACCATAAGCGACAGCCGGAAAGCCTTGTCTATGAATTTAGCGGTGGTGTCTGCGCCGTACCGGACGAATAGGAACTGCAACATGCTACCATTCTCCCTACCTATCGAGGCGCTATCTATCACTCCGCTTTCCAATTTGCCGTTCTTTATCCTTATGTAAGCGTCGTCATCCTTGGTGTAATTGTACGTAGAGCTCGGGCTGTCAAAATTCAGGTCGCTCGGAAGAATCATGCTGAATATCTCCCGTCCGGCGTACTTTTCCTTGTCCAAATCCTTTTCTATGCCGACGCTTGTGAGAAGGAATTCCGTGAATCCTTTGTCGAATACGCTGTTCTTTGAGGTGAGTATGACGCAGCCGGAAATAAAGTCCTGCGCAGCGCCTATGAGTGGCTGCCCGTGCCTTGGTGACACTATATTTTCCTTTATGTTTATAAGCATGTCCGCTTCCGAAACCGCCTCTTCGTTCTGCAGTATGTGTATGTTCATTTCGTCACCGTCGAAGTCCGCTCCGTACGGGAGTGTGCACGGCGGGTTTATTCCTAGGGTGTTGTATGGAAGCACCCTGACTCGGTGCCCCATTATTGACAGCCTGTGCAAGGACGGCTGCCTGTTGAACAGTATTATGTCATCGTTCATTATGTGCCTTTCTACTATGTATCCCGGTGCGAGCTCCTCGGCGATATTTTCAACGGTCGATTCGGTTATTTTCCTCTTTATGCCGTCTGGCGTAACTACGTAGTTGGCCCCAGGATAGTCTTTGAAGTTTTTCACGAGCTTCTTCAAGCGTTCAATGTTGAACTCTGTCACAGATTCCGGATACGTTATCTCCTTTGCTATCCTCACAGGTACTCCGACCTCGTCCAGTCTCAGGAAAGAGTCCGGCGCTATCACGGATCTCGCGCTGTAGTTTACCCTCTTGCCCAATACGGATCCCCTGAATCGTCCTTCCTTTCCTTTTATTCTGTCCTCTATTGTTCTAAGTTTCTTTCCCGATTTCTGCCACGCTATGGGCACCTGCGCCGTGCCGTTAGATATGAAAGTGGTAACGTGGTACTGCAGCAGATCGTGGAGTTCGTCTATTATTATCTCCGGGGCGCCAGATTTTATGTTCTCAGCGAGCCTTTGATTGGTTCTTATGATGTCGGTAAGCTTGTGCGTCAGGTCGTCCTCGCTCCTCTGGCCGTTTTCCAGCGTTATCGACGGTCTTATTGTTACCGGCGGCACTGGCAGGTAAGTTAATATCATCCACTCTGGTCTGGAATGATCCGGATCGAGTCCTAGGAACTGAAGACTGGAATCCTTTATCTTCTCCAGTCTCTCCAGAACGTTTATTGGGCTCAACTTTTGCCCGTCCACGTTGAAAGTGTAAGGTTTCTCTAGTTTTATCTTGTGCTGCTTCGTCTTACATGCGGGACATATCGTTACGCTCTTGGCGTGTTTTATCATACCGCGTATGAACTTGTTTTTCCTCTGTCTTCCCTCGTGTGCTTCTATGTTTGTTATGTTCTCGCTGAGTTTTTTCAGCGTGGCTTCCAGTATGAGTATCATCCCGCACGATTCGCACGTTGCGTTCAGTATGTTGTAGACGTGTTGCACCATCTTTATGTTAAACACCGGCCGCGCCATTTCTATGTGGCCGAAATGACCGGGACAGTCCTTTATCGTGTTACCGCAGGTCCTGCACGCTAGACCTGGATCTGTTACGCCCATCCTCAAATCAGCCAAGCCGCCATCGACGGGGAAACCATCTATGTCGTACAGCTCGGAGGACGTTATCGCTACGGCGCTCATCTTCTGTATGGTCTTTGGAGACAGGAGCCCGAACTCTATGCCGTTTATCTTGTTCGAAACGAAATTAGAATCTAGTCTCATACTTTCTTCCCCACAAGAATCTTCGGGTAAAGGCCCACAGACTTCAATTCATCGAGAAGTATCTTGAACGATGCGGACACCTCTACGAGTTTTATGGGTGCATCGTCTCCGTCCAGCATGCAGTGTCCTATCCTCTTCTTGGCGTTGTACACCGCTATCAGACCGCACTTGGAACACACGGGTAGTGTTATCTTGTCAGAATCGAATCGTTCCTTCAGGGCGAGAGCTGCACCATAAGCCACAAAGCAGTCTTTCTCCATTTCTCCAAGTCTGAGGCCGCCGCTCTTTGATTTTCCCTCCGTTGGCTGTCTGGTCAGCAACTGTATAGGGCCCCTTGCCCTGTACTGGATCTTATTAGCCACGAAGTGCTTCAGCCTTACATACATCATGTTTCCGACGAAGATTCTCGCCTGCATGGCTTCTCCGGTTATACCGTTGTACATAATCTCTACGCCGTTCTCCCTGAAGCCGTGTGCGTGTAATTCCTTTTGTATGTCATCTATATTCTCTCCCGTGAATGAAGTGCCGTCTATGTATCTGCCACCCAATGCACCGACTTTGCCCGACAGCAATTCAAACAGGTATGCCATTGCCATTCGTGACGGGATTGAGAACGGCGAGAACAAAAGGTCAGGCACTATGCCGGATAACGTGAACGGCATGTCCTCCTGCGGCAATAACATGCCTACAACGCCCTTCTGCCCGCTCCTTGAACCGAATTTATCGCCTATCTCTACTCTCCTGTCCTGTCTAACTTTAAGCGAGACGTACTTGTTGCCTTCACCGCTCGATGTAACGAATACGTTTTCAACGACACCGCCCTCGCCCATCCTGACTTCTATGGACGATTCTACCCGCTTTTGTATCCCGAGCCTGAATTTATCCACCGATGATACGAATCTTGGCGGTGATACTCTTCCTATGAGGACGTCGCCGTTTTCTACTATAGCACCAGGGTATGCTATCCCGTCGTCATCCAAGTGCTTGTAAGCGTCCTCAGATCTGTAGCCAGTTACGTCCTTATCCGGCACGGTTATCAGGTCGCTTTGTCCTCCCGTATATTTCGCTTCCTCGACTTTGTATGGCCTGAAGAAGAAAGACCGGAACAGGCCCCGCTCCACTGAGGACTTGTTTATTATTATGGCGTCGTCCATATTGTATCCCAAGTAAGATACAACCGCTACGACTATGTTTTGACCTAAGGGGTGCGAATTGAAAGCCTTATTGGAATATATCTTCGTGGTTACTATCGGTCTCTGCTGGTCGACAGCGACTATGGCGTCATTGTCCATTCTCACCATGTGATTGGAGGCATAGGTACCGACGCCCTGCTGCACGCTTTTGACCGCGGTCACATTTCTGTGTGCGTTGCTATGATTCACAAAAGGCAGCATTGAAGCCTGTGTGCCGAAAACTGACAACGGGGTTATCTCCAGATGCGTATGGTCCTTGGTAAGATCCTTTTCGTTCAGTGCTACGTAGGCGTTTTCTTCCTCTTCCGCATCAAGGTATTCTATTTTCCCCTTGGCGACCAAGTCTTCCCAGGTCATATGTCCTTCTTCCAAAAGCGCAATATCATCGTCAGTGACCATTGGTTTCCCGTCCTTTACGACTATCAATGCCCTCGTCAATCTCCCGCCATCCGTATTTATGACTAGGGAGTCGCTTCTCTTTCTGTATCCGAGATTGACAAACGGCTTTATCTCCCCTTTCCTCCTCTCATCTATTAGGGTCTTCTCTAATTTTTCCCCGTCGTCCGTAGTACCCACAAGTTTTCCGTTAACGAATATAAGACTCATATCTCCTTTACCCCTTGCCGTTTTATCTTTTCTATAAACTCTTTTTCGTATAGATTATCCTCTGATATCTTTGCGAATATCGCTATGTTCTTCGTAAGGCCTATCTTGCCTCCCTCTGGGGTTTCAACCGCGCAGAACCTGCCGAAATGTGTACCGTGTAAGTCCCTAGCCCTGTAATTTTCCCTGTTTGAGGTTAGCAGTGATTCCACCTTTCTTAGGTGTGAGATAGTGGATGGGAAGCTCCTCCTGTCCAGATGCTGCGTGATGCCAACCCTACCGCCGACCCACTGTCCTGTCGCAAGCGAAGAGACCAATCTCGACGTCAGCTGATCCGATATGAAAATATACTGCGGGCTTGGTATCCTGTCTCTCTTTATGCCCCGCTCGAAATTGTACTTTGCGTCGTTAAGCACCTGTTTGAATATGAACCTGAACAGCATGTCTAGGTTGTAGTTCTCACCGTGTAGCCTCTTGTTGCGGTAGTGGTCCTTGTCCACTTCTTTCTTGTCTCTTGCGTGTACAAGCAGCTGATTTATCGTGTATATCAGGTATTCCGCCTTGAGGTTCCTAGACGACTTGTCTATGCCAAGGAAAGGCAGGAATATAGTGTCTATATTGGATTCGGCAGTCTCTATCGGGTGCATCGAGTGTAGCGACTTGCCTATGTATTCCAGCGCCTCTTTTTCGCTGCCGATCTCGAAGGCCATAGTGTTTATGTTAAGCACACTCTCCTTGTACTCGTCGTCCCCCACGCGCTTGAACAGCTCGTTAGTGTTCGTGAAACCGAGCGCCTTCAGCAGTATGAGAATAGGTATCTTCTTGATCTTGCCGAACGATATATAAAGTAGGTTGTTAGCTGATAGAAGCAGCGTGTGCGGCACTTTTATGCTCTCAGCGTCCGCGAATATCTTGGCGGAATAGAGGAATCCCTCCTGGTTTTCCTTGCTTATCAGTAGATTATTAGGCGCCAGATCCTCCGTGGTTATTATTATCCTTTCGGTACCGTTAATTATGAAGTAGCCGCCCGGATCGCTCGGGTCTTCTTTCTGTGCTATCAACTCCTCGTCAGACAGGCCGTACAAGTTACAGAACTTTGATTTGATTACTATCGGCATCCTCCCGATGAGTGCATCCTCTTCCCTTATCACTTTCCCGTCTGCTATGTAAGATATCGTGAGCATCATCGGTGCATCATAAGTCAAGTCCCTGAGCCTGGCTTCCATCGGCATTATGGGCCTTAGTATACCGTCTACTTCTATCCTGTCGGGCTTGCCTATCTTTATCTTCCCTAGCTTTATCTTGAATTCTTTTATGCCTGGCGGCAAAATGACCGGCTCTATCATGGATTGGCTGTCTATTATATTCTGAAGCCCGGTGTCTATGAAATATTCGAATGATTTTATGTGGTGCTCCGCGAAATTCGCCGAGTTTATGGCTGCGTTCAGTAACTTCTCTCCATTGTCGCTTTTTGCCGTAGTCATTTCACCACAAACCTGTAATATTTCGCTTCGCCCGCAGTCTTGCTGTTCCTTATAATCTCCATGACAGCGCCTTCGGTCGCGCCGAGCTGTTTTGCGGCGGGATCCGTGAGTTTTATCTTCGGCAAATCCCTAGTAGTAGCTTTGAATTTATCAAGAAGGGCGCTTACTTCTTCAGCGCTTAAAATTCTATACTTGGGTGACAGCCTATTCCCAAAAATATCGACGTCCAAGCAAAACCCCTAAAGCAAGATTTTCAATACAATACAGTGATAATACCACTATTTAAGCCTTTTGGTTTTGTATGAGCGTTGTATAATAAGTCCGAATCTACGCAAAAAGTCCTGAAGTTGTGAGATGAGTCGATAGTGTTTGGTTTTAGGATGTCTCAGATAGTAGTTTTATTACCAACTGAACTGCAACGCCCCCGACTAAATTTTACTTATGATATTTAAACTACTTCTTCCTAAGTATCTTTATGAGACTGCCAGCAGTAGGAAAAAAGTGGTGGATGCTCACGCTTGTCCCCTATGTGCCTTTGGGCTTGTGGATGCTGATTTCTATATCTATTATGGGTAGTTCTCCACCTTCATTCGGCAGTGCACTTGCCGGCGGATTGATGTTTACATCTGGTTTTATTGTCCTATTGGCGTACACGTTGGTTCTTGTAATAACGCTGTTGATAAAGCTGGTTAGAAGAAAGAAAAAATCACACTCAAACTAAAGTCCCGAGGGTCTTCACGTAAAGTTGAGAATAAAGTCCGTGGTTTTAATCGTGGGATGAATACAAAGTGAAATTGAGGCTTTGCACATTAATTAAAGAAAGCCTTTCCCTGCACACAAATTAGGCTTCCTGCACATAAATCCAAATTGTTAATAAAAACCCCAAATTAACTTTAAGAAGTATCTGTGCTCTATCGTATAGATGGGTATTATTGAGTTCAACAAATTCATCGGCATATTGAAAACAATCGAAAGAACAGGTTGGGTAAGGAATAACATCCCTCACCCAGAAAGTGTAGCAGAGCATTCTTTTAGAACCGGGATTTTAGCTATGTCATTAGCTAAAGAGATGAATGTTGACCCACTTAAATCGATTAAAATGGCACTCATACACGATATTGGAGAATCTATAATAGGAGACATAGTTACTGAAAGAGTAGGAACAAAAATATCTGAAAACTTGGTACAATCAAAAAAAGAAAAAGAAAGAGGGGCTATAAAACGGATATTTTCATCTCTCAGCGAAGAAGGAGAAGAGTACATAAAACTATTTGATGAGTTTGAAGAGGACAAGACGCCGGAGGCTAGATTTGTTAAACAGCTGGATAAACTGGAAATGGCTATCCAGGCATATGAATATGAAAGCAAACACGGATTAGATCTTGAAGAGTTCTATACGACTGCAAGAACCAGAATAAAAGATAAGAAACTGGTTGCGATCTTAAATGAACTAGAAAAAATGCGGAATAAAAGATAAGAAGATTCTGAGAGTGTACGCACATTTATTGGGCTTAGTGGCCATAAATCGACCCTGATTAAACGATATACTTACTTTATGTACAGAGCTGGTTAGGTGTTTATCCTACTAAAACTAAAAGGAGCCGGCATTTCACCGTTTTTTGTGGACCTTTTCCAGAGCAGTTATCTCTTTATCACACAGTTCAACGTAATGCGCGGTCTTTCCGTAGTATTCCTCCGCGAGTTTCTTGAATTCCTCTTTCTTTACGCTTGCCTGAAAGCTGTATCCACTTATGTTTCTAAGCTCTAGCAGTTCGTTGAAGATTTTCTCAAGCTCTTCCGTCGATTCAATAAATTCTTTCGATGACCGTGATCCGTTTTCCTGTGCCGCCCGCCTTAGAAGGCCGACGACGGCGTGTTTTTTAGGAAAATTCTTGCCTAATGCTATAAGGACCCCCTTTACAGCTATTTCGAGCGCCATCTCCATGTCGTAAAGACTTTTTGCATAGTTTTCGTTATTTTTGTTCAATGATGCGCTTTTTAGCCATTCCCTGGCGTTTTCCAGCGCAGAAAAACTCACCGTGTCCATTCTAACACCTCCCCGGCTTCCGTAAAACGCCTACTGTATTTTATTTTACTTATGTCATTTATGAAATCTGACAGTGCCTGGCCTCGTTCAAACAACGGAATACCGTAGTCTGCAATGTCAAAGTAGACCGGTTCGAGCTTATTCGCTGAACCGGGCGTTATTATAAACGGTGAAATGTAAAGGTAAAGTCCGTTATTTTCCAGCAGGCGTATCTTTTCGTCCTTCAGCGAGTATATCGCTTTTGATACCGATTTGAAGGCGTCGATGAAACTGCCATTTACAATTATCGCAATGTCTATATCGCTGTATTTTGAAAAGTCGTCTCTGGCTACGGACCCGAAAAGTATTATCCCGGTCACGTTTTTGTCCAAAGACGCCTTTTCAACGAACTCCGTTATGTAGTCTCTGACGTTCCTATCCATGAAAGCGAGCACCGTCATTTTCCTTATAGCCTTAGATATGGTTTCGTTCAAAGTGACCCGCCTCTTTAGATTTTTGGATTCCATCGCTGCAAATTGCTTCAGCTTTATATAAGTGTCTTCATCTAGCATCATAGGCCGTCTTCTTTTCATAGTATACTTATTTAGTATACTTATTTAGTATACTTTTTAGTATTAATACGCTTTTAGATCTCAGACGCGCGTATAACTGTCTTGTAGCATCGCTAGCATCCATCGAAATTACCGTGTTCCGCGCATATGGCAGAAAGTGAGGCTTATACGCACGCCCCGGTTTCGTGCCCCTTACACTACTGCGCTCTGACGGGCATAAGCTTATGTTTCTTTAAAGCGAAACGACAAGTTTGCTGAACTTACCGTAAACGCCGAGATTATGTACGATAACAGAAAAACGCCTACGAATACGCCATATACCGTTTCTACTCCATGACCTACAAACAGGAAGTAAAGCACTGCACCAAAACCCGCCAAATACGGTAGAAAAGCCATTAGCAGTGCAGTAAAATCATCCATTTTTACCGTGCTGTAGCGCTTTATGCTGTCATAGGGCGATATGCCTTCGTAAAGCGATGTTACATTGACCGGCATCGCTCTCGGTCCGAAATACAGAACCGGCACGAACAGGAGCACCGCCGAGCCGAAAATTACGAAGAGCTCTGCTATAGTCGATATGGCAAAGTAAAGGTAGTTCCTGTAAGCGTTATAAACAAGCTTGTACACCCCAGATTTTATGCGCTCTCTGTCCAGCAGGTAAGCCAGCAGAATTAATTCAAGGACGAATATGCAAATTAGGAATTCTATTACGGCCATAAGGGATAGCAGACCTATGCCGATATTGCGTATGTCAGCCGCTCCGAAAAATAGCGAGTAAGAGAATGCCTCGGATACCAGCAAGAACATCAGAAAATACGGCAGCATCTTCCTTTTTCGTACAAAGTAAACTCCGTCCTTTAAGCTCGATATCGAATCCCCGTAATCCATGTTCAGGCTTTAGCCTCCCCACGTTTTCTGTAATACCATTTCTTGTCGTACTTGCAATAAGAAAATATCGGGCACCTGAAGCATTGCGGGCCTATCGGCCTGCATATGTCTTTGCCGAAAAGGACGAATAGCCTGTTAAATTCTATCTTTAATTTTTCCGGCACTAGCACTTCTAGGATTTCCTGGGTATCCTCCGGTTTTGTGCCCTTCTTCGTGATGCCCAGCCTCCATGATATCCTGTTGACATGCGTGTCCACCGGTATCGTCGGGATACTGAAGCCCCACACCCGAACAAGGCTTGCAACCTTCGGACCAACGCCCGGCAGTTTCATAAGGTCTTTTTTCTCGCTCGGGACTTCGCCGTTGAACTCGGATAGCAGCATTGCGCACGTTCTTTTTATCAGTTTCGCCTTCGTCTTGTAGAAGCAGACTGGGAAGATAAGTTTCTCTATTCTTTTGTCGCTCAATTTGAGCATTTTCTCCGGAGTGCCGGCGGAAATAAGTAACCTGTCCTGTGCGGGAAACGTTACTTCGTCCTTCGTTCTTGTTGATAGAATCCCGTGTATCAGGACCTCGAACGGTTTTTCCCCGTGTTCCTCCACTTTGTACAAGGCTTCCAGCTTGTTTACTATATCTTCAAGCTCTGCCACTCCCATGAACGCTATTGTCGACTTATCTATTTAAGTGGGGTGAATCTAATAAATCCCATGCCAGAGAAATACCCGATAGACAGCGACGGTATACGCGCTCTAACGTCGAGATACGACATAGACTTCGATAAGATAATAGACGGGATAAAAGAGAAGCAGTATAACAAAGTCATGATACAGGTGCCGGACGGGTTTAAGAGGCACGCACTGGAGATGGCGGATTTCATATCCAAGAACAGCGGTGCCGAGGTATACATCTGGGGCGGTAGTACCTATGGTGCGTGCGATGTGCCGATAGGCTTGGAAAAGGCCGGCATAAAGATGCTGATACAATTTGGGCATGCGATGTTCAGGGCCGACGAGCTGAAGAAACCGACAGAGATAAAGGATGTTAACGATAGGCATAGATGAGGCGGGCAGGGGGCCGGTCATAGGGCCTTTATCGGTTGCTGGTGTATCCATAGACGAGGAGACCGGGAAGAAATACCGCCTTCTTGGCGTAAAGGACTCAAAGCTTCTTTCCATACGCCGCATAGTGTTATTGGAAAAGGTGATAAAGGAAACCGCTGACTGCTACAAGGTCATACTCCTGAAGCCGGCTGAGATAGACGCAAGGTTCTCCAATAAGACGAATCTAAACTACCTTGAGCTCGATCACATGATAGAGATAGCCAATGCTCTGCGCGGGGAAAGAGTGATAGTCGACTCGCCGAGTGCGAACACCAAAAAGATAAAGAAATATCTCGAGGTCGGTATACGAGGAAAAGAGATAGTCGCCGAGAATTACGCAGACGCAAATTATGTCGAAGTAAGCGCGGCATCGATATTAGCCAAGGCAGAAAGGGAAAGGCAGGTCAAAAAGATAAAGGGAGAAGTTGGGTATGACTTTGGCAGCGGTTACCCGTCCGATCCCAAGACCAAGGAATTCCTGGAACTTATAAAGTCGGATCTGGGCTTGAAAGCTGCGGTGGACAAGCACCTCAGGAAGACCTGGATGACCCTCAGGCCCGAGAACTCAAGGAATCTTCAGGATTTCGCGTGAAATATCTTATTTTTGACTTCCTGCGGCAGTTCCACGGTTTTCCATTTGTTTTTGTCTATCATTACTTGGGTTATGTATCCCTCACATATCAGCTCCGCATCGCGTTTTATCAGGAAATTGAACTTGACCGCCTTTTCTGACAGCAGTTCCGGGGATATGCTTATGTTAAGAACGTCGCCTAACCTGGCAGATTTGTAGTACCTAGCGTGCGATTCCACTACGACAAAGAAAAACCTGTCGTTCATTATGGGGAATGCCTTGCCCAGCTTCTCGTATGCGAATTGTTCCAAGGCATCCGAGAAGAAACGATAGTAACCGGCGTAGTTAACCACGCCTTCTGCGTCGGTGTCGTATATCCTTACCGTCTCCTTGAATTCGAAGTCCCCGTCCATAACTATAATTTATAAGTTTGCGTATATAAAATATAGTACTTGGTATGAAATTTCTCCACGTCGGTGACACGCACATAGGCAGGGTATACAAAGACGAGCAGAGGAACGCCGATGTAAGAGCGGCGTTCGTCCAGGTGGTAGACTACGCGATAAAGGAAAACGTGGACATGGTCGTGCACTCGGGAGACCTGTTCAACGAGGGCATACCCGCCCTTAGCGACCTGCTGTTCGTCACGGACCAGCTTAAGCGACTAAAGGACAGCGGCATACGGATATTCATAGTCCCCGGCTCGCACGACGTTGGAATGGGGGAGTCGGACAGCATAATAGAGCTTTTTGACAGGAACGGCTTGCTGACAAATCTCAACTCCACGCGCTATATCGAGGAACAGGACGGCAAGGTGATCCTGAGTGGAGAACTTTACAGGAACGTGTTCTTGACGGGGGTAAGGGGCAAGAGGAGCAGGGTGGAAGACGAGATCTTCAAGCGGCTCAGCATAGTCCGCCCAGATGGCGCATGGGTGTACGTTTTTGTCTTTCATCATACCATATCCGATTTAGGATTGCAGTTCAAGGACCTTGACACATCCAGCCTTCCACTAGGATTCGATTATTACGCTGCGGGCCATTGGCACGGCAACAAGGACAATATACCGTACGGGAAAGGCGTAATACAGTATCCGGGATCGCTTGAGTACTGCGATGAGAGCGAGATCGTGTCCAATCCGAACCGCGGCTTCTACGTGGTAAACTATGACGCCAACGGAATAAATGCGATCGAGAGGGTCATAATAAAGACGCGCGGAAAGGACGTGGTGTCTATAGACGCGAGTAAGAAGAGCGCAAAGGACATATACGACGAAGTCGGGTCCAAGCTGTCCAGAAACGACGGAAAGCTCCTCGTTGTAAAATTGGAAGGGGAGATGGAAAACCGCGGGGAACTCAACAGCGAGTCGATAAAAGACAAAGCAAGGACACTGGGTTACTCGTACGTAAGTGTCAACGTCTCAAAACTGTTCGACGTTAGGCAGAAGAAAGTAGAGATAAAGAGCAAGGATTTGGACAGCGTAGAAAACGAGCTCCTGGAAGGAAAGGGCTACAATTCAAACGAGATAGCGATAGCCAAGTTCATGATATCATGCGCGCAGGAAAAAATGGGCGTGGACGAGATGAGGAAAGGAATAGAAAAGATTTACGGGCAGCTATGATAATAAGGAACATCACTCTTAACAACATAAGAAGTCACATCGATTCCCTTGCAGAACTTACTGACGGGATAAATGTCATATCCGGAAGCACCGGTAGCGGGAAGTCCTCGATCCTCATGTCGATAGAATACGCTCTGTTCGGGAAGATCAACGAAGGCGCGAGAGAGGGCAGCATACTCCTTAGGCGTGGTGTCAAGGCCGGCAGCGTCTCGGTGGAGCTGGAAGACGAAGGGTCACTTTACAGAATAACGCGCGGGCTCAAGCGTGTGGGGGAAAGCGTGAGGAACGACGATTTGAACAACAGCGTAGAGAAAGACGGCGCACGCATAGAGCTTCAGAACCGCGCAAACGATTTGAACAGATTCGTGGCGAACCTACTAAAGATAGAGTCGGATGCGCCGGTAAAGACGTTCGAGGCTATAACATACATAAAACAGGACGAGCTGAAGACCCTGATATTCGATGACACGCAGAGCAAGCAGGAGTACATAGACCGGTTGCTGCAACTGAACAAATACGCCGACACGTATGAGAGGACCAGGGACCTGATCATGAAGATGCAGCTGGAGATAGAAACCGACAAAAGAGAGATAGAGACCATAAAGGACGAAGACGAAGCTGTGCGCGTAAAGTTAAGGATCGGCGACATAGACAACACGATAAAGAAACTCTCGTCCGAACTGGAAGGACTCGAGCGCACTATGCGGGAGAAGGACGAGAAGTTCCGTGAAACCAGTACATCACTTGACAAGCTCAGGTCCGAGAAGGAGGGCCACGAGCGTCTGGTAGCCGAGAAGCGCGAAAAGGAGAAACTGCTGAACAAGCTAAAAGCCGACATAGAAGACTTGGAGAACCGCTCCGCGGAGATAAAAAAGAAGGACCTGAAGATCGATGAACTAAAAGAACGCGAGATAAAACAGAACAGGCACGATCTGGAAATCCGCCTGAAAGAGCTGAATTCGCGCCTTATGGCGCTGCACACGTCCGTGTACTCAAAGAAAAACGACCTGGAACGCATGGAAAAAGAGATAAGGGAGGCGGAGAAAAGACTGCTCGAGATTTCTCCCGCGCTGGACAAGCTATCCGCAGACGAAAAGAACCTTCTCATGCTTATCGACGGCATGAAAAATTCCGTTCCGCCAGAGGAGTTGGACGGGAGGATTAAACAGGTCTCCGATCTAATATCCGAAATAGAGAACGAGCGTGAGAAAGCGATAAAGACGGGTGTGTGCCAGATATGTGGGTCTAAGGCGGAAGACCTAAGGCACATAAACTCCGAGTACGACAGAAGGCTGAAAGAATACAATGACATCGCTAAGGCGTATTCCGAATCCAGAAACAAGAAAGCATCCGAGAGGACTAAACACGAGCTGGAATCAGAGTACAAGGTCACGCTTCTTAAAGCATCGCAGTTAAGAGAAGAAAAAGAGCGCTGCAACAAAGTGCTAGCTGGCGCGGATCTTGAAAAGTTGAGGGCAGGCCTTTACGAATCGCAGAGGTCATACGAACAACAGGAGGAAGGGGTCAAAGCGGTCACGGACGAGATATCAGAACTGGACAAAAAGATAAATATGGCGGACGAGGTCAAGTCGGTTTTGAGGGATTTGGAGGTATTCAAGGGGAGAATAGACAGTGCTAGTAGGGATTCTGATAACGTGCAGCAAGAAATTGCCAGCCTGGACAAGGTGCTAAAGGATTTCGATTATGACGCGCTTACCGCCATGGATAGTGCTTACAAGGCGCTGATACGGGAGAATCAGAAGCTGCATGGGGAGATCACGGAGAAACGAAGAGAGCTTGAGGTTAGGCGCTCTGAGCTGTCTGACGAAAACGTAAGGCTCAAAAGCCTTGAGGAGCGCCTGGAGAGACGCGAGAAAGTGGCGAAGAAGCTCGAGAACGAGAAGAAGCTGTACGAGCTTATTTCGAACCTGCGCGAGGACATAAGGGGCATACGGGAATACGTTAGGAACAAGTTTTTGGACGATTTCAGGGCGTTTTTGATGACGAAGTTCAAGGAGATAAGGAGCGAGGCGGATTACCTGATAGACATAGACAACAACTACAATGTCAAAGTCGTAGTTGAGAACGAGCTGCTAGACGCTAAAACACTCTCCGGCGGCGAGAAGACATCGGTAGCACTCGCTTATCGGATAGCTCTCTCGTCGGTCGCTGCAATGCTCGGCGGGGTGGGAAAGAACGAGATGCTGATAATGGATGAGCCAACGGTGGGCCTGGACAGAGAGGACATAACCGCCCTTTCAGAGGCTATAGTAAAAATAACCGACATAAGACAGATACTTCTTGTTACGCACGAGGATAACATGAAAAACATAGCGGATAGGCTGATTTCTGTCAGGAAGGAATTGAACGAGTCAAAGATAACTTATTGAAAGACTCCTGGCGGCGTTAATTATTTTAATCAATGTGCTTTCTTTTCTCCGATCAGCATTATATGCTCACTTACACCGATTATTGATGGCTCTTCAGCAGTTTCCAGATGCATCTTAAGCCATCCTTTCCAGCGGCTTTTGTTTTTCTGCAGTCTCGCAAGTTTCTTTTCAGAGCGCGAACCGAATCCTTCTATACCCACCATAGTTATCTTCTTGAAGGTCTTTGCGTCGAACAGGTCCGAGAGTTCACCTGGCAGGAATCCGTGGAAAGCAGTAAACCCGTAGCCCCCGAAATAATCTCCCGTTTTTACCCACGCCTTAGAATACGGGCTATCCAAATCTTTCTGGAAATCCGTAACGAAGCCATCAATCATAGACATCCTGCTCATCACTGAGACGAAAATCCTAGCTCTCGGTTTGGCGACCCTTAGTATCTCAGCAGCGGCTCTTTTCCTCAGGCGCTCGTCCATTATGTGCGACATGGGCCCTCCGAGCGAGATTACGCCGTCGAATGTGTTATCTTTGAACCTAGATAGGTCCTCTAGTCTGCCGTTCACAACACCCTTTAGTCTCCCCGCAGCGCCGTGCATTTCCACCGCCTTTCTGAGAAATCTCAAGCTTTTCTCCACAGGGTCTAGCGCTATTACTGTGTTTCCCCGTTTCGTCAGTTCTACGGTGTACTTGCCAGGACCGCTACCGCCGTCTAGAACTAGTCCTCTTTTAGGCAAAAATTTGTCTATGAAATACATTGTCGTAGAGAATTCTAGACTGTTCGTAGGATCACTTTGTAATCTTTTCCATTCCTTTAGAACCCGTCTTGAATAGTACTCGGCTATTTCATCGTGTGCCTTTTTAGCTTTTATCATATATGCCTATATGCAGGGAGAGGGATTTGAACCCCCGAACCCACAAAGGGAACAGCTTGCTCAAGTTTTTCTTGAGGCTGTTGCGTTTGACCACTTCGCTACCCCTGCATTCCAATAATCAGGAAGATGTCGTATTTGAATTTATAACCCGTACGGGTCATTTAAAATTTAGGGGCCCTTTGCGCATATTATCGGCGTCGATTCTCAGACCTTGTCGAGCTTTTCAAGCGAACTGATATTTAACATCTCGAACACTTCATGCAACAAGCCGTCTATGGACTTCAAGCCCTCTTCAAATTTCTGAAACTCCTGCTTTATTCCACTCGATGCTGTCAATAGATTCTGACTGGTCTCATCTATCTTGGGTGCCATTGAAGCTATCTCGTCCAGCCTTGCCTTGAAATACGGCGGCAGACCAACGAACATGTCGTCCCTTTCCATACATTACTATTTGCAAAACTTGTATAAATACTGAGACGCTTAACTTCCGTATCTCCGTTGAGTAAGCCATAGTGGTATTAGCCGCCATTTATTCGATATTTTTCTTAATCGCAAAAAGATATTTTCCTAGAACGAAACATAAGACCGCAACTGAATTTTATTTATTTAGTCTGGACGCCAAAATCCATTGATTCTGCCCTCTATCTTAAAGTATTTTACTTTGTCCCCCGCTGTAGTTTGAATAAACGCATTTGAGCAGTGTACCTCGCCGTTTTCGTTGCTTTTTCAACCATTCTGAGGATAAACAGTTTCAGTGCTGATAGCCAAATACTTTGTTGTGCAAGTATTAATTCGTTTGCGGGGAGTGGGATTTGAACCCACGAGGGCGCTAAGCCACAGGATTTCCTATAAGAATCTTAAGTCCTGCGCGTTGGGCCAAGCTTCGCTATCCCCGCTAACCATAAGATACGCTGAAATGATTTATGTCTTAGAATGTCAGTGGTTTACGCGCTTCGTTCGCGTAATAATCGTCTCTTTCTCTTCCTCTCTAGCATCTTCTTCTTTCTGGTCTTCCACCTGTCTTTGTGGTATTTCTTCCAGTTCTTGGAGCTCCTTTTCATCTAAAGATATAAAACTCTGGGTTTAAAAGATTGCGCCGGTGATGCCTTTCTTGCGCTTGTACTTTCCCTCGTATGGCTTGCTTACCGGCGATTCTGTCCTCATGAAAACGACGTGTAAAAACCTGGTCCGCACCGCAGCTTTATCGGCGTTGCCCCGCCCACCATAAGGATGGTCAGGTTGCCTTCGAATCCCGCGTCTATTATCGATGGGGGCACCAGCACGCCCAGTCTCGCGAACGTCGACCTTATGCTGCAAGTGCCTATTATGTCGTTCGGAAGCGCTATATCCTCGCCGGTCTTCACGAGTATCTTCTCGCCGGGGTTCAGAACGAACTCCTTTGCGTTTTCCTTCACGTAAATGGCGTTTACGGCGTCCTTGTCATCTATGTCGACTGTCGGGCCTGCCGAGAATCTGCTTATCTCGTCGCCTATCGTGAGGTCTACGCCATTTTCCCTTATGGTAGGCTCGGATATGGGCGTTATCCTTATCCTGCCCTCGCCCAGCATCCTTCTTATGTCAACGTCCGCCAGTACCATATCATTAAATGGCATGCCCGTTTTAAAAATTTAAAGCCAACCCTCCATATTATTATGTGTCTCGTACTGGATGGAATACAAAGGAATCTCTATAGAATGGCTGCATCACGACTGCTTCGTGATAAAAGGCGCCGGAGTTACCATTTTTACCGACCCGTACATGGTCAAGGAAAAGTACAATTCTGCGGATATGGTACTGGTTACGCACGATCACTACGATCATCTTGACGTGGACAGCATAAAGAAAGTGGCGAAGAAATCGACAGTACTAGTCGCGCCAAGGGACTGCGCCGAGAAACTTTCCGGCCTGGGAATGGAAACTATCCCCGTAAAACCGGACGAGGTTAAGATAATAAGGAACGTGACGATCCGCACGGTAATGTCCTACAACACGAACAAATTCAGGGCGCAGGGGGAAGTCTTCCACCCAAAGGAGAAGGGCAACGTCGGTTATGTGTTTATGGTAGGCAACGTAAAATTCTACATAACCGGAGATACCGATTTCATACCAGAGATGTCACGCATAAAAGCGGATGTCGCGCTGTTGCCCGTCAGCGGTACCTACGTCATGACGCCGGAAGAAGCTGCAGAAGCGGCAAAGACAATAAAAGCAGAGTTGACTATCCCGATGCACTACGGGTCCGGCATAGGCACGGTAGAAGAAGCAAGGAAGTTCAGCAAATTGGTTCCCAAGGGAATGCGGGTGGAAATACTGGACTCGATCGAGTGAGAGAACGTTTATAAGCAAGAGGCATAAATCAATAAAGATATGTCAAAGACTACGGCGCCTACCCTAAGGAAAAAAGGTGGCGGCATCAAAGGCAAGTTCAGGGACAAGAGAAAGAGCGCACTGATAGCGCCATCCCCCCTTCTGCAGGTAGGGGACAACAGGATGGAGAGGCTTGGTACCAGGGGCGGTACCCAGAGGGTCAGGCTCCTGAGGACAAAATTCGGCAATCTTTACGACCCCACTTCTAAGAAGACTTCAAAGGTCGAGCTTTTCAGGGTTGTCGAAAACAAGGCCAATAGGACCTTCGCCAGGCAGAACGTTATAACGAAAGGCAGTATAGTGGAGACCTCCGAAGGACAAGCCATCGTCGTCAACAGGCCTGGGAGCGACGGACAGGTGTCTCTTGCGAAAGTAAGCAAACAGTGAGATACACAGCAAATGGAAAACGGTTGCATATTCTGCTCGATAGCACAGAAGCAGATACCGGCGGTGATTGTTTACGAAGATGACCTTGTTCTGGGTGCACTGGACATAAACCCTGCGACGATAGGCCACGTCATTTTAATGCCGAAGGAACACTTCAACAGCCTGTACGAGCTGCCGCCCGAGAGGTCTGGTGCGCTCTTCATGGTCGCCACTTCCATCGGATACTCTTTGATGCTTGCGGAAAGTGCTAGCAGCGCAGATATATTGTACACAAAAGAGCTCACAAAGGGGAACATGACGCCCCACGTACTCCTGCACATAATACCGAGATACAACGACGACACTGTAAACTACGTCTGGCAGAAACAGACAATATCCCCGCAGGAACTTGCAGAGGTCGGCGAAAAGATCAGGGATACGCTAAACAATATAAACAGCGGCAACGCCAAACCGGTTGCGCTAACACCCTCTGCTCCGGTCAGCGCTGGCCCCAAAAGCGCAGCTCAGCAACCCCCGCAGCCAAAGCAGGAGAAGCCGGAAGAAAAACCTATAGAACTCAAGAAAAGGGTCGTTATAATATGACCGGTAGCATCAATTGCCCCGGTACTCTACGGATTGTTCGGATTCCTTTTCCACTTCTTCCTTTACGCCGTTGTACAACTCTTTGAACTCCTTGGAATTTATATCGAAGTAATCGAAGAACGTCGGGGCTATCTTTATTACTTTGGAATTTCCTTCCTTCTGCACCAGTATAAGTCCGCGCTGCGACAGTTCCTTCACGTGCCTGTACACGACGCTGCCCCTCATGTTTTTTAGCTCTGCCTGCTTTATCTTGCCTTTTGAGGCTATTATGCTGAGGGTCATAAGCACGCCTTTTCTCATGTCGGTCTTCAACAGGTCTTCGACCACGTATGATAACTCGTTCCTCAGCCGCATGCGATAAAGGTTTCCTTCCGTCTCTATCACGAAGGCGCTTTTTCTTTCATCGTACGACCTGTTGAGTTCGTTTATCGTGCGCTTTATCAGTAGTTTGTCCCCTTTGGTCCTTCTTGCCAGATCGTCCATGGATATGCCTTCTCCGAACGAGAAGATCAGGGCTTCAACTAGCTGCGAGATTTTTGACATATATCTCCGCGAACGGTTCCTCCTGCAACAGGCTCACCCTGCTCTGGTTTGCTATGAACAGCAGGGGTAGGAAAGTGTATATCACGTCTTTCCTGTCGCCCTTTGAAAGTAGAGAAGAGAATTTTACTGTGTCGTCGTCCTCGAACAGCTTCATGAGCTTCGACAGCAGCCTCGTGATCATGTCTTCCATCCTGACTTCCTTGAGTTTCAGGTCGAAGTTTATTTTGCCCTTGGCGTAGAAGCGCATGCCGGTCCTTATCGCGTCTATCAGCTCGGTCAGCGTAAGCTTGCGCTCCCTTACTATCGGTAACTTAGGCACGACCGTTATCGGTGATGGTATGGCCTTTACGTACGAGGTCTCCTCATTGTCATCCTCTTTCTCCAGGTTCCTGTTCAGGATCTCGTCCACGACGACGTCGGATTTCATCTTTAGGAGTATCGCCGCTGTGTAGACAAACTTCCCGCCGAAAATGAAGTCTACGCTCTTAAGCCTGAAAAGCGTGGACGTGAACTTATCCGTGATTTTTATCAAGTCTATGTCGAGAGGGTCCATGTTCTCCTCCCTGACTATGGCTGTTATAAGGTGCTCCCAGCCAAGTTCATCGTTCAGTATCAGCTTATACAGGTCTTCGTACTCCATCTTCAGCCAAAGTATGAAAGTCCGCTCTTCCCGGCGATCCTCTTCGCGTATATTTTGCTGGCCCTTTCTTCGTACTCCTTCGCCTCTTCCGGCGACAGGCTTGGTCTCACTATTGCCAGCGCTTTTTCGAAGTCATCCGCAGTGACTTTGTCGGCGCTTATGTCGCCTCTCAGCGCCATCATGCCCGCTTCCTTGGTCAGCCTCTCCAAATCCGCACCTACGTAGCCTTCTGTCTTTTTAAGGAGCGCCTCTATAAGTTGCTCCTTGTTTCCTTCGATAGGCATCTTGTCGGCATACACCTTGAGTATAGCCTTTCTCTCTTCTTCTGTCGGAGGGGGGACGAACACGACGCTGTCGAATCGGCCGGCCCTGAGTATCGCGGGGTCTATCTTGTCTATCCTGTTCGTAGCAGCGATTACGACGACGTTCTTCAGCGGCTCTATGCCGTCCAGTTCCGCGAGTAGCTGGTTCACCACCGACTGTTCTGCGAAGTTTTCCGCACCTAGGGAAGTCCTGGTCGCTGCGATGCTGTCTATCTCATCTATGAACACTATCGCCGGCGAGACCTGCCTTGCTTTGTCGAATATGTCACGTATCCTTTTCTCGCTCTCGCCTACAAATTTGTTGTAGATCTCAGGTCCTTTTATGGCTATGAAGTTCGATTCGGTTTCCGTTGCTATCGCTTTGGCAAGCATGGTCTTACCCGTTCCTGGCGGGCCGTATAGCAGTATGCCCTTCGGCGGCACTATCCCCACCTTCTTGAAAGCTTCTGGGTGCTTGAGCGGCCAGTCTATCGCCTCTTTCAGCTGGCTCTTTACCCGGTCAAGTCCGCCGACATCCGCCCAGTGTACGTTGGGTCGTTCTATGAGCACTTCCCTCATAGCGCTCGGCCTGACGAACCTAAGGGCTTCGCGGAAATCGTCCAGATGAACCATAAGTTTGTCAAGTACGGTCTTCGGGATGTTCTCGCTCTCTTTCAGGTTGAGCTCGTTCAGGTTTCTTCTCACGACGTTCATAGCTGCCTCTTTGACGAGCGACTCTATGTCCGCACCCACGAAACCATGGGTAACCTGTGCAAGGTACTTTATATCCTTGTCCCTATCGAACGACTTGTCGAACGGCATGTTCCTAGTATGTATCTTAAGTATCTCGAGCCGTCCGTTCTCGTCAGGTACTCCTATTATCACTTCCCTGTCGAATCTTCCGGGTCTTCTGAGCGCCGGGTCTATTGCATTGGGCCTGTTGGTGGCGGCGATGACGATCACTTTACCGCGGCTTTTCAGGCCGTCCATGAGTGTGAGCAGCTGCGAGACCACCCTGTGCTCTACTTCACCGACGCTTTCTTCACGCTTCGTCGCTATTGCGTCTATCTCGTCTATGAATATTATGGAGGGCGCATTCTTTTCTGCCTCATCGAATAGTTCCCTGAGTTTTTTCTCCGCGTCCCCGACCCACTTGCTCATGACCTCGGGACCGTTGATCGATATGAAATGCGCGTCGCTCTCGTCCGCTACAGCCCTGGCCAACAGCGTTTTACCCGTTCCTGGCGGGCCGTATAGCAACACGCCCTTCGGCGGACTTATGCCGAGTTTCATGAATATCTCCGGGTGCTTCAACGGTATCTCGACCATCTCCCTTATTTTTGATACAGCGTCACTCAATCCCCCAACGTCCTCGTAGCTAACGTGCTTTACTCTCTCTTCCGCCGTGCTTATCGGTTCATTCGATATTACGACGTCGGTGTTAGGCGTTATGACAACGTAACCTTTTGGCATGGTTGATGTGACCGCGAACCTGAACTCTCCGAATCCGAATACTGTGCTCGGGAAACCCTCAAAGAAAACATTGAAGATATCATCACCGAAGACGTTCATCCCTCCGCGGGTGTTATTGCCCCCCACGGTCAGCGTGTCTCCCTTAGAGACTACGCGGTCATTCAGCATCCGACCTATGAGTTCTTCAGCCCCCTTTATTGTCATCTTGGATGTCGGTGCCAGAGTGACGCTGTCCGCGTCGCTTACTTCGGCCTTCCTGACGTAAATGTTTTCACCTATCGCAGCTTTTGCGTTCTTTCTGGTTGTCCCGTCCATCCTTATAAGTTTGAGATTTATGTCAGCGGGATAAGCTCCGTCCACCTTGGCCACGGTTTTTCTGTTTCCTTCTATCTCTACAAAGTCCCCGAATCTCGCTCCGATTTGATGCACGGAATTCCTGTCCATCCTCACGACATTGCTCCCTATGTCATCCTGATGGGCTTCGGCCACCTTCAAGCTTATACCTTCATTTCTTTCTTCATTCATAATTTTCCTCCCTCTTCGAAGATCAGAATGCTTCTCTTCGTATATTCTACATCCCATCCTTTGATAAAGTCTTCCACTTCATCCTCCTTGTTTGATGGAACGAAAACCGCGCTTTTCGTGAGCCTGCCGCCGCCAAGTCTCTGCAGCAGCCCCTCGACTCCCCTCCTGCCCAAAAGCGCGTAATTGAAAAGCATCTTTTTGCTCTGCTGCAGGTTAGTCAAATCGTAGAAAATCTCGGTCATCTGCTGGAGGCCCATCCTGTCGACGAGCGGTTCGTTGTCCAGCAGGCTGACGCTGTCGGACAAGTCCTTCAGCAGCCGGTTCTTCATTAGTTCAAACAGGTCTAGGAATTCCATGTCCTCGTTTGAGAAGATCTTGCTTATCGCCATTTCGCAGTCCTTCTTGTCCTCCTTAAGTATGACGTAAAGCTTGTCGTCCTTCGTGACTATGTCGAATATGTCGTTTCTTACGGTTTCTGGAATCTCTTCTATTATGTTGGTTAACATGGTTTATACTAAACCAAAACTTATATTAATAGTTTATCGTAAACCATATCACATATAAATACCTATTACTTAGTACTCAAAAGTATTTATAGCTAGGCGCGTCATCTCTAAAGTATGAAAGTGCTGGAAGACGTCCTAGTGGACATGAAGTGCAAAGGCGTGAACAATAAGATCATGCTAGACAATGTTCTAGACGTTGCACAGGTGTACGTGGACGCACTTTGTGGAGATGCGTCTTACCGCGAGGGCACGTGGAAGCACACGCACGAAAATCTAAATAAGCTGTTCGATACGGGCAAAACGGTAGTGAGAACCGCTTACAAAGACTTTCCCTCAAATTATTACAAGGACGTAAAAACCGGCGTTAAAACAGAGAAGTTGCGAGCAGAATTGAAGAACATAACAGAGTCTGTAATAAAAGGAGGGTATCCCCGCGATACCCTATTGTTCGCAAGACATCTTGCCGGGAAGGAAAAATCCGTTAACTGGTTTTTGAAGTCGATGAAGAAAAGACTCAAGGCCGATCCCCCAGAGACCATCGTCTATGTAGCGACCGGCGCGCTTGAACCGGCCTTGCTGATCTCGTGCGCACTCAACGTAAACGACATCGTTCCAATAAGATTTTCTACGTTCAGGCATACTGATACTGATGTGAAAGTGCCATACAATATGCCCGAGGACTATCTGAAGGAGAAAATCGAAGGCAAAAACGTGTTCGTTGTTGAAGACGTTGTAATGAGCGGGAAGAGCCTCCTAAGTGTTCTTAGTTTCGTCGCTGACAGAAAACCATCGCAACTACGTGCCGGTGCCGTAATGAGCGGAAGGACGCCACGCGATGCTAATTGGTACCCAGAATATTTGTCGGAGAGCGGCATGAAACACGGTAGACTCGTGCCGGACTACGACATCTTAGGAAAGCCCGATTTGTTCTGGACTTACAAACTAAAGAAGTAGTAAATGCAGTAATCGCAAGAAGGGCGGGCCGATTTTTATCGCAGCGTTGCTTTTTATACTATGAACTTTCTAAGATTTGTTTATGTGTATTACAATATGAAGCTGACACTATCTCTCATAAAAGCCGATGTTGGTTCCATAGGCGGGCACACCAGACCCAGCGAAGAATTGCTAAGCAAAGTTAAATCAGTTATTGAAAGCGGAAAAGTCGGTGCCGGTATACTCGATTTTTACATAGGCTTTACTGGCGACGATATCCATATACTGATGTCGCACAAGAACGGTCTGGCCGCAAGAAGGGTGCACGAACTCGCATGGAAGGCTTTCAAGGCTGGCGCCGATACGGCAAAGGGGCAGGGACTTTACGGGGCCGGACAGGACCTGCTAAAGGATTCTTTTTCCGGCAACGTGAAAGGGATGGGTCCGGGAGTTGCCGAGCTTGAGTTCGAGGAACGGGAGAATGAAGCCTTTGTCATTTTTACTATGGACAAAACGGAGCCTGGCGCATTCAATTATCCTCTTTATAGGTTATTTTGTGAACCTTCGGCTAATACGGGCCTGATACTGAACCCGGAGTTGTCTCATGGCGTAGAGATGACCATAATGGACGTTGTTGAGAACAAGAAAGCAGTCTTCAAGATTCCAGAGGATAATTTCCTGATAGCGGCGGCCTTAATGTATCCCGGTCGTTTCGTGATCGAATCGACATCGAACAAATCCGGTCCAATGCTTTCTATAACCACTGACAGACTGCACAACATAGCCGGAACTTACGTGGGAAAAGACGATCCTGCTGCGATAATGCGCCTCCAGAAAGCGTTCCCGGCGACGGAGGAAGCGTGCTCGGTATTCAAGACCGTGCACTACGTTGCTGGAGATACGCGGGGCAGTCACCACATGCCTTTGATGCCTGTTAAGGTCATGACACAGGCAAGCAGCAACATGTGCATACCCATAGTAAGTGCGGTACTCTTCTCCATGCACAACGGCAAGTTCACGGCCTTCGTGGACGCGTTCGCCACGCCCGATTGGGATTACTACAGGACCAAAGCCGTGAAGAAAGTGGAAGCCATAAGGGAACAGGGCTTCGTCCACCCGGCAACGCTAATTCCGGACGAGCTTGAATACAACAATGGGTACAAAGCCATAATGAAAGAAGCCGAGGATAGATTCAAATAAAACCGTGGCCATCCGTGTAAAGCTTATATTCCTGCGTCTGCAAAAATTCATATATCTAACAATGGAAAGAAAGGGGGCAATATCGCTTGGTCTTGAGGTCATAGTGCTTATCATAATAGCGCTGGCCCTCTTGATAATCATAATATATCTGATAAACACCGGGCTGTTGGCGAACATCCTGCACCTCAAGCAGATTACGAATCAGACTAATACTAATATAACCCTTCCGTAGGATGTGCTCTTTTCTAGACCCGTCTGCCTTGCACCTTTTTGGTAAAACTTATAAATGATAGTTCCCTTAGGTAGTGATGGCAGAAGTAGACTACAAATCGGCGCCAATCGACGGAGACTTTTTTACCAAGAAAGATGCGTTCCCACAGACGGGTTCGCACAATAATCACGATGTTTGGGCTGATGGGAAGGCAAGGGTGCAGGCTGACAACACTACAGCATATCCTACTACGCTTGGAATACACGGCACTAATGTTGCGGTTGACTTTGATTCGTGCATAGCGGACGGCGGGTGCCTGGATGTGTGCCCCGTCAGCGTGTTCGAGTGGCTTCTTAATCCGGGTCAGATAGGGACCGGGAAGGACAAGAAAATAGCGAAAGACTCGGACGAGTGGAAGAAGTACAGGACGGACAAGAGCGATCCTATACGCGAGAGCGACTGCATATACTGCATGGCGTGCGTTAACGTGTGTCCGGTTAAGGCAATCTCCGTAGTACAGCGAAAATAAGGATAGATCGTATGCGCGTTTCGCTTTCGCCCGATAATCCATTCGGGATGATAAAGAGACTGCTGATAATGGGTTTAAAGGTTTAATACGTATCGCTCTCTTTATAACTTGTAATACAACGCAGAAATACCCATGGAAATAGAGAGGCGTTTTCTAGTCGATAAATTTCCTACCGGTGTAGATGTCTCCGCAAAGCAAAACATAAAGCAATACTACATAAGCGGCGGGACAGAAGAATCTAGGGTCCGTTCCATAGACAAGAACTTTTACTTGACAGTCAAAGCTGGCAAAGGCCTTTCTAGGGAAGAAAATGAGCTGCCGGTAAGCAAAGACATTTTTGATGCGCTTGCTACGACCTCTATCGGAATGCTGGACAAGGCACGTTATATAATAAACGATGGCGCGGATAAAATAGAATTGAATGTCTTTAACGATGAACTGAGTGGCCTTATGCTTGCGGAAGTGGAGTTCAAATCGAAAGAAGACAGCACGCATTTTGTTCCACCGCCTTGGATAGGCAAGGAAGTCACGGAAGACCAGAGATACAACGGATTCAGCCTTGCAGTCAATGGAATGCCTCCCGACCTGCAGATTTCGGCGAGGAAATCGTACTCCAAGCTGAGCGCAAATCTAGACAAAATAATGGAAATGTTGGATGAGAAGCGTAGCGGGTCGGACAGACCGGTCACCATAGAAATATCTGGTGGCTCAGCATCCGGTAAAACCTCGCTGGCGAAAATGTTGCAGCAAAAGCTTGGAAATGATGCGGTGACGATTTCTATGGACGATTATTATCGCGGTGTCAGTTACATGAAAGAGCAGAAAGAGAAGGGAATGGACCTGAACTTTGACCAGCCAGAGGTTATAGACATGGATCTGCTTCACAAAAACCTCGAAGATCTTAAAAACGGCAAGATGGTAGACAAGCCCGTGTACAGTTTCAAGACGGGAGAGAGACTGAAGGAAACGGAGAGGATAGCGCCGGTCAGATTCGTTATTTTAGAAGGACTATTTGCACTCAGCGATGAACTCAGCACGCTGGGCGACATAAGGATATTTGTAGATGCGAGCGCCCACAGCAGACTAATACGGAAGTTATTCAGAGACGTAGCCAGAACTTCATGGCCCCCGTCTAAGTCATTGAAGTACGGAATAACCGTGGTAGAGCCGATGTACGCCAAGTACATTCTTCCCACCAAGAAGAACGCAACCATGATAATAAGCAACGAGTACGATCCTTATGTCGAAAGCACGAAATTGGAATCTCAAGAATACCAGCTTAAGTTTAAGTCCGATAACCTTGTCCAATACCACGAGAGCATACGCAAGGGCGGCGGGAAATTGATATCGGTATCTACTCAAACAGACCGATTTTATGGACAGCGTGGCAGGATGACCTCGTTCGAAGACGAGATACTGAGACTGAGAGAAGAATCCGGGCGCTATTTCATAACGTATAAAGGCCCAAAAACGGAATCGACCCATAGCAGGAGGTACATATTTGATCTAGAGGTGGACGCCGCGTTCGGTGGATACCTATCGCAGATTTACGGATCGGAATTCATGAAGATCTCCAAGCGCAGAGCCGTTTACATGGTTGAGGACGCCTTGGTGTGTGTCGATGCGGACGTAACGAAGGAGAAGGACGGAGCCACTAAAAACCTCGGCGATTTCATAGAGCTTCAATTCCCAGACAAGGAAAATATAACCGCGAAGATAAGCAAGATTAAAGCGCTCCTTACACTTAGCGACAGGAATCAATTTACCTATTCTTACGGGGAGATGTAAGTGCTCCAAGCCTTTGTTTAAGCGAATCCGTATGCACGCAAGACGTGTGTTGTGTATAAATATCATTTTAGCCCTATGAGATTATGGACGCTGAAGCCAGATTGGACTTGATAACAAGGAACACGGAAGAAATCATAAGCAGGGAAGAGCTTATAGCTAGGCTTAACGAAAACGACAAGTTGTCCGCGTACATAGGGCGCGCAACTACCGGGCCCTTTCACATCGGCCACTTGATAGCAATCGGCAAAATGTTGGATTTCCAGAATGCGGGCGTGGAAGCGAAGGTACTTCTTGCCGATATACACGCTGCGCTAGACGACCAAAAGGCGAAGTGGGAAGAACTAAGCCAAAGAGCAGCATACACGCAGAAGTGTGTAGAACTAGCACTCAAATGGAAAGAGAAACCTACTTTCGTAAAAGGATCCGATTTCCAGCTGAAAAGCGATTATGTCCTTGACGCGCTTAAAATAGCGTCTGTCTCTACGGTGGAAAGGGCGACAAGGGCGGCCTCTGAAGTCACAAGGATGAAAAACCCCAAAGTGAGCGAGCTTATCTATCCGATATTTCAGGCTCTTGATGAGCAGTATCTTGATGTTGACATACAGCTCGGGGGGCTGGACCAGCGGCATATACTTGTTTTCGCAAGGGAATACCTTCCGATGCTGGGTTATAGGAAGCGAATAGAAATAATGACGCCCCTGATATCGTCTCTACTTGGGCCGGGAACGAAGATGAGTTCCTCCATCCCGGAGAGCAACATCAAAATCTATGATTCGGTGGAATCTACAAGGAGAAAGATAGATCGTGCCTACTGCCCTGAAGGAGTAGCAAAGGATAACTTCATTCTGCAACTGACGAAGTTCTTGATTTTCACCAACTCTCCTTCGTTAAAGATCGAGAGGGAGAACAGGTTCGGCGGGGACGTTGAGTTCAAATCGTATGGAGAATTGGAGGGCGCGTTCGTCAGCAAGCGGCTCCATCCAAAAGACCTGAAAACTGCGGTCGCAGACTTTCTTATAGAGAGGTTTAAGGACGCAAGGTCTTACTTCGAAAAGAACACGGATTTCCTTCAGCGTCTAGGTAAGGAGTTCCTGCCCTCATCTTAGTTTTATTATCTAGGACAGGTAAGCTTTCGCAATTCGTTCGGCCGTATACTCGAAATACGGCTTGCTTTCTGTTATCGGTATTTCTGCACCATACATAAATTCAATCATCTGTGGGGTCTTTCCGCACTTTTTAAGTCGCTGCGACCACTCGTCTATAATCTTTGTTGGTATCTGCTTTAACCTTCTTTTTATCATGTACGACCGTATCCCGAAGCTTGAGAACACACCTCCCCTTTTCCTTAGCCATTCTATCTCCTCCACCAAGGTGTGCGTATTCTTATTGTATGAATCAACAAGCCCTGCCAGCTTAGTGTGGCTCTCAATGGCTTGCTCTAGATGTGCACGGTCTCCGCTTTCCTGATACGTGAGGCTCTCCTCGTACAGTGTTTTTAGCTCTTTTCTGAGGTTAACCGTGTCGGATCTTAATACCACATAATACTTTCTTAAGACCTGTGCGGGCACACCAGACTTCTCTGCCGTTAGGATATAACTTTCAAGTTTGCCAAGCCCTTTGTATGAGCCGCTTGTCAGTACCTTCATATATTTCATATAATTACTTATAATTATATATAATTACACTAGTATAAAAGCTTTTCGTGCCGCACTATATGTAAGCTGCGCGAACGTCATGTAGCGTAATTTTCACAAGTATGACATAGTAAGACTATTATTACCAGGTTGCCGAATTATCTTATACGCATGGAATTTAAGCAACTAGACGAAACTCATGTTAAGTTATCGGCTTTGGGAATAGGGACGTGGCAGCTGAAAAAGGACTCGGCTACGCTACGTACCATCAAGGCGGGTGTAGCAGCGGGGATAAATTTTGTGGACACTGCAGAGTTTTACAACAATGAAGAATTCGTGGGTAAGGCTATAAAGGACTCAAACGTATTCATCGCGACTAAGGTGTGGCCGACCAATTTTCATTATGATGACGTTATAAAGGCGTGCGAGCGTAGCACCAGAAAACTGGGTGTAAAACAGATAGACCTGTATCAGCTACACTTTCCGAATCCTTCTATACCTTTGACCGAGACCATGAAAGCAATGGAGGAACTGGTGTATCGCGGTAAGATCCGGTACATAGGCGTTAGCAATTTCTCATTGGATCAGTTGATCGAAGCTCAAAAGGCGATGAAAAGGTATAACATAACCTCAAATCAGGTTGAGTATAGTCTGTTAGTGAGGGGAATAGAGAAGGACTTGCTGCCGTTCTGCTCTAAGGCTAAGATAACCGTAATCGCGTACAGTCCTCTGGCGCACGGCAGGCTGTTTTCTTCGATAGACTCGGGGAGCATGAAAAAACTTGGGGCGCTGTCAAAGAAGTACGGTAAATCTCTGAGTCAGATAGCTCTTAACTGGCTTACAGAAAAAAGCAGGGTAATCCCAATTCCGAAGACAGACTCGAAAGAACACCTGCTTGAAAATCTCGGCGCACTAGGCTGGAAACTTAAGAAATCAGATATAGACTTTATTGATAAGCTATTCGCCGAGGGTGGCGTAAAATCCTTGAATAGCAGTTTCGGTCGACTTTTGTCGCTTTATTTCAAGTTAAGGCACTAAGTCTTTATTTAATACTTTTACTGTGTAATTCCCCTTTATGCAGAAAAATGGTGTCTTTGGTGAGGAGACGAAGTTTATAGCATTCGTCACAAAGGGACTGGAATTCATAACAGAAAGAGAGATAAAAAATAAGCTTCCTGGTGCGGTTATAATCAGTACGATCGATAAGCGTATAATATTCTCACTAAAGGATGCTAACATAAGGGATGTTCTCCGGCTTATGACTGTTGATGATGTCCATTTGTTACTGTCACAGCATGCTGACACAGACGTTATAATCGATGAGCACTATATTACAAAAAACCTGCCGATTGCTGCAATTGACGGAGCGCGGTCCTTTATACAGAAATTCCGTAAAGTTAAGAATACATTTTCGATTACTGTTTCTAAGTACAAAAATGACATAGTAAATTTGACTGCTCTACGACTGAAATTAAGTGAAATTATGCGCTCAGCATTAAGCATGGAATATACGGAACGAGACCATGCAAATTTTGACATTCGAGTAAGTATAGAAACCACCAGTTTGGTCTTCTCCTGCAGGCTCGGGAAACTAAGTTCTTATGCCAGGCCTTACAGGAAATGCAAAAGGAAAGGCTCTCTGAAATCCCCAATTGCAGCAGCGCTATGCATGCTTGTGAATCCGCGGGAGAGGGGAAAATTAGTGGATAATTTCTGCGGTAGCGGAACGATTCTTTGCGAAGGACTTCTGCAGGGGTTAGAGCCGTACGGCGGAGACATTGCAGAAGACAGCCTTTTGTGCGCGCGTCTAAATTTAGGATCCATTCCCAATTCTTCTATAAAGAATGTCCGGTTGCTAGATGCTGAATCATCCAAATGGCCCAGCAAATATTTTGATTATGCGATATCAAATTATCCGTGGGGAAAGCAGGTAACTCTGAATAGTATAATTAAATTGTATTCGAGATCTATCGCAGAATACGCAAGGATACTAAAAAAAGACGGAAGCATAGTCTTGTTGGGAACAAAGCCAGAGTTGCTTGTAAAACACGTTAGGGCGAATTTTCCGGCTCACTCAATAATTAGTTTCAGAATTGGTTTCCTAGGTCAGACTCCTTGGGTAATCTTTGCCACACCCAGGATTAAATCACCAACATAGAGCATCTAGATATTCTCTGTCGCCCGTAGTTTTTATGCACGCGTTAAATCGCATTCCAAAACCCGCGGAAGATGATCCGAGGCTTCGCTACGCTCGAATTTTAGGTTCGTGACATTTATTCCTCGAGAGACGAACGCGTAATCGGTTATCTCGTTCCCATTCGCATAGGCCGCGTGCTTTAGGTACGATTCACTACGCGTGTTAGTTATCCCGTGTCTAATTACCAGATTATTTAACTTTTTACCCAGCATCCCGATCGTTTTTGTATTCGGCGGCATGTTTAGATCTCCACAGAGTATCTTTTCACCCGTCAGCGTTGATAAGAATCTAAGTGTTTTTCGCGACTGTAGTATGCGTTCTGAAGTGTCTTCTCGCCACCTTCCTTCCGCAAGAATGTCGTGGGTGTCACAAATCCAAAGGGGCCCTGCGCTGTTTCTAACTTCACGCATAGAGGCTTAGATTTTACGTCTATGCCAAAAAGCTTGACATATTTAGTCAGATTTGTTTGTTTTACATCAGCCACTTTTATGGCTTTCTTTACAAATATGGTGAGTAAAGTCCCCCAATGAAATGTATGGCTCGGATTTGTATGCTGTAAACTCGGATAGCACGGATCTTATGGCAGAGTAAACTGCTTTACTGCCAAATTTATTTAGAAGCTCGGCGCTGTTTTTAGCTCTGTTAAGAAGTCTTTGAGTCATCCAGCCGTCCATCTACTGGAAAGCGAACACATCCGTACTTTTGGCTTCTTTGCTTATGAAGCTTAGCAGCTCCCCTCTATTTTTACCATGCCATAGGTTAAGAGAAACCAGTTTCATGGAGACAACTGTGCAATAATCCTTTATATTCAAGAGATTTTGTAGAAGTGCTGAGTTAACGTAAAGTGTATGTCCGTGTATTCTAGTAAGGAATAGGATCCGCCCAGCAAGAGTTGAACCTGCAACCTACCGGTTTCTATATCGACTGAAACCCTTCATAGCACTACAAAGTAGCACTCGGTTATTCTACAGCCGGTCGCTCTGCCATTGAGCTATGGGCGGACATTTATTCTTGCTGTTCTACTAATTAATATCTTCTCATTTCGGCTATAAAACCGGCTAAGGCCATTTTACGAAGTACCGAGTTTTATGCGCGTCTTACGCGTTCACGCTCTGTTTTATTATCCCGTCTACGTTGCTCTTTACGTTCTCGCTTATCTTAGTCAGAGTCTGCCCCATGTTCGTTTCGAGTTTCTTGTAGTCCTCTTCGCACATGTACCCGTGGTATATCGGTATGCGCGGACCGAACCTGAGTCCAACGTCCACAGAGAAGCTTTTCGTATCTGCTTCGCACAAGTCTCTGTTGCACACCGGACAGGTCTTCGTGGCTATCCTCTGCTTGCACGTGTCACAGATTGTTACGGTAACCTTTGCCATAATTCACCAGCGGCATTTTTCTCCATTTGGAGGGGCTATGCCATTAGCCATTCTTATTATTATCTAACCCGCCGCGTATTTAACTTTTCCCCTATACGAGCGATTCGTTCTTTTCTACCTCGACATTGGGATTGGTTATGGCGAGGCTTGAAAACAGGCCGGATGAAACCGCAAAGTACGGGAAACTCTCCTGAAACATGGCTAGGAGCGGCCTGCTCTGCTCGTCGGAAAGCACGAAATTGGCATTGTTGCTACCGCAGTTTATGGGTGCGCACACTAGCGTGCCGTTTTCTATTGCGTTATTGTTTATGTCGGTTACGAGATTGGAGCACTGTTGTGCTAGCGTGTTCTGGTAGTAGTTTGGCAGTTCGTGTTTCTGTGCGCTCATGTTCTCCTGCAGTTTTACCGGGACGTATTTTCCGTTCATCCCTCCGTAAGGGAAGTTCGTATATATGGTGCCTGTGCTGTTACAGCCCAGATTTAGCGTCGATATCTTTATGTGACCGGCCGCGAGCTGTATCGCAAATGGTGCTATATTGCAGCCGCTTTCACTTATAGTCACACCCAGCAATCCGGAAACGTTGGAATAAGCGTACAGTGTGTACACGTAATTGTTCTTCGCGTAAATCGGATCGTTCCAATCTATTTGGTAAGAATTGAAGGTTGGCGCCGGCCCCGTCTGGTCTACACTTGCCGCGGCAAGCCCGTATTCTGATAATTCGCTGGACGAGGAGGAGACTGTAGTCGGGGTTGGCTGTCCCAAGTTGGAATCCGGTGTAACAACGCTAAGGTATGTAAGGGGGGCGCTGCCGGCGGTAAGGTAGTATTGGGCCGGGCCGGATACTTTCGTGCTGTACGCGCCGAACGTGTCACTTTTTCCCAGTTCTCCATAGCAGAGGTCGAAGTTTCTGCTTAATAGCTTGCTGTTGTATGGCGAGCTGTTTTGGAACGCGTGACTGCTAGACAGGGTCGTATTACAGACGGGGTTGTCGTAAATCTGGAACACGACCGCCTTAGGGTTGTTTAGCTGGATGCTGCTAGCTGACTGAGTAGAGTAACATGCCTGGCTTATCATGCTGTTGATTTCATTGTAGTAGTGTTGCGAATTTACTGGCGTGAAGAAACCAGCGAATGCGAAGACCAGGAAAATGATTATTATCGCCATAAGGACGAACATTATTATCCCTTCGTACTGTATCTGTCCTCTCATATTTTCAACTCATTTCTATTTCGCATGTGAGCGATGGCGCTCCTGATAGATAATTGCAGGTCTGTATCTGTATCGAAGCCGGCTCTCCGTGCATAAACAACAACGGATTGTAGCTGCACTCCGGGGAGTTAGCCGCGCAGTTGCCCCGACGCAGACTTATGAAAACCGGTTGGCTGTTCTGCACCGCCAGAGGCGCACATGTTATCGCTGATATGTAAGCGGAAGGTACATTATATTCTGTTCCGCTACTGGAAGAATATACTGTGGAATTCAGGAAACTCTCACACGCTGTTGATAGCTGCGTTTCAACCTTTGCAAGCGATGAGGGTCGGCCCGTGTAATTGGCAAAGCTAAGCGACCCATGCGAGCCGTTTACCTCCCCTACGATCAAGTTGGTTAGGTTGTAACCGCCATCCAATGTCCATGATGGCAGTATGCTCTGCGCGTTTCCCGGCGGTATCGGTAAATAATCCCAAAATTCGTTCACATTTGGTGAGGAGGAGAAGTTAGAAAACGTGCCGGCGCAGACGAAGAATTTGCCACTTAGTGTGGATGGGTCGTTCGGCTCGGTTAGTATACTAGTCCTGGCTAGTTCGTCTATCAGTGTCATGCAGGCCGGGCCGCCGTAGAATTGTGCCATGAACTGGTTCCCGCTGAAGACGGGGGAGAGTGTACCAACGATGACCGATGTGCCGCTATACAGCGCCGTTTGCGTGTCCGAAACGTAACCTGAGATTGATTGTATCTGCGTCCTTATGCCGGCTATCCCGGAAATGAATATGAATCCCACAAAGATGACTATCGGAATGAGTACTATTATCGATATAACGATAGACACGGTACTTATGACTCCCTTTTTGTTACCCACAAGATAGAGAGAATCTCGAAGTTTATTTACTTTTTTTGCGAGGACCATTTGTACTTTCTGTGGTCCTTTCCCATAATGAAATACTTCATGCAGCGCCTGCTGCAGAAATTTGATACGTTGCCGTCTATGCTTGCGTACATTATGCCAGTACCCTTCTTTATATCAGAACCGCAGAATGTGCACTTCATATTACTACCTTATGGGCAACGCCTCCATTTCGGTTTCTTTTAGCATCAAAACATCACCGACTATAACTGGGCCCCTAACGTTTCTCCTTATTACCTTGTCTTTATCCATACCAGTCAGCACCTTGCATCTTACCTGCGTAACCTCCCCGGCTACGCCGTGCCTGCCGACTATTTCCACCACCTCTGCAGGAAAAGATTCTCTGAGAGGTATGGGCCCACCGCCCGTCTTAAACTCCTCTTTTCTTTCCGGCCTTTTTGGGGTAGTTTTCATAACTCATTTGAGTTTTCTTACGAGATCCTCGAGTGCATGCATCTCTTCGCCCGCATTTATAACTGCAATGGCTGAGGTAGGGACACTTAGGCCGACCGCCTTTCCCAACTCGCTCCTGCTCTTTACTTCAACGTAAGGTACGCTCTTGTCTTTGGATAACGGACTTAGGTGCATTATTATCTCCTTCGGGGATACATCACTAGCCGCCACCACGAGCTTTGCCTGTGATCGTTCAAGTGCCTTTGTGGCCTCATTCACACCCTTTCTTATGGCGCCGCCTTTTGCCCTTATCTTCTCCAAAACGGAGAATACTTGCGTGTCTAAATCCTTCTTTTCACCAGCTTCATCTGCCATATCAGCTAACCTCCATCATTTACTTAATCAAGTATTTTGCCTTTCGCGATTTATAAGCTTTTATTGCACGCAGAGCTTAAAGCTTTAAAAGCATCGGAATCTTGATATTTAGTCTATGGACAATGACACTATAAAGAAGGCCATAAGCGAGCTCAAGGCACAAATAGAATCTAAGAAGAGAAAGTTTTCTCAAGCTGTAGATCTGGTCATCGTATTAAGGCCGAGCACTGCAAAGGCCAAAGCGCCTGTAGATTTAGTTGTCTCTCTCCCTAACAAAGTGAGAGAAGTCAGTACGTGCGCATTCGTCGACAAGGATATGTCCGTCCAGTCGGCGCAGAGTTTCTCAAAGGTCATACTCAAGGACGACTTCCCTAAGTACGACAAGAAGACCATAAGGAAACTCATAAAAGGGACTGATTATTTCTTTGCTGAAGCGACTATAATGCCCCAGATGGCCGCAAAGTTCGGCAAGCAGCTCACCGCTGCGAACAAGATGCCGAACCCGAAGACCGGCACGATAATAAACCCAACATCAAACCTAGGTGCCGCCGCCAAGAACGTGGGATCCCTGATAAGGGTAAACACAGCAAAAAACAATGCCGTACTGGTTAAAGTAGGTTCTCAGGACTGGGATGAATCAAAGCTCGTAGAGAACGTTAATGTAGTATACTCCAGTGTAAAGTCTGCCCTGCCGGAGGGAGAGCAGAGGATAAAGCACACCTATCTAAAGCTTACGATGGGCAAGCCGGTGGCGATATGAAGAAATCCAATGGCGCGCTTAGCAAGCAGAAACAGTCCGAGCAGCTGTCAAAAAAGATATCTGGCTACAAGACCGTATGCCTGGCTGAGGCACACGGTTTCGATTCTGACAGTTACGAACAGATAAAGAAATCATTCAGGGGCAAAGCGGACATAATTTACACTAATAAGGTCATTGTGCAAAATGCCCTTAAACTCGCCAAATCTCCTCTGGCTGACAGCGCCGCATCCGTTAGGATGCCGGTACTTCTGTTGTCAGACCAGGACCCATTCGAGATAAGCAAGACCATAATGGCGAACAAGACTTATACGACTATAAAGGCGGGCCAGACCGCATCGGAAGACATAACTCTGCCGAGCGGTCCAACGCCCTTTCCCCCGGGTCCAATGCTTTCGCAGTTCTCTTCGGTAGGCGTAAAGACGAAAAATGAGGGTGGTAAGATAAGCATAGTGTCCGATACGACGGTCGTAAAGAAGGGCGAGCCGGTGAGCGAAAAGATAGCTACGATATTATCAAGCATGGATATAACGCCAAACGAATTGATGTTGAGTATAGACGTGGCTTGGAACGGCGGAATCATCTTCAAGCACGATGTTCTTTATCGGCCCATTGAAGAGTATCGGAAAGACGTTGTCAGGGTTTTCTCCTCCTCTCTGTCGCTGTCGATGGCAAGAGGGATACTAAACCGGTACTCGGTAAAGCCGATAATACAAAAGATTTATATAGGAGTAAAATATCTATCCCTAGATGTAGGAATAGTATCAAGCGCGACTATAAAAGAGTTGCTCTTGAAAGCTCATCTACAGGAGAATTCACTTAGTAAGAAGTTAGGAGGATGATGAACGATGGAATACGTCTACGCTGCTATGCTTTTGCACAGTTTTGGTAAGGAGATAAATGAAGATTCTATGAAGAGCGTTATATCGTCTCTTGGCGTGCAGCCAGATGACGGTCAGATAAAGGCTGTGGTCTCTGCTCTCAAGGGAGTGGATATAGACAAAGTAATAAGCGAAGCGCAGGTCGCGCAGGTTGCAGCACCGGGTGCCCAAGCTGGGGCACAGGCGGAAACTAAGAAAGAAGAAAAGCACAAAGAGGAAGTTAAACCTGAGGAAGCCGCAGCAGGTCTTAGCAGTCTTTTCGGTTAGATTTGAGTCGTCTATCCATAGCACCGAGTCTGTTTTAAAGTATAAAAGACATAAGTTAGATACTTGGATTAAACAAGGATATGATACTGCTTACAAACGATGACGGTTACAGGAGCCCGGGCCTTGAAGTTCTTTACAGGGCGGCAAGCTCCGTTTTTGGAAAGGAAGTGGTTGCTGTGGCCCCAGAGGGTCCGCAGAGCGCGAGCGGCATGAGTTTTACCTTTCACAAACCGTTGAGGATAGACCATATAAATCACTGGCGGTTCCCGTGTTTTTCGGTGTCTGGCACGCCGGCTGATTGCGTTCTCGTGTCACTGTTCCACATATTCAAGAACAAAAAGATAGACCTTGTGCTCTCCGGTGTAAACATCGGTGTAAATGCCGGACTTGATACTATATATTCTTCTGGCACGATATCCGCGGCTCTGTACTCCGCCATATTTCGTGTAAAGAGCATGGCGTTTTCCAAGATGTTGCCGGACAACCACTCGGAAGAAAAGGTGAAATCGGATATGAAAGCGCTTTACAATCCGATGTGTTACATACTAAAAAGAGTTAAGGAGCACGGCATAGGTAAGGGCATTGATATGCTGAACGTTAACTTTCCGCTGAAAGTAAACAGCAAGACAGAGATAATGCCGGTGAAAGCCAGCAGAAACGTTTTCAACGAAGCAGTCACGACCAGAAAAGACCCGCACGGGAGAAGTTATTACTGGCTTTCAGGTAGCATAAAACAAGTAGAAGAACGGGAATCCGATATGTACCAGCTTCAGCATGGAAAAATAACCATTACGCCGGTTAAGCTCTCAGTGGGGGAAGACGAGCTGATATATGACGTTAAAAGAATGCTCGACTGAATTATGCGCAGAAACGCCGCGGTGTACGCTCTCATAATCCTGATTCTGATAGGCTTAATAGCGACTGCCGATTTTTTGATAAACTATTACTCATATAGCGTTCCGATCATAGGCTCAACGCCGTACACGATAGTATTCTATCCGGATTGCAGTGTCTGCTCTAACGCCGCGATAAACGCTTTCGACTCGTTTCTTTCAGGCTATGGTTATTCCCCCGGCCAGAACAATCTTTCTTACGCTTCAACTTATGGTAACAACGCTGTAAAGAGCAATCTAATAGCCGCGTTGCCGTCCGTTATACTGCCCAGCAGTGCGATTTACAAGATACAGGATCAGATAGTTACGCTCGAGTATCTCAATGTGCTGTCCTTTAACCAGAACGCATTTGTTCTCAACACGCCGTTCCTGGCCTCCATATACGGACCGGTCACTTTTTATGACCTTATACAAAACAGGACGATAACGTCTGTAAACATAATGAACCTCACGAAGATGTTCAATACCACCATAAACTCGTCACTGTCCAATCTACTTAATCCAGTACCTTTCCTATCGCTTGAGAATTCCACGCTTCTACGCAGCGGCAACAAAACCACGATACTGTTCGTTTCCAGCGATTCACCGTTCAGCGCTATACAAGATGTCATACTGGAGTCCGCACTCGGCGCATTCGGTAACTTCTCGGTGCCAGTAACGCAGTACTCCATAAAACTTAACGGGAATTCGTCGTTGTCATTGGGCCCCCAGATTTATTACAATCTGTCGAGTATGTCTTATAGTAGCCGATACTTTTCGCTGGACGCAGAGGACATAAACTCCATCGGTAATAGCCAACTCGGGGTAGGACAGATGTTCCAGTACGACCAGAATGCACTGTCTAGCGTAAACTCCGCGTACGGTAATTTTATGCCGCTCCTTGACATCGGTGGCAAGTACGTTTCCGTGTCTTCTATACTTAGGCCATTCGTTTTCAATGGTGAAAATCTCTCGGAGATTGCAAGTACAATCCGCTCTGATAATGTCGCCGGCACCGCGTTTAATGATAGTGTTGGTTTTGTCGATGCCGTTTTGTGTTCACTTATAAATTCTTCTGAACCCGTTTGTGGCACAAGTCTGGTGCGTGCAGAAATGTCAGATATAGGATCTGTCACGGATTAGTGTAATAGCAGCATTTCGTTGCAAAATCTCGGACTTTACGTTTTAAGTTCTGAGGCCGCTATACTGAACACAGCCAGTGACGCAAGATTTATTGCTATGGCTGCCATGAATGTAAAGCTGTAACCTAATGAACTCGATATAAATCCGGACAGCAACGAGCCTGCTACCGCAGAGGTGCCCATTATAGCAAGCCATATCCCGATAGTGTGGCCTGCGCTGCTCCTCGGTATTCTATTATAAAGGATTACAGAGGAAGCCACGTTCCACATGGCATAAGCGAACCCAGCAAGCATGTACACAACTATATTTATCTGTAGTAAGTCTGAGGTAAAGACGAAGATAGGTACTATCGCTACTACATACGATACGCTTCTAAAGAAGGTGGAGAACCTGTATAATACAAATAGGTCTATCCCGCTTATCGCAACTAGGAACACGCCGTATATAAGCATCTGCCCAACGCTGTTAACCGCATTTATAAGAAAAATAGATCCAAAACTCACACCATACTTTGATAGATATGGCACGTACGAAGTGTTGAAAAGATACATGCCTAAGTTGAAGAGGGAAATCGAAGTTATCAGCAGGGAAATGTCTCTGCTCCTTTTGCTTCTAAAGCTCGCACTTATCGCCCGTATCAATCTATACCCGGTGAGAAGGCTTGGTAATCTACTGATACTGTTTAGTAGTGGGAAGGATTTATTTACCTCCTTTATCGCTTTCATTTCTTTTGTCTTTATGTACGGATCCTTAACGAAGATAAACGTGAGAAGAAGCGCGATTGCATTTAGCCCGGCTAGAAATATTATGTACATTTTTATCAGGTCGCCATCTAAGAACGCGCCTCCAAGATACCCGATCAGCGTTCCGGAAATACTCAAAAGACTGAAAATGCTAAGAAAACGTGGCAGGGACGGGTTACGTTTTCTGCCCATTAGGAGGATGTCTATTGCGGGAGAAGCAGCAGTAGCAACTAATGCGAAAATGCCGTATATTATTTCGGTAGATAATACAGTCTTGTAAACATACAACAAGAGAAGAATTGCGAATGTGCCAATGCTTGTAACTAGAACAAAGCGTTTTATCTTCTCTGTTTTATTTATTAGCTCTCCCCACAGTAAGGATGCCGGTATCCCCACGAAAGCATAGAACGTCGTGGCGATACTGATATCAAACACGTTACCATTCAGCGAGAGGATATATATCGGAATCAAAACAGAAAAGCCACTACCTATAGCCGACAGTGGGATTATTACGGATATCCAACCTCTTCCCAGATTCCCCATTTATTTTTACGTAGTTATTACTATAAACTATTTTCTATTTTGTATGGTCAATGCTTCCATTCATAACGCTCAAATAAATTAGCAAACTATAACTCGCCCCCCATCGATCCCCCGTACGGCAGGCAGCCGCGGATCGTGATCCGCTCACAGTAAAAAGAAACGTATTAAATCGTGATAGTACATAGGGATGGTATGAAGCCGGAGTCCTCCGTATATATTACAGACAGAAAAATTCTAGCAGACAAAAAATCCCAATCCGCCCTCGAGTACATGATGACCTACGGCTGGGCCATACTCATCATAGTCATAGTCGCTGCCGTTCTATATTCCTTAGGGATATTCAATCCGTCTGCTTCCATATTCGCTTCCGTCAACGGCTTCGGCGGTCTTGGGAGCGTTACCGCCAGTTGCATCTCAAATTATGGCCTTGTGCTAAAACTCGGAGATGCTCTTGGTGTTCCCCTAAATATAAGTACTGTCATCGTGACGACTTCAAACGGAACAAGATTGGTTGCGGATGTCCCAACTGCTGGCATAATAGTGAACGCCGGATCGATGGTTCCGGTTTTCATAAGCAATGCGTGTCCATCTACGGGTGTTCATTATTCTCTCGATATAATTGTGAATTACAGTGAGATAGGCGTAGCCTTCGCCGGGCCCTACTCTTCGTCCGGTGTTGCCAGCGGCACCGGCGTTAACCGACCAGTACAAGTCTTGGCTAATATCAGCGTTGGCACACATCCACACACCGTTACATACTACCCAGTGAACGGGAACTTGTACATTGTCAATAACGGAATCGGTACAATCTCAGTAATTTCCAGCTTCACAAATGCCGTAGTTAATACCATAAAAGTTTACAATGCCAGCCCGATAAGCGCGGTTTACGTTCCAACCGACCGTGACTTTTATGTTACTTACAGCGCCGGCGCTAATATATCGGTTATTACGCCTTCTGGATCGCTTGTAACCACCATTAAAACGGGGGAAGAAACGTGGGGCGCGGTGTTGGACTCTCAGAACAAGCTTTTATATGTCGGTAGCAGGAACTCCAGTAAAGTGTTTATAATAAATACATCAACAAATGCAATAGTTGCTGAGCCGGCGCTACCGGCCGCCCTAACGTCAGGAACGTGGTCCACAGCCGCATACGATCCCGCCAACGGCGATATCTACGTGCCTATCGGCAATAAACTGGTAACCACTGTAATCTCGGGCGTTACTCCCACAGAGAATATAACGGGGGCGGGATGGAACGATGGCGTATACGATCCAAAGAACGGCTATGTTTACTTTGCTACATGGGCCTTTAATTCAACGGCTGTGATAGATCCCCTTACTTCCAGTACAATCGCCAACATCTCACTGGGTCCGTGTTGTGCTTCCAACGTCGCTTATGATCCTTCCGATGGAAATATATACACTTCAGAGTGGGGCACTAACTCTATTTTCGTTATCTCTAACAGCAACGTAATAATCAATAACATCAGCATGCCATTCCCGAATGCAGACCCGCTGCGACTAACCTACGATCCTATCAACGGGCTTTTGTATGCTGGGCTATACAACCAGAGTAAAGTGATTGTCTTGGGTCTGCCTTAGTGCATTATATTAATTATTGCAGAGGGGCATGTTTGTCGCACTAAAAAGAATACGCTACTTAATCAAATTTTGGTAGACTTAACATTCTGTAATCCTGCCTTTTTTCCAATGCGTTTAGGAAACTATAAGCCTCATTAAAACTATTTTTATCCATTAGATTGTGCTCCAGTCCGTGTTTAAAGTACTCTTTTGCACCCTTCACCGTTGGAGACTCTGAATCGGGATCGCGTAGCATATTCAAAAAGGTATTGTAGGTATTGCGGCTTATGTCACTCATAAGTGCCGTACCGTCGCTTCTCAGCCAGTACGCTACTCTGTATCTCTTTATCAAAAAGTCATCGGCCAGAAACAGCGTGCTGGAATTCGTAAGAAACCAGTTCCCGTTCTGAACGTTCTCCCGAGATTTGTCTACGATGTTTTCAAGCACGTGAATGCAGCGTTCCTTTATTTTCTTTCCAGACATATTGACAATTCGGTGCGGTCGATTTATAATCCCCGTGCTTCAATTCAGAACACTCTGCCGGTTTCTTTTTTTCTTTCATCCCTGAGTTTAAAGATCAGCGCCTGCAATTCAACAGCATGCTGCGGTTTCAACGCCGGAAAATAATTTACGTTGCCACTGCCATATTTTCCTCTAGGCACGAACTGCATCCCGCCTATCGGCACTATGGTGATGCTCGATAAGGTTAGTATTCTGTCTATCACGCCTCTGTTTATGACCACGTCTGTTACATTTTCAAGCGGAATAGAATTTATACTGTAGCCTATTATGCCGCGTCTTCCTATGACTCGATGGTTAGTTAGCCAGTACTTGAATTTGTTGTACGCGATCAGTGCAACGACAACCGCGATGAGTTCTACGATTACAAACGTTATGGTCGGTACCAATACCAGAACAAGAGTACCGGCGTTTATGCTGCTCGCTATTCCGATGAGTGCTATTACGATCGCTGGTATAACACCGCTGAACGATCTAGAAAGTATGAACCCTCGCCTGTCCGGTATCACTTCTGAAATAATATTTTCTCCGTCCTGAAGTGTGAATGGGAGTGGTTCACCGGTCTGAGCTGCAACCTGTCCTTTGTCTGCCATGTAGTATTTGGTTTTCTCTCCGATATAAAGTCTTCATACCGCCATGCCCGGCGGTGACACCGGTAAATAGTTTTTGGTTCGTATGAAAATAAATTTCAGGGTTTTCGACGCGTTACTTTCTGGTCTTTTTCTGCGCAGTTACGCGGTTGTAAACCAGTGCAATCACTACGCCAGCTATTGCGCCGTCAAAGAATCCCCAGACTCCACCTATAAGCCCGCCCCGTAACCTATGTACGGGTTTGAGAAGGCGTCTACAAGCTTTATACCCGCCCAAACGCGGATCCCCGGCCTGCCAGGATTATATAAACCGCCCAGAGAACCCTCCAGTCAGAGCGCCATGCCTTTGACATTAAGTTTGTTAATCTGTTGCATATAAGATGATATTTCCCTCAATAGTCGAGAAAAACGCCGATTCATCGAGTTGTAGCGGAGATACCGGCTTTTTGGTGCTTTCATGTCCTTGCACGGATTCGGAACTCTTTGACAACTGGTTTGAATAGCTTTATATATAACCCTAAAGACATTAGAATGTATTGTATTATATGGAACAGTCCGAAATAGCCCCTGTTCAGGAACCCGAGAAATCTCATTTTTTTGTAGTCCGGGTGACTATCGGCAGGGAGATGCAGGTAATGGAAAGGTTCGAGTCCCAGGCTGACAGGGCCAAGGGCGTGTACGCGATAATAAAGCCGTACTCCCTTAAAGGCTATCTGATAGTCGAGTCCGACTCTATGGAAAGTATAGGGCAGCTGACCTACAACATAAAGCACGTACGTGGCGTCATAAGGAGAGAGATAAGCGCAGAGGAAGCCCTTAAGACCACGGAGAAGAAGCAGCAGGTAATAGAGATAAACGTGGGCGATATCGTTAAGGTCACGACCGGCCCGTTCAAGGGCGAGACTGCGACCGTAAGGAGCGTCGACAAGGATAAGGGAGAGATAACGGTTCTATTTGTGGAGTCCACCGTGCCGATAAACGTTAATATAAAGATGTCAGATGTCATGCTGATAAAGACAGAGGAAAGCAAAAATGAAAACAAAAGTTAGGCTCGTCGTGGATGGCGGAAAGGCCACGCCGGCGCCGCCCCTTGGTCCGCAGATAACTGTGCTAGGACTTCGCGCCCCGGAAATAATAAAAGAGATAAATGACAAGACCAAGAAATTCGAGGGAATGAAAGTCCCGGTGGAACTGGAAGTCGACAAGAAGACCAAAGAATATTCAATGAAGGCGCTATCGCCGTCAGTGTCCCAGTTGCTGATAAAAGAGGCCAAGCTCGAAAAAGGCTACGGCGACAGGAAGGAGTCCGCTTCTATTTCATTCGACTCTATAAAGAAGATAGCCAAGGAGCACTCTGAGTACTCACTCGCAAGGGACGAGAAGGCGCAGGTAAATGAGGTACTCGGCTCGTGCGTGAGCCTCGGCTTGAAAGTCGATGGCAAGGACCCGAGAGAGCTAATCCAAAAGTGATATGTTCCTAGACCTGAGCTCGCTCGAGAGCCTGGTGCTTTCATACAGCTACGTTGCGATATTTTTCCTGATGATGCTGGAATCGATAGTGCTTCCAATCCCCAGCGAAATCGTTCTGCCGTTCGCGGGTTTTCTAGTCTATGAGGGGGCAATCCGGGATCCTGTACTGGCCTTCATCGTGGCGGTAGTGGGCTCGCTCATAGGCAATCTTATAGGTTTCTGGCTGGGGTACGTGCTGGGCGTAGACGTGGTAAAGAAGCACACTAGGCTGTTCAGGATAAGCGCCGGGGACTACGAAAAGGCCGAGAAGTGGATAAAGAAATACGGAAATTTCTTCGCGTTCGTTTCCAAACTCCTTCCCGCCATAAGGTCTGTTTCCGGCATAATCTGCGGTGCATTCGAGATGGACTTAAAAGGTTTCATAGCGTATACTGCGGGGGGTGTTTTAATATGGTCCGCCGCGCTCATGTACTCTGGTTATCTGCTGGCAAAGAACTGGGACATGATTGCCTCTCTTATATACAATTCGAGTTTTCTAGTTGTGGTCGGCGCGCTAATAGTCGTGCTGTTTATCCTCAGAAAAAGAATAAGCAAATATCTTTCAAAGCTTGTGGGCTGACCGATTTTCTAAGGGTGCACGGCCTCCATACTTCAGGGTCTATTTAACAGTTCCGCCGAGAATCCCCTTCCGGAAGTTTTGGGTAGTTTATAAATCCCCGTGTTATCAGTGTGGGAGGAACACACCTGTCATTCATGGGGGTGAAAGCGAACCCAAAAATTGAAAACATAAATAACACAAGGATTAAAATAACTGTATCATGGAAGTAAACTGCGGGGAATTGCGTACTACGGACGAAGATAAGGAGGTAATGCTGAACGGTTGGTGCAGATACGTGCGTGGACACAAAGATAAAATCTTCATAGACTTGGCAGACAGGTATGGGGTGACCCAGATAGTTTTTGATAGCGATAAAAATAAGGGGGCGGGGGAGTTGAAGCGCGAATTTGTTGTTAGGGTCCACGGCTGCGTGATGAAGCGCGAGAAGGATACAATAGACAAGTCAAATCCCACCGGCGAAATAGAAGTGGCTGTAGATGAGTTTTCTGTTATAAATCGATCCGAGACTCCACCGTTCGAACTTATAGAAGAGAAGGAAAAGTTCTTGGCCAACGAAGATATCAGATTGAAGTACAGGTATCTGGATCTCAGAAGGAAGGAGATGGTGGACAACATAGAATTCCGGGATTCCGTATCAAAGCTGATGAGGAAGTTTTTCTGGCGAAACGGATTTTTGGAACTCGAGACACCGACCCTTGTGAGGGACACTTATGAGACCGGTTCCCGCACCTTTTTAGTGCCATCGCGCACCCGGAAGGGAAGGTTCTATTCACTGCCACAGTCACCACAACTCTACAAGCAGCTGTGTATGGTTGCCGGCCTTGACAAGTATTTCCAGGTGTGCAAGGCATACAGGGACGAAGATGCAAGGGAGGACAGGCAGCCCGAGTTCACTCAGATTGACATGGAAATATCTTTCGAGGATGAAGCCTACGTCCAAGCACTGATAGAAAGCTTGTTTAAGAAAATATTCAAGGAAATACTGAAAAAGCAACCGCCGAAGTTCCACCGCATGAGCTACGCGGAAGCCGTGAAAGACTATGGGAGCGACAAGCCGGATCTACGATACGGCTACAAAATAATCGATTTCACGCGCGAACTTAAGGACTGTGGCTACAACGTGATAACAAGGGTCCTACAAGCGGGCGGAAAGGCGAAAGGCGTGGCCTTCGATGCAGGTTTCGGGGGAGGCAAGATAAACAGGAAATATATGTTAGGCATCGTCGAAGAAGCAAAGTCTCTTGGTCTAAAGGGGTTGACATGGCTATTTGTAGAAGAGGGTAAGCTCCGTTCCGCGCCGGAGAGCATAGCAGAGTCATTAGGCAAGGCAGCGGACGAGATTGTCGCCAAGACGAAGGCCAAGGATGGATATGTCATAATAATGGGTGCGGACCTCTCCGAAAGCGTTCTTGACGGCGTTCTGGGCAAACTGAGAAAGATTGTTGGCGACGCTATAGGCAGGTTCAGCGAGGAGTACGCATTCGTGTGGGTGGATGAGTTCCCGCTGTTCGAGCAGGACGAAGTCACTGGGAAATTGAAGCCGTCACACAACCCGTTCACCGCACCAATGGACAACCACATAAAGATGCTGGAGACTTCTCCCCATACGGTACTGTCCAGGCAGTTCGATTTGGTGCTGAACGGCAACGAAATCGGCGGAGGAGCGGTCAGGATAAACAGCGATGAGTTGCAGAGGAAAATATTCAAAATCATAAACGTTAGCGAAAGGAGCGTAGAAAAGGATTTTGGCTTCCTGCTAGAGGCGCTCAAGTACGGCGCGCCCGAAGACGTTGGTTTTGCCCTCGGATTTGATAGAGTGCTTGCCGTGCTTAAGCACAACGATAACATACGCGATTTCATACTGTTTCCGAAGACCAAGACGTTCGAATCGCCGATAGACGGCTCTCCGTCCGAGATAAGCGAAAAGAGACTGAAGGACGACTATGGTTTGAAGAAGACGCTGGAGTAAAACGAAATACTCATGAAAATCTTGGTTATGTCGGATGTACACTACCCGTACAGCGACAGAGACGACATAAAACGCATAATAGGGAAGGAAGCGCCAGATAAGTTAATGCTGACGGGAGACGTAATAGGCGAGCGCTCCAGCAGCTCGGAATTCTTCGGTCTTATACCAAAGAGACTTAAGAAAAACACTTATTTCATAGAAGGAGATGAAGACGATGTCCGCGGTAAATATAAGATAGTAAGACTAAAGGCGGACGGCATCAGAATGGTCTTCGTACACGGACACCAGTTCAATCTTGGACCGGAAGGGTTCACAGCCAAAATAGCGAGATTATTCGGAGTTCTTAGCAGGGACCTCCCGTTGTTCGCATTTTGCCTGTACGCCAGATTGCGGCTAGGGTTGCACGACGAATATCTATTTGTTGGTCATTCTCACGGACTTAGAAATTTCAAGTCGATAAAGTCCGTATGTTGCGGGACCGTTAGCAAGTTGAATGGCGTTTATTCCGATAGAGGGTATGTCGTTATAGACGGCGGTTCTATAAGACTGGAAAGGTTGAGTTGAGCGCTATATTTAATAATTTTCGCTGGTTTTGATTAGTATGGAAGTGAAAATAAGGCGTCTTAAACTGGAAGATGCGGCGGACTTAAGGCGGTTGATCGCAAAAAGAGAGACCATTTTTAGGTTAAGCGACACGAAGCCCCCGTACTCGTTAACCGATATAAAGAAGTACGTGAGCGCTCAGCTTAAGAAAGAGCATTACAAAGAGCTGTCAATTTTGGCCAGTGGAAAGCTAGTGGGCACTTTATCTCTTGAGAAAATAAATCCGCAAGACAAGAGCGCGAGCATAGGGTATTGGGTGGCCAAATCGTACAGGAATAAGGGCATAGCAACGTCTGCAGTCAAGCTCGCAAGTTACTTTGCGTTTGCAAAGCTAGGTTTACGCGAAATAAGAGCAGAAACCGAAAAGAGCAATATCGCATCCCGACGAGTCTTAGAGAAATCCGGGTTCGCGATAGAAAGAACATCAAGAACGAAAGTTCATTATACGCTGGCCATAACCGTCGTATAATCAGTGAGTATAATGCAGATTCGTTGTGCACGCGAAACTACTCGAGTACCACGGTTTCTTTCTCTTTCGCTTCGAAACCGATTTTGCGGTGCGTGCCGTCGCAGAACGGCTTATTCTGGGAATGTCCGCACCTGCAGAAGGCGTACACAGTCTTGCCGTCAACCATTACGAGATTGGGACCGTTTTTAGTCGATCTTATTAATACGTGTGGCATTATGGGATTAGTCAATAGACGTTTAAATAACTTTATCTTTAGTTTGCAATAAGGCTCCATCCGAACGGTGGAGATGAATTGTACGCTATTAAATGAAATAGAAAATAAAATAACAATATATCGACGGTCTACCAAAGATAAGATGGGAGGACCAATGATACTTTACGACGCATACCTCGGTTTCTACTATGAGAATGATGAGATAGACTTTGTTTATCAAAATGTAAATGGAGGAATAATCGGTGTGGTAGCAGAGTATCAGAACGAGATATCAATGCGGGATGTCAACGAATCTAAATACGTACAAGAATGCCTTGTTTTAACTAAAGACAAATCCGAGTTAGCAAATAATGTACTTTTTGTAACAATACCTTTATTTCTTGCTCTGCTCAAGAAATCAGAGCATAACCTATGAATTTATCGTTTCCATTCTCTTGCGGCTTTCTTATACAGTGAAATATTATCGCACGGGAACCAATCGCCATTTTGGACGAAGCCGTTTATTGTGTTTTTCTCGACTGCCTTTTCCAATACGCGCGAGACGTTTGACACGCCGTCTGGCAATAGACCCAAGAAAGCGGGGCTAAGAACGTAAACGCCAGTGCTGACAAAGTGTGAAGGTGGAGAACTGCCTTCCGGCTTTTCCACAAACTGCGTTATTCTGTTTCCTTCCATCTTTACTACGCCGAACTGCGAAACGTCCTCGGCGTACCCCAGCCCTACCGTGGCCATAGGGCGCGACTCTCTGTGTGCTTTGTATATCTCGCGCAGGTCAAAATCAAAAACGTTGTCTCCGTTGACGACTATAAAATCACTCTTGAAAGCACTAGCATGTCTTTTTATCGCACCCCCTGTGCCCAATGGGGTATCCTCCGTGGCGTACTTTATGTTTACGTGGAATTTCTCGCCGCTCCCAAAATAGTTCATTATCTGTTCTTTTAGGTATCCTACGGAAATCGTTATATTTGTAAAATCCGCGCGCTTTAGGCTGTCTATGGTGTGTTCCAGAAGCGGCTTCCCTTTTATGGGGGCCATTGGTTTTGGTATCTTCTGTGTTATGGGCTTCAGTCGGGTGCCCATCCCCCCGGCCAGTACAAAAGCCGTCTTTCCTGAATCCATACGTTTCTGTTCTCCATTCCCAACTATGTGTATGCTAATTTGATGAATCCACTTGTATTTCTTGCTTTCGCGGCCATAAAGCGTCGTCTTCTGTTGGATTTTCCGTATCTGCGTCGATTCTAAGACGAGATTCTTTGTCCCCCCATGTGCGTGCAGTGGCGTGTTATGCGCGCAGCAACGGTTCGGGCGGCACTCTTATGGTTCCGTTATACGGCGCGTTTCCGATAGTAATGAGGGAGTAGTCATACGTACCGCAAGACGAAGGGTCAAACGAAGCGAGATACGTGCCTTCCGGTGCTGCAGAAGATATGGAGAGACCTATCTTACTCGTGTTCCGCTTGCCGTACGTCAATAACTCCCATTTCAGGATTATCCCGAGCGTGATGCCAGGATGCGTATTCAGGTCGAGCGTAACGCTCTTAGGAGGAGAGTAACTAGTGTTGCATGTGTAATTATAAGAGAACAGCAATCCGCTTTGCATAGAACTATTTGAAGAGGCATAGCCTCCACCGTAGCACGCGCCGTATTCGGTTTGGCATGCGGTTTCCCCCGAGGAACCGAGATAGCATACGACCGGCAGCGTACCGAAGCACACCGTCGTTCCGTTGCTGTATCCGCTGCACGACTGGAAAGCGCTTCCTTTGGAATAATTTATGAGAGTCCCGTTTTTCGTGTGGTAAAAACCCAGAGAATTGTTTATTTTCAGCGTGGAACCGTTGAACCCCGCGATTCTTGGATCTGAGACGTTGAATCCCAGCGAGCCGTTGCTCTCTGCGCGAAAAACGTAATCGCTGAAACCCGATACATTATAGACCGAGGCGTTTGACTCATTTATTATGGATGGATGCTCGCCATACAAGAATACGGAACAAGCATCCCATTCTGGACGAATAAACCACCAAATGCCCCTTTGTCAATCATACACTTTATAACTAAAGATATGTCGAGAGACACTGGACACAATAAGCGCAGCTTTAACCGCGGCTACTCAAACGAACCTCTTGAACACTTCGAACTTGATCCCGATTTCTTTTTCAGCCCTTTTGCGTACTGGTCCCCAGATGTACATGAATGCTCTTCTGCGCCGGTCTATTTCTTCTCTGGTAAGGTCTCGCATTGTGTAAATCTCTCCCAGTTTCTCGTGAAACCTGTCCGGCAACCATGGCAGTTTCCTAGAGTAGTTCAAGTCCCATTTTTTGTACGGGATTAGCCGCTTGTTTATTGCGAACACCGCCTGAAGCAAGTACGAGACGCCGTAACCAAACATGGCATGTGCGCTTAACATGTCCCCCCTGGAAACCCAGACTTTCGGCAGTCTGTTTGCAAACCATTCGGACTGAACAGTGCCCTCCATAATAAGCCATCTTCTTTCACGTTTTCTGTACCTGCATTTTTCTTTCAGTAACCTTCTGAGCTCTCCATAAGGGTCGTAATAAATCTTAGCCTCCGAAAACGACCATCGCCTGTCCATAGACCATGATTTTTTCTTCATGTCCTCCAAGCAGCCAACCCATGCATCTAGTTCGAATCCCTCGTATTTCGGGATCGGAAGGCGATAGTCAAACCTCAGCTTTGAACTCTTCCTCGCCACTATTACGATGTCAATGTCTGCATACTTATCGAAGTATCCGCGGGCTAGCGCACCCATGAAGAATATGCCCGCTACTCCCTTTCTTTTGTACCCGCCGGCGAACTGTTGTGCCGCCACTGTAGCCTTTGAAAGCGAATCTTCTTCCATGACAAATTACTGGATTAGCAGGAATTTAAGCGGTAAATAGAGAAGTAACGGCTATGTGTTACGCCACGGAAGAGTCGTAGCATTAGCGGCGCTTGGCCATGGGCGCATTTCTCTGGCTATCTGTATTCTACTTCTTCGTACTTTTTGGGAATCTTAACTTTGTATCCGAGAGACTCGAGATGTGTCTTTAGGCACTGCTGTGAAACTGGTTCTCCATGCACTAAGTAAATCTCTGTTGTCTTGGCTGGGGCTATTGTTTCCACAATCTTTCTCAGCCCTTTCATGTCGGAGTGTGCGCTCAACTTGACCCGCTTTATATCAGCCCTTACTTTCTTTTTGTATCTTATATTCTTGTACGCTATCTCGATATAGCCCTTCTCCGCCGCGTCTTTTACCGGTGAACCCTCTGGAAGGAATCCGCTGGGCAGTATAACCGTATAATTTTCGTTGTCAATCACGTCCTCGAGTATCTTTTTACTCCAGCCGCCCGTGCAGAAACCCGATGTCGATACCATGACTGATTGCCTGTACCGATAATCCTTCGGTGGTCTGGCGCTTTCCGTAAGTTTTGATAAATCAAGATTCCCGTACGCTATGTCCTTCACCTTCATGTAAGAAGGGGATACAATGTAGAATTCATACTCTGGAAATGCGTCACGTATCCTATTCAGCAGATAACCCACTCTCTGTATCCTTTCTATTGCGAAGGCCGGCACAAACAGGTTTTTGCCTTTCCTGAGGGCATCCTCTGCGTATTCTATGAATTTCCCCTCTTCTTTGCTTATTGTGTCCCGTTCCTCGCCCCCGTAGGTTGATTCTATAATCAATGCGGTCGGGTTCTTTTCGATGGCGTTAAGATCCGGAAAATCCCCGTTCAGGTTGCCCTCCAGATTTATGTCGCCAGTGTAAACTATTCTAGTTTTGTCGCTCTTTACCTCGATTATAGACGAGCCTGGGATGTGCCCCGCGTTTGCAAGCTTTACTTCGAATCCATCGAGTGTCACTGGTTTGTTGTACTCGGTTGGAATCCAGTTCTTTACTACATCGAGTATATCCTCAAGGGCGAAGTCTCTCGGGTTTGGTTGTACCGGTTCGTTTCCCCTGCGCCGCCTTTCCTCGATTTTTAATATGTCATTTAGCTGGTATTCGCTAAGTTTCCTGGTCACGGTTGTGCCTATAAACTTTGTACACTTGTTTAATTTTGTCGCATAAGCTAGATTACCTATGTGATCAAGATGACCGTGTGAAACCGCTACGTAATCCACTTTAGGAAAGGCCGCATCATCGTCCTTGCCGTCGTGTCTGGTTCCATAGTCCAGACAGAGTGTTTTACCGGCGTTCTCGATGGTTATCCTTACGTTGCCCACCTCTTCGGTGCCGCCATAGAACTTTATTTTCACCACACTATTTTAAGACACTATCATGCTTTTAAACATTGAATCTCGCCCCGCAGCACACGGCATCATTGCGGGAGCATCAAACTGTGCGTCGGACCAGCAATAGCGGTTGGGGTAGAATTCTCACGGTGCCGGCATACGGCGAATTCCCCACAGTTATCAGGAAATAGTCGTTGTTGTCGCATAGCTCCGCATTAAAGGACGCCAAATAGGTGCCTTTAGGTGCAGCAGAGGGGATGTGCGGGTACGCGAAAACGAATAGCCACTTTCCGAACCCAGTTAATGGCAGCAACAATCTGTACAATTACACATACACGTGCAACATGAGTTACGACCCCCCAAAAATGGCGATATACTTGTATACGCATCCAGGCATATCCTTGTACATAGCCCCCGCCAGCGAATCTCTGTCTTACGGCGGCTGGTAGGCGCTGCCTGCTTCCGAACATCCTCCGTAATCGGTTTGGCATATGGTCTTCCTGGTGGGCGTTAAATAGCACGCTGTGGGCAGGGCATCCGAGCAGCTCTCCGTCCCGCAGATTCCAATTGGCATAATATAATAGTTGTGGACAACTACGCTACAAATTCAGCCAAATTATATATAGGTGGAGATTTTATAGGGACGGCTTCTTATATCAGCCCCGTAACAACTAACAAATCATTGAATCTTGGGCGATATGTTAATGGTGGATCCTATTATTTTTCTGGCCAGATAGGAGATATCAGAATCTATAATGTTTCACTTTCTGCTACAGCGATAACTAGCCTCTATAAGTCTTCAGTTCCTAATTTCGAACACTGAATAAGAGTAATTACACGGCTAGTAATGAAAGTGCGAAATCGGTTCAAAGCCCTAGCTTCGCCTTCGCTTCCTCTGACATCATGCTCTGGCTCCAAGGCGGGTCGAACGTTATCTCCAGGTCCACGTTTTCGGCACCGCAACGCTCCTTTAGGCTGTTTTTGATGTCCTCTACAAGGTAGTCAGTTACCGGACAGAAGGCGGATGTTAGTGACATAAGTATCTTCACGTTTCTGCCGGTTATGTCAAGTTTGTACACAAGACCCAAGTCCCACACGTTCACCGGGATCTCAGGGTCGTAACACTGCTTGAGCGCTTCTATCGCTTCCTCTCTCTTTATCTCATCCGTCATAATCGCTTAGATGACGCTCAGAAGTATATAAATACCGAAAAATAGAATCTCCATCGGTCCCATCGCTGCCATCGCCGGGTAAGCTTTTCCTTTTCTGCCAAGCAATAATAGAAGTGCTAAACCAAGGGTTGCCCCGAAAGTTGTAAGTAAGAAAGCCGGCAGCGGATAGGACAAGAATACTGCGGTCGAAAGCATCGCTGGGAATATCAGGTCGCCACCCCCTATAACGAATTTATCTTTCGGTAGCTTTAGTCTCTTTGCCATCAATATCATCCCTGCGAAAAATCCGTAATCTAGCATGCCCTTTGCTAGGGTAACCATGTGCTTGGTTCTGAAAACAGCGATATAGTCATACACCGCTACAACTGCAGTTAGCACTAGCGCAAAGGTCACTCCCAATGCCAGGGCCAGAACAGATCCCACCGTTATGAATATGGCCAGATTAACGATATTCCTGCCGGTGTTCCCCGCTTTCCTGTAATAGTAATAAGAAACAAGAATGGCCAATGGGATGCCGAAAATACCTATGAAGGAACTAAAGAACTCAACCAAAATCAGGGTTAATATAACTGCGAACATCCAGAAGATCACGCCGCCCAGTTTTAGTTTTATGAGAAGTAGGATAAGGGCCGTGAATCCGATCAGGCCCGCTATGAAGTATATCACATAAAGATATGAAGGTATCACGTATACCTGTGACGTGCTTATGTTGAGTGAGCTGTAAAGCGAGAGCGTATAGAGCGTGAAAAGAACAGTGCCTAAAATGGTTATCAGCATTATCAAAAGGACCTTAACGAACTTAAACGCGCTAACTTTCATACACTGGCTAAACCTAAATCATCGGACTCTCTCTTTGGTCGTACAAGCGTGCGCATATGAGGAGTGTGACCCTTACGTTTCCGCCAGTCTTTTTGTAAATCTCTGCGAACTCCTCTTCCGTGAACGGCTCCAAGTCTTCCGTTGGCACCTTTCTGATAAGGTTAAGCCTGTCGGTTATCACTGCTCGGAGATCCGTCTTGTTAAGGCCCTTCAGCTCGAATTTTTCCATTACGGCCCCGTGTGCTTTAAGTGCATTTTCTACCCCAGTTTTCCTGTTCTCTACGAGCAGGAGGCCCAGTTTTTTAGACAAGTCTATCACAAGGTTAAGTACTTTATCCTGACTTCTAGCGTCAAGGAGTTCCAAGTTGTTGAAGTCATCGAGTATAACAAGTATCTGTTTGTTGGGGATTATTGAGATATTTCTCAACTTGTTGTAGACGGACGGCGTGAACTCTTCCTTTACAATCTCCAGGTTCTTCCTCTTCCTCAGGTCTGCCAGCACCCAGTTAACCAAGGTGCTCTTCCCGATGCCTGGGTCGCCTTTTAGTAAAACTATGCCGTTCCTGTTTATTATCTCGTTTAGGTGAAGCTGCAGTTCTACCTTCTCGTTTATCCTACCCTCGATTTTGTCCTTATCGGAGGCTACTATGGTTATGAACGGGTTATCGGCTAACATACACTTACTTTGTCTTTGATACTTTATTTATATTTAGTTTCCTATTAATCTCTTTAGTGTGCTCCCGTAGTTTAGCTTGGACAGAACTTCAGTTTCCTAAACTGATCACCCCGGTTCAAATCCGGGCGGGGGCATCGGCTTCACGGGGTAAAATCTGCTGAAGCGGGCCATAATTACCTGCATAACAACAGTAAAAAACACTATTGTAACGTATTAACAATTTAAGGTTTATAAGACCATTAGAAAACTCCATGCATCGTAGATAGCGTCTATGGAGCAGCAATCCACGGTTCTTACCGATGATGCGTTGCTGGACGTAACGCTCAAAAAATGCGGTTATGTCATGCTGCTTTTCGCCTCGGCACTGAACCCAGACATGGACGAGCAGAGCCCGGGGTGGGGCGCACTTTATAGACTCGGCGAGTACCTCCATTCCTTGACGATCTGGCTGACCGCAGCGAAGATAAACGCAATAATATCCAGACGCTGTTAACAGACGAAAAGGTTACCATATCGGAGATAAATATGATAAAGGACAGTGTTTACAGGGAACTTAAGAGAGTCGGCTATCAAAGTGAACGTCTTAGCGATTTCCTGAGTTCGATGGACACGTTTTATGGGCACGTTCTTAGGTCGCAAAGGCATCCTGACAAGGCGCCCCAAAAGCCGTTCAAGAGGAAAAACATTATTAAACGGGCTCTTCTGAAAGCGTTTCCAGTCTTCTACCTTAAACAGTAAGAAGTGAGCAGCCGAGCATTATTCAAGGAATTTGCCAGCCGCAGTTTTCATGAATAGACAACCAAAACTATGCCGGCGAATGTCAGGAGCAGGCCGATAATCAGCGGCGGATACAAAAGGGACAGGAATACGGCCGAGAATACCAGTATCCCCGGCGTCTCAAAGCTGGACAGGAGATTGGCCAGGTTAAGATACTTCACGCCGCTTAGTTTAAGCATTTTCACGGGCAGTTCCTCAAAGGTGTATCCCACCACAACTGCGATTGCAATAAACACGGAAAGAATGACGCCGTAACCGGTTATCTGGCCCGCATGTACGTATGCGTTTGTTATAAGTCCGTATGCCAGTACGGTCACCATACTCGTAAATATCACAACGGGCGACGCTTTCAAGGGGTGCAGGCCGTTGTATACAAAGTAAAACGAAAGAATATAACCGATTGTGTATAACACCAGAACCGACACCGATAGAAGGATTGTTGATGCTGCTGCCGAGAAATCATCTCCGTAGAGACCGAACACCTGCAGCACAAACCCGGACAGTACAATAAGGGTGCCGATATAGTAATTAGCCTTTGGCCGCTCTTTGGTGATAAGTGTTATGAAAAACGCATACGGAACGACGGCGCTTACCTGCACCGCTGCCACAAATGGGTACGAAGTGTTTCCCAGGAGACTGAAGAATATTATTGTGCCAACCGCGAAAATTACCCCGGCCGACAGCGCGTAAGGAACCAATCTGAGTTCTTTTCCTTTGAATCCGTTACCAGATTTCTTTATATAGAAGACGGCTATCACAGTCGCAAAAAGCAGTACAATCACGTAGATTAAGGTCAGATACGCGACATAGTCTTTCTTGCCCCCCATCAGCAGTATGTCCGCGATTACCGACCAAACTATCCACGCAATAGAGGACAGGAAGGCGAGCGTTAGACCTACAAAAACCTTTCGCATTAAAGTTTATGAGCCCCGTCCCTTAAATGTTTCTTTGCTATGGGCGCGGTGTAGGTGGCGGATTACGCTTTCAACCCACCTTTGGTGGCTCACCAGTCCAAATCCCAGCGCATAAACGGCACGTCCTTGATCCAATCTGCACCCAGCCCCTTGTAAAAGCGTATTGCAGTTTTGTTCCTGCGCCATGCGGCGAAGTACACCGCCTTTCCCCCGTTCTCTTTGCATATATCGGCTATTCTCGACATTAATTGTCGGCCTATCCCGAGACCCCTGGCTTTCTTTGTAACGAAAAGATCAACCACGTAGATTACTCGTCCCTGCATCTCATCCGGATCGTAGCCGAAATGATAGAAGGCGTAGCCTAGTGCTCTATCGCCGTATTTTGCGACAAATCCATAAAAGGCGCGGTTTTTACCGAAACCATCTCTAAGGAGTCTGGCTTTACGCTCTTTTTTGAGCTGTTTCTCACGTGGTTTGTTAGATAGCTCTTGTAGATACACCTCAAATTCGTCTCTAAGCTTCTCTACTGCCGGCACGTCCATTTTTGTAATGGGCGAGATACATACTTCATCATCCTGGTTGCCATACGCCAGATTCTTATTGTAGTGTTTTGTTTCCATTTTCGACTGCCTACTACACGATTTGCATGTGTTTAACGAGATCTTTCTTCATTTGAATAGCTTTACCCTTACCACCTTCTTCTCATCCGCCTCCCTTAAGAAATAGTAAGTAACCAAAAGAGCAATCAGGAGTATCACGCCTACGACCAAAGCTTCGTTAGGCATGCCAGCGAAAAACGCGAGTAGCAGTATAATACCTATAAACGGTAAGTATGGATAAAACGGCATTCTGAAGTCAGATTTTACGCCCGATCTTCTAAAATGAATGATATCGAAACCAACGAACAGATAATTCAGCATAAGTCCAAAGTTTGCGATGGACACTATCACGTAGATGTTGCCTGTAAACAGCATCAATACGCCTATCACGGCGGAAACGAGTATGCCGTTTTCTGCTACTCCGCTCTTATTATTGAATTTTCTCAGGAACCGTGGCAATAGGTGGTCCGAACTCATCTGGTACAGGGCTCTGGATGAGGCCAATATCATTGCTATAGTTGCTGAAGCGGTTGCTACAAGCGCACCAAAATCTACTAAAATACCAATCCAAGGCGGCGCTACACTGCCTTTTAGTGCGTAAGCCAATGGGTCCGCAGATATTTTATAAGCTGAAGAAGGGAGTAACAGCAATAATGCGGATACGACTAGTAGATAAAGTATAATGCTTATCGTCACTGCAGAAAGTATAGCTTTTACGTATCCGGAAGAGCCGCCCTTTATCCTATCAGTAATAGAAGATATGGCCTGGAAGCCGGAATACGCGAAGAACACCACTACACTAGCGGCGAATATCCCCCCGACCGCACTTCCTGGTGCACTGAATGATATCTGCGGTATCCCTCCGCGTACGCCGGTAACCGCCACAAACACCGCAAACGCTACAAAAATCAGGAGGATTGCTATTTTTATAATGACAAGACCGAAATCCGCTTCAGCTGCTTTCTTTATCCCCAGTAAGTTTACAATGGACAGCACGGTTATTAGTAATATGGCGAACGGTATGGCGTATGTGCCCACGGCGACGCCCAAAAAGTTGGACAGGTATGACGCAAAACCCAATGATATCACTGAGATTGCTGTTGCCAGTGAAAAATACCTGAGCAAACCTGCTATAAAGCCGAGTTCGCTTCCGAACGCCTTATACGTGTATGAATAGGAGGCGCCCTTTACGTATGGCATGAGCGACCCGAGTTCGCCGAGTTCGAGCGCTATTATGAAAGCCACGATACCTACGAGAACGAATGCTATGAGCGCATATGCCCCAGCCAATGCAATGGCGGTACCGCTTAGCACGTATATACCAGCCCCTATAATGGCTCCGAGACCCACCGCCGTAGCCACTGTAACACTTATCTTATCTTTATCGTTGCTCATAGTTTATCGCATCAAAATAAGGAGTTTTGACTTGGGCGGCATATCTTTATAATAGGCGTTATAGTCTATATCCTTATATCTTTTTGTCCTCCCGATACAGTAAGTTCCGGTTGCAGTGCGTAATTTGCAGGATTCTGGAAATGGTAGAGAAATACAAAACAATAGCGGACAAGAAGGTATGGGAGACTGGCGTGCGCCATCTTGGCAGAATCGATAAGACTTTGAATAGACTAATAAGGAAACTCGGCGTGACTGCGGCTTTTCGTGCAGTCCCCTCCGATAGCTTTTATATGCTAATGCATGCTAACGCTATATCCTGCTATAAAATAACATACGCTTATTTACTGTTCTACTTTCCTGGCGGGGCAAATACCTTCGGATCAAAGATTGACTGTATCGAAGCTATTTTGCCTTCTTTAACCTGATACTATGAGCAGAAGAAAGCAGTAACTTTCGGAGTAACGAAGTCATAGAGCAGACATACATCATCTCCGTCTACAAATACTTTCTTCATCGCATACTTGCCATTCCGCTGCTTCATCATGCCAATAAACTCATCGGGACTGCGAAATGCTTCGCCAGCAAGGCCTTTAATGAAGACGCTATCGCTTAGATAGCTTCTTATGGAGTCATAGTCCTTGTTATCCACGGCCTTGATATAAGCCATTACGACTTCTCTAGGATTCTCTTTTTGATCCACATAGATGCCAGGTATATTTTGCCACTACAGGAATAAATATACCAGTGTTTTGGCTCAACATTTCTAAAAAGGTTTGCGCACCCAGACTTTTTGGTAAAGTTTTTCGTAAAAAGGTTCAGCATATCATCCATTCTATGTCAGGGCCCATTCCCAGAACGGAAGATACACTATCTTTATTCCCTCCACATTTTCACTGCCATCGTACCGGTCTTCCGTGCCGGACTTCGAACACTGATTACACCGTAGCATTATATGAGCAGAAAACATATAATCCAGAATAAAGTAAAATAGAGATGAATCAAGAACAGTTGAATCTTCTTTTCGGCAATGGCATCCTTATAGACGCCGGGATAAAGAACTTCGAAGTCCCGGACATGAACAAGCTCATCGAAAAATTGAAGGAAAAGAGTATAACCTTTCTGGACACTAAGACGCTTTACAATTTAGTATACGATAAGCCGTCTGAAGGCAATTCCTCGATCGAGGTAGTAAAGAACTACGGCGGAGAGACGTCGCATTCAAAGCCAAACGACTGGATAAATTACTTCAATGATCGATTCAATCGCCTCAGAGACATACTTCTAAAGAGGGTAGACGCCAATGGAGTCATGTCATTAGAAGGCATAAAAAACATGCCTAACGGCGCAGAGGTAAAGTCTATAGTCATGGTTGCTGAGGTTTCGATAAGCCCCGTTAAGCACTACCAGATACTCGAAATCGAGGATAACACGTCGCGATACAAGGCCATACTGTCTGTAGTTAACGATGAGTTACTAAAAGACCATGTCGTGATGATAAAAGGGAAAAAATACAAGGATGCGATCTTCGTGAATGACGTGGTTTTCCCCGACGTCCAGATAATTGACAAGGACACCCTGGATATAGGAGATACGTACGCGGTGTTCTTGTCAGACATCCATGTCGGCTCCAAGCTGTTTGCTGCGACGGAATTCGAGCTTTTCATAAACTGGCTTAACGGTGGAGTTGACGAATACAAGAGCATCGCCGAAAAGGTCAAATTTCTGGTTGTTGCGGGCGATTTGGTGGATGGTGTTGGCGTATACCCTGAACAAGAAAAAGAACTCGAAATAAAAGATGTAAGATCACAGTACGATGCGCTTTATCAACTTCTGGACCGAGTGCCGAAGCACATAACGATACTTATTTCCCAGGGCAACCACGACGCTACGCACATAGCCGAGCCGCAGCCTAAGCTGGAACCATACTTCGGCGAAAGTCTGTACAAGCTCACTAACGCGGTTTTCCTTTCCAATCCTTATCAGGTAAACCTTAAGATCGGCGACGCCAAGAGAAAACTGCTGTCGTATCACGGCTTCAGCATAATGTATTACGTAAATTCCATCGCAAAATTCAACAAGATGGACGACGAAAGCATACTGTCGATAATGAAGCTACAACTTAGGTCAAGACATCTGGCCCCAACCCACGGGTCGACGCAACTGGTGCCTCTGCATCGCGATTTTCTTGTCATAGACGAGACGCCAGACATCTTCGCCTCTGGCCATGTACATAAGGCTGCGGCTTCAATGTACCGCGGGGTGGTCCTAGTTAACGCCTCTTGCTGGCAGTACCAAACGTCCTACCAAAAGAAATACGGGGTCGACCCTGAAGTCGCAAAGGTACCCGTTGTGAACCTCCGGGACAAAAGTTTCCAGATGTTGGACTTCGGCGGCGCCAAAGTACAGATTTTCAAAAAAGGTATAAAAACCTAGGCCTAGATAAAGTCGTATGGCCGGGAAATTTATAGTTTTGGAAGGTATAGACGGCTCGGGTAAAGACACGCAATTCGATCTCCTGAAAAAGAATCTTAAGGAACAGGGATTGAAGGCCGCCTATTTTTCGTACCCGGATTACGGCTCCCAATTCGGCAGGATAATAAGAAATTTTCTTGCGTCCAAGGTAAAGCTCGGGCCGGATTCCCAGTTCTTCCTTTTTCTGGCAGACATAACGAAAGACTCAAGAAATATAAGGGAACTTCTAAACAAGAACGATCTTGTTATAAGCAAAAGGTATGTGTTCTCATCTGTAGCGTATCAGTGTGCCCAGGGACTACCGTACGACAAGGCGAAACTTATTGTCGAAATGCTGGATCTTCCGAAGCCGACCCTTACGATTCTTCTGCATGGGCAGGTTAAGGAGACACTCGAGAGAAAGAGGGCATCTCGTCGTGGCGACGTTTTTGAAAATGACCTCCGGCTTATGGAAAAAGTCGGCGGTTTGTATGAGCGTATGTTCAGCAATTCTTTCTTTTCCGAAAGATGGAAGCTATTTTTAGATTCCGGTACTAAAAACTCAATATCAGGCGAGATTCTCACAGAGGTGATGTCTGTAGTATGAATGGAAAATTCATAGTTCTTGAAGGACTAGACGGTGCTGGCCTGTCCACACAAGTAGCGCTGCTGGGAGAGCACCTAAACAGCAATGGCATCCATTTTTTGGTCACAAAGGAGCCGACTAACAGCCTAATCGGAGGGATATCGAAGGCCGCACTCAGCCAGGAGTGGCGCACCTCACCGGACGCCCTTCAGCTACTGTTTTGTGCCGACCGCGCACATCACCTCTCGAGCGAGATAGAACCATATCTGGCCAAGGGTAAAGTGGTTGTTTGCGATAGGTATTTGTTTTCTACGCTGGCCTACGGTTACGCATCTGGCGTTAACTACAAATGGCTTAGGTCTATAAACCTTAAATTCAGGCTCCCAGATCTAGGCATACTAATAGATGTCAAACCGAAAACCGCAATCTCGCGTTTGGGCGAGGAACCTTCAAACCTCCACCTTTTCGAGAGGCAGGAGACTGTCAGCAGGGTTAGGCAGGCTTTCTTATCCATAGCCAAGGAATTTCACCTCAAGAAGGTCGACGGCGAGAAAAGCATAATGCAGGTCAGTGAAAGGATAAACTCTCTGGTAGACAAGTTCCTTCATGTTTGATTTATGATAAAAAGAAGTGGGCAGGCCTCGCTGGAGTACCTTATAATAATAGGTATCGCTATCGCGGTATTCGCCATAATAACATCTTACTCGCTCACGTATTTCACAGGTGCATCTCTGTCCGCGTCATCCAGCAATCTTAACCTTGCCGCCGAAGACATCATAAGCGCAGCGAACAGTGTGAGTACCCAGCAGGCCGGCTCTGTTGTAGATTTTACCCTACACTCCCCCGGCATAATCCCAGGGCAAACATTTTTCTGCAATAATCTTATGTACGTAACCTCGCAGAATGCAAGGTCCATTCAAAGTACTATACTCCCGATTACTGGCATTTTGCCCATAAGTGCGGGCGTGTAGCCAGGTTCCATGGAAGTAGAAGTGGTAAATGGGCAGGCCCAAGCCTTGATGCGGTTTAATCTCCCCCTCTCGTCCGTACGCAGCCAGTATAAGACAAGTTCTATATCGAATGGGTCTATCAACTTCACCTATTCGCTTCAGTTCCTGGGCTCTAGTGGAGGGCCTGAGGATTACGCCAACTTTAACATCTCCGTGCTGTCCGCATCCGGAGTGCCCCTTGGACGCGAAAATAACATCACTACTACTTTTGGTAGCTGGTCTGGATACATAATCCTTAATGGCACCTCTTCATTTTACATAGTGACAGTGTCGGTTCCGCTTTTTAACGCGATAAGCGCCACGTGTTTTATCCCCCCTCAGCCAGTACTGCAATTGCCGATATCCTTTACAAATTCGCAGACCGCCGGCACTGCGGCACCATTCCAGCAAATGTTAGTGTTCAACTCTAAGACATACTCACAATACGAAGCTGGTAATCTCGACAACATACGATTTTCTTATACTAACGGCACGGTCTTGCCTTCCTGGATGGAATATGACAACAAAAGCGGCAATAGCACATACTGGCTAAAGATAGGGCCTGGGATACCAGGTCTATCTAGCATAACCGTATATATGGATTTCTTCCCTACGAATGACAACGTTTTAAATACACTGACCACCGGAGAAGCGCCGCAATTGTCTCCCGTATACGGCGAGTACGATGACGGTGCCCATGTGTTCACATTTTATGACGACTTTAAAAATTCCACTAGTCTCTCTTCTCTCACATTAAAAGGGAATTCCACGGTCACCGCCAACGACGGTCTTCTCGTCAGTTCGTCTGCTGGTGAGGCGGAGTCTGTAATCACCCCTGGTTTTACATTTTCGAATTCGTCTACGCCGAATGGAGGCTACGCGACTGATGCATTGTTCGGTTCATTACCCAGCGGCGCGGCTATACAGTATACCGACTTTGGCTGGGGACCGTATTGTTCACCTGGTCCAGGTCACTTCTTCTCGTACTTGAATTCTACGAGTGCACAAGTGTACGGTATCTCCGGTACATACGCCGTTCCGAATTCTAATAATATAATACTTTCTGCATCTGTGACAGCCGGAAGTTCGGCTTATTCTATAAACTACAAGAGCATAGCTTCAGGGGGGGGATACGGCTCATCAATGACAGACTACGCGGCGTTTGTCAACTATTGTCAGGGTGCGTCATCCCCGAAGGCCCCGAGTACGTTCAATTACCCAGATTTAGCTTACTGGACTGATGTGAGGGCTGCACCACCCAATGATGTGATGCCCTCTGTACTAATAGCTCCACTAATCACCACATTCACGGAATCCGGTCTTCCATCGGGTTATACATGGCATGTTACTTACGACAGTGTACAGAATAATCCAACAACCACTTCTACAACGTTCACTACGTCCTACGGTAATTATTCTTACTCGGTCAATACGCTGTCCAACTCGTCTGGCGGTTGTACTACAACTTACACTCCTTCGCCTTCGTCTGGTTCCCTTTATTCAGGACTGTCGCAGTCAATCACGTTCTCGGCTTCCACGGCCTGTATCAATTACCCTTCCACACCGGTTTTCACCGCCTCTGGCAGTTGGAATCCCACCACCAATAACGTTCAGACAAACCCGGGTGCTACAATTATCCCCGACGGCGTTTACGGTAATATTACGACAAATGACGGTTGGACGGCCCAGTGGGAACAAGCAGAATGGGAATGGACGTTTTCTTCCTCACTAACCGGGACGTTCTACGCTCGATTTTACGCTTATGATGCTCTAAACGGAGGATGTGCTTCTTATGGCACTGATGTAACATTGACATGGGCTGTATCTAACGACGGTAGTACATGGACCAACATATACTCTCACACGTTTACTGCGGCTGGCGGCGTCGGTTCTGCGTCCTCACCGATAACAATAAGTACTCTTGGCACGTACAAGTACGTCAATGTGACTCAGTACTCCAACACTGCTAATATGGCGTGCAAAATGAACACGTGGGTGGACGGTGTATGGGAGACTTAGACTTCGTGAGGATCGCGGCGATGGGAGCATTAGTCATACCATTGCTACTTTCCGTAGCAGTAGCGGTTTCGTCTGCCACTTCATATTCGATCATGCCTACTAACTACTCCAGCATAAGTAATATCACGAGCGTTTATCTTACTTATCCGGTCATAGGGAAGGGCGTGCTTACTGCGTATGAATATAATCTCCCCGAGTATGGTAATTTTTCCCCAATTTACAGACTGGTGAACTACGCTAATCTCTCATCCGCATCCGCAGCGTTTGCATACATGTATCGGGTGAGCGGATATACTAATTTTTCCGGCCAGACTTTCGGTTTATCGGGGGTTGTCGGTTTCCATGCTTATGGTCTCTTGGTGTCGCCAGCCGGCGATACAGCATCGTTTTTGTTGCTCATAAACGATTCCACTGCAGAACTCGACGTGTTCGGTAACAGTCCCGGTATGAACGTGCCATATTATACTGCACTGTCGGAATTCTCCCGTAACATCTTCAATCTTAGCATACCGCCCGGACAGTTCGGCGCGCCCAGCCAGAGCGGGACGTATATCGTTATTTACGGGGGCGTGATCATAGCATTAATAGTTGCGGCGGTCTTTCTGTTCTATCTGCATCGCAAGAATAAAGAAAGCGCGCCCCCTCTGTGAAGCCCGAGTGGATAAGAACGCTTAACTTGGACGCAAATAAGACTGCGTAACAGTAGATATATCAACTATCGGAACCACAATAAAATATATACAATAAGGTGATGATACTTGTACAATTACAAAATAAAGACAATCGCGACCATCGGGCCTGCCTCGGATAAGACGGCCGTGATAGCCGAACTTATTAACGCGGGTGTAAACGTATTCAGGCTGAATTTCTCGCACAATACGCCAGAGTACTTCCGTCATGTCATTAAGACTATACGCAGTCTGAGTAAAAAGCTCGACTCAGGAGTATCCATAATGCTTGATCTTCCCGGTCCTAAGTTAAGGACTGGGGAAGTAAGCGGTGGGGTAGAGCTATCAAGAGGCTGTGTTTACAGGCTCGGACCCGGTAACGAGATACCGCTTCCACACGATGTCCTTCTGGCAATCCCGAAAACCGGGATCCTTAAGTTATCGGATGGCAAGTTGGGGTTAAAGATAATACGAAAAACCAAATCATATGTCGAAGCGAGAGCGCTCAACTCTGGGGTGCTTATGAGTAACCAGAGCGTAAACGCGGCTCATCTCAGTTATTCATCCGCCTATCCAACCATGCACGACAGAGAAGGTATAAAGTTCGGACTAAAGAACGGCATAGATTTGTTTGCGTTATCATTCGTCTCATCTGCCAGAGATGTAGAAATGGCAAGAAAGCTAACGGGTGAAAGTAGTATCCTTGTGTCGAAGATAGAGAGAAAGGAAGCGGTTGACAATTTTGATGATATAGCACGCGCATCGGATGCTATAATGATCGCGCGTGGTGACCTCGGATTGAATATGGACATTGCAAAAGTACCGGAGATACAGAAAAGACTGATAGCCTCGTCTAACGCGTTAGGTAAACCGGTAATAGTGGCCACACAGATGCTGGAGTCCATGACAAGGGGGCCTATGCCGACAAGAGCGGAAGTAAACGATATATTTGCTTCGGTGTACGAGGGTGCAGACGCCGTAATGCTGTCAGAGGAGACCGCGATAAGCATAAACCCCGTAGGTGCGTTTAAGATGCTAAAGCGCGTCATATCAAATTTTGATTTCAAGAGCGAGAAGCTGCCGACGTACAAGGTAGTAACCATCCAGGACGCAATAACTGCGGCAGCCGCGGACATAATATCAAAACTAGGGATAAGAGAAGTGATAATCCTTACTGGGGAAGGTAGCGGCGTTGTAAACCTCTCAAGGTACCATAGAGATGCCAAGATAATCGCGCTTACAGACAAAAAGTATGTCCTGAACAAGCTTAACCTCACCAGAGACGTTATACCTATGTTTTTTAAGGATTTGGACTCTGGGATAATCCAGCTACTGTCGGATATTAGGAACGGCGGAGAGCATAATAAGACAGCAATAATAATAAGGAGCACAAAGAATGGTAAATACATCAATTCGCTCGAACTCGTAAGTATTTAAATAGCTCTAACGCATAAACTATAAGTCTTTGCTAAAGGCACTGTATGGCACATCAGATAACCAAAAAGCACAATCCACGACGTGGAAGTCTCCAGTATTATCCAATAGTCAGAAATAGCCGCGCGTACGTCAATCCTTTGAACTACGCGAATTTGAATGACAAAGAGATAGGCGGCTTCGCAGGATACAAAGTGGGGATGATACATCTTGGATTCATAGACGAGAACAAGAATTCCCCGACTTTCAAGAGCGAAGTGGTCACTGCAGCGACTATAATAGAGTGCCCGCCGCTTTTGGTGTGCGGTGCGAGGTTCTACGGCGATTCCAACAGCGTGGGCGAGGTGTGGGGCGCCGGTATACACAAGAACGTGCTGAAAAAAGTGAAATTCAAGGAGAACAATGCAAAGAGCGAGGACTTGAAGAAGATAGCAAAGGATGTCAGGCTGATAGTTTCTACACAACCGTGGCTGATAGGGTTAAAGCACAAGCCGGAAATTTTCGAGTTGGGCATCGGCGGCAATCTGGATTCTAAGGCCGAGCTGACTAATCAACTGCTGGGAAAACAGGTGGAGATAAACTCGGTTCTCAGAGATGGTGAGCTTATAGACGTAGCCGCCGTAACCAAAGGAAAAGGCTTTGCCGGATCCGTAAAGCGTTACGGGGTAAAAGTGTATCCCGTGCACGCGAGCAAATCAAGAAGGAAGGCTGGTAACCTTGGTGCCGAATCAATGGCAAAAGTGCAGTTTACCGTACCACAGCACGGTGGCTTAGGATTCAACTCGCGAGTTGAGTACAATAAATTCATACTGAAAATCGTAAAGGACCCTGCTGAGATAAACCGGGGAGAAGGCTACAAGAATTACGGAAAGTTGAAAGCGAGCTCGCTCGTAGTCCGGGGCTCTGTACCCGGAAGTGCTGGGAGATTGATAATATTCAGGAAGGCGTTGAGGCCGGTGCGCAAAGCGGAACCCGTAAAGGTGAATTTTATTAAGTGATTATGGCAGACGTTGTTTCGTTGACTGGAGAAAAAGAGGCTGAAGTGCCGTTGCCGCAGGTATTCTCCGAGAAGCTTAACCTGTATGTACTCAAGAGGGCCTTCATTGCGGAGGAGTCGGAGCGCTTTCAATTGAAATATACGGACCCACTTGCTGGCAAGCGAAAGGCGGCTGAATTAACAAAGAGGAGGCGTGCATACAAGACAACTTATGGTCATGGCCTCAATAGGACGCCAAGGAAAGTGCTTTATCACACCGGGGGGAGCTCGTTCTATTACGTGGGCGCAGTCGCGCCGCACACCGTTGGTGGGAGGGAAGCCCATCCGCCCAAAAAAGAGAAAGTAATGATCAAAAAGATAAACAAAAAGGAGAGGCTGCTTGCCATAAGGGTAGGCATAGCGGCTTCCGCGAACAGGGAATTGGTTGATAAGTTTCACAGGATATCAAAGCTTAAGTCCTTGCCATTGATAGTGTCCGGCGATATAGAAAAGATCAAGAAAACCAAAGAAGCCGCGGAAAAGTTGAGAGCAATCGGCCTTGGCGATGAGCTGGAAAGGATAAGCGCCAGGAGCATAAGAGCAGGCAAGGGCAAACTCCGCGGAAGAAGGTACAGGAGGAAGCTCGGACCTGTACTGGTCGTAGGTAAGGGCACGTCGGTCACGCGCGCGTTCGGCAATCTTAACATGAGTGTTAGGAATGTCGATAACCTTAAGTTATCGGATGTAACCAACGGTGGATTCGCCGGCAGGCTTCTGATATGGACGAGGGGCGCGATAAACGAAGTTGACAAGGTATATGGAAAGCACGATTAAGACTCTTATAAGTGTGGAGAGAGGCGAGAAGGCAAGCCTGATGCTGCAGACCCAGAACAAGGTGCCGTTCATAGTCGGTAAGAAGTCAAACCGGGTCGAGATAAAGAAGGAAGTGGAAAAGCTATTCGATGTAAAGGTGGAGAAAGTCAACATCCTGAACAAGCAGGACGGCAGCCGCGTAGCCATAGTAAAGCTTAGAAAGGGTTATAACGCGACCGACTTGGCGACCAAGCTCGGTATAATATGAGCCGGCCGAGTGCATACAAACTAATATAACCTTAGCATGCCAATAATTTTCATGGTGGTGCTTTCATGATCGACATAGAGACTATCCTTGGAATCGTCATAATAATAGTCGGTGTCATCACGCTGATAAGGATAATAAAACCCCTTTTCGAGGGCGTAGTAGTGATAGCTGTGATAATAATAGGCAGTGCGTTGCTGTTCCATTCTTCGCCATTGTCTTTTATACCGAATTTCAGCCTGCCGATAAACGTTGGGCCCAATATAGTTGGTGCGAACCAAGGCACGGGAAATACCACAGACGTGGCAGTGTTCAATGCGTACACGTTCTCAATAGGCTCATTTTCTGCTACCCTGAACGGTAAACCCGTGAGCATACTTAACGATAATGTACTCATCTCGCCAGCTAAGGTCGGCGTTCTGGTCCTGAACTCCTCCGAAAGTGGCAGGATATCGCTGAGCGGGAAATCCGATCTTTTCGGATTTGAGGTGGGGTCCGTATCCACTTCATTTAACTACACTGCTTCTTGATGTGCGCGCTTTAGGAGTCTCTTACCAGCAACGAATCCCTATCATTATAGAAATCCTTAGTTTCTGATAATAAAAGTTCAAGTATAGAATCTTTCTCTCTTTTGCTCAGCAGTTTGTCGGCCCCCATCTTTTTCTTTATTTTTTTATTGTCATTTATTATCTGCGTCTGTTTTCCCCTGTTTTTAAAGTGCCGGTACAGGAACGGCACGCTCACGCACGCCTCTATAGTACCGATTAATGGGAGGAAGTAAGGGTCCAGCGGCGTGTAAATACCTTGGAGCTCGGCATAATTGTGCGCTGCTATGGCGGTTTCAACACCTCCCATAAATGTCATCGCTAGCTTGAGGTACTTTGACCTGTTAAGTAGATTGAACTTGTCATTTTTAAGTCCTTTGTCCAGGAAGACTCCGAGCCCATAAATCATGCCAAGGGAAAAAGGCACTCCAGCCGCTAATCCATCAATTAGGCCAAGATGCTGTATAAACGCGTGTGTTACGGGGTCCATTTCTCTGGTCTCAGCCTTGGACAGGGAATACCCGAAGCTCTCTATGTACTTTATTCCTTCGAAGGTCGTTATCTTGTCTGCTACTAGCGCTGCAGTGGCAAACGCAGTCTGGTAGGACGCACCACGCAGATAACTCAATGTGCTTCTAATCTTCTTCTTTAATACCATAACTTTCCTTACCTCACCGTGCATATCTTTCTGTATACTACCATGCTTAGCAGCGGCAGAGCGATGGCGCCTATCGCCATGAATGAGAACAAAAATCCAGGATCCGAAGCCTTAGTAGGAATAAGGCTCTGCACTTCCACCAATTGGGCCTGTTTGCCCGATGTCGCATTCTTTTTGTGCGAGTTTGCACTGCTTGTATTCTGCGGCATAATCGTCTGTCCCTTTGCGCTGCCGTACAGCGAGAAACTTGGCGATATCGCCTTGTAGATGACTGTTGTAGAATTCTGTGATACGAAATAGGTCGGCAGTTCCTGCCATTCGTGCGTTTCCGGGTTGCATCTGTAACGTGATATTTCCGATGCGCTCAAGTTGGCTGCGGCTAGCTGCTGTTTGCTTACCTCAAAATAATAAATCACTTGCGATATTTTGCTCTCGTTGAATGGTGTTGTTATGTTTACAAATGAGACTGGTGCAGGCAAATTGCCGCCGAAGCATGTGGCGTCAGATACTTTAGTTACATTCAGTTTTACGTTGCTAGTGTTAATATTCTCGTCCATAGATATCCCAATCAGGCCCGTCACGCCTACGCCGCTTCCAGTTATAGGTATATAAAAGTTAGATGACGGGACGACTTTGGATAAGTCTAAAGTAACAGCATCGTTTTGCACGCTCGTATTGAGATAAACTTCCACGATGTGGTCGCCGAAGTTGGTCTCGTTCAAGTTAGTTCGATTAGTCAAGACCTTCTGCGTATTTACGCCGGAAGGGTTGGTACCGGCTAAATGCGAGTTGTTCGCGGCAGAACTTGAAGAGTTCAACGTGTTGTTAGTCGGCTGTGAGGTCGGTGGGGGTGTTACTGTAATGATCGCACGCTCTAACCTGATTACAGAGCTTCGGTTAACGGAAAAACCAGTATAGTTCTGGTCACCGGACGTATTGAATATCGCGGTGTATCCCCCCCATGATGAGTTATAATACGAAATGTCGTTGTTTGTCTGGTTTATGTATTTCATCCACCTACTTCCAAGCGAATTTGAATAGTTTATATACAAATCGGCTGCTAGCTGGTTGTCTACGGTGTCTATCTTACAGGTCAAGTTTTCTTGCGTGCCATTTTCTATGAAATTCCCCGGCTTAGACGCGCACAAAAGCGCCGGGACCGCCAGTAGGATGCTGACCGAGACTTTTGAAGAAGCCGCGCTGTAATTCCGGTTGCCAGAAGTATTGAATACGGCTTTGTAAACGCCGACCGTCGCGGTCGAATACGGGCCAGTTTTCAGCGTGCCATTCACGTACAATTCGCCGCTAAGCTGGTCATCCACGCTGGTCACTGCCCCCGTAAAAGCGTCTTCCGTCCCGTTGTACGTGAAGTTGCCGGGTGCAGAAAGCAATGACATGGCTGGCGTTGCCTTGCTTATCGTGATTGTCAAAGGAGGCGAATTCATAATAGTGTAGTTCTGGTCCCCGCTAGACGTGGAGGTGTAACTGTAAGGACCCGCCGAAGCGTACTTCCCGCCGAGGGCTGAGAACGTGAAAGACGAAGAGGAAAGCGTGGATGAGCCGGTAGACCCCGTAGAGAGCGAATCGTTACCGAGAGCGAAAGACAGCCCAGACTGCCCGCTGACCAGCGTGCCTGAAAGAGTGTCGGTTATCGTCGGAGCGCTGCCGTCGTAGGTGAAAGGAGACGTAGGGCTTGACGATAATGTTTGTGTGAGCGTTGCCTTGTAGATCTGCCTTGCGATGTGGGACTGGGCTGCGGAATAGTTCTGGTTTGCAGTGGTGTTGAACCATGCGCTCCATATCCCAGCGGTAGCGTTCTTGTACAGGCTTGACTCCAATAAGCCGTTGATGTATAGACTACCGGAGACCTGGCTGTTGACACTGGACACGGAGCCGCTGATATTCTCAGTCGTGCCGTTGTAGGTGAAGTTGCCTCTTGTCGCAGTAAGGGTTATGGTCGGGGTTGCCTTGCTGACATTCTCAAAATAGGAGACATTAATGATATGACTAGCATTAGTCGCTGCAGTAATTTTATACATGCCTGCACCCAGCAAAGTAGAGTATGTTACGTTCCCCCTTCGTGGTCCTGCCATAAGCGTGCCATTTATATAAATGCTGATGAAGTCAGTGGATGGCGATATAGAGGCGCTGAAATTTGATGGCGTGCCGTATACCATCTGCTGTCTTTTATCCATTGCTCCATTTAGTTCCATTGCGATTCCAGGTTTTATAGATAAGTATCCCGTTAAGTGTCCCGCCTTTTTTGTAGTAGAGTAATTTTGGTTTCTAGTAGTGTTGAATGTCCATGTATATTTGCCTGCCGAGGCATTTGAATAGGAAATCGATGTGTTTGTATTTCCTATATATTTATCCCATGGTTTTCCACCGTTCTTAGATGTGTATTTTATATACAAATTATAATTAAGCTGATTATCGATTGTGCTTACATTGCATGTCAAATGGAACGGTGTACCGTTATAGTCGAAACTCGATTTGGGAGTGTGGGTGCAACTTACCTTCGGTTTTGCCTGTTTTATTTTTAGGGGTTTGGTAATATCTTTAATCCCGCTGCTGTTAGAAAATGCGATCACCGTATATTTACCTACCGGGAGCAATCCAGAATATGCGGCCATTGGCCTGTTGAGAGGCACTACAAAATCGTAGCCGTTGTTACTAATCTTTATGCCGACATAATCTGAAGTGTTCGGGATATTTACTATTATGTTAATTACGTTGCCGTAGGACTTATTTCCCGAAATAGACAATTTTATTTTGGGTGGGGAGCTACTAAATGAGATCTGCGGAGAATGTAAACTAATCGGGTTGACATTTCCGCCCAGAGCGTTCATTTGTGCGGATAGCAGTGAAAGCGCTAGGAACAGTATAATTATCGATGCAGCAAATAGTCCAACTCTAGCTATGCCATAATCCATCAATATTTCATTACTTTTAAGTCGTAGCATATTATAAGAAGGAAGATACTCGTATTTAAGCGTTTTTTCTGTAAAATTCACAAGTTTTTACGTCAAAGGCCCCAGCTCACTTTCCTTGCGGGTTCTATGATTATTATCGGCGCCTCATTCTCTTTGAAAGGATTGGCCTTGTAATAACTGTGTCTCTCTTCCAATAGTTTCTCTATACGTACGAATTCCTTACCGTTTTCTATTATTTTGGCGCTGCCCTGTACTGTTATCCCCCTAGGCTGTCTGGCGTAGGAGTCTACTACCAGCGCAACCTTGTTGTTAAGTTTCATGTTATCCAGCTTCTTCGTGCCGTAATCCGTGGCGAAGTACAGATTCCCGGAATCTAAAACGTACAATACTGGCGTTATCTGCGGTATGCTATGCCTAGACACCGTAGCTAGCCTGCCTACTTCCTGCTCTTTTAGAAATGCTATTTCCGCCTCGGAAAACTCCACCATATCATCCCTGGTAAAATACCCTTTCCGGCTTTATGATGACCATCACCCTGTCGACTCTCGGTCCGGGATACTGGTCAAGCCCTCTGTACTTCTTTGCGAGTTTGTCTATGTGCTCCACAGCGCCATTCTCAGTAATATTACTGACTTTACCTATCACAAGCACGTAATTGTAAGGATTTTCGTGGTTCTGTACAGCCACAGCGACTCTCGAGTCGCGTTCAAGGTTTCTCAGTTTCTTCCTGCCCTTTGATGTGTTTATTATCAGGTTCTCTCCGTCGGTATCCACCCAGAGTGGCGTCACGTGCGGATATCCGTCCTTTGACACCGTGGCTATGAAGCCGAAGTTCTTTCCATTTATTATGTTCAATGCCTTTTCGTCGAGTTCCATCTCATGTAAATGTCGGTTTTGCTTATAATGTTTTTTGTTGACTAAGCATATGCATACTTTTAATAAAGGAAAGGGAGCCTCTCCCTTTACCAAAAATGGCTAGTTTCGCATATACAAGCATCGCTATTGTGCCGATTAAGAAGCCAAACTCATGCACACGGTAATCTACATGTGGGGCTATAGAAAATAATGTTGAAGGATAAAGTAATGCGCCTGTCGCAATTCCGCAAAAGACCACCAGGTTCGTTAAGACAACTAAATCTTTCCGGGAACGTTCATTAATATTTCGTACGATAACCGAAGCCGATAATCCGAATAACACCCCAAGAAAAACGTATGTAAGCGTCGACGCACCATATGAAAGCGCCGTTATGCCCTGAACAGCCCAGATAATTAATTCTATCCCATTACTAATTATAGATATTGGAAAAAGAGTCAGAGCTATAAACTTTGTGTAGTCTTCCACTAAATCCGCCGACATGAAAACCGTTATCAGAAACAAGAAGGCGAACCACATTATAAAAGCGTACAGGTTCGACCAGCCGTCAAATATAAACAGCGAGGTAAACACGCCCCACGGAGTAGAAATCGAACTGCAAAACGGAGAAAGAGGACAACTCTCGTTTAAGTGCAGGTACGGAATAAATAAGTAATTCGGCAAAAATAGCGCAACACCGACTATAACAATCCAAAAATATGCAACGCATTTGCGGAATTTGGGATTATCTGCTGATGGGTTTTTCATATTATTTGGTGCCAAAGTTTATAGAATTTAATAGTTTTTAATAGCTATTACTTTAATGTCAAGACAGTATCAAAGCAGTCGGCGGTCCCGAGAAAATAAGTACATTCTCGTTCATAAAATACTTAACGGCTGACATTGTCCACCCAAAACTAAAACTTACTTTAGCCATGGTCCCAAGAAGGGCAGGCATACCATTAGTTGAAGACGTTAAGCTGTTGATAAACAAAGTAAGAAAAATGGTCGACATAAAGCTGTTGCTAGCGGATAGGGGCTTTAACGGCTCAGAGATGTTCCAGATGATGGACAAGGAAAAAGTAAAGTATCTCATGCCATTATCAGAAAGCGGTGGCATAAAGAAGCTGCTTAAGATATTGCCGACGGATTCCGTTTACAAAGATTTAGAATATGGTAGTTTTTGGTACAAGATCCCGTATTTCGTCTACACATAAGGCAAGAAAGGACCGATGAAGATAGCGACAAGCATAGAGATAAAGAAAGACGATGTGGCTTTCATAAAGAACCTACCTGTGATATACTCTCAGAGGTGGACTATTGAGACTGGTTACAGAGACAAGAAAAGGAACGCCTTTCCCAGGACCACAAGCACCGACTATGTAGTGAGGTTATTTTATTTCTCCTTCTCGATTT
>JAJYWD010000009.1 GCA_021791655.1 Nanobdellota archaeon | reverse complement strand
TCACGCTCAGGGAGATATGGCCTCTGCGATCCGATATGAATCGAAAAGCTGCATCGAAGAACTGAGAACCGATAAAACACATCCTTTGTGGAAGGCGGTAAGCGCATGAACACAGAGGAAGCCCACACCGTTTACGGGTGGGAGGATGTCACCAGCCTTAAGAAAATAGAGGAGACTCTCGTGCAGGACGGATTTGCGTACAGGTATTTGCGGGATTCCATAGGAAAGGACGGCCAGGCCTTCGCGCTGTGCTCCACGTGGTTGTCCTCGGCGTACGCACGGCTCGGCAGGAAATACGAGGCCAAGGGCGTCCTGTCAAACATAGCGTCCGTTACAGGAGAGCTCGGCTTGATGGGGCAATCTATAGACGTAAAGGATAAAGTATTCGCGGGTAACTTCCCGCAGGGCTTCGTGCACTCTGGCTTCATACGTGCGTTCCTAGACATCTTGAACGGATGAAAAAGCTTACGCTGACGGTCTACGCCTAGTGTCTAGGTATTCTTAGCATAGCTGACCTCCTCCCACCGATGGATTGACGGGGTCCCACTTGTGGATTCTCACGGTTTGATTGTTGCTTTTTCCTGTAATGACCGACAAAAAATGTGTTTTACGGGGAAAATAATCAATGAGCGGGCCCGCCAAAAGTTATCCTTTCTTATCTGCCCGCCCTGCCCGAGTTCATCCCAAAGATATATTACTATGAGATGAGGGAGATAAACGCGGTGTATCAGCCGCCGGTCTCACTTGTGTTAAACGAGATAAGAGCGAAGCTGGATGCCGTCGTTAGTGGGCGACGCGATCATGCATCATGAATACGCTACTCCGTGCGTAACTGGCTTTTTTCCCGTCCAAAAACAATTAAAACGTGTGCGGTACTAGTTATTATTGTTATGAAATTTGATGTTGTTTCCATAGGTTCTGCAACGAAGGATATCTTCCTCTTCACGAAGGACAGCAATTTGAAGCGAGGGATAGACCGGCATTTCCTGGAGGTTCCGCTCGACCAAAAAATAGAGATAGAAAAGCGTCTCGAGTTCTCCGGGGGAAGCGCGACCAATTCAGCAGCGTCATTCGCGAAATTCGGTAAAAATGCCGCGGTAATAGCGAAAATCGGCAACGACTACAACGGCGGGTTCATATTGGATGACCTTTCCAAGCGGGGAATATCGACGGAATACGTGATAAGGGGTAGCGGAGAAACGCCGTTTACAAACGTGCTTGTGTCGACGAACAGGCACATGATAATACTGACGTACCGCGGCATGGAGAGTTCGCTTAAAGCGGAAGAGATACGCCTCGATTTCGAGTCGAAATGGCTGTTCGTGGGACCGCTGCCCGGCAACGCGTACAAGATTCTGCCGGTGATGATTGACTATTGCAAGCTGAATGACATAAAGATCGCGCTCAATCCGGGTTCGACGGAACTCGGCCTTAAGCTCAAGAGAATGGCCAAAATACTGAAGGACGTGAACGTAATAAGCATGAACGATGACGAGGCCGGGATATTCGTAGGATACGGTAACGATGTAAAGAACCTTGTTAAGCTGGCGAAAACTGTAAAGGACACCGCGATAATAACGAAAGGCGACAAGGGTTCGCTAGTCGCCGACAGCGGAAACATCTACAGGGCAAGCGCGTACCCGTCGAAACAGATAAACTTCATAGGCGCGGGCGATGCCTACTTCGCGGGTTTTATGAACGGGCTGATCGACAGCAAGGACATCGAAGAAAGCATAAGCTTGGGAAGCTACAACGCCAGCAGCGTGACTATGCACTACGGCGCAAAAGACGGCATCGTGAGCGGATATCCCGTGCAGGAGCTGAAGATAAGGAGGCAGGTATACGAAAAAAAGCGGTCTTAGGATGAAAGGAGTGTATCTCGCATACGACCACGGGATGGAGCACGGTCCGACGGATTTCAACGACAGGAACGTATCACCGGCGTACATACTGGACATAGCCAAAAGAGCAGAGGTGGATGCCATAATCCTGCTGAAGGGGATCGCAAGGAAGTACTACGTAAAAGACACCGGCATACCGTTGATACTGAAGCTGAACCAGAAAACCAGGCTGTACGACGGCGAGCCGATAGCGACCCAAGTGTGCAGCGTGAAAGAGGCGATCGACATGGGCGCCTCAGCGGTCGGATACACCGTTTATCTCGGAAGCAGGTACGAACACATAATGCTGCGCGAGTTTGGGAGGATAGAGGAAGACGCCCACAAGTACGGACTGCCCATCGTTATGTGGTCGTATGCGCGCGGCAAGTCGATAAAGGACGACGAGGCTCCGGAAATCATAGCATACGCAGCACGTGCGGCCATGGAAATGGGAGCTGACGTGGTGAAGGTAAAATATCCGTCGGATGATTCTAACCTGGGTTGGGTCGTTAAGAGCGCTGACACCACTAAGGTTTTTCTTGCGGGCGGCAAGGCGCTTGATGACCAGAATCTGGAGAGCAGGGCAAAGAAGGCCATCGACGCCGGATTTTCAGGACTTGCGGTCGGCCGCAACATATTCCAGAGCGAGGACCCCGTAGCGCGGATAAAAGTGCTGAAGGAAATAGTAGGTTCGGTATAGCATGGGCAGTAACAGAGTCTGCATAGACATCGGGGGGACGAAAATGCTGTTCGCCTTGTTGGACAGTGGACAGAACATACTAAAGTGGAGAGATCTAAACACGCCAAAGACTGCTGCGGCGTTCAGATCAGCCGTAAAAGAGAGCGTCAAGGAATTTGTAGGCTCCTCGGATACTGTTAATGTTGCGATACCAGGCAGGACTGACGCATCCGGGAAGGTACTGTTCTCACCGAACACCCCATTGGAGGGACTGAACATAAAAAATGAGATGGGTAAGTGGTTCAAGCACGTGAACGTGGATAACGATGCGAATTGTTTCGCGGTTTATGAGATATGCCGAGGCCCGCTTAAGAAGGCCAAAGCCGGCTTGGTCCTCGTGTGGGGAACCGGGGTCGGGGGATCTATAGTAATAAACCACCGGATATACCGCGGTGCCGGGCTTGCGTCCGAAATAGGGCACATAAGACTGTTCGACAGAAACGAGGGGTATCTGGAATCTCTGGTCGGCGGCAATGCCATAATCGATAAGTATCGCATATCCGGGCTGGATCTGCACAACCTTGCATTGAAGGGGGACAAGAAGGCACGGCGTATTTTCGAGACGATAGGGCGAACGTTTGGCAGGTATGTTTCTTCGCTTGTGTATGTTCTGGACCCGGAGATAATAATAATCGGGGGTAGTTTTACAAAGTCATGGAAATTCATGGCAAGATACGTGCGGGAAGAAATAGCAAAGTCGACCATAAGAAAAGGAGTGGCGTTAAAAATCGTAACCGACAAGTTTTATGTGATAAAGGGGTGTTATTTCCTTGACGACTATGAAAAAATTTATAATAAATTATAAGGCTTACCAAGAGAGCATAGACTCGGGCGTAAGGATCGCCGAGGCTGCAGCAGAGATAGCCAGAGAGACTGGAGTAGACGTGATAATAGCCCCACCTTTCACGCTCGTAAGAGAAATCTCAAAAGTCGTGAGAACGATTACGCAAGGTGTGGACGATATAGAGCCTGGGGCGTTCACTGCTCACGTCTCGTGGTACGAGGCGAAAAAGGGCGGCGCCGTAGGGACGCTGCTGAATCATTCCGAAGAGAGGTATGCCGACGCGAATAATAATCTTACGTATGAGGCATTGGGAAGAGTGGTTGGCCTGTGCAAGCAGAATGGACTTGAGACTTACGTGTGCGTGCAAAACGTATATGAAGCGCAGAAAGTGTTGGAGTTCGAGCCGACGGCCATAGCTTATGAGCCTCCAGAACTCATAGGTGGGGACGTCTCGGTATCAACCGCAAAGCCGGAAGTAGTAAAGGGGTTCTGTGACCTAGTCTGGCATAGCAGCGGTACGCTTCCCCTGATCGGTGCAGGCATAAAGACAGGCAGTGATGTGGAGAATAGCGTTGCTCTGGGGAGTGCTGGTATACTGGTGGCTTCTGGCATTGTGAAGTCCGCCGATCCAGAAACTGCGATGCGCGAACTTGTCAAGCCGCTGTCCGAGAACGATGCGGTACAAACATAAATCTGTATGCTCGATTTAAAGAAGATAGGTATATCCTCATTGAGGACGCCGGATTTCGGATTTTCTGGGCGTGTTTTGTCCTCGCCGGATGATTTTACGGTTCAGGAGATAGGAGATGATGGTGCGGTTGTCAGCTCCGCCGCTGCCCAAAATTTTGGGGACGAAGGGAAAAACGGCGCATTCCTTGTTTTCACGCTCGTAAAGAAGGGGCTGTCTACGCAGGAGGCGCTGCACAGACTGTCGAAGGCAACTGGATTTAAGATGAGTAGGTTTGGTTACGCGGGCAACAAGGACAAGAACGCGCTTACATACCAAAGGATAAGCGTGTTCAAGGCGAGGGTTTCGAACTTTAAGACTGAATACGGCGGCATGCATCTCGAAGACTTTGCATATAGAGATAACGGTGTAAAGATAGGGACACTCTACGGCAATAGGTTTACGGTTCGGATAAGGGATTTCAGGGGCGAGGATCTGGAAGCGTTCCGAGCGGAAGCAGAGCGCGGACTGCCGAACTTTTACGGCCCGCAGAGGTTCGGGGAATCCGCACTTAACGTTTCCGTGTCGAAGAGCGCGCTGGCGGGTGATTTCAAAGGTGCACTCTTGCAGCTCGTATTTTCCGAAAGGCTAGAGGGCCCATTGGGCAGCGAAGCAAGGGCGAGATTAAAAGATACGTTTTATACGTTCGTTAGCGACGATGCCGACGTGGACAGAGAAGAAGCGGGTAAGCTGTTGGCAGAGCTACCGGGTTTCATGCACACAGAAACCGCGATAATAAGAAGACTTTTGTCGGCAAAGCACGATTACGTAGGGGCGTTCAGGCTTATCCCAAAATACCTAAGGCTGTTGATACTACAATCATACCAGTCGTATCTTTTCAACATGACGGTTAGCAAGCTGCTGAGCGAGACCTATATCCCCACAGACGTCCCGGCATTCGGGCATGATCTCGACATCGGCTCTGTAGCCGATGCTCCGCTGCGTTCAGCGCTAGAGAAAGTTGCGGAGGAAGAAAAGGTACAGACTAGCGCGTTCGCAATAAAGTCCATGCCTGAGCTGACCCTCAAGAGTTTCGTGCGCCCTGCGCTGTTCGTACCGGAAAATCTGTCTTTCTTGAGAGAAGGCGACGACCTGCTCCTAAAGTTCGATTTGAAAAAAGGCTCGTATGCGACGATCCTGCTGCTGGAGATGTTGCGGAAATTCTGATTGTGATGCCTAAAGCTCAAATGTATACATAATATTTATATATACAAGATTATGTATAATTATATGAGAAAATACAATAAACAATTGCTCTTGAATGAGGAGGCTATGAACAACATCCACAAAGCGAAGGACATGTTATCTGCCGTTTCAAACCGGCGTTTTTCCTCCAGTGAGATAATAAACGAAATAATAGGCAAATACGTGAGGTTCAACGCTTTGGAAAACGACATAAAGAGCTACATAACACACTTCAGCGATGCGCTATCAAAAGACAAGAGCGTTTACGGCGTATTATTGTTCGGTTCCGTTGCTAGAGGCGTATTCGGCAAATACAGCGATATAGACGTATTGGTAGTCGTGAAGAGCGACAAGATGAAATCATTCGATACAGCAAACGATGTAAAGATGGGACTGGAACCCGAAAGAGAGGGTTTCACTAAAAGGGGGTATCATCTGAGGATAAGTACCACTATCTTGGAAATAGGAGACCTAGAACTATTCAGGCCCATCTTTCTGGATTTTCTTGAATACGGCATAATCATGTACGAAAAGAATGCCACGCTGACCGATTTCATGAACAAACTAAGGAGAATAAAGTATCAAAGGAACTTTGATAGGAATGGGGAAATACTAAGATGGAAAATTCCGCAAGTGGAGCGATAAAAGACGCAAAAAGGTGGATAGCGACCGCTGCGTACAGCGGCGAGTCCGGCAATTACGACATAGCACTATACTCGGCGGAAATGGCTTTGGAGATAGCTATGAAGGCTTTGCTGATAAAAAATGGGGTTGATTACCCGAAGAAACACGATGTGATAGACCAGTTCAAGCTGGTTGTGAATTCGCGAGGCGTAAACAGACAGTTGAGGGAGAAGTCTGACGACATTGTAAAGACCTTCAGCAAACTTTTGGATCTTAGGAATATGGCAGGTTATAATTTCGGCGAACTTAAATTGGACGACCAAACAAAACAGGAAACGCGGGCTCTTATCGGGTCGACCGGCCTTTATATAAAAATCATAGAAGCGACCATATAAGCACCCAGTCCTTTATCTTAGTTTGCAAAAAGACTACATCCGAAAGGTGGAGATGAATCGCAAAAGTATTTAATTCGTTTTCGTGTCATATTTGCACCCGTATCCGATTTTTGTGCTTGTCCCTCAGAGTATTCAAAACTATAAGAATTTGTACCTACACGCATGCGTTCAATTTTCCGCAGTTTAAGCTTTTATACAGCTCACTTGCATATAGAATAATGACCTATAGCATAGACTACTTCGGTTACATACTGCTCGTTTTGGTGACGTTCCTGTCCGTACTCTGGCTGTTGATTTTCCTAGAATACAGCCCCAACTCTAAGGGCTCGAAAAGAATCAGAAGCTACCCCTCTCTCGCGATAGTGATACCCACGATCTGGGAGGGCAAACGCCTCAGAAAGACCGTAGTCTCTGCTTTGCGCGCCGATTATCCGCGCTCGAAGTGTACAATATATATAGCGCTAAACAAGTCCGCAACGGGAGAAACGGTAAGAACTGCACAATCCATTGACAGTGACAGAGTGGTGGTTACGCAGTGTCCCACGAATGGAAAGGCCAGCGTACTGAACTACATGCTGAAAAGAGTCATAAAAGAAGACCTGCTGATGGTCCTTGATGCTGACAGCGCCATAAGCCGCGATGTTATAAAGCGGATAGTGCCATACTTCGATAACGAAAAGGTCGGCGGTGTCGTGCCTGCGCTTTTGGTATCGAATCCAAACACGCCAATCGCAAAACTCCAGAGATACGAGTATCTGTTATCGATCCTGTCGAGGAAAGCGTTCGTTGAGAGCATGGACTGGATAATAGTCCACGGCGTCGGCTCCACGCTTAGGGTGTCAGTGGTGAAGAAGCTCGGATATTTCGATGACAAGGCGAACCCGACGGAGGACCTCGAGATGGGGTTGAAGATGCTTACGCATGACTACAAGATAGAAAACGCCGTCTCCGCCGTATCAAGCACGGAGGTGCCGAGCTCCCTGGGGGGCCTATTCAAGCAGAGGACCAGGTGGTTCTACGGTTTTTATTACAACGTAATGAAGCACAGGAAAGCCATATTCTCGAAAGAGCACAGGAAAATAGGTTTCATGACCATACCAATAGTCCTTTCGTCCATGGTGATAGGCACGGTCGCGTTGGCAGGACTCTTGTATTCCGCCGTCTTTATAGTCGGCAAGTGGATACTCTACGAATTCGCGCTCGTAAGCAACACAAGCCTGAATTACGCTGTTTCGTCACAGTTGACTTACCGCCAGGGTTCATGGATATTTTCACTGAATACCGACGTAATAATGACTGTCATTGTCACAATAATAGGTTTGGCGTCTATGGCGTACGCATTGAGGTATTCCGAGGCTAAAGTCGGGGCGGTCAGGGACACTCTGGGCATGGTCGTGTACCTCGCTTTATACACGCCGTTTCTGCTGTTGATATGGCTCTACGCGTCCGTTAATTATGTCCTTGGGAGGAACCCGGTCCAATGGAAGGGCGCTCGATAATAATGGTGGCGGTCCTCGCTACCGCGGTGATTCTGTTAGGATCCTTAGCGCTGTCGCAGTACGTCTCAGACACGCAGGCTTCAATAGTAAGCAACGGCCTTGATAGTCTTCAGGGGACGCTCCAGCAGCTGCAGATGATAACCTACGTGGGCAATTCAAATTCCACTCTCTCCTGCGCGCTGCTTAGCTCCAACCTCCCCGTGATCTCCAATCAGCTGGCGCGGCTTGGAAGCGACGTGCAATCGGCCGACTTGGAGAACAAGACGGGGGGGCAGTACGCACAACTGGTGATACAGCTGAACTATGCGCGTCTGGAATACTGGCTTTTCGTGCAGAGAGTGAACAAACAGTGCGGAGAGAAGTGGACGACTCTCCTGATGTTCTACGCACCGCTAAACTGCGATTCCTGCGTCTTGGAAGGCGAACAGCTAACGTACATAACGCAGACCTATCCTAACATCTCTTATACGGTGCTGGACGGTTCTCTCAATATGAGTGCGATAGACACGCTAAAGAGCATATATAATTTATCCGTCAGCGATTATCCAGCACTGGTCATAAACGGCCAGGACGTCGTGAAAGGGTATCAAGACACCGCGCAGACACTTGGTTACATGTGCAGGTACACAAACATTTCCTCGTTTTGTCAGGTGAACGGCACGACTGCGTAAAATTTAGTTTCGTGTGCGTATCGAGATAAGCGGCGCGCTCCCAGTATTTCTGTTTTACGTGTTAACTTCAATGTGCGATTGTGAAATCCTCCCGCCTCTAAAGAGCGTGGGCTTCCGCAGCTATCCGCTGCCGGGATGGTTCCTGCTTCTTCGGGTCGTGGCTCGTAGACCTTGCCTTGATTCTCATCTTAGCGAGTCCCGCCGTCAGAGGATCCTCCACAGGCACGTCAATCGCTGTGGACCCAGGCAACGTGTCTGAGGTCTTCGCAGCCAGCGCTTATTTTTCGTCAGGGCTTTTATATATGAGCGCTGATTCCGGCCGCACGTTCAGACTCATAAATAGCACACTGGCGCCGAGATATGCCCTGACGGTTTATCCCCCTAACGGAGCATCAAAGCAGACCGTCGTCACCTTGGATTCGGGAAGCATCCACGAAATGGTCTTTTCTAACGCGACCGTCTAAATCGCCCTCGAATCCATAGAATCTCCCCCATAGTGGGGATCCAGAACCTCGCGAACTAAGCCCTACAGTGATTGTTTGGTGACCTCTGCAAAACGTTTTAGAGTGTCCCAAGCTGCATTTCGTGCCTGTCGGCTATCGCCCTCAACTCCCCTATGATAGTCTTTATCTCCTCGTTGGTTAGCGCATCTCTGCGGTGCTCCTCCCTTTGGAACGCATGATACCAGTCCCCGCCTCCCTCGTTGAACTTGTCGTCCGGTTTCCTGGGCATAAGATGGAAGTGGAGGTGCTCTATGCTCTGCCCCGAGGCCTCGCCGACCTGCAGCATCATGTTGAATGAGTAAGCCCGTGCGTACTTTAGCGCTATGAAGATTGCGCGGTTTATGAAACTAGCGAGCGTCGACCGTTCCTCTGCGTTTAGGTCGAACGTAGTTTTTACGTGTCTCTTTGGGACGACCATGCAGTGACCGGGGACGACGGGCCGCAGGTTGTAGATAGCGTTGAAATTGGTGTCCTCGTAGAACCTCATCCTGTTTATCACGAGCTCGCTGCAGAAAGTACACTCATCCACTCTTAGAAACGCGTTTACGCCCATTTATACTTGAAGAATTTGGCCACAGTGGATGCTTCGAAACTATTTATCGATATGAGCAGGAAAATCCACGCGCTTCAGCGGTGGGATGAAGGCGAACCAAAATCTATAAATGGATGGAGAGGCGAAATAATAATATGTTAACAGCTTACAAGTTCAGACTTCTTCCATAGGTATCCATGGTACAGTTCAAACAGACGAAGTGGGACCTGAGCGACGTGCTCGAGGCTACAAAAGGGCCGAAGTTTGATAGCGTGCTTTCTGAACTTAATACCGATGTAACGGACCTTGAGAAACTAAGAGACCGGCTCAAGAACCCGTCCAGTGATCTAGTATTGCAGGGACTTAAGCTCACGGAAAAGATCATCCGGCTGTCGAACAGACTGCAGGCATATGCCTATATGTGGTTCTCTGAGAACACGTCCTCCCAGGAAGCAAAGGCGTTCATGGACAAGATAGAAGTGCTTATTACCGACATAGGTAACAAGACCATGTTCTTCAATCTGTGGTGGATAGGCCTTGACGACAAGACCGCAAGCCAGCTTATGCCAGGCACATCCGCACCCAAAGACGAGACGGGGGGATCCACACAGGACAAGAAGCGAGTGTACTCGTCCGAAAACGCAGACTATAGGTTCTATCTAGGCGAATTAAGGAAGCTGAAGCCGCACACTCTTGACGAGAAAGTGGAGCAGGTCATAAATCTCAAGAACATAACCAGCGTGTCCGCGTGGACCAGCCTTTACGATCAGGTCACCAACAAATTTACATACGTGCTTAGGGTTAACGGCAAGACTCTAAAAGACGAAAAAGGCAGGACCAAGCAATTCACGGACCCAGAGGTGACCGCATTTTTCCCGAAGCCGGACCCGGAGAGGAGACTCGCCGCTTATCACGCTCTGCTCTCGAAGCACGCTGAAAACATAGACCTGCTCGGGGAGATGTACAAAAACATAGTGAAGGATTGGATGAATGACAATGTAAAGATAAGAAACTACACTTCTCCGATAGCCGCAAGGAACCTTAGAAACGGCGTGTCGGACGCAGCCGTCGATGCTCTGCTTTCCGTCTGCAGGGAGAACGTGAAGGTATTTCAGGACTTTTTCAAGTTAAAGGCCAAGATTCTTGGCGTGGAAAAACTCAGGAGGTACGACATATACGCGCTACCGGAGGAGACGGGGAGGAAGATGAATTACTCTTCCGCCGTCGAATTGGTACTTGACACTTTCGAATCCTTCGATCCGAAATTCGGCGAACTCGCCAGGAACGTCTTTGAAAAGGATCATGTGGACTCTGAGGTGCGAGTCGGGAAGCAGTCCGGCGCCTATAATATGTCGGTCGTGCCTGGAATAGTGCCGTTCATAAAACTCAGCTACGCAGACAGCCTCAGGGACGTGTTCACCATAGCGCACGAGTCCGGGCACGGGATACACGCACAACTGTCTTCCATGCACTCCGTCCTAGTTTATGAGCCCAGCTTAACGCTCGCTGAGACAGCCTCGGTTTTCGGGGAAATGGTTCTGTCAGAAAAACTCCTGGACAAGGAGAAGGACAACAATGTCAGGAGGGAGATGCTCCTGAACAAGATAGGCGACCTTTATGCGACCATCCAGCGGCAGGCGTACTTCGTTATCTTCGAAAAGGCCGCGCATGAGGCTGTGTCGAAAGGCGCCACAACGAACGACCTGTCGGATCTTTACCTTTCCACCCTCAGGGAACAGTTCGGCGACGCCGTGGACGTGCCGGAGGAATTCAAGCACGAGTGGTCGGTCATACCCCACATCTATCACACGCCGTTTTATTGCTACGCCTACGCCTTCGGCGGGCTACTTACGCTGTCGCTTTACAAGATGTACAAGGAGGACGGCGAGAAATTCAAGCCTAAACTCTTCAAGATACTTTCTGCGGGCGGATCCGAGACGCCGGAAAACATACTAAAGGAAGCGGGCATAGACATAAAATCGAAGCAGTTCTGGCAGGGCGGGTTTGATGTGCTCGGCCAGATGATGGAAAAGCTCAAGGCGCTCAGCTGAGCCGGGTCGATGGATCATTTGCCCGCTCGCAAAGCGAATAGTTGACTGATCACTGCACGGCGGCCATAGTTTAGACAAAGTATTCATACCTAGGTATACTATAGAAACTACAATAAAGACAAACAATCGTACAAAAGACGAGTTAGAAAAGTTAAAAGTACACCAGTGGCAATCCTATTGAGAAGTTATTATTGAGCTTTTGTTACTCGCTAAGGCTGCAGCTGCGGTGAAGATACCAACTGTAGCCGAGTTGAAGGTCATTATAGCACCGATACTAAAGCGTTATGGGGTGCGAAAGGCAGGGATATTCGGTTCTTTCGCGAGAGGCGAGGCTCGTGCGGACAGCGACCTTGACTTGCTAGTGGAACCAGCTAGGGACGGGCCGCTTTACAAAATAATAGACTTGAAAATAGAGATTGAAGAAGCACTGAGCAGAAAAGTAGACGTCGTAACATATTCTTCTGCGGATAAGCACATAAAAGAAAGGATAATGGCAGAAGAGATTAGGATACTATGAAAAAAGACGATTTTGAGTATGTGCGGCACATCTTGGAGAGTATAAGCTATATCGGACTCTATACGAAGAGACTGACGAAAGGAAGTTTCTCGAAGCATGAGGAAAAAACTGATGCTGTCGTAAGACGACTGACAATCATAGGGGAGCAGCAAAAAACGTATCTGTCGATTTTAAAGCAGTACACGCGGAAATAAACTGGGAAGAGCTGGCTGGCATAAGGGACATGGTAGTGCATCAATATTTTTCTATAGACGCAAATATCGTATGGGACATAATTGCCACGCTTTTGCCTAAAGTAAAAAGTAGTCTAATTGTGCTAACCGGGCGCTAATTTTACACAATCAGCAATTTTTATCATCGTGGGTTAATCTTTGCGTGCGTTTTCTTTTGTAATTATCGGTATCACGCTTTCCAGATTATTTACAGTGTAATCCGGCGCCTGCGTCGTTTCCTTGTCGAATCTATCGACCCACGTGTCGACACCGTTCTTTATCAGTATCGCGGTCAACCCGCAGGCCCTTGCCGGAGCGATGTCCTTCAGCACGCTGTCCCCGACGTAGTAAACCCTGTCGCTCTCGCCGTACTTGCGGAATTCCTGAAGCAGTTCCTTGAGAGCCGCCTCGTTTTTCTTCGGCACTACCCTTACGGTGGAAAAGTATGCCCCAAGGCCGGTCTTCTCCAGTTTTGACTGCTGCGCTTCTCTCTCGCCCTCCGTATAAAGCACCAGTGTGCAGCCTTTTCGCTGCAGCCACCCCAGCGTGGAAGTTACGTTTTTGTACGTCTTTGGCGCATTTTTCGAAACGCCATCGGCGATCTCACCGACCGTTTTCTCCTCCGCTGCAGCGGTGTCCTTTACCAGGTGCCTGTAAGTTTCTATTGCGCTATCACGGAATATGTTCTTCGTGAATCCGCGGGTATTTACCGCTTCCTTGTCTATTGTATCGAATACGTCTATTATCTTCTCAAGCGGCATGTCTGGATTGTGCTGCTGTATTATTCTAGCCACGCTGGTCTTGGCCTCGACGTACAGTGCGTTGGTGTCCACCAGCGTTCCGTCCAGGTCAAATATGACAGTATTCTTATAGGATTTTTCTTCCACCAAATATTTCTAGACTGCCCTTCTTATTTAAGCGTTATTTACTCAAGGAGCCCTGGTAAATCCTCAAACCTGGCAAGTCTATACAGATGCTGGATCTTACTGGGTCTCCCAGCGTTGCCACCGAAAACGCTACCGGCAGGAATAAAGATACGCTATAAAATGCGCTACTAGTTCACCCGTTGTCTAAAGTGTGCTTTATGTTCGATATCAGGCTGCTTTGATTTGTGTTCTCGCCGGCGATTTTGAAGACCTCTTCGTCAAATTGTTCGCTCTTGTATTCGTGGGTAAGTTTGTTCCTAAGGTCCCTGAGCCTCCTTATTTTTTCGATGGTCTTGCCGTTTAGAACGTCCGAAAAGGCTGTTATCAGTGACATGTCTTCCCCGACAACTTTAAGCTTCAGATTCTTGTAAAGGATCGCGAGAATGTCTATCTCGGTGTCGCTGATAAGCTGTAGTCTACGTTCCACTGTGCTTTTTATGAGTATGCTACTTTTTTTGTAGTCTTCCGCCGTCTTTGGAAGCACTCCTGAAAGCTCCTTTGCGAACCGTTCCAAGTCGAGAGATTTTTCTAATATTCTGTTTTTTGCCAGGTCCTGATTCATACCGTTTTTAACGCCTCCCGTATTATGTGTCTTACGTCTGCAGAGTTTTTGATTATCCCGATCGTGTAATCATAAAGGGCGTCGCTGTCTGCACAGTAGAGGACGACCGCGTCGTTGAAGATGCTGCTTTGGACGTCTATAGGAAGAGAGTTGATTATGGACAGATCGATGTGATTTTCCCCGCCCATAATTGCTGTGTAGTCGGAATATACTTCTAGAGTATTGCCAGCCTTTGAGATCAGTAATCCTACATCGATGTCGCGGAAATTAGCCTCCTTTCTCGCATAACTGCCGAATAATACGACGGCCAGAATCCTATCGTCACTTTTCACTTTTTCTACTAGTTTTGAGAGTATGGAGTCTATCGTCGATATGCTGTTTATCCATCTAAGCAACGCCTCTTCGGCAGCCTTGCTTATAGCCCCTTTGTTGTAGCCGAACCTTCTCATTGCCAGCTCCCTGAACGGCTTGTCCACTTTTTCCGCCGAGTATATCTTTATCTGAGGCATGTAAAAATGATAGTTCTTTTAGTATAAATACTTTAAGTTCTTATTAGATACGGTATCGTCTCCACAAGAAAAACTCCCTCTTTAACTTTTTGGAGTTGCGTTTGTGTATAAACGTTGCCTACATGCTGAAAGGCCGTTTACGCCAGGATCATGCGTATACTCAAGGGACGAGCCTGTCCGGAGTCCTAGGCAGCAGAGTCGCCTCAGCGACGTTTTCGAGGTTCAACATCTGTTTCACGATCCTTTCCAGTCCGGTGCCCGAGCCGCCGTGGGGGGGAACTCCGTACCTGAAGAAATCCAGATAGAACCTGAACTTTTCCGGGTCCAGCCCCTTATCCTTCGCTTGGGAGACCAGTACATCGTATCTGTGCTCCCTCTGTGCTAAAGTGGTTATCTCCAGCCCCTTGAATATCAGGTCTGCCCTGTATGTCACGCTCTTGTCTTTGTCGTCCCTCATGTGGTAGAACTGCGCTACCTCCCATGGAAATCTCGTAAGGAAAAAGAACTGGCTGCCGGTAGTGTCCTCAACGTGTTTCCCTATTATCCTCTCGCCCTCCGGGTCTAAGTCTTCCCCTTCTTTCGAAGTTTTTCCGTACGTTGCCAGTATCTTCTGTGCTTCTCTCACAGAGACCTGCGGGAAAGGCGTCTTGGGAACTTTCAGCGTGATGCCTAGGAGTTTTAGTTCTGGCTTGTTGTCTTTCATCACGTCACTGTAAATGTTGACCATCATACCCTCCATCACGCGCATTATCTCTTCGTATGATTTTATGAAGCTCATCTCAATGTCAACGCTAGTGTACTCAGTAAGGTGCCTTGTGGTGTGATGCGGTTCGGCCCTGAAGACGGGACCTATCTCGAACACCTTCTCGAAGCCCGCGGCCATCATCATCTGCTTGTAGAACTGGGGGGACTGTGCCAGGTACGCCGTCTTGTCGAAGTATATGACTGGGAATACGTTGGCGCCGCCTTCGGTCGCCTGCGACACTATCTTTGAAGAGTGGATGCTGTAGAAACCTTCCTTTTCGAAGAACCTACCTATGGAATTCGTTACGGTGCTCTCTATCTTGAATATCGCTGAGATGTTCTGCCTGCGCAGGCTCAGGAACCTGTAATCCAGCTCCTTGTCGAGGGATGATACGACGTTCTTGTTTAGGTTCAGGGGCACAGGCTGTTCCGCCGACGTCATAACGTCAAGCTCTTCCGGTATTATCTCGTACCCCCCGGCCACTTTTTCGTTATTGTTCTTCCTTCCGATGACCTTGACAAGCGACTCGTCTCTGAGCCCCCTCGCTTTTTCTACAATTGATGCGGGAGTGTCTTTTGTCACCGTGACCTGGTATACGCCTTTTATGTCGCGTATGCTGACGAAAATTATTTTTCCGAGGTCTCTTACGGACTGCACCCAACCGTATAGTGTCACCCTTCCTTTTTCTTCGTCAAACATGATAATGCCAATAATGGAAAGTCTGGCACACTTAAAAGCATTCGATTAGCTACAGATATACACGATACTTATTTGACACATCTCCTAATCCATCCCATTAATTTAACACCGTTTGAAAATTTAGCAAGTAACCTTACATGTTCTATAAATCGAACACATGTTCGATAAAACGAAAGATATAAAAATACGACGTGGCAAATATTATCATGATAGAGGAAATAATAAACTCAAAAATAAAGATAAAGATAGCGACCCTGCTGGCCAGAATGGGCGGGCCTTTAAGCGTTTCCGATGTCGCTAGGACCTTGAACATATCCAAATCTCGGTCTAGCGAGTGTCTGCGCGAACTTGAAAAGAAGGGTCTGCTGGAGCATAAAACGGTCGGCAGAAGCAAGGTCTATTCCCTTTCTGTAAGCACCCTTTCTATGGGCATAAAAACAGCACTGTCTAGTGAAGACAAGATATTGCAGAGTGTGGAGGATAATTTTGTGCATGAATGTGCGAAACTTAGACCTATCAGCATAGCGTTGTTCGGATCAGCGATAAGCGGGTTAAAGTTTGGCAGCGATATAGACATATTAGTAATACACAATGGATACTTAGATTCACGGAAAATATACGATTTGGCGAGCGATATTACAGTAAAATCCGGGATACGCGTCTCGCCGTTAGTACTGGTAGTCAATAAATTTATAACGGGAGTAAAGGGTGGTGAAGAAGTCATGATAAATATATTGGCTAACTATAAGTTGCTTTATGGAAAGGATCTTGAGGAGTTAGTATGGCACGAGAGGTAAGGAAAGAGGAAGCAAAACGTTTTATCAAGAAAGCAATAGAATTCTATTACTCCGCGCTCGAGGACTATCAAAAAAGGCGGTTTAACGCTGCAAGCTTTGATTCTGCTCAGGCAATAATACTTGCGAATGACGCTTTTTGCATATCTGTTTTGGGCAGGAGAGCGAGCAAGGACCACCAAGAGGCGATACAGCTACACAATCAGGCCGCCATGAGTAAAGAGTCGAGAAAGGAGATCCTAGGGGAAGCTTTGGACAAGCGAAACGAGTTTGGTTACACAGAATATTCCAGCACCGAAAAGGACGCAAATCTTCTCTTGGTAAGAGCGAAAAGGTTTATAGACTGGGTGAAGACTAGGATTTAAACACTTCGCTTGCAGGACGCAGTGATTGTATGAACGCAGAGGAAGCCCACACCATCTATGGCTTGGACGTCACATATCAAGCATAAAGATCTACCAATCTCTTCAGATAAAGCATCACGATTGGGGATTTTCGATGCCCTTTCTATCTCTTATCTGTTTAAGCACCTGCACGTACAGGTCTTTTGGCAGCTTCTTGTATTTCTCTCCAACGAGCGACCACGATCCGCGTCCCTCGCTGCCGGAACGAAGTTCGTTCGTGAAATCGAATGACGATGCGACCGGAAGGTCCGCGGACATCACCGCTTTGTCGCCTTCCTCCTTTATCTCGTTAAGCACGCCCCGCTTTGACTGTACAAGCGCGCTTACATTGCTGAGGAAAGACATGGGGAGGTCGACTCTTATCACCTGGATCGGTTCAAGGAGTACCGGGCCTGCGTTCATGAACGCGTCTTTTATGGCGTCCCTTACGGCTGGGATCACCTGTGCCGGGCCTCTGTGTATTGCGTCCTCGTGCAGAGTCGCGTCACTAAGTATGACCTTTACGCCCTTTACCTCTTCCTTTCCCTGTGGCCCCGCTTTCATTACGTCAACGAAAGCCTCTGCGCACATTTCTATGATCTCTCCTATGTGTATTATCCCGTGAGTGTGTTCCTCGAAGACATTGTCGCCGTGTATAGCAACCAGGGTCTTTGTCTCGTCTCTGCTCATCCCTGCTTCCATCAGCTTTGCTCTTTCCTCGTCGGAAAGGGCCTTTATGCGGCCGCTGTGTATTTCACCGGCATCGAGCAGTTCGGTTATGCTCTCGCTCAGAGGCTCGACGTACAGGTAGAACCTGTTGTGCTTGTTTGGTGACTTGCCTTCCATAGCGTTGCTTCTGGTCGTTATGCTTTCCTTGTACACGACTATCGGCGGCGAGCTGACGATGTCTATGCCGTACGACCTTTTCAGCTTATCCTCGACTATCTCAAGATGCAGCGTGCCTAGGCCGGCTATCAGGTTCTCTCCCGTCTCGTGGTTTATCGAAACTTTTAGCGTTATGTCGTATATTTCCAGTTCTTTGAGTGCCTGTATGAGTTTTGGCAGGTCCTTTGGGTTCTTTGCCTCGATTGCTTTTACCATGACCGGTTGGAGTATGTGCCTCACAGGTTCGAAAGGTACTACGTCCTGCAGGGAAGAGAGCGTCTCTCCGGCAAGGATGTTCTTTAATCCGGCCATCCCTATCTGATTCCCCGCGACCGCATCCTCCACCTGAAACTTGTGCGGGCCTTTCCAAATGTAAAGTTGCTGCACCTTGTTGACCTGCTTGTTGTTTATCAGGAATACGTCCTGCCCCTTGACTATCTTGCCGGAAAAGATCCTCCCTACGCCGATCTCACCAGCCTGCGGGTCTATTTCTATGTTTGTTACGGACAACATCAGAGGACCGTTTATGTCGCACGTCTGCAGAGACTTTCCGATGTCGCTCTCGAGTTCTCCGTGCCATATCAGAGGTATCCTGTACTTCTGCGCTTCCAGAGGGCTCGGGAGATGTTCTATCACCATGTCAAGCAGGACCTTGTGCACGGGAGACCTTCTTGCGAGTTCCTTTACCTTTTCCTTGTCGCTGGAAGTGTAAGTATCGTAAACGTCCTTGAACGAAAGACCAGACTCCTTCATTCTCTTGAAAGACAGCGCCCAGTTGTCGCGCGAGGCGCCGAACGCCACGGTGTTATCCTGTACGTTCACCTGCCATTTCTCTTTCATGTCTGTAGGCGCAAGGTCCTTTATGAACGAGTTTATCTGAATGATCAGACCGATAAGGTGTTTCTGCATGACTTCCGGCGTGTATCGCATCTCTGTTATCAGCCGGTCCATCTTGTTTATGTAGAGTATCGGCTTTACCTTGTCCCTAAGCGCCTGCCTAAGCACCATCTCGGTCTGCGGCATGACTCCTTCGACCGCATCCATCACGACTATCGCGCCGTCTATCGCCCTTATCGCCCTAGTTACGTGTCCGCCGAAATCCACGTGCCCCGGCGTGTCTATCAAGTTTATCAGGTATTCGTCGCCTTCCTTGAGCTCGTAAACCATGTTCACGTTGGAGGACTTCACGGTCATCTGTCTCTCCTGTTCTATTTTTTCGGAATCTAGATAGAGCTGTTTCCCTGCCTTCTCCTCGGAGAGCATACCGCACCCGGCGAGAAGACTGTCGCACGTCGTGGTCTTTCCGTGGTCTATATGCGCTATGACGCCCATGTTCCTTATCCTATGCTGCTGCGCCATCAGCCTCACTACCTTGTCTGTCAAGCTCTCTTTTTCAGGCATTTTTAGAGATGCGAGCCCCGATATTTATACTTTGTCTACTGTCTCTCCCGGCGCTGCGACTCCGCAAACGTAAAGTCGGTGTCTAAAACCATGTTTCCTTTCATCTTTTTATTTGCGCATACATACTACACATATGCGCAAGAAAAAGGTACACAGAAAGGGAAACTCCCAGGCGGCCTTGGAGTTCCTACTAACTTATGGATGGGCTCTTGTGGTAATCGCCCTAGCGGTATCTGTCCTTTACGCCTTGGGTTTCCTCAACTTTAGCACGCAGATACCAACAAGCCTTATAATAACCGGTCCAATTACCCTCAAGCCCTCGTTCGCTGCAGCAAACTCCTCCGTCTTCCAATTCCTGTTCTCAAATAACCTCCCTTTTGTAGTGAATTTAACCGGCGCAAAAATAATTTACGATAACGTCGAGTACACTAATTTCATCTGCAATAACATGCACATATACCCTGGACTGAATTCCACGTGCGATGTGACCGGTCTTTCTCTTCCAACTAACAACAGGGTAAGCCTTACTCTTGACCTTGCGTTCACCCCATCGTCGACGGCTGTGCCATCCGTAGAGGATTTCTCTGTTATAATAACCCCTGAGAACGTGGCGCTTTCTAGCCTAGTATTCTTAGAGACCACAGTGTTCGGAGAGAGCAATCTCCCGGCCGGCCTTACGTGGAAAGTCACCTACGACGGGGTGCAGAAATCCTCGCAATCCGGCAGCGCCATTCTCTTCGCCACACCCGCAGGAAATTTCTCCTATTCCATAGCGGCGGTAAGCGTGTCAGCAGGATCCAACTGTAATACGGTCTACTCGCCGTCTCCTGGCAGCGGTTACTTTAAAGCAGGAGTGACTCAGCCCGCCGGCGTTGTCAACACAAAGTTTTCGTCTTCTTTGGTATGCGTATACACAACCACCACCCACACCACCAAGGTCTATACCACCCACTACAAGACTTCCCCGTTCGTCACGACCACCCACACCACCAAGGTCTACAGCACTCATTATCGTACCTCTCCTTTCGTGACCACCACCCACACGACGAAGAAGACTGCCACGACAGTGACTAAGACCGTCAAGACGTGCTGCCGCTCTTCGTACTTTTCTTACATAAGCCGCCCATACGCCTACTTCCATCACGAAGTCTACCGCACGGGCACCCACCATTATCATTACTATTATAAGCTCACTTACAAGCACCACCACAAATATAAGGAATACAAAGTCACGAAGTATGCTGTGACTTACCACCATCACCACAAATACAAGGACTACAAGGTCACGAAGTACGTTATAACGTACCATCACCACCACAAGTACTACGTGAACGGAGTGCAGACTAGGGAGACGACTACGAACACCCTTAAGTACAGGACTACGACCGGTCTGGTCGGCACCTACCAGCGCAGCGTGACCAACACGGTGAGATACAGGACGGCGTCCGCATTAGTCGGGACTTATCAGCGCAGCGTCGTCACCACCACCCAGCACAAGACCACGAAGAAAAACACCTGCTGCACGTACCCTAACACGGCATACAAGACGCACACCACGGGCCATTACACCGGCACTACTGCGACGGATAAATTGTATAGGACTCGTGTCGTGACCAACCGCTATAATACTTACACCACTCATCACACGGGCACCTTCTACCGGACTCACTTCTCCAGTACCACAACGTGCTTCTGTATTCCGATTTTTCGTTACCATTACAGGCAAGAAGCTTTCAAGACTGCTTATTGGTACTGGAAGACCGTCGTGCACATAAAGTACAACACATATATATTGCACCGCCACCATAGATGGTACTACAGTAAGGCCGCTCGCTATACCAAGACGACTTTTTCGACGATGTTCCCAACTTCCGTCGCCTCTGAGACCGTAAAGACCAAAGTCAAGTTCGAGACGACCAAAGGATGCGCCTACAAGTACACTAAGGCGACTAGAGTAATGACTGTTGTACCAACCATAGGCTGTTGACCACAGAGGTGTCTGCGTATTTTGTCCGGTTTAACTTGTTAGATGAGACATTCTCTTCTAAAATAAATTTGTGTAGCGCTTTATGCGCATTTTCTCTGATTGGGCATTTTGTCGCCTTACACGAAGTCAGGTAGAAAGCCCACGATCTGAATCGTGGGACGAATGCATCACTGCAAATTGTAAATATTCCCTTTTTCGCCCGTCCAGAATCATGTAAGGGGTCTGGAAATCAGCTGCCATCATCGCGGAGCCAATGGAAATCAATTCTCCATTGTCATGCAGTTCTCCAGATACCTCCGATTTTATCTTGTAGGCGTATTTGCCGAAGTACGTTTTTATCTTAGACAGATAAGAAACCCTATCGCTGCTTTCTTCTCTAGTCGCTTGCAGCCTTAAATCTCCACCGAGCAGACTCTCAATGTTTTCATCAATATTTACCATGAGAAAGTTAAGAAATTATGTTATATAAATAGATTTTGTTGTATGACAAGTTTATATTGGGCGATGCATAAGGCGCATCTTATGTTTAAATAGGCAAACGTGTTTAATCTAAAATGCATAGAAAGAGAGCATCCCGCAAGAAAAACATGAACGGCGTGCTGGGCACAATAGCCCTTGCCGTTATCCTGATAGCGGTGGGCGTGGTCATAGCCAAATTTTCCAACATCGGCCTAAATACTTCCTCTCCTCAGGCATTAGCTTACTCGGCGGGCACCGGTTTCCTTAGCAATGAGTCTTCCATAATAGGTTTGAATTACAGTAGCGGGCTCGGCATAAACACTTCCTCTCTGCAGGATCCTTTCCTCTGCATGGACAATTTCTCTTTCCGTCTTTTCGCGGCTTCTCCGACATACCTTAAGTCGCTGTCCCAGCGAAATGTTAATGGCTCGGTAAACGAATCTTCGTTGCTTTTGGTTGGGGTGGGTGCACTGAACGACTCGATTAATGCCCGTGTAGACGCCGTTAACGAGAACGCTTCGGATTGCCTTTCGGCCGTAAAGGGCTTGCTAAGCAATAGCTCCGACTTTATGTACGGCCTTCGCTACTTTTCTGGGCGACTAGGTGCGGTCGGCGAGGTCGATACTCTTGCCGGCAGATGGCTTTCAGCGCTCAACGTGAGTTATACTGGAAGTACCTCCGGTCTTACGTTGTATTACGCAAACGTGCCTTTCTCCAACCTGGTTTTCTCTGTAATGCTTCTGAGCCCCGTACAAAACTCCACGTTCTATAAAGAGCGATTAAACAACGCTACGATCGCCTTAGTCTCCGGGTTTAGAGGTTACTTGCATCCCGGTATAAACGCTACAAATACCGTAGGCCATACCGGAAAGGCCGTTGTGCCACCCGGGTCCGCGGTGACCACGACTACCACGACGACAAAAACCGTTGCTGGTACGGTAAAAAAGAAGTGATCGGTTAGCACGTCTCGGATCAAAAATCATTTTTATGTCAAAAACCGGCCATCTAGAATCATTGAGGCTAAGGCTGATGCGCTCGCTTACATACAAAAACGTATGTTACCTGCTTCTTGCCACCATACTCATAATATACACTGCTGAGACGGTCTATTATTTCGGCCACATAAACGCCTACGTCGGTGACGAGGTTTGGTACGCCACAGCGTCGTACAACATCTTAAAAGTGGTGTTCCACGTAAATCCTCCCCAGTTGTTCCCGTATCCCAGCACGATAAGCCAGGCGGGATTTAACGCGTCAACGTACATAGACGCCATAAGGCCCCCTCTTGGAAAGTATCTTATGGCGATACCCATCGCGCTGTTAGGATACGCTCCGTACGTGTGGAGAATATCGAGCTGGGCGATGGGCGATGCACTGATTATCGTAGCCTTCCTGTTAGGCAGTACGCTTTATCGTAAGAATCGGCCGTTCGGGGGGCTGGCCGCTGCGCTTTTAGTTGCGCTCGATCCGGTTATCTGGGCCATGCATGGTATAGGCATGCTCGACATATACGCCTCGTTCTTCATCCTCCTGACCTTTTATTTCATCGCGAAGAAGAACCGCACCGCCGCTGCCATCTCTCTAGGCCTGGCCTTCGCGTCAAAGGAGACCAGCTACCTGCTCGTAGTGCCATTCGTGTACTTCATGTGGCAGTTCGTTGGGAAGAACGCGAGCACGATAAAGAAATTATTCTCCGTCTCAATAAACCTACTGGAAACCATAGCAACCGTAGTGATAGCTTACCTGCCGATCATTTATGTCCAGGGAGGGTTCGTCCAATGGTTCGAGTATACGATCGTAGGCCAGCTGCACACCGATACGCACGGCGGGCACATCGCCTCCACTGCAGTTTACCAGATATCGAATCCCTTAGGTTGGTTCATAAACTTCCACCCGTTCTATCTAGGTTCGACGGTCATAGCCAATTCTAACGCCATAATACTGTCCGCAGCCGCAGTGCTTACCGTCGTGATGCTGCTCAAAAAGAAGTACAACCTAGTGCGTATCGCGGCGTGGGCATGGACGGTGTGGTTCATGTTCGTTATAGCCTTTGCACTCGGCAACAACACTGTATTCAGCTTTTATACCGCAGATTTCTCAAGTACGCTGGACGTATTCGTTGCTATAACACTTCTGTTCATATACGAGAAATTCCATTCCGGCGTACTACAGAACTGACTTTTCACTCTATGGCAGTTTCTTCCGGTTTTGTTCGGACGATTTATATGGAATGAAAATTCTCGGCGGACTTGTTAAAAAAACTTAAATCTTAAAATAATTTAATTCTAAAAATATTTAGGGACGTATCTAGCTGTGACGAGCCATTATAGAAATTTTCTGATCACGTCTTCGAATTTATGGACATCCGATGTATCAGAAGCCTTGGCGAATACTTCTTTATCGTTGTCTATGGTGTAAGCATGTACTAACTCGTTTCTTAATTGTCTCCTCTCTTTAACGGCGTTGATAACATCTTCTCCCAGTTCCTTAGACATATCGGACAGTAAGGATTTTTCTTCTCCGGCAATGCCCTTTTTAAGCCCTTTGTAAAGCAATACTATTATGTCGATTTCCACCTCACTTATTAACTGCAGGCCCCTTTCCAGCTCCCATTTCACACCCGTGCCCCTCTTTTTGTATTCTTCGTAGGTTTTTGGCACCAGCTTATTCAATGTCGTTAAAGACTCATCCAACTTTACAAGCTTTTCCTCAATGCGTTTTTCATTCATGTCTTCCATATTTAATCAATCCGTATCAACATATTATAAAGTGGTTTAAACTCCTCCCAGTCCCTGATGACTTTGATTGAAAATTCTTTCAGTGCGGACCAGTCAGAAACATATATGGGCCTGCCATCCTCGAGTACCCTAGAGGCTACATTTAACGGCAGCCGGTTTAGGATGGAAATGTCAAAAATATTTGAAGAGTAATAATCCGCGGCTTTCTTTGGATAGTCTATGTTTTCATTTTTAAATAACAATGCGACATCGACGTCTCTAAAATCCGATTCATCCCTAGCATAGCTTCCGAACAAAATGACTGCGACGATTTCTTTATCGTTTTTGGCCACCCTTATGATTTCCTCAAGGCCGTCTAAGATCTCCTTATTTTTATTTGTCCACATATTGATAGATTCGGTAAGTGATTCGCCTATGCTCTTGTTAAGTTCTGCTGCCATAGCTTTCATTTTTCTAAACGAGTTCTCATCAACGTTTTTTACGCTTATGTTCATAGGTTATACTAGTTATACAAGTATATAAAGTTTTCTTATGTTTTAGCGTTGGGCTTTTTCACTAAATACGGTTGGTGAATTTTAATCACACCCATTAGCATTATCATTTTGAGTCAAATATGACAGATGGATGTGATTATTGTAAATCAAGCGACGTGACCTTGAATCGTCTTAGAAAGACGAAGAACGGGGAAACATACGGCGGTACCGCCAGCCCGACGATGCCCCCCACCTCCTTTGACGCTCCCGTCATGCTCCTGCGACTATTCCCGTCCCTCTTCATAAGTGACAGTGCTATGGCAAGCTGCGGCTGGGTGTAAGTGCGCTTGGAGTACTTGCTCGAGTATCTAGGCAGCGACTTGGTCACCGTCCCCATCGCTATGCTGATGAAATCTTTATTCTGCCTACTGCTTCTTTTTCCTTAGTCATGTCAGACCTCCGTCAAGGGGGTCCTCCAATCTTTTTATCGATATTGCTGTTTTCTCCCTCTTGTTATCATCATTAAGGAACTGCATTATAATAAAGGATTTCTATAGAGCCGTAACAGTGTACACCTGTGCATAACTCGGTCCTTTTCTACTCTATACGCGGGAAGATGGTGATTTCAATGGGTAAACTGCCACTTTACAAGGCAGTTATGCACACGCCTAGCAAAAGTTCTCACATTTTTATACGAAGATTATCATAGTATAAGTATTACCGTTATGTACAAGAGAAAGCACCGCAGTAAGAATAGATCGCAGTCTGCCCTAGAATTCCTTCTCACATACGGCTGGGCATTGGTAGTCATAGCCATAGCGGTAGCGATCCTATATGCATTGGGTTTCCTGAATCTGAGCGCCCAGATACCAACAAGCCTTATAATAACCGGTCCGACGACGTTGAAACCGTCCTTTGCCGCGGCGAACTCATCGGTGTTCCAGTTCCTCTTCTCTAATAATCTCCCCATGATAATCAACATGACAAACGCAACCATAGTCTATAACGGCGCCAAGTATTCCAATTTCATCTGCAATAACGTGCACATATACCCTGGACTGAATTCCACGTGCGAGGTCACTGGGATCTCTTTCCAGCTTGACAGCAGAGTCAGCTTCTCTCTCGACCTTACATTCACACCCTCTTCCACCCAGATACCCTCGGTAGAGGATTTCTCTATACTTATGACCCCCTCTAACGCTACACTCTCTTCGCTAGTCCAACAAGAGACCACCGTGTTCGGAGAGAGCGGTGTCCCTTCGGGTGACACTTGGACTGCCACCTACGACGGAATCCAGAAGTCGGCGTCGGCAGGAAGCATAATCGCATTCGCGACGCCATCAGGTAACTTCTCCTACTCGATCCAGCCAGCCGGCACCTCTGGTGGGACTGGCTGCCACACGGGATATTTCCCCACGCCAAACAGCGGCTACTTCCAGGCTGGGGTAACGCAACCAGTAGGTGTCGTCAACGCAAATTTCAGCGCAGGCACGCAGTGCGTTACCACATTCAGCGAAGCCAACCTGCCCTCCGGTTACACTTGGTCTGTCACTTATAACGGCACGCGGGAGTCTGCAGGGACCGGCAATCCAATAAATTTCATCACGGGTCCTTATTCCGGGACTTTAGGAGCATCAGCAGACATCGCAGGACTGTCATGCACTACCTTGGGTACTAGTGTCACACCGGGCAGCGCTTACACCTTCAGTTCCTGGTCATGTACGACGACATTCACGGAATCCGGCATCCCCGCGGGCAGCAGCTACAGCACGTGGTATGTCGGTTTCAACGGAGGATCTAACTCTGCCGGTATAGGTAGTCAGATATCGATAACGACTTCGTCTAGCTCTAGCAGTATGCCGGCTTCGGGCTCAATAACCAGCTACGACTGTTCTGATTCCCTGGCGGGCGTAATACCGGGCAGTTCCGGCAACAACCTGGCGACATGGTCCTGCACTACAGCTTTCAGTGAGAGTAATCTTCCATCCGGCTATACATGGCTGGTCTCCTTCGACAGTTCTCAGCAATCAGCATCGACTGGAAGTCCGATACAGTTCGTCGACTCTCCAAGCGCCCCGTTGTCCGCATTGCCGTCAGTTAGCGGTCTTGACTGTTCCGCATCATCGACTTCTCTGTCCCCAGGGGGTTCCTACTCATTCAGCTCCTGGTCCTGCACCACAGTATTTACCGAGACGGGTCTGCCATCAGGTTACTCGTGGACCACGACGTACGACGCAATCCGGCAAAGCTCCGCCACAGATCAGATTTCCTTTTCTACGGCTTCGTCATCCAGCGCTCCTTCGTTCTCCGTCAATACCCTCTCCAGTTCTTCAAATGGCTGCACCACGACCTATACTCCGTCGCCTTTCTCAGGCTCGCTTGATACTGGCGCGACAGAGAACATTGCTTTCTCCTCCTCTACGTCATGTACGACGACATTCACGGAATCCGGCCTTCCGTCCGGCTATACATGGTACGTTACATACGACGGCGTTCAGCACAGCTCGACGTCCAGCTCCATCACTTTCACGACTGTACCGGGAAGTTATTCGTTCTCCGTCAATACTCTCTCCAATTCCTCCGGTTCGTGTACGTCTACTTACACTCCCTCTCCATCGTCTGGCACCGTGGGGTCTGGCTCCATCAATAGCATATCATTCACGCCAAGGACCAACTGCGAGTATACGACGACCACCCACACCACCAAGGTCTATACCACCCACTACAAGACTTCCCCGTTCGTCACGACCACCCACACCACCAAGGTCTACAGCACTCATTATCGTACCTCTCCTTTCGTGACCACCACCCACACGA
>JAJYWD010000027.1 GCA_021791655.1 Nanobdellota archaeon | reverse complement strand
TCCGAAGAGACCTTTTGGCACTATTTATCGCCGACGGATGGCAAATCGTGGGGACAGCCTTTAAATGCACTCTCTGTCTTTTATTTTTGAGTCCGCTTTCATCCCACTCCTGAATAGCGCGGGTTTTCCCGCCTACTTTGATAAGCTAGCCACTTTAGCCAGCCGTTTTATAACGGTGTTATATTTATAAATGAGTGGATACTAGTAATATGAATTTATGGCCGAATTGTTTTGCAAGAAAACTATAACGGAGATATTACCGGCTGTCAGAGCGCTTGTTGCGCTGACCATGGTTGAGAGGGGATTCAACCAGACAGACATATCGAAAATGCTTGGTACATCGCAGCCTGCAGTGTCACAATATATTAACCATTCCAGAGGTTCCCTGGCGAATAGCCTGGCAAGTAACAAGAAAGTAATGGAGTACGTTTTGGCTCTATCGCAAAAGCTAATCTCTAAATACACCGACATCAACACGCACACGTGCGAAATCTGTAAAGTAACTAGGGATTCTGGAGTGATTTCCAAAGAGTACATGACACCCCTTCTGTGCCTTTTGGAAATAAAGGAAGGCTCCAATGAGTAAACTGGTAATAAGCGATCTACACGCCAGCGTTAACGGTAGGATGATTCTGAACGGCGTGGATTTAGAAGTGCGTACCGGCGAGCTACACGTTTTGATGGGCCCGAATGGGAGCGGCAAGAGCACGCTATCCAATGTTATAATGGGAAACCCAAAGTTCAGGGTCGAATCCGGAGGGATACTCCTAGACGATTTGAATGTGCTTGCCATGAAGCCGGATGAGAGAGCGAGGGCCGGGCTATTCCTGGCGTTTCAGGAGCCGGTAGAGATATCCGGTGTAAACGTGTTTAACTTTCTTAGAACCGCCGCTTCGAAGGTGTCAAAGGAGCCGGTGAATTTCAGCGAGCTGAAAAAGCGCACCACGGAATACTTTAAGGAAGTAAACCTATCAGAGAATTTCATTAACCGCTATTTGAACGAGGGCTTCTCCGGCGGGGAAAAGAAGAGGTTTGAGTTGTTACAACTTATGCTACTCAAACCGAAAATCGCCGTGCTGGACGAGATAGACTCGGGGCTTGACATGGACACCCTAAAAACAGTCGGCGAATTGGTGAGGAATTCTCTGAAAGCCACTGGCTTGCTTGTCATAACTCACTACGAGAGGATAATGGACTACATAAAACCGGATTTCATACACATAATCTCGGACGGTAAAATCGTAAAGACTGGCGGTATAGAGATTTTGAAGGCTGTGAAAGAAAAAGGCTACGAGCAGTACCGGGTTTAGTATGCAGAAGCAGCGAATCGAGATGGATTACAGCAGGTATGATTTTAAGAATCCCACCGAATATGAACTTAAGTTTGAAAAAGGCCTGTCCGAAGAGGTGGTCGAACGCATTTCGAAGCTCAAGAACGAGCCGGACTGGATGCGTGAATTCCGGATAAAGGCGTATAAATTCTTCAAGAACCGGCCGGTCCCTCAGTGGGGAGGGAACCTCAATGACATCAATTTTGACGATATAATCTATTACATGAAGCCGATAAAAGGCAAGGTTGACCGTTGGGAAGATCTTCCAGAGGACATTCGTTCTACCTATGACAAACTGGGGATTCCGGAGGCGGAAAAGAAGGTACTTTCTGGTGTAGAGGTTATGTACGAGTCGGAGGTCGTTTATAACCGGGTCAAGAAAGAGCTGGATGATTTGGGCGTCGTATTCTGCGATACCGACACAGCCGTTCGTAAGTATCCCGAATTAGTGAAAAAATACTTCGGCAAGGTGGTGTCCTCGAATGACAATAAGTTTGCCGCACTTAACTCTGCGGTCTGGTCCGGTGGCAGCTTCATTTATGTGCCTAAAAACGTGAAGGTGCCGATGCTGTTGCAGGCGTATTTCAGAATAAACGCGGCAAGTATGGGACAGTTCGAAAGGACACTAATAATAGTCGATGAAGGCGCGGATGTTACTTATCTGGAGGGGTGCACCTCACCGGTATATTCGAATGACTCCCTCCATGCTGCGGTTGTCGAAATAGTCGCTCTGAAGGATTCGCACGTAAAATACATCACGGTACAGAACTGGTCAAGCAACGTATACAACTTAGTAACGAAACGCGCGTTTGCGTACGAGAACGCGTTCGTTGAATGGATCGATTCAAATATGGGCTCAAGATTATCGATGAAATATCCTAGCGTTTTTCTAATGGGAAGAGGTGCGCGAGCCAATACGCTCTCCATAGCATTCGCCAATAGAGGACAGCATCAGGACACCGGATCCAAAATGATACACCTTGCTCCCGATACCAGTTCTACAGTAACGTCAAAGTCTATCTGTGTCGGCGGTGGGAGGACTAGTTATAGAGGTCTTGTGAAAGTTGTAAAGGGCGCAGAGAACGTAAAATCCGCAGTCAGGTGCGATGCGCTAATATTGGACGATGATTCTCAGACCGACACTTACCCGTATATGGAGGTGGACGAAGACAATGCTATAACCACGCACGAGGCTTCGGTCGGTAAAGTGGGGGATGAGCAGCTGTTTTACATGACTTCCAGAGGCATACCCGAGCAGGAAGCACTGAACATGATAGTCTTGGGCTTTATGAACGAGTTTATAAAAGAATTACCATTGGAGTTCGCCGTAGAATTCAATCGTCTCATCGCAATTAACATGGAAGGTTCGGTTGGTTAGTATGAAGATCACCGCGTCCGACGAATTCCTGACTGCAGTATCGAGTGGAAACAATGAGCCCGAATGGCTGCGCGCTTACAGGATAAAGTCGTTGTCCAAGTTCTTTGCTCTGCCATATGAACAGGAGGAGCTTTTCAAGAAGTATGTTGAACGTGAGAACGAATTTTATACCGATGGTAAGGACTATGTTTATGAGCTTCCAATGAACAAAAAAGTTGGAGCGGTCCCAAACGCGGATAACCTTTCGTTTATAACATCAGGATTTGCGTACAGCAAATACCAAGAAGAGCAGGGAATAACGATAAGAGATATAATCCCCGCAGCAAAAAGGATACCAGAATTCAGAAATCTGATAGTTAGCCATCCGACTGATAAGCTTCAAGCCTTTAACGACGCGGTTTTTAATGCAGGCGTTGTGGTCTGTCTCAATCAAAATAAAATTCTGAAGGAGCCAGTGAGGCTGATTTCATTCCTCGACAAGGATAAGAGCGTGTTATCCACGAAGAACGTAATAATCGCCGAAGACGGCAGCGAGCTGCACGTTGTTGAGGAGATATATTCGTCACCAGGCGTAAGCGGATTTTTCGGTGAGAATCTGGAAGTACACATAGGAAGGGATGCGAAAGTTAACGTAACAATAATACAGAACTTGGGCAGCGGCATTGTCGCTTCGCTCAATAGGGACATAGACACCAGAGGCGCGGTGACAGTTTCCTCGATCGAATTGGGCGGTAGTGCCATAAGGTACAGATTGAATTCGCGGTTAGTGGAGCCTAATGCAACTTCTGATATGTACGAAGCATTTTTCGGGGACAAAACGCAGAGGCTTGACTCTCTCTCCAGGCTTATACACGTATCACGTGCTACTCAGAGCAGATTTTTCTCCAGAGGGGTTTTGCGTGATTCATCAAGTAGCTCCTTAAAAGGTGTAATAAAAATAGAAAAAGAAGCAAAAAATTCCTATGCGTATCTATCTGAGCACTCCCTTACCCTAAGCAAGAAAGCTAAGTCCAATGCCGTTCCTAGTCTTGAGATAAAGACAGACGATGTTAAGGCAACCCACTCTGCTTCCAGTCAGCCTATAGACACGGATAAATTGTTTTATCTCATGTCGCGAGGTTTAACACCCGCAGAAGCTGAGAGAGAGATTTCTATCGGTTATATTGATCAGGTGATGGCACACATACCTAGTCAGTCGCTGAAATCGCACATACTGAAAATGATAGGCCACAAGTGGGATCGTGTTGATGCGTCCCCACTTCCCGCCGAAATCGACGATTACTTAGCAGATAGCGGATTAAAAGAAAGAGTATTTGCCGGCCATTACAAATACAAGACGACATAACGCGGCCGGTTAATAATCTACATTACTTGACTACGATTAAAGAGACGCATTCATATACATATCCGAATCTAATAACAATCAGTGAAAAACGGATGTTGACATGAAATTTGAAAATTTATCTGATATTTTATCTACCATATCCGCCGTGGGTAAGCATGTGGGTGGGACAAAGCTTATAGAAAAGATATATGAGTTGGCTACGGGCTATAGCACTCCGAAGTACCTAGAAGATAGACGTTGTATAAACACAGTATTTAATGACGGCAGGTTGGAAGCGGTATTCGCAGTCTCTAAGATTGAATTCATTCGTTTCCCGACCGTTTGGGTTATCTACGATGGGAAACTAGTTTTCGGTGCTTCTGCAGGCTTTGGCGGGTACAGCAAGCCACCGATAGTAAAGAATGAGAGCACTAATAACCTAACGTGGTCTGTATACGAGTATGTGCCAGGCGAAGGTAGATGGGAGCAGGACCTGTCCGGTGTTTATAAAGCCAAAACTGGCAGAGACGAGCCATCTAAACTTCCGGAACATTTGTTCTAATTATAAAGACAAGATGAAAACTCTAAGCATCCCGTAATTTATATTCCGAGCGTCTTTGGTTTAAATGACGGAGCATAAAATCCTCACTCAGACATACAAGGATAGATTAGAAGCCGGTGGGGTATTGTCAAAACTTCTTATAAAGTACAAGGGCTCCGATAGCGTGATTGTGGCCATCCCCCGTGGTGGCGTGGTCCTCGGTGCCGAAATAGCAAAAGAGCTTGGTCTCCCACTAACCATAGTAACGCCTAGAAAAATAGCGTCGCCATACGATTCCGAGTTTGCCATAGGTGCTGTCTTGTCAGACGGAACCCTTCTTTTGGACGATAAAATTATCAAGATTAATGGCATATACGAAGCCTACGTGCGCGGCAAAGCCGAGGAGCAGATCAAGGAAGCGAAGCGCAGATACGATCTTTATATCGAGGGCAGGACTCTGAAAAAGAGAACTTTCCATACAGTGATACTTGTAGATGATGGTATAGCTACTGGACTCACTATCAAAGTTTCTATAAAGGCCGTTGCCAGAATGGCGGATAAGATAATCTTAGCCGTTCCGGTGGCGCCGGAAGAATTAATACGAGAATTGGCCGGGTTAGTGAATGAGGTGGTATGCCCAATGTCACCGAAAAACTTCTCAGCAGTGAGCCAATTTTACGAAAGGTTTGAGGAGGTAACAGACGAGGACGTGATAAGTATACTTGGCAGCGTTTGACTGCTCTCCGCGAGCAGAATCCGCACTTATTACACTTTGAATAGAGAAGTGAAAGGTTCCTCTAATAATTCTCTTAAGTTTCTTATAGTATAGTCCGCCTTTGACGTAACGCCCTCCATTTCCGTGGTAGCAAAAGCACCAGGGAGAACCGCATTCCCGCGTTTCGCTTGATAGTCGGCGTGCGCCTGCCGTACAATCTGCACCGTTTTGGCGTGCATTGCATTGCCGGCCTCAATGTCGGATGCGGAATCTCCTACAACGATTGCAGCAACGGGGGCCACTTTAATCTCTTCAAGAGCTTTAAGAAACGTGTCGGGAGCAGGCTTACCATTCTTGACGTCGTCTCTGCAGACCACTGCATCGACAAGGTCAGTTATGTGCAGCTGGTCGTCCATGAGATTGAAGACGCTTCTCGAATTGCCAGTCCCCACACTAAGTTTCAGCCCACTGTTTTTCAGTGTCTTTAGCACTTCTATACTCTCGGGGAAGAATTCTATTTTTGGTATCTCCTCAGCTATTCTGTCAGATCTTTCACTACTTAGCTTTTTTAGGAGATTCTCATCGCGACCTATGAAACGTTCAAATAACTCGGGGAAGGACAAGCTTCGGAATATCTCGGAGCCCGGACGTTCGGAGGCGGATATGTCAGCGCCATTGGCTGTAAAAAGTCCGTATTCTATACTCTCTATCAGCATCTCGCTGTCGATTAAAGTGTCATCCAAGTCGAAAACTATGCCATCTACCATAATACTGGGCCCAGAGGGGGACGATCCCTCCTTTGTCGCACGTCAAGCGACTGTCCTAACCGATAGACTATAGGCCCGTGACATCCTCCCATGGATAAATCCATTGGCTTCCAGTGCGCACGACCATCTCCGAAGAGACCTTTTGGCACTATTTATCGCCGACGGATGGCAAATCGTGGGGACAGCCTTTAAATGCACTCTC
>JAJYWD010000026.1 GCA_021791655.1 Nanobdellota archaeon | reverse complement strand
GCACTGTGCCTGTATGCTGCCTAATCCTGCGAATCCCGTCACGGATTCGGTGGCTACGAAGGAGGTAGGGTTGAATATACCTAGTGAATACAATACGGCAGCGACTATGACTATGATCAATATGGCCCAGCCATACGTCATCATGTACTCGAGGGCGGACTGGGATTTTTTGTTAACTAGAAATTTTCTGTCTGTCTGTCTGTCATATATACGATTCATACAATACCGAAGACGGCTGTGTTTTTATAGGTTGACCGGATACGGTCGTACGGTCCTTTGATATCGGATACTATGATAAGTGTGTGAATGTGTGAATAATATCTGATTTTGGGGGGTCAAAGTCCGTGATGCTGTGGAAATCCGGTTTCCATTTCTTAAAACTAATTAGCGGGGGATGGATTTGAACCATCGACCTCCGGGTTTCTTAAACCTTTATGAGCCCGACGAGCACTCCTGGCTGCTCTACCCCGCTATACAGCTGGTTAAGCTCTTTACGGATTTAAGCTTTAGCCAAACGCCACATAAATACGTGCAATCAAATAGAAAATGCAATATAAAAATAATTTATGTTTCCCATGGAAAAACAACCCATTTGTCCGTCTTCTCAACGTAGGCATCGGGTATGAAAACACTTGTGGGCTTTACAAAAAGAGAGGCTGTGAATATTTTCTTTGGTAGGCCCTTATTCTTAAGATAGTCCAAAACCGCCTTGAATGTATCTCCGCTGTCGGCTATATCATCCACGATAAACACTACTTTACCACTTAAAGTCGAGGATGGTGCCGCGCTTATCTTTGGTTTTGTATGCTTTCCAGAATTCGAGTAAGACTTAACCCTGAAGAAGTCAAATTCAGCGCCAAATTTCTCACACAAAACAATCGAGACGGGGATGCCGCCTCTGGCAATGCCTATTACAAAATCGGGCCTTTTTACGTCTCTGCTTTTAATCTTATCTGTTAACTTGTTTATTAGAATTCCGAAATCTTCCCAGCTTACAAGAAGCTTTTCCTTCGATCTTACCATAAAAGATATGTGCGGTCAAATTTAAAATCTTTTCTATTTGACGGACTTAGGTAGCACTTTACGCTATAAGCGACCCGTTTACACTTCTGCCAGATAAATAAACGCTAACGTCTCTGAATCGGTTCGTGACTATCACTTTTATATCACTCGATACGCATATTCTAGCAGCCAATGGATCAAAGATATAATTCATGCCTGGGCGCCTTCCACCTCGCGTTAGCGTGTACAAACGCTTAAAACTGAGCTTATTCAGAAGTTTCGCGCTTGTGAATTTCTCCGGGTCCTTGTCGTAAACACCCCTTTCCTTCGACAGATTGAAAAGGACATTGGCGCCAGAGGAAACGCAGGCGTAAGCGGCACACACGTCAGTCGTCCAGCCGGGCTTGAATCCCCCGATTACTAGCAGTTTTTTGTGCGGCAGCTTCCTCGGATCTCCTTTATAGAAAGTTCCACCGATAGCTTTTGACACCAACAGCGCATTCATGAGAGTTGCACTTATTCCTATTTCATGCAGATCTCTATCTTTCAAACCTAGTAACTTACCCAGACTTACTAATAAACGGGCAGATTTTCCGCCACCAACCACTACTACGATTCTCTCCTTTGAACCGCGCGCGAATTTACCGATCTCAATTACTATCTCTGGCTTGCTGTACAATATAGATCCGCCCAAGGAAAACACGATAGTCATCTATTTATTTATGGTACCATAATTATTAATTCTAGATTGATGGGAGCCTATTTGTAAGGGCTTTGGTATACAATATATATGCGTTTATAAGTGATGAGCACTCTAAAATACACATGCAAATGATAATAGCGGAAAAAAGTACCGCCGCCGAGACTATAGCAAAAAACATAGGCGAAACGAAGATTAAAACCGAACAAAAAGGCCCTGTAAAAATCTGGTTCACCAACATAAACGGCACGCCGTCGGTGGTAATACCATTGAAAGGCCACATAAAAGACGTGAAATACCCGGACGAATTCAAAAAATGGGAGGAGCGCACGCTAATAGACATGGTGGACGCGAAATTGGAATACCACCCGACTGCGCAGGAAAACATAGACATAATAAAAGACTACACGAAGAAGGTCGACAAAGCCATAATAGCAACCGACTATGACACGGAAGGCGAGTCTATAGGTTTTGAAGCCATATCCGTAATAAGAGGACTAAAAAAGGGCATGCCGATATTCAGGAGCGTCTTCTCCTCACTTACATCGAAAGAGCTGAGTGAATCATTTTCAAACCTGCAGAAACCGAACAAATCCATAGCTGACAGTGCGGATGCAAGAAGGGAGATAGACCTCATCCTGGGCGCGGTCCTTACACGATTCATATCATTGGCCGCGGAAAGGTTAGGAAACTCATTTCTATCCGTAGGGCGCGTACAGACGCCAACGCTCACAGTGATAGTGAAGCGCGAGGCGGAACGCAGGGCCTTCAAGCCGGAGAAGTACTGGAATTTCTCTGCCGAGCTAAAGAGCAAGAATAAAAAATTCACGGCAGAGTACGAGAAGGATAAAATATTCGAAAAAGACGCAGCGGACGAGGTGCGCAAAGTAAAGGGCAGCAAAAAGGCTACCGTAATTTCCATAGTCAAGAAAATACGAGATGTAATGCCACCTAAACCGTTCAACACCACTGATTTCTTAAGAAGCGCGGCTGCGACGGGCTTCAGCGTACCGAATGCGATGAGGATCGTACAAGGGCTTTACATGAAAGGCTACGTCTCTTATCCACGTACGGACAGCGAGACATACCCGCCGACGCTGGATCTAAAGGAGATACTGAATGAACTCGGAAAGAGTAGCAGCTACGACAAATACGTGCAAAAGATAAAGATGGCGCCACTCCACCCGACAAAGGGTAAGGAAGCAAAGGATCACCCTCCGATACATCCGGTCAAGCTTCCGAACGATAAACTTACCCCGCAGGAAGCAAAGATATTCGATCTTATCGCCAGGAGATTCATGGCCACGCTGTACGATAGTTCAAAGGAGGAAAATGTCACAGTCAAGTTAGATATACGCGGCAAGGTATTCGTTTCGCACGGCACGCGAAGCATAGTTGATGGCTGGCGCGAAGTTTATACCTATGCAAAGTATGAGGAGAACATACTGCCAGAACTGAAAGAAAACGAAGCGGCATCGGTAACCAGCATAAAGGAGGCAGAGGAAGAAACAGCACCGCCATCCAGATACTCACAGGGAGGAATACTCAAGGTGATGGAGGACCTAAGACTAGGCACAAAAGCGACAAGGCCGGAAATGCTTAAGAAACTGATGGACAGGAGATATATATCCTCAAGCAGGACACTCATACCGAACGAGGTTGCGTTCGCTGTTATCGCGAATCTGGAGAAGATAAGCAAGGAACTCACTGGTCCAGAACTCACAGCCAACTTAGAAGAGGAAATGAAACTTATAGAGGAAGGCAAGAAGAGCAAGGAGGAAGTGGTGAACGAGTCACGAGTGATAATTTCGGACCTACTCAGGAAGCTGATGGAGAAGAAAAGCCAGATAAAGGAACTAATGCATAAAGCTCTCCTACAGCAGTACATCTTCGGCACGTGCCCGAGCAGCGGCGGCAAACTCAAGATGGTAATATCAAGAAGGACGCACAAGCGATTCGTCGGATGTGCCGACTATCCAAAATGTCACTTCGGCATGCCCCTACCGCAATCAGGTTACATGACAATCTCGCCACAGACCTGTCCGAAATGCGGCATCCACATGATAGAGTGGAAGGGCAAAGAAAGCAGGAGAGTGTATATTTTCTGCGTAAATCCCAAGTGCAAGAAGAAAGATACCGAAAAAACCAAAAAGACACCGATTAAAGCAAAGGCCGAAGCAGTCTCCGTACAGAACGGTGCGAAGACGAAGGCGGAAGAGTAAGCCCAGTTCCGTCAGCGGGTGATACAACCAGGTATCAGATTTAAAGCCCAAAAAATCTCAGACTATTTTTAATTACACTTTCTTTACAGAGTCTATGCATCTACCAGCGGCTATGGTTGCTCCCATATCTCTTATCGCAAATCCTGCTAGCTGCGGAATGTCCGTTGCCTTCTCTATGGAAAGTGGCTTAAGTGGCTCAAGGACCACTATCGCCGCATCGCCCTGCTTTATGGTGGCGGGATTCTCCTCAAGAGTGTTACCCGTCTTAGGGTCAAGCTTCTTAAGTATTTTCTTGAATTTTATTGGCACTTGGGCGGTGTGCGTGTGCAAAACCGGACTATATCCAGCCGAAATGGCCGTCGGGTGGTAAAGTACTATAATCTGTGCCGTAAATTCGGTGACCACCGCAGGCGGCGCGGACACTAAACCTGCGACATCACCTCTCTTTATCTGATCCTTTTCTATTCCCCTAACGTTGAAACCTATGTTGTCGCCGGGCAGAGCTTGATCAAGATTTTGATAATGCATCTGCACAGATTTTACCTCCCCCTGAACATGGGAAGGCTCAAATATTATTTTGTCGCCGGGCTTCATTATACCGCTCACAACTTTACCGACCGGTACTGTTCCGACGCCCTGTATCGAATAAACATCCTCGATTGGGACCCTAAGTGCCAATTGCGTAGGTCTCTCTGGTACTGGCAGCGCATTGAGGGCTTCCAACAGCGTAGGTCCAGTATACCAAGGCATCTTGTCACTCCTCTTCGTTAGGTTCGCACCCTCCTTTGAGGCTATGGGTATGTAATTAAAGCTTTCAGCGTTTGGATAAGAAATTTTTACGGCTTTTATTACGGCGTCCCTTACCTCTTTGTACTTTGCTTCGTCGTATTTTAGAAGATCCATCTTGTTAAGTGCAATCATCAGGTTCTTTACACCGAATACTCTGGCCAGGTAAACATGCTCCCTAGTCTGCTGCATCACGCCCTCTTTCGCGTCTACGACTAGCACCGCCGCGTCGGCTTCGGATGCACCCGTTATCATGTTCTTTATGAAGTCCACGTGTCCAGGGGCGTCGATTATTGTGAAATCGTATTTTTCCGTCGAAAGCTTGACATGACTAAGGTCTATGGTTACTCCTTTCTTTCTCTCCTCTCCAGAGGTGTCTAGGAAATAAGCAAACTCAAATTCTACCTTACCGAGTGTCTCTATCTCTTTCTGTATCTTAGCCCTATCCTGCTCGCTAAAGCTGCCGACCTCATAAAGAAGCCTACCTACGGTTGTTGACTTTCCAGAGTCTACGTGCCCTATGAATATAAGATTCATGTGCGGTTTTCCTTCTACCATTTTTATCACCTTCTATTGATTGATTTATAGTATTAAGAATAATCCCCTATATAAAGCTTTTCTTATTATAGAGAGCAGGACGAGGAGTTATAGTTTTACTTACACTGAATGGCTAAACAGGTTAGGCGCAACCACACAGTTTCCTTTGAATTTGAGCTACGATTTCCGCAATTCCGATAACGCTTTACTGTTCTAAGTTTGGTGTCACTGAATTATAAAAGGCGGACACTTCAGAAGGCGTCCAAGAAGCGCTCCAAGCGCCAGCGTCTTGGTAGGATCCTGCCTGACCACAACCCCCGCGGGTAAAAACAATATTATCTGAGGAAGTCGGAGGTTGATAAGAGTAGCCGCTATTGAATATGCTATTTCCTATGTAAATGCCATCTTGATATTCATAAATACCAGTCGCGTTTATGACGCCCACAAGAAGGTGCCATTTATCGAATGTTAATGAAGGCCCATCCGGCGTGCCTATAATCTTATTTGTCGCGAGAGTCCCCTCGCTCTCGCCGGCTATAAAGCCCCAATTCTCAGCAAATGTTGTACTAGCAGTAAAGAAAAAACCGGTTTTATTGCTGCCACCAAAATCTTGGGTGAATACATAAGTCCACGGATTATAATTTCCACTCGTTATATTTTCAGTTGGATATAACCAAAAAGCTACGGTAATCGGGAGATGATAAAGAGGCGAAGAGATAGGTAGTGTAGCCGAATTGAGGGTCGAACCTATATCAAAACCTTGACCTGCGCAATTCTGTGAGGTGGTATAACTTATTGTAGCCGAAGGATATCCAGTCCTTTGATCATTAACCCAAGAAAATGTCCCGGCAGTACGCGTACCTACATTTCCAGTAAGTCCATTTCCGGAGATATCATATAATGTCGTACCAGAACCTTCAGCCATGGGCCAGAATGCAACCAAGGTACTCCCATAAAAATCATACTGTTTTACAGACGACCCTGCTACTGTGCCAGTGGACTGGTAGGGACCTGGGAACACCTGACCGACTTCGGTGTATGACACGGTCACCGTGGATGAGAAGTGCCCCGTGCCGTTGGGACAGGCATTGGTGAGGATGAAATCGTGGGACTGGTCGGGGAGGATGAGATAATCTCCTGGGTATCCCTTGTATGAGGGGAAGACGG
>JAJYWD010000008.1 GCA_021791655.1 Nanobdellota archaeon | reverse complement strand
GCGGTATAAAAGTCGTATCAGCGGATGGTTTCAGGGAAATAGACTTCTCTCTGGAGAGTCTACTGAATAAAGTGAAAGACAGGGTAGCCGAGAAACTGGTATCCAGAATGGAGGATTGAGATGGATGCGACTTATACTGGCCTTTACGGGAGATTAAAAGCATTATCCCAGGATTTCCTCACACGCGATACCCTCTACCAGCTAGAAGGTAAAAGCAAGGAGGATTTTTTGCATATGCTCAGTAACACAAGTTATAGGGAGGAGATAGACGCGTTTTCCAGTGCTTACAAGATGCCGGATCTCGTGGAAATAGTGCTTAATGCGCACATGATGAAAATGGTTGGAAAGGTAATACGCTACGCTTCTGGTCCGGCCCGGGAGTTACTGTTCGCTTACGCACAGAAATGGGACATAGACAACATAAAACTGATTCTGTATTCAAAAATTCTGAATTATGATATATCCAGCACAGATGTGTTTCTGCTTGTAGACAGGAGTCTACCCTTGGGGATGCTGGGTGGGGCAATCAGTAAGGAGGATTATTCAAATCTGATAAACCAGAAAACTGTGGAGGAAGTTGTGGAGTTAGCGGTTAAGTACTGGTATGGGACCAAACTTCTAGAAGCGGTGAACTCCATAAAATCAACATCAGATGTCGACAAATCGATGTTTCGGCTGGAACAGGCGTATTACGAGAATCTTCTGTACAAATTTAGGTTTTACAATGGGGATGAGGGACCGGTAATAGAGTTCCTGAGAGAGCTCATAGACCTGCGCAATATAATCAATGCAATAGCCGTAAGAAGCGAAAGAAATAACGAGGCTATCGAGCGCATAAATGGCGGCCTTATAAAAGAAGGAACGCTGGCTTCTATAGCATCCGGATCCAGTGAAATAAGAACGAAAATACCTTATGAAATAGACGATGCAATTAAGTTGTATGAAAAGGAGGGATTCATAAGTTACATAGAGATGGCGATATACCGCGAGCTATACAAAAAGTATGCGCCCCTATTTAGGCGTTCCGCTGCTTCCCTCAGTTACATACTTTACTTCATACTGCGGTCTGAGGCGGAACGACAGGAGATAAGATTGCTATGGTTCAAGAGAAATTACGATATAACCGCGGAAAAGATTAATCTTATGAGAATGTCAGAGTACATGCAGTAAACATGAAAACGGACAGGATTGCAGTTATAGGCGAAAGGGAATTGGTATTGGGCTTCAAGCTTCTAGGTATAAGGAATGTGTTTATAGCAAGCGACAAAGATGTAAAGGAGATATTCATTAAACTTATGATATCAAAATCATATGATCTGATGTTACTATCAGAAGATGCTAAAGATGTGTTTGATGGAAAAACCCTCTACCTCGCGGAGAGCTCTTTAAAGCCTATAGTAATATTCATTCCATCCTTGATTGCGCATGAGAATTATGAACCATTGGAAGTACTTGTTAAGAGGATTTTGGGTGTTGAGATATGGGCGACGAAATAGTTAAGGGACGGATAATCCGTATAGCGGGTTCTGTTATAGAAGCGGATAACGTAGACAGTCCAAAAATGAATGACATAGTTAGAGTGGGCAAGGACGCGTTGATCGGAGAAATAATTAAGATAACCGGCGATAAATTAACGATTCAGGTATACGAGGATACGACGGGTCTTAGAGTGGGCGAAATGGTTGAGAACACACATGCTCCCCTTTCAGTTAAATTGGGCCCGGGTTTGATCGGCTCCACTTTTGACGGGATACAGAGGCCCCTTGACCAGATACAAAAAGTCGCCGGCGATTTTATAAAGAAAGGGGTTTACGTAAACGCTCTCGATATGCGGCGAAAATGGAAATTCATTCCTAAGGCTAAAAATGGAGAGACAGTATCTGCTGGAGACATACTCGGAGAAATAAGAGAAACAGAACTGATAAGCCACGAAGTTATGGTGCCGATCGGTTTGAACGGCGTGCTATCCGAACTTAAGGAAGGCGAGTTTTCGTTGGATGAAAAGTTTGCATTTATACAGGAAGAGGGCTCTACCGTAAAAGTCCCCCTTACCCTATTCCAGAATTGGCCGGTTAGGAAACCGAGACCCGTCAGAGAAAAGGAACCCGCAGAGATGCCTCTGATAACCGGTCAAAGGGTAATAGATAGCCTATTTCCGGTAGCGAAGGGTGGCACGGCGTCCATGCCCGGGCCATTCGGAAGTGGCAAAACAATAATAGCGCACCAGTTAGCAAAATGGTCAGACGCAGACATAATAGTCTACATAGGCTGTGGGGAACGAGGCAATGAAATGACAGAGATACTGACTACTTTTCCAACTATCAAAGATCCCAAGAGCGGTAGGTCACTTATGGAAAGAACAATACTTATAGCTAACACATCTGATATGCCGGTTGCCGCCAGAGAAGCAAGCATCTACACCGGTGTATCTATCGCAGAGTATTACAGGGATATGGGATATGACGTCGCCGTAATGGCAGATAGTACGTCTAGATGGGCCGAGGCACTTAGGGAAATATCGGGGAGATTGGAAGAAATGCCCGGGGAAGAAGGATTTCCTGCTTACTTGAGCACCCGGATAGCAGAATTCTATGAAAGAGCGGGTCGGGTTAAAACGTTGGGTGGTAAAACCGGTTCCATAACCATAGTTGGCGCAGTTTCTCCTCCCGGAGGGGATATTTCAGAACCGGTTTCTCAAGCGACTCTTAGGACTGTTAGGGTGTTTTGGGCGCTCGATTCTAGCTTGGCCAATGCTAGGCACTTCCCTGCCATAAACTGGTTGAACAGCTACTCGCAGTACGAAAAATACTTGCAGGCATGGTACGCAAAAGAATTTGGTGAGGACTGGGCAGCACTGAAAAAAGAGATATCTAGCATTCTGGCGAAAGAAGCCGAAATAAATGAGATAGTTCAATTGGTAGGTTACGATGCATTGGCTGAGAGCGATAAGCTTGTAATAGATGTTGCTAAAGTTATACGCGAAGATTTCCTCCAACAAAACGCGTACGATGATGTGGATACGTTTTCTTCGATGAAAAAGCAGTATCTTATGCTTAATGCTATTGGGCGTCTCTTCCTTGTCGAAAAGGAAGCTGTCGATGGGGGCGCCCCTGTTTCCAATTTTCAGGGTATAAAAGCAAAAGAGATGTTAGCCAAGATGAAATTCGTAAAGGATGATGAAATGGAAACCTATATAAGGCAGTATGAAAAAGCGCTAGGTGAAGTGCTTACACGAAAGTGATGATATGAGTGATGTATACTATAGAACTGTAAGAACGGTCACAAATGTCCTTTTATTTCTGGAAAATGTGGCTGGGGCGGCTTACAATGAGATTGCCGAGGTACAATTGGCCGATGGGAGTGTTGTTAAAGGACAGGTGCTCGATGCCGGAGAAAAGTTTACCGTAATCCAGTCATTTGGTGGTACTTCTGGCATGGACACAAAATCAACTAAAGTGAGACTTACGGGAGATACGGCGAAGATCCCGATGTCTTCCGATATTCTAGGTAGAATCTTTGACGGAAATGGAAATGTGATTGATGGGGGACCAAGCATTTACGGCGGTAATTTAATGGATGTAAATGGGATGCCGATAAATCCTTATTCTAGGGATGAGCCCTCAGAGTTCATACAAACCGGCGTATCTGCAATAGATGGCATGAACACGCTGGCGCGAGGACAAAAACTGCCAATATTTTCGGCCTCTGGCTTACGACACAATGATTTGACGGCACAGATAGTCAGACAGGCGAGGACACTAGGAAAGGGTGAAAAGTTCGCCGTAGTTTTCGGCGGTATAGGACTGACAAGCGAGGAGGCCAATTTCTTCAGAAAAGAGTTTGGGAAGTCAGGTTCTTTGGGAAGAACCGTGGCATTCTTAAATTTGGCGTCAAGCCCCTCCGTCGAAAGATTACTATTGCCGAGAATGACACTGACTGCGGCAGAATATTTGGCTTACGAAATGGATATGCACGTATTGGTTATCCTTTCTGACATGACAAATTATGCTGAAGCATTGAGAGAGATCTCCGCGGCGAGGGATGAAGTGCCGAGCAGACGGGGCTATCCAGGGTATATGTACACAGATCTTGCTAGTATATTCGAGCGCGCTGGTAAGATCAAAGATAAGAAAGGTTCGATAACACAGTTCCCGATAGTTACAATGCCGGGAGATGACATAACTCATCCAATACCGGACCTTACTGGATACATAACGGAAGGTCAGATAGTCATGAGTCGTGAGTTGGATAAAAAAGGCATATACCCAAACGTGGACGTACTGTCCTCGCTATCGCGGCTTATGAATCAGGCCATAGGCGAAGGCAAGACCAGGGACGATCACAGGGACCTATCCAATCAGCTTTTCGCATCGTATGCACGAGGCAAGGACCTCCACAATCTCGCGCAGGTTGTTGGGGAGGGAGCACTTACTGAGAGTGATAAGAAATTTGTTGAGTTCTCGAATAAGTTTGAAGAGGAGTTCATAACTCAGGATTATGAAGAGAACAGAGACATCTCAAAAACCCTTGACATCGGTTGGAGACTGTTAAGTTTACTGGACAAGAATGAAATGAAGAGACTAAAGGACTCGGAGATACGAAAATATGGCCAATGGGAAAAATAACACGGCTAGCCTTAAGACAACTAGATTAGAGCTGATAAAGACTAAGATCAGGATGAAAGCCGCAAACCGTGGGCTTGAACTGCTAAAATTGAAGAGGGGTCGTCTTGTAAAATCTTTCTTCGAAATCGCAAAAGAGATAACCGCTATCAGAAAAGATATGAGAATTGCACTGCAAAAAGCCGTTGAAAGCACAAAAGTAGCTGAAACTATAAGCGGCAGACTTAATATGGAAATGGTGGCTGAAGAAAGCGCAAAGATGGAGGTTGATTTATCAGCATCGGATGTTATGGGCATACGCCTGCCCGATGTCAGGCTTAACAAGCGCGCTGATCTCGGCGTAGAGAATATTTTATCGGTACCGATACCCATCGGCGACGCTAGAATCGCTTACAGAAGTCTGTTAGACATAATAATAAGCGTTTCGCAAAAAGAGGAGGATTTGCGCACGTTGCTGCGGGAGATACAAAAGATAAATCGAAGGACAAACGCATTGCAGTACAGTATCATACCAAAACTGGCAGCAAAAGTTTCCTACATAAAGCAGAGGCTTGATGATTATGAAAAGGACCAGATTGTAGCTCTTAAATTCATAAAGAGGAAACTAAATGGATAAAGTAAAGAAGTTTGCACTGATAAGACGGATTACTCTAACTGTGAACATAACAGCGTCGTTTGTGCTGATTATTCTGTTATTTTTGAGGCAGTATGGATAAGGAGCTTCTTACTCTCTCGAGGATAAAGTTGGCGGAGGAAGAGGCTGCTAGGAGCGTGAAAGGTGCGGAGACTAAGGCAAAAAGATTAGTAGAGGATGCACAAATAGAAGCAGAAAGGATAAAGAGAGAAGCGAAGTCGAGTGTTGAGATGCTGTATTCAACCTCCATGGCCACCACACGAAGTCAAGCGGCGCTCGAAAAGAGGAAAATTATAGAAGCTGCCAATAACAAAATAAAGAGTCTGAAGACTATAGACGAGAAAGCATTCGTGGGCGTAATAACCGAAGCTTTTGAAGAGGAATTTGATCTGTGATGCTAAAACCAGCTAAGCTGATAAAGATTCGGATTGTCGTAACGAAGGACAGGTACGAAGACTGCCTAAATGCACTCAACGATTCGCTGGTTCTGCACATAGAACCCTTAATGAACGAAGAAAAAAACCAGCTTTCAAATTTCGAAGCCGGAAATTACGACATAGTAGTACACGAACTTCAGCGCTTTAGGTCTATAGAGAACGCATTAGTTGGGGGGCGCGGGGAAAGACGCGTTCACTTTAGGAATCTAAAAGCGGTCCTAGATTCTGCCTCGAGATTCAAGGCCGATAGGGAGCTTGCCGAGCTCATAAAGCAACGTGATTCCAACAGAGCTATGATAAAGATAGAAGGCGATAAACTTGCGTTGGTTTTGAAACTTAAGCAATTTAAGTTTGATTTGGCCGTGTTAAGTTCAAAACCGCTGTCATCCTTCTTAGTGTACACTCCAGAAAAAGAGAGGGTAAAGCATTTTGATGATTTGGACAGATACAAAGTTATTCCACTCGACGGAGCTTTAATCGTTACGATGAGGAAGACGGGCAGGGAAGAATTTGCGAGAGAATGTAGGCAATCAAATCTAAAGATAGAAGCGATCCCCAGAATGAGCGGGCGCCCGCATGAGCTCAGGAAGTCACTTATGCGTGATATTGCCAATCTAAAAGCAAGGAATGCAGTGATAGAAAGAAAACTTGGGGCGTTTTCTAAAAGATTCTTAGGAATAGTTAGCGCCATACGTGAAGAACTAGAGATAGAGAACGAAAAAATAGAAGCCGCCAATAAATTTGGAAGCACCTCCTCGGTTGTCGTAATTGAGGGTTGGATTGAAGATAAAAATTTCGATAAGACCTTCACGCTTCTTTCGGATGTAACTGATAAAAAACTCGTGATGGAAAAGATAGACACTGATGAGCTGCCACCAACTAAGCTTAGTAATCCTAGGAGTTTCCAGATTTTCGAGTCATTTGTAAGATTTTACTCTATACCTAAAAGTAACGAGATAGATCCAACTATAATACTTGGGATAGTCTTTCCGATATTTTTTGGGTTGATGGTGGGTGATGCGGGTTACGGACTGTTCATGCTGTTAGTGTTCGCGTGGGTCATAAACAGAATAAAGCATCCCCCGAAGCACAGTCACTTCCCGCGCTGGCTTTCTCGCTTCATACATTCCATTGTAAGTAATAATGGTTTGCTGATACTTTCCAAATCCGTAGTTGTGGGGTCTGCGATAGCGATAGGCTTCGGGTTGTTGTTCAACGAATTTTTCGGCTTTAAGCTACCGTTTCCCACATTATTCAACGTAGAGAACGGAGTTGGAACCTTAATTTTGGTGGCTGGCTGGATAGGTGTCTTCATGGTGTGTTTCGGATTTTTATTGGGTGCAATTAATAGATTGGCCCTTGACGATAAGAAAAGAGCGGCTGGTCGATTGGGTTGGCTGGCTACTTCTCTTGGTGTAACTATATTCGGTTTGAATCTTCTAAGTAAATCAAGTCCGCTAGATGTAAACGCTCTTGTGTCTTATGCACTTATGTTCATAGGAGTTACGGTCGTTATTCTCGGGGAAGGCTTCGAATCCGTGATAGAAATTCCATCCATTATAAGTCACATACTATCATATATTCGACTGGTTGGGATACTCCTTACATCTGTAATACTCGCGCAGGTTATAGATATCGTGTTCCTGTCAGACTTTAAATCCCAGGTGCTTTTAGCGGTGGCTGGGAGCGCTATATTAATCCTGGGCCAGTTATTTAACATACTCATAGCACTGTTTGAAGCAGGTATACAAGGTGCGCGTTTGGTATATGTAGAATTTTTTTCAAAGTTTTTTACTGGTAACGGCAAGATTTTCAAACCCTTCGGTATGGCTAGAAGACGCACTGTTGGAAACGGAAAGACGTAGTCCTTAGTACGACCAGATTAATTTGTCTTTCTTTAGTTCTTTACACGCACTTGCCTGTTTGCTATTTCCTTCAGCAAACTCATCATATAGGAAAATATGGTTTCCGGACATGCTTTCGAGAGGGTATACAGTTAACAGAGTGAATTCATCCCCGCTGTCTTTGTAGATCACTCCGATTACTAAATCTCTGTCAGGTGTTCTCTTTTTGTACTTAAGTTCGTATGCCCCGGTTATTTTCGCCTTTCTTATGGTATACATGCTACTTTTATTCAAGTAACTCTTTACTGCTTCTAATATGTATGATTGTGGTACGAGCCTATTGATGTGTTGCGCCATTGCGTGGGAAGTAAATTTGATTCTTCTACCGGAATAGTAGCCTACCGTCAGCTCGTCGTCTACCAGTGTTCTTATCGTCTCACACACTCTGGCGTCAGATACGCGCAACAGCCTCTTTTCCAACGAACTTGCTTCATTCCTCATATTACCACGAAGTAATAGTGAAAATTGAAAGTATAAAAGCTTAAGCGCGAGCACACACGGACAGAAAGCTTTATATTCAGATTATATCTATAAACGATATCTCTTACCGATATTATATGATGGACGACGGCAAAAATTTCATTTTTAGGAAACTTAGGTGTCACGCGTCTCGCGGCTTCGGCCTGAGATACTGGATACTCGTAACTCTGTCCAAAAAACCGTCCAGTGGATCAGATATAATAGACCAGATATCCAACATGAGTTTCGGCTTTTGGAATCCCTCACCAGGCAGCATTTATCCTACGCTGAGAGAACTTTCGTCCGATGGTTATATAAAAATGAATGAGAAAAACAGCAGAAAATTATATTCTATAACAAATAGGGGTGAGGAGTATCTAAATCAATCATGGTTTCCTTGGAAGAACGCCGCTAGGTTCATAAATACCGATAGCAACGCGAATATACGAGAAACGATAGAAGATCTGGAAAATTACTCCGAATTCCTTCTTGAGAAGAAAGGCCAGATAAAAGATAAGGAATCATTGGACGCGATAAAGAAAGTAATCGATAAACTCAATAGCGTGTATAAGAAGTGATTATGAAGGAAAAGGTAATATCCGTAAGGAAGCTTTCAAAGTTTTTTGGCAAGGGGTTCGTCGCGGTAGACGCGATAAGTTTTGACGTTTTTACGGGCGAGATTTTTGGATTTCTGGGCCCAAACGGTGCTGGGAAGACCACCACCATAAAAGTGCTTACCACGTTGCTTTCTCCTAGCAGTGGTGATGCCACCATATTCGGCTATAGCGTAAAAAACGACGCAGCAAAGGTGAGGGCATCGGTGGGTGTGGTACCCCAAGAATTTACTGCTGATGAAGACTTGACAGGATTTGATAATGCTCTTCTTATGGCCGATTTATACGGTATTCCTAGGAAAGCGGCGAAACAGAGAATTGCAGAACTTATGGACCTAGTGGAACTTAGTTCTGCAGCAAAAAGAAAAGTGTCAACATACTCCGGAGGCATGAGGAGAAGACTCGAACTAGCTATCGGGCTTGTAAATCATCCTAAAGTACTCTTTTTGGATGAGCCCACTCTGGGCCTCGATGTACAGACAAGGACAGCGGTATGGAATTATATAAAGAAATTAAAGAACGACTACAAAATGACGCTCTTCATGACTACACATTATCTTGAAGAGGCGGACTCGTTATGCGATCGTGTTGCTATAATAGACCATGGAAAAATAATAAAGATTGACTCACCTAGTGATCTAAAGGCCAGTATCGGTGGCGATATAATACAACTCGCCATAAACGATAAGAATACGGACCTTAGTAACCTTCTAAAAAAAGTCAAGGGCATAAAAACCGTTAAGAAGATTAGCGACGAGTACAGAATAAAAGTAAAAGCGGCGGAAACTATTGCGCCAAAATTGATAACTCTCATATCCTCTAAAGGCTATCAGGTTACAAAATTATCCATGACAAAGCCAACGCTCGATGAGGTTTATTTGGAATATACAGGTAGATCTTTGAGAGAAGAAGAGGCTAGCGCCGGGGACATGATGGCTCAGCGCAGGACCATGAGACTTAGTAGGAGTTGACATGGAAACCAGTGAAACTGCATCTGAGAAAGTATTGGAGACAAGATTACTCTCGCGTTTCTTGAGGGGTCTTTGGTCGCTTACGAATCGTGACCTGAAAAAATGGTACTTGGCGCCAACGATTCTCTTAATCTCGCTTATACAGCCAGTAGTATGGCTAGGTCTTTTCGGCAACGCGTTTAACCTTGGTAAAATTTTTACAGGTACATCATTTAACATACCGGGTTTGAATATACCGCAATCGGTCTTAAACTCCCTAGGTAACACTTTGCTGACTAACACGTTTGGCACTACGAGTTATTTCTCCTTTTTGGCTGTTGGCATGTTGGCATTCATCGTACTTTTCACTTCTATGATGAGCGGGATGTCTATCGTATGGGACAGACGATTCGGATTTCTTGATAAGCTGCTTACCACTCCGGTGCCGCGTGGTTCGATAGTCGTGGCTAAGATATTAAACGGCGTAATAAGGTCGTTGGCACAGGCGGTCATAGTGTTAGTTATCGCTGTTATACTGGGTATGACACTGACTTACGTTAATACCTGGAGCGTAATAGTCACATTCGGAGCCCTGTTCCTTTTGGGCTTCGGAATGTCCTCATTATTCGTACTGCTAGCGTTGCACTCCAAAGACTGGCAGTCTCAGATGGCCATAGCGAATTTGCTGAATCTTCCACTGCTTTTCATGAGCAATGCGTTCTTTCCAGTATCAGAGATGCCTTCCTGGTTACAGGCGGTTGCAAGTGTTAATCCCGTGAGCTTTGCAATAAATATAGGCAGAAATGCACTCTTAGGTATACCGTCATCGACACCGATAATATACGATTTCGCATATCTAAGTATATTCGCCGTAGCGCTCGGCGCTATAAGTATAATTCTTTCGTGGAAGCTGCTTAAAGATTAGCGTCTTCGTGTATCCAGAAAGCATAAAAGTTCCTATTAATACGTAATAAGTGTCATGGAAGCCAAGTGGATAGCGCTGTCTAACACGACCCTTGGAGCGCTTATGGCCAGTATAAACGGTACAATGCTGCTGATAGCGCTTCCGGCCATATTCAACGGTATAGGCTTCAATCCAAATCAGCCCGACGGCATAACGTATCTTATATGGCTTATAATGGGGTACATGATAGTCACTGCAGTCTTACTTGTGACTTTCGGTAAACTATCAGACATATACGGCAGGGTTAGACTTTACAGACTGGGGTTCGCAATATTCACTGCTGCATCCATCCTCCTGTACATAATCTCGCTCGTTGTGAGGGGCGACAACGGCGTACTCGCACTTATAATAGTGCGAATCCTGCAGGGGGTCGGCGGTGGATTCCTGTTTGCCAACAGCGCAGCCATCCTGACGGATTACTTTCCCGTGCGCGAAAGAGGAAAATCCTTGGGGATAAACCAAGTATCCGCGGTAGCTGGAAGTTTCATAGGTCTGGTAGTGGGCGGCGTGTTAGCCTCATACGATTGGCATTTGGTCTTTCTTTTCAATGTGCCTTTCGGTATCGTGGGGACTGTATGGTCATACATATCGCTGAGAGACGTGGGCAAACTGATTCGCGCCAGAATCGACATAATCGGAAATGTGCTATTCGCCGCGGGACTATCGCTTCTCCTGATTGGAATAACCTATGGTCTTTTACCTTACGGTAGTTCGTCCACGGGATGGGGAAATCCCTTTACTCTGGTCTCTATAATTTCCGGGGTCGTACTGCTTTTGCTCTTTGTATACGCAGAGTCAAAGATCAAGAATCCAATGTTCGAGCTGGGTCTGTTTAGGATAAGGGATTTCGCGTCAGGTAATATTGCAAATCTCGTTTCGTCACTTGCCAGACAAGGACTAATGCTTACGGTGGTCATATTTTTACAAGGTATCTGGCTGCCCATACATGGTTATAGTTATTCTTCTACACCGTTTTGGTCCGGCGTATACCTAATACCGTTTATGTTAGGTTTCGTGATTCTAGGACCTATAAGCGGCTTCTTTTCAGATAAATTCGGAGGCAAGATTCTAACCACGTCTGGTCTGGCGATTTCGGCACTAGGTTTTATAGCCCTCTCATTTCTACCATATAACTTTGATTATGTCACGTTCGCATCTATTTTATTCATAATAGGCGCAGCTCAGGGTATGTTCGCTGCACCCAACACGGCAGATATAATGAGTTCTGTTGCGGAGGAGAAGAGAGGCGTCGCATCTGGAATGAGAGCTACCCTGATGAATTCCGCCGGCGCAGCGAGTCTAGCGTTTTACTTTACGATAATAATAACTAGCATGTCGCTGGCCTTTCTTTCGAATTCGGTGATGTATGTAGCGTCAAGTCTACAGGGAGTTGGACTGCCACCATCGCAAGCGGTCCAGATAAGCCAAGACCTCAGCGCTTATATGCCATCAGCTTCTACCTCCTTATTTTCTGCCCTGTTGGGGTACAACCCAACGCTAGGATTATTGTCTTCCGTAGGATCGATAGTACCGCAAAACATTTCAGCTGACGTTGTAAAGGTTTTTAGTAGCAGTTCTTTCTTTCCAAACTTAGTTGGCTCGTCGTTTATCGCCGGTTTCAAAAGCATTACATACATCTCCGCCGGACTACTAGTCGTAGCTGCTATTATCGCATTCCTAAGAGAAGGGAAGCGCAGAGACGGCAGACGATTTATGCCTAAGGGAAAATCGTTAAAAACGTAGAAAAATAAAAAGGAGAATGAAATCTGACGATAATGAAATCAAAGAGTGGTGGAATGAGGCTTCTGAGTACTATCAGACTGAGCTTAACGATACTAAGCCGGAAACCGTTAGGTACGGTCCTTTCGGGTCCACCGAGAGGAAATTAAAGCTAATCGGTAGAGTAAAAGGAAAGCGCGTGTTGGAAGTAGGTTGCGGGGGAGGACAGTGCTCCATAGCACTAGCAAAGGCTGGAGCCGAATGCACGGGGATAGATATCTCCGATAAACAGCTTGAATACGCTCGTAGTCTAGCAAAGAAAAATGACGTACGCGTAGAATTTATAAGAAGTTCATTTGCCGATATCAGTAAACTTAAGCTAAAGAAATACGACGTTGTAATCTCCGTATTTGCCCTCCAATATGCAAAGGACTTGATAAAGCTTTTCATTAGGCTATATAGCTTACTTAAAGACAAGGGCTTACTGGTTTTCAGCTTGGATCACCCATTCTACCTGACCATGAGCTCTACCGATCTGCGCATGAGCGATAGTTACTATCGAATCGGGAAATTTAAAGAAACAGAGAAATGGCCAGACGGCAGTAAACACACTTTCATAATGTACAAAAGAAAGGTGAGTGATATTTACAATGACTTAGTAAAAGCAGGGTTTTACGTCGAAACTATAATAGAACCACTGGACCTGGACGATAAATTTTGGGGACCTGGGTACCGCAGAAAACTTGTAAGGTTAATAGGACCAACAATAATATTTAAGGCGCGTAAAGTCGCGAATCGCCCGCAATAACAGATTTACGACATAAATTATCTTTTATATCAGAGAATGAATTAAGCCATATGATTTTGACAGACAACGTACTAAGACGGACATTTATGTTCTTGATTCTCTCTAGGGCGTTCAGAAGCGTTGCGCTTATATTCGCTACGCTGGCCCTTCCATTGTATCTGGCAACGTTACACTACTCGCTCGTGTTCATAGGTATTATATACTTCTTTGTCATATTTTTTAATGCCGCCATATCATTTTTGCTTGGTATGTTGGGCGACAGAATTGGATTCCAAAAAACGCTGGTACTCGGCGAACTTCTCCCGCTCGTTGGTTTAACTTTGATAGCCCTAACAGTTTACCGGCCGGTGATAATAGTCGGTGTTATTGTTAGTGGGATAAGCGGTGTAGCGGGCGGTCTGCGAGGTTCATTTTCTCCGAATTCGCAGGCGTTCATAGCAAGAAACTGGAATAAAGAAAAAGAACGTGTTAGTAAGATCGCGGCGATTAATGCGGTTGCTGGGTTCTCCGCCGTGTTTGGAGGAATCTTATTAGCCTCCGAATACTTTATTTCTGGTGCGCTAGGTCCCGTTCTCGCTTTCAGGGTTCTTTTCGGTATAAGTGCGTTACTTTTAGCTGTATCTGTAGCATCACTCTCTTTCTTGAAAGAGAAGCGAGCACCGTTGAAGAGACACATGTTTCTGAAAAGAGAGAGCGGTAATTACGTCGCTAGAATAGGCCTTGCGAATCTAATAAATGGAATGGGCTTGGGCGTGGCATTGCCACTCTTCCCTCTTTGGTTAGCGGTTAGATACGGCGTTAATAATTACATTATAGGAGTGTTATTCAGTCTGTCTTACATTACAACGGCGATGGCCGCACTATACTCTTCCAGGGTCGTGCGCTCACGTGATATCGATGCTTTGACCGTTGGTTCAAACACAAGAGTCCTTCAGGGTGCGATGCTGATAGCAATAGCACTGATGCCTACGTTTTGGCTAGCTGGACTGTTTTTCATAATCAGGACGCTGTTTTACGGATTCGGTTCTCCCTTCAGGTCGGTGATAACAATGAAAGGCCTTGACGCTAGCGATTATGGTACTGGCATAAGCACTGTGGGTTTAGTAAGCAGATTTTCGCAGTTGACGTCCGGTTTCGCCGGTTATTTGATGGAGTATTATCTGCCATCCACGCTCATTTTCGGTGGCGTGTTCCAAGTGTTCGGAGGCATAGCTTATGGGAAATTGCTTAGAAAGAAGACCGACATACTTATAAACCAGGTGTCGAAGTAATCCTCGCTCACATCATCAGTGTTGTAGTGTGTCGCGATGGCTTTGTTTAAGGTTTTATTATAATGAAATAACAGTATACGGAATGGAGCGTTTATTCGACTACGAGTACTGGGGATATGATACTCTGCCCATAAAGCGCAATATGTCAATGGAAGACTTTCTCCTTGCACACTCTGAACTGAGGAAAAAAGCGACCATAAGATTTTGGAACGTTGAAAGGGATTCTGTTGTACTTGGTTATGCGGAAGATACTAGCGCGATAATAAGTAGGGATGGAAGTTTCGACGTAGCAAGACGTATAACCGGTGGCTCGCACGTCCAATTCGATGAGAATTGTCTAGCTTATTCATTCACTATACCACGTGACGCAAAGTTCCTGCATTTTGACGAGATGCGTAACTATTTTGCGAAGTGCATAGAGGAATCTCTGGTTGAACTCGGCATAGAAACGGTGAAAACCGACAGCGCAGCGTCGACTGTGAATGTCGACGGCAAAGTTGTAGCTAGTCATGCTATTTTCTGGGGTGTAAAGAGCGCACTGATGCATGGTCTCATCGTTGTTGACCCGTATAACGTTGATAAGATTGCAAGCAGAGTAATGTTAAAAAGTAGGGTAATAGGCAAGAAAACTTACACGGAGTACGACGCACTAAAAAATATTCCTGCATTGTCCACTATAACAAAGTTTAGCGATGTCTATCTTAACAAACGCATGCGGCGCGAGTATATAAAAAAAGTACTAGCAAAGGCTATACTAAACAAAGTTACGCTCGGCGATTACGAAAATAAATCTGGGATAGCCGTTCGCACTGAAGCCGCTCCTCCAACGAGCGCCACAAGACATGTTGGTCAAATCTGGGTCGAAAAGCGCAGACCTGTATACACCAAAAAGGAAGTCGACGCCATACCGGGCGAGGAGCTTGCAGGAAAACTAAAGGGAGACTTAGGGTACTGTCTGTACATACAAGTTAAGGACACAGATTTTTCTGCTATGGCCAATAATGAATAAACTTCTAGTCAGCTTTATCTATACTTGTATTTTTTCCGTAGAAAAAATGGATTCCGCGGCCGAGTGCGCCCTCTGTCACCTCTTCGATAGCCTCACTGAAAGTGGGGTGCGCGTGTATAGTATCCGCTATATCCTCAAGCGTTGCGCCCATTTCTATTGCGAGCGTAGCCTCAGCAATCATAACGTTCGCATTATGTGAAACTATCTCCATCCCTTTTACAACATTATTTTTATCGTATGCGACTTTTACAAACCCGTTTGTTTTCGCGAATGCTATCCCTATACCAAGAGCACCCAATGGGAACTTTGTTATGCGTAGTCCTTGTGCTTCATCCAGAGTTCCTACGATTGCTATTTCGGGTTCTGAAAACACTACTGCCGGCACGACGCTGTCATATATGCTCGGCATGCCGGATGCCACTTCCGCCGCTATCACGCCCTGCCTCATCGCTTTGTGTGCTAACAACGGACCTCCAGCTACATCGCCTATCGCAAAAATGTTAGGCTCCGCAGTCTTTAGCTGCTCGTTAACTGCAATAAATCCTTGGTCATCCAATTTAACTGCGGTGTTTTCCAGTCCTAGGTCTTTGGTGTATGGAGAGAGGCCTATCGCTATGACTATAACCTCCGGTTTTATGCTACTGCCATCACTAAGGGAGACTTCATCCCCGTTTCTTGAAAGTTGTGTTATTCCGGTTCTTATATTCATTCCCAGCTCTTTCATTCTCTTTTTCACGAGTTCTGTAGCATCCGCGTCAAAATGTGACAGCACATCAGAACGAGCTGAGATAGTAACCTTAGTCCCTAACTTTGCATAAAGCATGCTCAATTCCACTCCCACATACCCTGCCCCTATCACCAACATGCTACTCGGGATCTTATTAAGAGACAGGGCCTGTTTGTAGTCTAGTATGTTACCACCGAATGCGAAATCCTTAAATGAAATCGGCTCGGATCCCGTTGCTATTATCGCCTTTTTGAATTCTATGCTTGTGCCGTCTGACAATTGTAGTGTACTAGGAGAAGAGAAAGCCGCGGAACCCTTTATTACTTCTATTTGGTTTGCTTTGCATAAGAATCCTACGCCCTTTTCCAGTTTTTCAGAGACGTCAGAACGCCATTGAAACATGGTCTTTGCGTCGAGCTCTGCAGAACCGACGTTTACGCCAAACTTTTGTGAGTGCTGCAGATCGTAGAATAGATCCGCTACGTGTATCAGCGTCTTTGAAGGTATACACGCATAATTTAGACAATTGCCGCCCAACTTGTTTTTTTCAATCAGAGTAACGCTCATTCCCAGTTGTGCGGCTCTTATTGCGGCTACGTATCCTCCGACCCCCCCTCCTATAACCGCCAAGTCCACCTTCTCAGGCAGCGAACCTACAACCCCCATATAAGAAAATACATAATGGTCATATCTGAGAATTCAGGAAATTCTTGTCCTCAAGACGTCTCATTATACCGTTCATTAGCTTTACGGCGTCAGCGCCATCGACCACTCTGTGATCAAATGATAGTGAAAGCGGTAGTAATTTTCCTACTTTCAATGCGCCATTCTCGACCACAGGTGCGTCCTTTATCAGGTGTACACCCAGTATTGCGACTTCCGGTGGGTTTATCATGGGCACAGAGAGGTACCCACCGCCAAGGCTACCTATGTTAGTTATGGTAAACGTGCTATCGCGCATTTCATCGAGTGATATCCTGTTTCCAGAAATTTTATCGTGTAGTGCCTTTATTTCGGTCGCGATTTCGGTTATGCTCTTCTTGTCTGCGTTCTTTATAACCACAACCCTTAATCCATCGGAGGATTCCGCAGCCAGTCCTATATTATAGTATTTCTTGAGGACTATCTCAGATGAGGCTGCGTCGTAACTGGCGTTGAAAGCAGGGTTTTCTTTTAATGCTTCTATCGTTGCCTTTATTATAAATGGTAAGACCGTGATTCTTTTTGCTGTTTCAGGGCCCTGTCTGCGTGCGACTTCTTTATAGAGTGGCATTGCGTTCATTATATCCATGCTCACCGCTCTTGGGATTTTCCATGATTCTTCCATTGTTCGCGCGATTGCCTTTCTCATCTGGGTAAGAGGTATTCTTTCCGTCGAGGCATTCCCTGTGCCAGGAGTGCGCAGTTCTTGTGATGCAGGAGCCATTCCTACAGTTTTAGTGGCGTTTTGTATATCGGCTTCCGTAATTCGTCCCGCGGGGCCGCTGCCGGTAACAACTACAATGTTTACACCCAGCTCTCTCGCCAGTTTCCTTACGGATGGTGTGGCGAGCACCTCTCTCGGCACTACAGTCGGCTGATTTACGTCCGGTTGCGCTGCCTCTTGAGCGGGTGGCTCCATAGCGCTTGCACTCCGTGGTGCACTTTGCGGTCCAATGGCAGCGAGTTCTTCGTCGGTGCCGATGTACGCTATCGTGTCTCCTAGGTGAACATCTGTATCCGCTTTTGCGTTTACTTTGACTTTGCCATCAGCAGGTGCTGGCACTTCTACTATTGCTTTGTCTGTTTCCACCCTTACTATCGGCTGGTCCTCTTTAACAATGGAACCGTCGAGAACCAACCACTTTCTGATATGTCCTTCGGTTATTCCTTCGCCGACATCAACAAACTTAAGTTCTTTCATATTACGCCGACATTATTTTGTCTATAGCCATTGATACTTTGCGTACATTTGGCACATAGAACTGTTCGTATCCAGGAAATGGATATGGTAGACTGGGCGCGGCGACCCTCATTATAGGAGCATTTAACTTGAACATAGCCTTTTCTGCTATACGTGCCGCAATCTCCGCACCTACGCCGAATGATAGTTGCGCCTCGTGCACTATAAGTACGCGGCCAGTCTTCTCTACGCTGTCTAACACGGTTTTCTCATCCAGTGGATTTATGGTACGCAAGTCTATTATCTCGGCGTCTACAGCTTTCTTGGAGACTGCTTCCTCGACCACATGTACCATAGTTCCGTATGTTATTATCGTAAGTACATTACCCTGTCTTGCGATTCTTGCCTTGCCTATAGGAACTTCATAACTTCCGTCTGGGACTTCCTGCCTGAAAAGTCTGTACAGTTTTGTGGGCTCTAAAAACAAAACAGGGTCCTGCATGTGCATCGCTTTTATGAGCAACCCTTTCGCGTCATATGGGTTCGATGGCTCGACCACCATAAGGCCGCCTGAATGCGAATAATAGGCTTCGGGACTCTCGGCGTGATGTTCGAGCGTCTTTACGCCGCCGCTCACTGGCGTTCTTACGACCATTGGAACGGACCAGGTGGATCTCGTACGGGTGCGGTATCTGGCTGCGTGGCTTATGAGTTGATCGAAAGCCAAGTACATAAACCCTGCGAATTGTATCTCAGGTATCGGGTGTAGACCGCTCAGGGCCATGCCTATAGCAGTGCCTATTATCCCGGTTTCTGATAGCGGAGTGTCTATCACTCTGTCTGGTCCGTACTTATCCAATAATCTTTCTGTTACCCTGAAAACCCCCCCGTCTCTACCAACATCTTCCCCTAGTATTACTGCGTTTTTGTTCTCTTCCATTGATATATCAAGTGCACTGTTTATGGCCGCAACCATGTTAGACATCATACGGGATTGGTACCTTCCTGCCAAAAACCGGAATTTAGAGCGTCTGTCTCTTCATCCTTCAGTGTATCCGGAATAGAACTGTAAAGTGTCTCGAACATGCTCTTTGGATCCGGCTTGAAAGTATCTGCCTTGCTCACTGCCCCATTTATGGTTTTCAGCTGCTCGTCTTCCATCGTCTGTTGCTTTGAGGCATTCCAAAGCTGTTTGCTCTCAAGATAGAGCCTAACTCTTTTTATCGGATCCCTTTTTTTCCAATCTTCTACCTCGGCTTCCGTTCTATATTTAGTCGGATCATCAGAAGTTGTGTGAAAACTCAACCTGTACGTTAAACATTCTATGAGCGACGGTCCCTTAGGGGTATTTGCAAGGCTCTCTTTGGTCGCCTTGTAAACGGCCATCACATCATTGCCGTCGACCTGCGTACACACCATGCCTGCTGCTATCCCCTTTTGTGCGAGCGTACTTGCTGCAGTCTGTTTACGGACCGGTGTGGATATTGCCCACTGATTATTCTCTATTACGAATACTATGGGCACTTTCATGACTCCCGCAAAATTAAGCGCTTCATAAAAATCGCCTTCGGATGTCCCCCCGTCTCCCACATATGTGAGTACGGAGGCCCCGGTTCCAAGATACTTATGTGTAAATGCTATCCCTACGGCGTGCACCAAATGGGTAGATACCGGTACTATGTACGGCGTGGAGTTCATCTTCTTTGTTGAGACGAGCCCGTCCTCATAGCCTTTCCAGTATACAAAAAAGTCGTACAGAGAAAGTCCCCTGAACAGCAGAGACCCATGCTGCCTAAAGTTCGGCACCAATATGTCCTTAGCGCTCATTGCAGCAGCAGTCCCTATCTGAGTCGCCTCCTGCCCCAGTAGCGGTGCATACGTAGTCGCTCTTCCTTGTCTCTGTAGACTAATGACCTTCGCATCGACAGCTCTGGACAAAGACATCCATCTGTACAATTCTATGAGTTTGTCATCGCCAATGTCGGTAGGACGGAGCGCGCCATCGACTTTACCGTTTTCGTCCATTACCTGTAGATAGTCAACGGATCCACTGTAAACGTTTTTGATCATAGCGGCTTTAAACGGGTATCGTGCCCGTCGATATGCTATCTAATAGTCGTTAACTTAAATACATTGGCGCGCAATTCAGCTAAAATTCGGCTCTCGCTTTTCCAGAAAGGCTTCCATGCCCTCCTTTTTGTCTTTGTGACCAAAGCAGTCTACGAATGCGACCCGTTCTACCTTATAACCAGCATCGGAAGAGCTGGAATTTAGCGAGAGTTTTGCGTTCTTGACCGCATTGTGGCTGTTTTTATTTATTTCTCCAGCCACTTTAAGAGCTTCCTGTAACACTCGGGTGGGATCCACAATTTCATTTACCAGCCCGATTTGCAAGGCCGTCTGTGCGCTTATTGTCCTGCCCGTAAATATCAATTCTTTGGCACGGCTTATCCCTATCAGTTTTGGCATTCTTTGAGTTCCCCCGGCGCCCGGAATTATGCCTAGTTTGACTTCTGGCTGTCCAAATTTTGCTTTAGAGGATGCTATCCTGAGGTCGCATGACATGGCGAGTTCGCAGCCCCCTCCCAGACAGTAGCCGTTGACAGCGGCTATGACAGGTTTGTCGATCTTCTCTACGTCAAACAAAAGAGCATGGATCCGGTCCACAAATTTACCAACCGCGTCTCCTTCAAGCTTATTCAGGTACTGTACATCAACGCCAGCACAAAACGCCTTGTCCCCGCTGCCGGTTATGATCACGCTCCTGACAGATGTTTGATGCAGTTTTTTCACTGTCTTTTCTAAAATTCCCAAGGTCTCCTCATCGATAGAGTTTAACTTGTCTGGTCTGTTAATTGTTACAATCGCTGTTCCATTATTCTCCTCAAATAACACTGCGCTCATGCTGCCCCGTTTTTTACCCTTTCTATGACCTCTTCCATCTTTTCCTGGCTTAGCTTTCTTATCATTCCTTCACCCAAGCCCGTCATTATCCCCTTCATCTCTGTGGTAGAAATCCATGTGACTTCGGTAAGTTGCTCAGACTTAGAAGCTAGGGTAAATTTTATCTCCATCCTTATCTTATTGCCGAATCCGGAGCCGTCAATCGTAAGAGTTGCGCTGTTGGGCGGTCGTGTGTCTGATATGCTACACTGTGTATTGAGAACACCGTGTATCGGTCCCACGCCTACTCTTATCTTGGCCTCAAAGCTACTCTTATCCTTTGGAACAAATCCTTCTAGATCGGAAATGCACCTACTTACAGATTCAGGATTAGTAAGGAAGGCAAATGTCTTGTCTATGGAGACATTAACCGTGAAACGGCCGTTGAAATCTAGTCTCATACTAGTTAAACGCCTTGAAATCATCACCCAGAAGGTGAGCTGCAATTTTGAGTTCCATAATCTCGTCTGACCCTTCGTACAGTCTGGTTACTCGTGTATCGCAGTAGTGTCTGCCTACCGGTGAAAATAAAGAATAACCAAAGCCTCCAAATACCTGAACAGCGTGATCGGCAGAGTCCCACGCTGAGTACGAGGCAATCTTTTTCGCCAGCGCCGTTCTCTTGTCGATTTCTCTCTCCAGGTCCTTATTATCTGGGTCCTTCTCATATGCTATTTTCCTTATGGCGGCAAAGTAGGTCGGCCATCGTGCCATCTCAAGATTTTGAGCTATCTTTACTATATGTTTCTGTATCAGCTGATGTTTTCCTATCTGTTTGCCGAACTGCACCCTCTCCTTTGCGCGGGACAGAACTGCATTGAGACAGTCCTCTATTACACCTACAGATGCAGAGGCTACGCCCATACGGCCATTCATGAGGGAAGAGTAAGCGACATGCATTCCCTTACCTATTTCTCCGAGCACATCCTCCTTTGGCACCTCTAACCCCTTAAAATCTAACATTGATGTATCGGATGCGAACAGTCCTATCTTCTCCTTAAGTTGCATAGATACGCTAAAACCATTGCTCTTGGTGTCGATTATGAAAGCACTTATCTCGCCTTTGTTTTCCTTCGACTTTGCAAATATTATTTCGTTGTTTGCTATAGAGCCGTTAGTTATAAGATACTTTGAACCGTTCAGCACGAACTTATCGCCGCGTTTCTCATAGGTTGTTTGCATGGCTGAAGGATCACTTCCTGCATCGGGTTCGGTGAGACCAAAAGCCATTATTATGTCCCCCTTTGAAGCCGGTTTTAGATACTTTTCTTTTTGGTAATCATTCCCCCATCTCTGCAGAGCAAGTTGCGTTAAGAATACGTGCACATTGTAAAAGCTAGAGAAACTCAATCCCACCTGTCCGAGCCTTTCCTTGGCCAGCGCGGTTACTAGAGCGTTTGCGCCCAGCCCCCCATACTCTTTTTTTACCGGCAATCCAAGTATGCCGTGCTTTTTAGCTATCTGTACGCCCGCCATGTTAACTTTCCTGTTTAGATAATTCTCGAATTCCGGCAGGGCAATCTCGTCGGCCGCTTTGTCTACGCGCTCGAGTATGTCCAGCTCTTCTTTTGAGAAGCTGTAAAGGTTCTTCAAATCCTCGATATCTTGAGCAAACATTGTTTCCATTCTTATTCGAAACAGCCTCAGAATTTAAGATTTAGCCCTCTCACTTCTTATAGCTATAGAAACCTTCGCCGCTTTTTCTGCCCGACTTGCCGCTGTTCACCAAGCTCACCAGCATATCCGCGGGTTTGAACTTATCATCCTTTTTCTGTAGGTATATCACATTCATTATATCCATACAAACATCCAGTCCTATAAGATCGGCTAATTCTAGGGGACCCATCGGATGATTGAACCCTAGCCTGGCCACCGTATCGATATCTTCCTTGCTAGCGATCCCGTCCTCTAGCGTTTTTATCGCTTCATTTATGAATAACATTAGTATCCTGTTAGATACGAACCCTGGGGAATCTTTTACAGCAACCGACGTTTTTCCGATATCAAGCACGAACGCTTTAGCGCTGCTTATGACATCATCGGATGTCTGCATCCCCCTGACAATCTCTACAAGCTTCATAAGCGGCACCGGATTGAAAAAGTGGAGACCTAGGAATCTGCTCTTCTTATGAAGTGCACTCGCCAGGGCATTTATAGATATAGATGATGTGTTGGTCGCAATGATTGCGTCTGCTCTCGCGGCCGCTTCCGCCTCCGCTAACACCTTCTGTTTTAGCTTTATGTCTTCAGGTACCGCTTCTATTACAAGAAAGGAGCCGTTTATGCTATCGATGTCCCATGCCGGTTTTATTCTACTTATTGCACCATCCCCTGAGTCCTTTGATATCCTGCCCTTTTCTATTTCCCGGTTTAAATTACTGATTAAGCGTTCCATGCCCAGTCTCGCAAGTTTCTCATCGCTATCCACTAATATAACCGAATAACCCGCAAGGCCGGAAACTTCAGCTATTCCACGACCCATCGTGCCTGCCCCTATGACTGAAACAGTTCCTTTCATAGACATCTTATGACCATCGCAGCCGCGCCGCCGCCGCCATGACAAAGTCCAGCTATACCAATACTCTTATTACGATCCTTAAGTGCATACAGCAGTGTTGTAAGTATTCTCGCTCCAGTGGCTCCGATTGGATGCCCTAGTGCGGTTGCCCCGCCGTTTACATTTAATATCTCCTTATTTATGCCGAGTTCTTTTACCACTCCGAGCGCCTGCACACAAAATGCCTCGTTCAACTCTATTAAATCCATTTCATCCAGTCCGTGTCCTCCCCTTTTTAACGCTTCTTTCATAGCCTCTGTTGGTGCTAAACCGTACCAAGCCGGATCGGTACCGCTGTACGCGTAACTTTCGATCACTCCCAATGGTTTCAGTCCCAGCTCGTTCGCTTTCTTTTCCGACATCAGGATCAAAAACGAGGCACCATCGCTTAATTGAGACGAGTTTCCTGCAGTTACTGTCCCGTTAGGTTCAAACGCGGGCTTCAGCGCAGATAATTTTTCTATGCTAGTGTCTCTACGAACGCCCTCATCTGAGGAAATAACTTTTCCATTGACTTCTATCGGTACTATCTCAGCATCGAACTTGTGGTTATCAATTGCGTGCATCGCCTTCATGTGGCTATCCAGAGCAAACTCATCCTGTTCTCTTCTCGGGATGTTGTACTTTGATCCTATCTTTTCGGCCAGAGCGCCCATGTGAAGATCGCTGTAACAATCCCATAAGCCTGCGTGCACCATCTCATCGACGAGTTCGTATTCTCCTACGTCTACCCCGGCGCCCTTTGCTCTGTTGGTAAGTTCTCTTATTTTTATGTTGTTGAGTTTCTGAAACTTCCTTGCGCCCCTAAGAGAATAAGGGGCATTACTCATGCTTTCCATGCCACCGACTATGGAGATTTCGGAATTTCCGGTGCGAATGGAATCGGCACCCACAGCTACCGCCCTCATTCCGGAGGCGCACACCATGTTCACATTTGCTGTTGAGATTGTGTCTGGTAAACCAGAGCCCATTACGACCTGCTTCGCGGGGTTCTGGCCGATCCCTGCGGAGAGGACATTACCTGCTATAAATTCGTTTATCAGGTTTGAATCAAATTTATTTCTTGACATTAATCCTTTGACTACATCCGTAGCAATCTCTGTGGCTTGTAAATCGGACAACGCACCCAAGAACTTACCTATTGCGCTTCGCGCGGCATCTATGATATAAACCGTTTCCATACCAGACTAATATTTTTATGGTTTTTATGACTATTATAACTTAAGATCCTGCTGTACGGTTAGAATTACTGTTCTCTGTAAAAGTGGACAATTATGTTTTAATAAATATGTGGCCCTATATAAGGCTGTTCTCTTGTTAGCTAACTCGGCTTCGATAACGGTTATAGCAGGTTTACACCACAATACAGCGTTAGCTCTGGTCGGTTCAGAGTTGAGGGGGGTATCGCATGGCGAAATTGGTGGATATTGTAGCAGAGGACATTTGGAAGTCTTTACAGGAGAAAATGAAATCAAAGACGGGCATAGAGTACGACTTGATAACGGCGGTGGACGCGTGTGCCGAACTTGCGAGGGCTGAGGGCAAGCATTCAAAGCAAGATAACGATGTTTCTAGGGTTTCCGTAGACAGCTGGCGCATCCGTTGCGGAAACTTAAATATAGATTACACTGAATCGGTCCCTATAGCGTTCTGGAGGGATTCGTACGATGACTATCACAAGTACTACAGCTTCGAACGTAGCATGCACATAAGACTCGAGAACAAACGACAGGGATACACATTGTTCGCAGCCTTTCCCTATTACATAGAGGTGAGAGAGAGAATAGCAAAAGAGTACGGCGCGGATATAAAACATCGTGGCTGGATAATAGACAGTATGAACATAAGATGACAAACCTTCAATGCCCTAATAAATATTTTAATGCCGCACTGACTTATAGACAGTTATGATTAGCAGTAATTTCTGGCAGAAGAGAATAGACAAGCTTTCTGAATCATTGGGCGCCAAGAATCCCACATACGATAAGTGGAAAAGAGAAGTTCTTGATAATTGGGTAAAGCATAGCAAATCCACGAAAAGCCTCCCTGTTAACGAGTCAAAAGTCGTGTACTCTGCTGAGGATTCGGCAATCTCGCAGGGGGATCTGCCCGGCGAATATCCATTCACTAGGGGGATATACCCGAATATGTACCGAGGGCGCTTGTGGACGATGAGGATGTTCGCAGGTTACGGGACTCCCGAGGACACGAACAGGAGGTTAAAGTACTTGTTAAAACACGGAGAGACGGGACTTAGCATAGCCTTTGACGAGCCGACACTGTACGGTATAGACTGCAATGACGAACGCGCAGTGGGAGAAGTTGGTCGCTGTGGCGTAAATGTAACTACTCTCAAAGACATGGAAGTATTGTTTGATGGCATACCGCTTGACAGTGTAAGTACGTCCATGACAATAAATGCACCGGCAATAATCCTTTTCGCGATGTATATAGCGGTGGCGAAGAAGCAGAAAGTGCCTGTTAGCGCGTTGGCGGGCACGGTCCAAGCAGATATACTTAAGGAGTACATAGCGCAGAAAGAGTGGCTGTATCCGCCAGAAGCGCACCTTAGGATGATAAGAGACATGGTTGTGTTCTCCACCAAGAAGATGCCGAGGTGGAACTACATAAGCGTGTCTGGTTATCACATAAGAGAGGCGGGTGCCACGGCAGCACAGGAACTAGCTTTTACCCTTGCGGATGGTTTCCATTACATCGATTTGGGCATGGAAGCGGGCCTGAAAGTTGACGAGTTCGCACCACGAATGTCTTTCTTTTTCGATTCGTCAATAAATATGTTCGAGGAAATAGCGAAATTTAGGGCTGCTAGAAGAATCTGGGCCAACGTGCTTAAAGAAAAGTATAAGGCTAGGGATCCACACTCGCTAAAGCTAAGGTTCCACACCCAGACATCCGGTTACACGCTGACATGGCAACAGCCGCTGAATAATATAATAAGAACCACGACAGAAGCCCTTTCCGCCGTGCTCGGAGGCACACAGAGCCTTCATACAAATTCTTACGACGAAGCACTTGCTTTGCCCACAGAAGAAGCTGCAAAGATAGCGCTCAGGACGCAACAGATAATCGCTTATGAGACGGGAGCTGCAGAGGTGGCGGATCCACTGGGCGGATCATATTACCTTGAAAACCTTACGAGCAGGATAGAATTAGAGGCCTACGAGTATTTTGACAAGATAGAAAAACTCGGCGGCATGCTAAATGCTGTAAAGGAAGGATACCCGCAGAAGGAGATAGCGAACTCTGCGTATGAAAGACAGCAAAGGCTCGAGGGAGGAGAAGATGTGATGGTTGGCGTGAATGCATACAGGGAAGAAAACGAGAAGCCCATAAATATACTTAGGATAGACAGGAAGCCGGAATTCGTGCAGAAGAAAAGACTGGGAACAGTAATGTCAAGAAGAAACCAGAAAAAGGTTAATCACGCGCTGAACCGGCTACGCTCCGCCATGAACAACGAAAGGACAAATCTAGTTCCTTATATTATGGATGCGGTGGTTGCGTACGCTACGCTTGGTGAGATAGCAAATGTTGGCAAGGAAATTTATGGAGAATGGAAAGAGCCTAAAATTTTATAAGAAACCCATAAGGGTGCTACTGGCGAAACCCGCAATAGACGGGCATGACCGCGGGATATACATATTAGCACGAGCGTTCAGGGATGCGGGTATGGAGGTAATTTATCCGGGCCTGTTGCCAACGCCGGAAAGCATAGTAAACACGGCGATAGACGAGGACGTGGACGTTATAGCAATAAGTCTGCTTAACGGCGCACATATGGCGGTGTTTCACAAACTTATGACACTACTCAAGAAAAGAAAAGTAAAGGGCATAGCTGTCGTGGGTGGCGGTATAATACCCGATGAGGACAAGGCAAAGTTGGAGAAAATTGGCGTGAGCGGAAATTACGGACCGGGAACGCCCCTGAGCGTTATAATAGAACACATAAAAAAGAGGGCCGAAGAAGCGCGCAGTGAAAAATGAAAAACAGAGGTAGCGAGATAGCTGACATAGTAAACGGCATAAAAAAGAGCAGAAGGGAAAGCATAGCGAGGGCGATAACGCTCGCAGAGAACGAAGAGACTCTGTTTCCCGATGTGATAAAACGAATCTATAGGAAGAACATGCAGACACGGGTGATAGGCATAACGGGAGCACCAGGATGTGGTAAGAGTTCACTGATTTCGTTTATCGGCCCGAAATTGATGGCGGCGGGTCATCGCGTTGCAATAATAGCGGTAGACGCATCTAGTCCGTTCACGGGAGGCTCATTTCTTGGCAATAGAATAAGAATGCAGGAATCCCTCGAAAAGAGCGGCATATTCATGAGGAGCATGTCCAGTAGAGGATCGCGTGGGGGGTTATCAATGTCTATAACTAATGCCATAATAGTACTGTCAAGTGCGGGTTTCGACCGCATAATAATCGAGCCCGTAGGCTCCGGTCAATCAGACACCGATATTATGGACATAACTTCTACGATTGTTGTGGTGCTATCACCAGGATTCGGGGACGAGATACAGGCCGCCAAAGCGGGTCTAATGGAGCTCGCGGACATTTTTGTGATGAACAAAACCGACATGCCTGATGTAGATAGGGCGGAAAGAGATTTCAGATACTATTTGTCCACTGTACCGCCCGATAAAATGGTGCATGAGATAATCAAAACCAATGCTATTTCCGGGGAGGGAACAGACGAGCTTGTGAGGAGCATAGAAAATCACGAAAAAGGCGTCGATCAAACCGCCTTCTACAAAAAAATCTTTGAAACGGAAGTGCTTAGGATAGCCAAGGACATGGTGGCTGTCGAGCTCGAAGAAATAGCGCGAGCTAAAAGTGAATGGATAAAAAGACTTTCTACTTCGGGGTTAGATCCGTACTCCGCAGCGGATAAGTTATTAAACCAAATCAATAATCAATCATAATATGCTTAAAGAGTTCGGCGGCAAGAAGCCCCGCGTAGGAAATAACGTGTATATCTCTGAGACATCCGAAATAATAGGAGATGTGGAGATGGGTGACAATTCTAGTGTATGGAACGGCGCAGTCCTAAGGGCCGACACGCACTATATCCGAATAGGGACTAATACCAGCATACAGGATAATTGCGTGCTGCACGGAACGGAGAACAAATATCCCACCGTAGTTGGTAACAATGTTTCGGTAGGCCACAATGCTATAGTCCACGGTTGCGTCATAGGAAGCAACTGTATAATAGGGATGGGGTCGATAATCTTGGAAGGCGCTGAGGTTGGCGATTGGTGCATAATAGGTGCAGGTGCAGTGGTTACGGAGGGTACGAAGATACCTGGCGGGAGCATAGTGCTGGGTGTGCCTGGAAAAGTGGTAGGAAAAGTCACCGAAGAACACAAGAAACGTATAACAGACAATTGGAAATCTTACATAGACCTTAAGAATAGACACGCAGCCGAAGACGATACTTATAGATCCTAAATACGCAGATGACGCGCTTGCCATTTGTGGCAAAATAAATCTTAAATATTAGGGTCCTTCAGAAGGTAACTGTATAAGAAGCATATGAAACTGATAGATATACTAGAGGACGAACTTGATACCGTGTGTGGTCTCATTGAAAAACGTTTTGGAATAGAATGCAAGAGACCGCACGTAGCTATAGATGATAAAATAATTTCAGAAGGTGTTAGTTCGTTAAGAGATATAGCATTCGTTTCCTTGATAAAGGGAGAGTACGTGGGGAACGGAAGGATTGTCTTTCCCTCTGCGGTTAGGTATGAGGAAAAGGCTGACAGACTGTACACACTTCTGCACGAAACCGGGCACTATATTGTCGAACGGGTGAACCCTGGCGCATTTTCGAATGCCGCGAAAAAGCGCAGCAGTAGAAAGCTAGCCTCTATGTTACACGCACTCAATGAAGGTGTATCGGAGTACATCGCGATAGAATCTGCAAAACTGAGCAGATGTAGGGAGCTCAAGAAAATAGCATTGGAGCATGAAAGGGACCTGAAAGGCTGGAAGGACGCATGGTTGAAAGCTAATACCGTCGGCGGTAATAACGTGTTGGCAAAGCTTTATTGCGTCGATCAGAACGACGGGGATGCTATACTCGTAAAGTACTTCGAGCGAAATGACGGCTTACTAGACTACTTTGGTTACGAAGTTGGATACAATTACGCGTCAAAGTACGATGGAAACATAGTGAGTCTGCTGGAATCTCCACCAACAACGATTGCCGACCTTATAAAAGGGAAGCGCGCGGGTTGCCCTAAAACCCAAGTTTATCCCTAACGAGTATCAAGCGCACGTTTCTGTTGAACGCTACCCTCTCGTATTCTGGTCAAACCTTCGCTTATGTCGCTTACTATCTTCTGCGCACCTACTGCCAGTATTACATTTTGGGATGAGAAAGAATAGGGTGCCAGCTGGCTTCCGGTCGCGCTGGCCGCAAGTATCTCCCGTTTTCGGTAACGGCTTGCACGCTGTCAATGGAATATTTTGCGGGCGTAGCCTCGCGCCTGAGCTTAGCAGATTTCTCACAGTCTTTTTCGGCGAATATCCTGTCCCGCCAGTTCGTCCACTTGTGATTGCCAGATTCTAATAGATCCGCAAATTCTACTCATCGATAGAGCTTCCTCCTGACAGGATATCTGCACTCGCCGGGATCAGACTTATGAGTCTATTTAGCGCGTCTTCTTTAGATGCGACGACTTCGGATTTAAATCCCCGTGACCGAGATTATCCACGGTTTTGGCTATCCTATCATCGCTCGCGAGTTCTTCCCGCCTCATTTGTTACACTAATCCTAAAAGAAAAGGCGTAAATTTTAAAATGTTGCGGTACACGCTTGAAAGGATATAAACGATGTAATAGCAAATAGATGGATGCCAAAGAGAAATCTTGACGCCATACTTGGAAACGCCGACGCCAATATAAAGAAATTCAGTAACGCCATTAAAGAGAACATAAAGGGTTTATCCGTTACCACCGGTGCACTCGTTGCTAGCTATATAGTAAATGAGATAATTACTTCAGGTAATTATTGGTATATCCTCGCTCCAGCGGGACACATGCTTATGGGGCCAGTATCTGTAGAGGCGGGTGACGTGCTTTATTCCTCAGCAAATAAAGGCAGCCGATACTGGTATCAAGCCGCTTCAATTCTGGTACTGAACACCCTTTTTCAGAGCTGGAAATATCTGGATCTTCCAAATCTACCTGGCGTTAGCCAACACTTTGAACTTACTAAAATAGGGTTTGGCCTGCTCGGCGGTGCGGCTTATGCGGCTGCAAAGTATGCTGTACAGCGATTAAGAACGACCAAAAGTACCACATCTAACTCCTTTTGTTAACCAAATCAACTCCTATTTTTCCTGCGTCCCTTAGTACATTAGGCGCTATGTACACTGACACTACGTTATTATGATAAGAAGTACGTGCATGCATCAAAAAGAGTTAAATACTCGCATATTTTAGTTTTTATATGTCGTCTAATAACGGAGAACTCAATCCACTGATCGAATCCTGCTTTTATTTCTGTCTGATATGGGCATAGGAGGGGCGTTACTGCGGTCTTTCGGGTACTTGTTCCTCTTGCTTTCTCTGCCCACGTTCATATCATTATACGTCCTGCTCAATTCGGGCTTTGTATCAGCATCACTTCTGCAGAGCATTTCCGGTCTAGTGAGTAGTTTCACGCACAATCAGCTAATGGCGGGTCTGTTTTCTTCTTACGTCGTGAACAATGCGTTATTCGTAGCCGGCTTAATCGCCATAATCGGCGCAGCGATGATAATATTCGGCAGCGAAGGTCATGGAGGGCTGTCTAAGGTCGGCACGGAAGTGCTTATACTGTCCGGCTTGTCCCTTGTCAGTGTCGTTGTGATTCCCGGCGTGCTTGTGCCGCTGATAGTGTCACGTATACCCGCTGCGGCGAGCGGCGTGGGCAGCGCAATATCCTCCCTTCTGTCTCCGATAACGTCCGGTTTCTTCCTGATAGACATTGTTTTCGTAACACTTGGGATTGCGTTCATAGCGTTAAGATTCGTATTGGACAAAATAGGCAAGCCCAGGACCGTAAAGGTGGGCAGGAAGAATGCAGCTAAGACTGTCATTGCGTCTGGGCTTTTTAAGAAAGTGGGAGTTCCAATAGGTACTCTCGCAATGATTGGAGTGCTGGCATTTATGACCTTCTCCCTAACTAACGGAGTAATAAGTTCGGCATACTATCAGACGACTTCTGTGGCTGCGAACAGCGTATCTGCACAGTATCAGGCATCCTCGGGTACGTCTCAGGTATTCAACCTGTCTAACTTTTATTTCGTAAAGGCCCCCGACCTTAATACGAGCTACAAAGGCGCAATAACCCTTTCTCCATCATTCGAACCATTACCCTTGTCCCTTCCTATGTCGTTTTCTGTGGCTAAGTTAGGGGACCCGATAAGATTTAGCCTTAGTATAGATCTGTCGCAGTTCAGCAACCTGTTATCCATGTTCACGCCTAAGAACATCCACATCCCTAATACAATGAACATATTCGTTCTCTACAATGACAGCGGCGTGGTAGGCTGCACAAACTTGCAGGCTTTCTCTTCTAACAACAGCGGCCTTCAATGCAACTATCAACTTATAAACGGGAACCTGACAAAAAAGCTTCTCAACGTAACGCAGGAGAACGAGAACCAATCTATTCTCGGCCAGATGCTAAGTGTAACCACGCTGCCGTCCTCGATATTCTCTGGCCAGAACAACACCACGCAAACTACTCCAAACGGCTTCCCTAAACTTAACTTTGTGGGTCATGTCAGTTTCAAAGGCAATGAGTGCAGCCTGTTCGATGTCAACGGCAGCTATACAGCGTCCAAAACCACCGGGCAGTTGTGCATATCGGACAGCAATGGACTGCCATTATTCGTGAAGATAACCGAAAACATATCCATGAATGGACAGAGTATAATTATCGGTGCTAATTTTGCTGAGAGCTACCTCAACCAGAACATAACTGAGCAGAGTATAAATCAGCTTCCGCCCGGCGCCATATTTGTAAACAGCAGCACTGGTTCACCGTGATTAAGAATAAATACTTAGTTTATTGTAACGATCGACAAGTTGATTCAGTGTTGGCTAAGGAACTGTTAAATTGAGAGCCCAGATTATACGTGTCCGCTGCTCTCAACCCTCTCGCATTAAGTGCTGCAACACCGCAGCAGCCGTCATTTCCATATTAACTTATCAATGACAGTATTGTAGACTCATTTATGAAAGAGCCCCTCGTATCATTGACACCTTGTGTCGAAAGAGTACCATTTGCATTGTGATAAAGAGTAAGGATAGCGATTTCATCGTTACCGAGAACTACCATTTACGACTTAGAGAACAGGGGATACGTTACCTTCTTGAGAAAATTACGTTAAATCTCAACAAAAGAGCTGAATATAAAGGAAAATTCCACACTTTTGATAATATCTTATTGGAGTATTGAAGGAAAGTTTCAAATCTTTTGCTGTTGAAACACCGTTCGGTGGCGTGGAAGTTAAAGATCGAAGACTGGCAGAAGAAGGAGATAAGGAGTAATGGACTATGATGAGTTATGCAAACGGGGCCCACAAACGGGAAAAAGTCCGTGCGACTTTGATAGTGATACAGCCAGACAAATTTGTGACTCTATCGGTGGAAGATATGATAATAAAACACCCAACTGTTATATTTCAAACTCAGATCGAAGACGTTCAATTCCTAAAGAAGTCGCTTCTAAGAGCACTTGGGATAGAATAAAAGAACAACCAATCAAATATCTCGCACTTGGAGCTGTTTGTGCTTGCGGGGTTGCCACAATACATTTTCATGGAGGCTCACTAATAAAACCAGCATGTTTACCTTTGACTAGCGAATTAGTAGCACCTAAAACTGGCAGAGAACTTATATTTGATGAAGCCGAAGACTTTATACCTGATTATAATTTTCTTTAGAAGTTAGAGACGAGATAATCAAATAAATTTTAATTCTTATAACTATTATTAGTATACCTACATCCAAGAGCAACTTGCTTAATATCTTAAGCATTCTCTTGCCAAATATCACATTTCCGTCTCGCCTTATTCTCTTTGTACGATTCCAGACGAACTTGTAGGAAACGCCAAGAATAGTATAAGAATCGCCCACTACCGAAAATGATAGATTTGATGAGATATCCGTCACACCTACTCCAACTAAAGTTATTCCTATTCCAATAAATGCCATCACTAGCGTTATAACTATCGCTCTTCTTTCAATTGTATATTCTTTTAGATATGTATTTTTTAGTCCAATTATATTTATAGATTTATACACTCATTTTGTATTGGACAATTTCAAAACAGATTTCAAAGCACTAGGTAATTCCGTTACATTGTCAAAATGGCCCATGCTGTGTTCTATTATAAGATCAGCATTGATCTTACTCTTAAAGATATCAGTACCATAGTGCAATGATACATACGGGTCATTATCTGAATGTATTACTACAAACTTTCCACAATTGGCATTTACCTTCTTCCAATCTATTGGTTTTGCAAAGAAACTCATTAAATCCTCATACCCTAAATCTGTAGTATAACCAGCGACCAAGATAACTCCGCCAACTTTTTTGTCTATTGTCTCTAAGTATCTAAGAATGGTTATACAACCGATACTATGCCCAACGAAATAACAGTCTTTAGAGGGTGTACCTACAATCTTCTTTAAGTGATTTACCCACGCATTCATTCTTGGATGAGCAGTATTTGGCATTGTGGGAACATTAACTTCAAAACCCCTCTTCTCTAATTCATTCTTCAACCAAGGATACCAAAGTATATTTGGTTTACCGTCCCAACAATGTATTATAAAAGCTCTTTTTGTCATAAATTCACTTCATTATAAAGAAAAATTTAATTACCATAGTCCGCTGACTCTTTATAAACTATTCAATCCTCGTCTTTGTTTTTGTATACATATTAATCCTTTTTCTA
>JAJYWD010000025.1 GCA_021791655.1 Nanobdellota archaeon | reverse complement strand
AAAACAGGAATGTACAAAGTATACCGCTTGGAGGAAATATCTGAGTTGATCTCTTACGCCGAGGCTACCGCCCCTCGTTGGCTAAGGATAATGAGGATAGAACGTGATATACCTTCTGACTTAATAAAGGACGGCGTAAAATATCCTAATCTAAGGCAGCTAGTACTGGAGCGGATGGCCAAGTGGCACCTGAAGCCTAACGACATAAGGAGCAGGGAAATAGGCCACGTGAAACTTGAAAAACGGCCGGAGATAAGCATGAAAAGGTCTAATTATAGGACTTCGAATGGCGACGAGGTTTTTCTTAGTTTTGAAGACACAGCAAACGACGCACTCGTAGGGTTCCTAAGGCTTAGGCTAGGCGACAATGCCAAAGAAGCACTAGTCAGAGAGTTGCACGTTTATGGAGAGCAGAGCCCGTTGTCTGTTCATACCGATACAGCCTTTCAGCACCACGGATTCGGGAGTAGCCTGCTTGGAGAAGCTGAAAGGATAGCAGGTCGAGAGTACTCTAAAAGAAAGGTAAAGGTTATATCTGGGGTTGGCGTTAAAGATTACTACAGAAAATTTGGCTATCGAGACGATGGACAATACGTTTCGAAATCTCTATGAATATGGAAGAACAGATGCAACTGGAGGGTAAAGCTGCAGCAGCTTTAAGAAGCAAGAAGATTAAAGGGAAAAGCGCGGAGATAGGCGTTAAGTTCTCCGTGCACGGAAACGCCGTAGAATTCATGTACGAGAGCGCTCTCGATGCTTCTCTTTTCAAAAGCATGGTGAACGCATTGAATGCCGGATTTGACCAGAACGCCGCGTCGTTACTGCTGGACTATGAATACGATTTTATGGAGATAAATCTTTCGGATTACTTGGAATCGAAAAATCGGCAGACCGACATAAAGGGCAGAATAATAGGAACACGCGGGCTAATAAAGCAAAGGCTAATAAAAGCGACTGGGTGTTATATAAAAGTGGGAGAAAAAACCATCGATATTATAGGACCGAGTCAGAGGTTGAGCGTGGCTTTTCACGCCATTGAGATGCTTATGCACGGCGCTAAACACGACAATGTTTTTAGAATGATAGAAAAGGAGAACGCGGTTCTGGAGACGTATGGAAATAGCTGAGGAGCTCGCCAAGAAGCAGCGTGCGATTAGCGTGACTGAATTCTTTGAGAAGAACCGGCATCTGCTCGGATTTGATAACAAACAGAAGGCGCTGCTCACGTGCATAAAGGAAGCCGTCGACAACTCCTTGGACGCGTGTGAGGAATTGGGGCATCTCCAAAAGAAAAACGGCCAAACGGTAGACCTGCCCGAGATTTTCATCGAAGTTAACCAAGTGAGTGAGAATTATCAATTACTCGACCAAAAGACTAATGTTGGCCAGCTAATGGTTAGTAAGCGAGTGGTAACTATACTTTATAGAGGCAAGAGCACATCACAGCAGATGAGGGCAGGAAACGCAACATTGAAGTCCGTAGACGCGTCATTCACCGTGAGCGAGAACAATGGTCGGTTGTCCGTGATAAAAGACGGAGTGCAGCTCACACTGAAGAGGACCTCTCCAATATTCTCCGTGAAGGTAACCGATAACGGCCCGGGCATCATTGCTTCAAAGATCCCGGATATCTTCGGGCGCATGCTTTACGGAAGTAAATTCCAGTCCATGAAGCAGAGCCGGGGGCAGCAGGGCATAGGCATACACTCCGCGGTCCTTTACTCGCAGCTAACCACAGGCAAGCCAGCTCTGATAAGGTCCAAGATAAAGAGCCAAAAGAAAGCCGTCGAAATGAAGGTACAAATAAACATAACGAAGAATGAGCCGGAAATTTTGGATGAAAGGGAAGCTGAGTTCCAGTTCGAACATGGGACGGAAATCCTGCTGGAGATAGAGGGCATTTACGTTAGCGGCGGCAGGAGCATAGACGAGTACATAAGGCGTACGGCACTCGTAAATCCGGCCGCCACAATCCATTACGTAAATCCCAACGGTGAGAAAACTGTTTATAAGCGCGTGTCAAACGAGTTACCGGAGGAGGCCAAGGCCATAAAACCGCATCCTCAGGGACTTGAGATAGGGGTATTCATGCGGATCCTGAAGAATTCCACGGAGAGAACGCTGTCATCTGTTTTAGAGAACGAGCTTTCTAGGGTAAGCAGAAGCGTTGCGCTTGAAGTGGTAAGAAGCACTGGCGTAGACCCCAAGAGCGACCCCAGAGAGCTTAATAGGGAGCAGGTAAATTCGATACTCAAGGCGCTTCAGGCGCTTGATCTTATGAGACCGCAGACCGACTGTCTTTCGCCCATAGGAGTAGAGCAACTTGAGAAGCGACTTAAGCTGGAGTTCAAGCCGGAGTTTGTTAAGGCTATAAGCAGGAGACCGGAGGTGTACAGAGGTATGCCGTTCCAGATAGAAACCGCTGTCGCGTACGGCGGTGCAATAAGCGGCGAAAGAGCGACCCTAATGCGTTTCGCCAACAAGATACCATTATTGTTCGATTCCTCTGCGTGTGCTATAACCCAGAGTTTCCTTTCGCTAGATTATTCCAGGTACGGCATAAAAGTGGAGAACAAAGTGCCTCTGGGCAATATAATATTTTTGGTGCACATAGCATCCGTCTGGGTCCCTTACACGAGCGAAAGCAAGAATGCCGTTGCAAGCTATCCTGTGATAGTCAGGGAAATAAAGCTCGCGCTCCAGGAATTGACCAGAAACCTGTCGCAGTTCCTGAGCAGGAAGCACAGAAGCAGCCTGTTCCAGGAAAGGATAAACCTGTTCGATAAGTATGGCATAGAGCTTGCGTTTTCATTGTCAAAGCTGGTAGAGACGGATGAAAACAAAATAAAGGGCAAAATAGAAACGCTCCTAAAGAGAAAAAAAGATGAGGTTGAGGAACACGTAAAAGAGACACTCAGCACCACAGAGGTGGTATCCAGCAAAATAGAATCAGACACTGGTGGTGCCACGGATGAGGATAATAGCGGAGAGCAATGAATATGACAGAGGGCAGTAAGAGCGCTAAGAAACAGAATATAGACGCACTTAACAAGCTTGGGCAAGACATATACGGGGAAATCGTTAAGGGGGAGAATCCCTACTTTGACCTTCCAACCAGGGGCTTATCCAACGTAAAGTACAGCGAAGAGAAGGGAATACTTGTCATGGGGGGCGGCCTCTCAAGGAGGTATTTCCTCAATGTGGGTCACGTTAGAAAATTCATACAGACAGTAGCTATGGCTGCACTGAGCAAGGAGCTCATACAAAGCGATAAGCACACCAGCCTAAGGTCTGCATTCTATCAAGTAAGAAGGACGATTCCGGGCACTAAAATAGACGTCGTAGACGATCAGACTGAGACTAACAAAGCCATAGAGGATTTGGAACTTATAACGGACCTTACAAGGGAGCAACTGCACATAAATGCCAATAAGAATGGCGCAGTCGCCGGTGACGTTATAATCGAGGACAGGGGGGACGTGATTGACTGGTCAAAAATGGGAAGCGGTGGTTGGGCCATTCCTAGCAATGTGGAGGACTTGGTGTTCAGGAAGGTCGGCGCGAAATTCGTAATCTACATGGAAAAGGCTACGATCTGGGACCGAATGAACGAGGACAAGACCTGGAAAAAGTTAAACTGTATAATAATAGCCAGTCAGGGCCAGGCAACAAGGGGCATAAGACGTCTTTTGCAGCGTATAAGCAGAGAGTACAAGCTGCCGGTTTACATATTAACGGATGGAGACATATGGGGGATCTACATATACTCGGCAATAAAATTCGGCTCTATAGCGCTAGCCCACGCATCGGACAAGCTTGCTCTTCCAGAAGCTAAATTCATGGGACTTACAATGGATGACATAGATAAATATGGTCTAAGGCGCCATCTAATAAAATTCAAGGACGTTGATATAGCACGCCTTGGTCAGATAAAGAACTACGAGTGGTTTAAGAAGAGTAAGGAATGGATGGAGGAGCTGGGCAAGATGGAGAAGCTGGGCGCAAAGGTGGAACTTGATGCGTTCACAGCGAAGGGGCTGTCATTTATGACCGAACACTACCTCCCGGAGAAACTAAAGGAAGGTAAGTTCTTAGATTGAGCTTCGTGAATTAAATAGCTAGAGTTTTACCACCTTACCGATGAAACTAAATAAAACTGCTCAGTAGTGCCTGTTTTTTGGTTATACTGATCACCTTGCTGCTGTTTTCTATGTCTTTGAGATAAAGCGTTGAGTCGTTTGCGCTCGCCAGCGCGCTCTGGAAGTCTGTGAACTGGTTGATTTGACCACTTAGGGCCGCTCTTGCACTTTCCCTTACGACCCAAACACCAAGAGGTACGAAATAGTCCGGGGTTATTTCTCTTACGGCTATCACCTTAGACTGTTTCTTTAGTTTCTTCAGCTTTTCTAGCACGGCAAGCCTTACCGCATAATAAGCACCGGCAGTATTCTTTACATACGTCTTCCTACCGCCATAGAGTTCATAATCGCCTTCTCCTATCATTGCGCGTTTTCCATCACGGTTCCATACTTCTATCAGTTCAAACGACCATTCCCCCTTGAGAAACAGGAACGTGAACATATTCCCGAGAATTCCACCTCTCTTAGTCCCGTAAAAGTCGGACGTATCAAGATCTTTTACTTCTTTCAGTAGGTCTTTGCCTATACTGTCATCGACCGCGGTTATGGCCCATCTGGTAGGCACAAGTTTCCGCTTTACGCCGATCGCTCCCGTGCTTAGTATCTTGCTTATCTTATTCTCGTCTATGCCGTTCATGTATAGCTTCTTCATGCCTTCGGTAGCTTTTAGGTCTCTGTCGTAGTACACTCTCTCAATCGGCCTGTCAATTTTCACATTATCACTAAGCTTAAAACTGTCCATCACGCCGCTTATGTTATACGGCATTTCCAGCCTAGAAGTGTAAGGCGAGAATGTCAATCCCTTAAGCTTGAGTTCAACATCAACCTCGGACGATGACATCACGGCGAATTGTATGTCTCTTAGCTTCTTATTGTTGTCTTCTTTTACATTCATTACGTTGATTGAGTTGAGGAGGGATCCCCGTAACCGCAGTATATCACTCACTCTGTACCCGTTAGATGCCCAGTATTTAGGTGCATCATATAAGCTTGCATTAGTATCCGTCGTGAACATAAGCCCAATCCTAACCTTTGGATAGTTGTACTCCCCGACGAGCGTGGACGGCGGAGTAAACCCAGCTACCGGCCCTTCGGACGCGCGTACTGCAAGTTTTTTCAGAGCGATCTTGCTCTGCTTCAAGTACTCATAAACAGACTTTACGCGCAGGCTCTCCACCTTAATTATAGTAGCCGTGGCAATTATAAAGTGTGAGTGGAAAAACCCACGATTTTAATCGTTGCGGATGTTCGCTTTCATCCCACTAGAAAACTATAAACGGACGGAAGGCATACCAACGACATAGATCATGAAGTCTATACCAAAAAGGGTAGACCGATGCTTAAAGATAAAAGGTTGTCGACTAAACGTAAAACCTAAAAAAGGTCGGTCGAAAGACCGATAAAATACTCCTTAAAAGGGGGTTACCCTCGGACAGGGGGAAGTCAAGCCCGTCGAGAAACCGCATGCAAGTCGCGTCCGTGAAGCAGGGATCGGAAGCCCATCGATCCATTGATGGGAGGACGTCACTTTGATATACACGCTCAGCCTATGTAGTGTATGCGTTCTATCTCGTCTTTGTCGTATGATAACTCCCCATCCGAGGTTTTGGCGTCCGGATGTTCGATTTCCTCTCTGAGTTCCCTTGTGTCAATCTTTAAACCGGTGTATTTAGAGACTATATTGGTGAGCTTGTAAGCCGCCCTCAATCCGAGATAACCCGGCATGCCACTCGTTTCTGCAAGCAGCAGAGAAGCGTTTATCCCCTCTTGGTTCGCAACGCCATACACGACACCAGATAATCCTAGGACCACGTTTACTCTTTTACTTGCCCCGTCCTTAGCGCCACACCTTGCGAGTTCTTTCGCCATGTTTGGGTTGTTTGCTATTTGATATACATCTGGTTTTTCCGGTTCTACTTCTAAGCCTATTCCCCCCAGTATCAGCAACTGCTTTATGTGGTTCTGTTTACACAGATCTACAATCGTTTTTGATAGCTCGTACACGCCTTGGTCCGTAGCAGGCTGCGAATCACCTATATACAGCGTTGTGTTGCTATCTTTGTTAACAGTTTTTTCTATCTTAACGGACGGCAACACGAAATCGTTGGAATCGTCGTTTATCAGGATCGCCGGCATGTGGTTTGATCTTAGTACATTAATCGTAGAGTGTTTCGTCTTTCTTAGTATGTAACTTGCAGTTATGGTCGCCACATTCCCTATCCCTGGGAATGCAAGTATCGCCTTAGAATTTTTTCCGTTCATAAAAACCCTCTCTCCTTTAGCATCCTCCCCTTAATCTCTCTCCTGTACTTTGCAATATTTTCGTCTTTATAATACTTTATAGGCGCGTTTATTATGGTTTCTGTACCGCACTTATCGCACCTGCCTTTTAGAGTATATGCCGTGCATCTCTCACAGTGTCTTATCTTCTTCATAATCCCCAGCAATGGAGTCCGCGTTTTTCACGTCTTTATCTCTTTGAATTTGAATACCACACCTATGCTTCTACTCTTTTCTGACATCGCTTCTAGTATCTTCTTGTTTTCAGCTATTGTCTTTTTTGTGTCCCCGCAGTCGACGGTGAGCATGTATCTTGGCGCCTTTGTATATCTTACAGAATAGTTTCCGTCCGCTGAATATTTTTCCCCTAGGAATCTTTTTATATCGGCCAGCCCTTCCCCTCCGAATGCCTGTACAGTGATTTCCGTGTTTATCCTTATCCTTTTTTTCGTCTTCTCCACGAAGTCCTGGAGCTTTTCATAGAAATCTTTTTTTAGTTTTAGTTTGTTTATGGCGTCTTTACCCCCCCTCTGGGCCGCACTGTAAAGCGCATACAACGACCCGTATTCGCCTTTTATATCCGAAGTCACCTTTGCAGATTCTTCGCCATAAACAGCCTCTAACATCTTGCTTATCCTGTTTTCTATCGACCATTCCTTAAGGGCTTGTTTTTTATCGCTGTCCAGCACCCTTTTTATCGACAACTCCGTCGATTGGGGCTCGACCCTTATGACCTTGCACACACACGTTGCGCCTTCCTTTACAACATCTTTAACGTCTCTGACCCACCTGTTGCTGAGCTCTGATATGTGTATGAATCCGTCTTTACCGGTGTCGCCTATCGAAACTATTGCGCCGTGTTGCAGCAGTTTCTTCACCTTGCAAATGTATATGCTATTTACTACAATCTCCTCTGTCATCTCTAAACAATGCTTTCCCAGGGAATAAAAAGATTATTACAGTCCATTTTCCATCATGTTAGCTGTGTAGCAGAAATAAACCAGTTTCAGCATAATATACAATTATATCCGTAAGCTTTGTAATTTAGGTGTGAATAAAATTATGGTAGCGGTCTTTTATACAATGCTATAAATCATCCCTCCATAAATCCTCTGTACGGCAGGCAGCCGCGGATCGTGATCCGCTCTCAGTAAAAAGAAACGTATTAAACCGAGAGAGTACATAGTGAT
>JAJYWD010000024.1 GCA_021791655.1 Nanobdellota archaeon | reverse complement strand
CCGGCCTGGCACTGTGCCTGTATGCTGCCTAATCCTGCGAATCCGCTGACTGATTCGGTGGCTACGAAGGAGGTGGGGTTGAATATACCCAGTGAATACAATACGGCAGCGACTATGACTATGATCAATATGGCCCAGCCATACGTCATCATGTACTCGAGGGCGGACTGGGATTTTTTGTCAGCTAGAATTTTTCTGTCTGTCCGTCTATCTGTAATATATACGGAGGACCCCGGCTTCATGCCATCACTATGTACTCTCTCGGTTTAATACGTTTCTTTTTACTGAGAGCGGATCACGATCCGCGACTGCCTGCCATACGAGGAATTAACTAGAGCAAAGATTTATACCTACGCAAATGAAGATTCAGAAAATCCATTATCCACAAGAATCTTTTTAACTTTGTCGACATGGTCGCCCTGTAATTCTATGGAATCATCTTTGAATGTACCGCCACAGGCTATCTTCGTCTTTAGTATTTTCGTAAGGCTCTTCAGGTCGGTGGTCTTAGGGTCGAGCCCGGCGATATAAGTTACGGTTTTCCTGAATGACACTTTTTTTGTGAATATTTTTATCCTTCGTGCTTCACTCGAAATAGTACCACAAATACAAAGATCCTTTGGTAAACCGCAAACGGGACAAGTCTCTGTCATCGCTTATTGTATCGACCCCTGTTAACCATAAAAAGAGCTGTATAGTGACTATTCATTTGATAATCAAGGCTGAAAAATCCTTTCATCTAGTAAATCCCCATTTTTATCGTACCCATTGATAATTTATAGAGAGGTTTCGTAGGATATAAACGTTATTTTCATATGGATTGGTGCGCATAGAATCAACCGTAAGCCATTTCCACTGCAGCTTTTGCAAGCAAATCGAGAGAGTCGTACACTTTTAGTGGGTATTCCTTGGCGCTTATAACGAGCGAGAGTTCTGTGCAACCGATAATAACCGCCTCTGCACCCATTTGCTCCATATGTTTTATTATAGAATACAGAGTGTCCCAGTCTACGTTATTATGGACTTCTCCCCCCATAACATGCAGTATAATACGTGTTATCCCTTTTTGCTCAATTTCAGAGGGAATGACCAGTTTTATTCCGTTTTTTGCAAGTGCATTGACATAGATTTCATAGTGGTATGAATCCTCTGATGCCAAGAGACCGATGCATCTTACACTGTTCATTGCTACCATTTGGACAGTCTTATCAATCATACTGATTATAGGGACAACGGAATGTTCCTTAAGTTCGGATATGAAAATATGTGCAGTGTTTGAAGGCAGTACAATGAAATCACAACCCGCGGCAGTAAGCCTAACTACGCCGGCAATAAGTTCGTTTAGCAGGGTATTTCGATCTGCTATGCCAGATTCGTCCGATCCCTTTAGCGACATTGAGTATATGATGATACCGGGGTAATCCTTGTCTTGCACCGCACCGTGTTGTATCTGGCACAGCCTCAAAATTCTCTGGTAAAGTCCTGCTGTCGCCGACGGCCCCATACCACCCAATATCCCGATTGTCTTCATAACTTGTGCTTCAATTCCAATACTATGAGAATTAGTATTATCAAGCCTATGACAGCAACGGCTATGTACAACTGATAAAGCAATGGATAGATCGTGATGGTGGGATCGGCCGAGGTCAAGCCTGAAAACGTGTAAGTGCTGCCATAGGCCGACACAGTCAGATTATAGGGTGTTTGAGGGATATTATAAAATGAGGTAGTGCCGAGGAAATTCGTCCTATTAGCAACGGATACGTTTCGTATAGTCAACATCACATTAGAGAAGGATACGGGAATCCCAAAATCTATATATACGGTGGGATGAACATCAAAAACACCAAGCTTTATTCCGCTGTTTATTACGGAAGAGTTTACACGTATTGGTGCCTCCAACAACGAAAATCCATTCTGGCTGACCTTCAAGATGCTGAAATTATAGCTTGGAGCGCCCCAGACACTAGAATCATTGAACGATTGTACGATTCCATAGGACTCGACTGTCACGTTTTTGGGATAAACCGGGTCTCCAATCCCAGAAATAAACGACAGTTTATACAGAACTTCCACAAAGAAGTCTATAAAAACGCTGTTGCCGGCCGCAACCGATGACCGCATGTTTATATATCGACTGCCGTTGTAGTAAAAAACGGAACTTAGCACGTTTATGCTGGTTCCACTGACAGGAAACAAAACCGTACCGTCCTGTACCGAGGCATTGTATGTGGCTACTAAGTCCGAGAGTGGCGTGTATTTAACAAGAGACACGTTAGCTACCGCTGACACTGGGGCACCATAAATCACGACCGTATCGGCTCTTGCTAAATTCCATACAAAAGTCACGTTAAAGGGCGCGAGAACGCTGAAATTATACGCGTTCTTATATACGAGCGGACCGTTGTCAAATCTAAACCCCACAAGAGTGTATCTCACGCTTGAAGAGTTATAGTATAGGGGGGCACGGAGATTAAACGACGAGTCATTAGTCAGAAGTTCTGAGGCGTTAATTGAGCCATTCTCGTTGAATACTCTAACCCTAAACTCTGTCTTGAAGTTTACAGCGACGGTGCCGGGCGCAGTAACGAAGAACGATGATGACGAGTTATAAGAGTTTACATCACCAGAATAGTCACCGAACACGAAGCCGGATGAGGGGGTTGATGATGGTGGGTAAGCTATTAAATTCACTTTTTCCCCAAAACTGAAATTTATAGTTGCAGGAAGCGTGTGATTAACCCCGTTTACGGACAGAACTGCACCTTGTACGTTGGATGAGAAGCTAACAGAATCTGAAGCCTTTGCTAATACCTGTATCAAAGAGTAGGCCTTCGGCGATCCTATGCCGGTCACCATACTGTACCCTCCGTTCGCACAGTAATAGCCATTGCATCCACTGCTTATCAGATTAAAACCTAGCGAGCCATCGGAATAGAAAGCCGAGTAAAGATCGCGCGCAAAGGAATCGGTTCCTCCGCCTATTTTCTGAGTGAATATCGCATCGAGTGACGCCCATGACGGCGCAGCAACGCTTGTGCCTATCAATCCTGTCCAGGAACTATTAGCATAAACACATACGGCGCTGCCTGCGTTGAATGAAACATCTGGCACCATTCTGTATGATGAAGAATTGGGCTGATATTGCGGTTTAAAAAAGAACTGGCTCTCTCCGCCCCCACTCCCGTTCCATGCAGTCTCGCCGCTGTAAGATCCGCTGATACCCGTGGATAGTACCGTTCCTCCAACGCTCACAACATACGGGCTAGACGCCGGGAAATTCACATTTAGTGATGATTGGCTGTTATAAGCACCGGAATCTCCGCTAGCGACAAATATGGTTATGCCCTTGGCCCGCGCATCCGCCAAAATAGAGTTGTAATAATTGATCGAATTTGAGTCATACTCAAGCTCTGATGAACCCCAGCTTATAGAGATTGTCTGCACAGCCAGATGGGTCACCGTATAGTTAAGCGCGTCAAAAACCGCGGAGGAATTTGGTGCTATCACCAGGTAAATCTTGGCGCCGGGCGACAGCGCGTGAACGACTTCTACGTCTAGAGCGGTTTCCATCGTCCAATTTTGTTCTGGGGCACTGGGAGTGCCGTACGGATACGAAATGAGGAGGTTTGACCCGTTTATTAGGGCGGGCAGCGAATAATAGGAATCGAACGCATTAACATCGGGCAACAGACTAGGATCGCCTCTGGCCACGACGATTGCGACGCTGGAGCCGGCACCGTTCAGTCCATCGTTATAGAGCGAATTGAAGCCGTATGCGGTACGTATCTCGGAAGGCGATAAAAGCGAGCAACTCTGTGACTGCAAGGGGACTATGTGCATATTCAGGGACAAAGAAGCGTGCGAAGGCATTAGCGTAAGCAGAAACAGCAAGAGCGCGCCGAGTGCCACATATTTTAGCATACAATAATTATCAGAGAGAACGTTATAAAGATTGTCGCTTCAAAACGCACCAGGTTTCGCTTAAAAGATTTAAATAGCTTGCTCTTTTTATAGAGGAATGAAATTCCCAGGTCAGGTCAAAAGATACTGTCCGTATTGTAAGATGCACACCGTACAGAAGGTGATACAGGTTAAGGGCGGGCAACGAGGCACGCTTACTGCCGGTAGCCGAAGGAAAGGCTGGCAGCTAAATCACGGATATGGATCTACGCCGTACCCGATGTTCGAGCACGCAAAAAGGTTGGGAGTAAAGCAGACGAAGAGATACGACATAAGGTATAAATGTACGAAGTGCAACAAGATGACTAATCGCGCAAGGGGCAAAAAAGCGAAAAAGGTGGAAATAAAGTAAATGGAAGAGATAATATTCAGGCCGAAAGAAAGCAGGTTCGCCAAGGTTAGATGCGCAAAGTGTAAGAACGAACAGGTAATTTTTCTGAGCGCATCCAGCGATGTAAAATGCTTGATATGCGGCGAACTCCTAGCCGAGTCAGCCGGCGGTCTTGCAAAGATGAAAGCCGAAATCATAGAAAGGTACTCCTAAAACGTCTTTTCGACGCACGCGACTCGGTAACTTAATAGAATTTCGGTATTAGTTGGATGAACTCACCCAAATAGAATCGGGTTCTATCTATCTAATAAACTAGTGTCCGAAGTCCGGTACGGAAGACCGGTAAAGCGCAGATATTTATTGGGGCGGGTTTCCTTTCTTCAGTCCTTCAACCAGATCTCTGAGTTCTTTTATGCTGTCACTTATAGCAGGCACCAGTCTGTCTATGACTTTCTCGAAAGCCTGCAACTCCACGTTTACGTCTGACAGAGTCTTGTTGTACTCCTCAGTCTTGCCGAGTATGGTATTCTGAATCGAGTCTATCCTTCTGGACAAGTTCTCAATCTTTTCGTCCAGAGCATTTACATTGTCCTTGTTAGTATTTAGCGCGTTCTTAAACGTGTCTATGTCGGAGGATGCAGCCTGCCATTTTTCTTCGATTATCTGTTCCAGTATGCCTTGGATAGTGTCCATTGCCTTGTCGCTTATGCCAGCTTGCTGCTCACTGGCTTGTGACGCCGGTTGTCTGAATTGCTGAATAACCGATGTCGTTGGTTGCATTACACTTTGCGGTTCCAGGGCCTCTTGCGCAGTGCGGGGGGGTGCGTTCGGTTCAGGAGTCAATTGAGTAGAAACGCTCCCGATATCCATGCGTGCTGCTTGGCCGGGCTCCGCGCCACGAGCGCTTAGATTAGAATTTATCAACGCGTCTTTTATGGCGGTGCTGTCGTAACCTTTCTGCCTCAGGTTGTCTATTATGTCCTGCTCGCTCATCCCACTCTGCACCATGTCGCTTATGTCCGGTAAGTCCGAAGCCTCTTTCTTCTTAAATGCGTCTAGAAGGCTCATAATCAACCCCACTTCTTGGTCTGCATATAATCATCCAATATCTTAATAACTTCCTCTTTACTTAAAAACCTTGATGGATCGACAAAGGAGAGATACTTGTCCAGGATCTTTACATCCTGAAGCCTTGCAAACTTTTCTGACAGCTTTTCCAGTCGGTTTATTGCGTCTTCCAGCTCTATCAGCTTGCTCTTGCTCGCGTTTATAGACGAGGAAAGACTTTGTATGCTCGCTTTTATTTCGTTGTATCTCTCCACTTCGGCCCGTCTTATCTCAATCATTTCTTCTTTCGTCTGCGAGAGCCTCTGATCGTAAAGCTTCAGTGCTTCCCTTAAGTTTATTATGTTCTTGACCAAGTCAGAGTTCTGATCCATTTGTTAGTATCTACGCTGTGACTTTTATGTCTTTCCTAATAGCCGCCGGATACGCTTGAACACACACACTTCATATGCATATGTAAGCTGTAATAATTACAAATAACAATGTATTTATATTAGAATAAATCTACTTTATACTGTGACGTAAAATGGAACTGATGGAATTAGGAGGTCTGGAAAGTACGCTGTCACCGAAGGGATTCGGCGGCGGTGACGACGGAGACTACGACGAGGGGGAAGAGGAATTTCCGGTGGTCTTGTCACTTAAGGAACTGGAAGACAAGGGACTGAAAGAGCCTGAGATGAGGGGATATATACAAACGGTCCATGCTAAAACACATAAATCGGTATATGCGTTCAGTTTCGAGAAGAGGTACGCGCTAATAGAAGAAGGGAACGGGCCAGTAAAGAAAGTCTTACGCGGGGAGGCAGGATTCCCAGATTTCCTGTACACTGCTGCGAGTTATACAATGGACCCCAAAAGGGTTGCAAGCGCATCATCGTTCTACGCCTAAAGAAAAGAATTCAGATTTCTTACTGGGTTCATGTACAAGGTCACTTTCTTGTTGATGTAAGCCTTAGCGCCTTCCTTGACGTAAGTGTAAAGAGTCTTGGTCACACCCTCCTTTACGAACCTTCGGTAAGATATACGAACGGGATAGTCCATCACCTTGAAAATCTTTCCATCGAGAAGGTATTTCTTTCTAACTCTGGAGTAAAGTTCGATGTCCTCGGCAATGAGCACTTTCTCGTTGAACCGGCCGGTCTTCCTTATGGCATCGCTCCTGAAGAATATGCAGCCGAAGGCGATTGGTATAAGCGACAGCTTGAAGCTTATCCTTACGCTGGTGTTTATCAGCCTGGAAAGCAATAGCATGTCCTGTTTCCTGCCAGGAGGTATCTCTGCCATGTAAGGTCGGGAGGTGGGCTGAATCGCTATTACATTCTCTTTCTTGTCGTTCTCAAATTCCCATACGACCTTACCGAAAAGTTTCCTGGGTAGGATGTAATCCGCATCTATAAAGGCCAGTATGTCACCGCTTGCCTTTTTCAGGGCGGCGTTCCTTCCCGCAGCCACGCCTTTCTTCTTTGCATGAGTTATTATCGCACCATAGCGTTTGGCTATCTGTATAGTCCGGTCCGTAGAATTGTAATCTCCGATTATTATCTCGTAATCCTTGTATGTCTGCTTCTTTATGGAATCCAGCAAGCGCTTTATCCTCTCCTCTTCATTGAAAGTCGGCACTATAACAGAGATCTTCGCGCCATGGCTCATCTAAATGACTGGTTTTGTGCCTTTTTATAGGTTATTTATAGGTATGCAGTATTTTTGAATCAGTGTTCGAAGTCCGGCACGGATGACCGGTAAAGCGCAGCTACCGCCGGAGCAGAGAGAGCGGTACTGTAAAATCTAACATCAGTTAATTTACCCACAAAAAAGAGCGGCGGTTGTGGTCCACCATAATAAGCAAGCTCAGGATTACCTAAACCCTCTTCCAAATGATATCCGCTGATAGATACAGAATTACTAGAAACGAGTGTTCCATTTATATAATCGTATATAGCTATGGATGTAGGGTCGCTTTGAGGGGACGGTACAAATACAGCAGTTAATAAGTTCCACTCTTCCATAGGTATCGGATTTGGACTACTAACAGAGAAATAATTCGGTTGGCTATCGTACCATGAAGCAAAAAGATAATTTTGTCCGTTACTATGTATAACTCTTAATTCTGGTGAACTGTCCCAATCCCCAAATTTTATTATTCCGGCGTATTCTGTTTCTATAGTATTAGGAGGAATCCATATAAAGGCAGATAAAGTGTAAGAGGAATTAGTCAGCGGCATTACTTTAGATCCAACCGATTCTGTATTATTACCACTTGCATACAAGCAGGGAGCAAAGTTACTACACAGTGTTATAAGGGAATTTCCGCCCATCGAATTAAAGTCTATATTTATACTATTCCCGCTCCCGCTCAGATCATGGGCCGTCGTACCGCTCCCTTCGTCCAGAGGCCAGTAACCTACTAGCGATGAGGTGTAAAGCGGCCATTGGGTGACTGAACTCCCCGATATCGTCCCTGTGGACTGGTAGGGACCTGGGAACACCTGACCGACTTCGGTGTATGACACGGTCACCGTGGATGAGAAGTGCCCCGTGCCGTTGGGACAGGCATTGGTGAGGATGAAATCGTGGGACTGGTCGGGGA
>JAJYWD010000007.1 GCA_021791655.1 Nanobdellota archaeon | reverse complement strand
GAGACTGTAGAAAGGTTTCTGAACTCCCTCTGCTCAGATTCCAGAAGATTTTTTGAGTGAAATAGCAATTTCTCCGCAAGCAATTCTCCTATGCCCCCGTAAGAGGTAAAGGCAATGCCGGCCGCACCGAGTGAAGCGTCTATCTGTGAAACTATCAATGGTACGCCGACAACTCTAACAGTGAGACCGGGGCGACTATTTATGTACGTGATTATACCCGGCATCTGGGCGGTGGCATTCGTTACCAGTACGAATGAAGCGTTAACCGCAACATTGGATGCAAGGCCTAGGGAAGCATTCCAAGCATTACCATTAACGCCTACTATCAGCAGTCTACTACTAACCCGCGGACCTATAACGGCCGTGGCATTAAGAACATGTTGTGTGACATTTATGGGTAATCTAGTAGTATTCAATGGCGACGACCCAAAGTATGTTACATTGGTTACGCCACCACTCTGTAGGTAGGCGATTATATCGGCCGGGACATTTCCAAAATAGGCTGGAAACAGATAGCATTTGTGCACAGCTGCGTAAGTGCTGGCTGCAAACTCGTATCTGTAAGTAGCCGATGGCGTTTCGTTGTATTCTGCCAAAATCGCACACTTAAAAACCGGAGATGGGCTAAAGTATTCAGCCAAATCAACCGCCGTTTCTGGAGCGGTTATGCCAGCTATTCTAAGTACGTTTAGACCGTACGATTCTAATAGCGCTTCTGTTGAGTTGGATATTACGGCTGGACCACCTATTATTATGACATTCTTCACACCCTGCGCCGAAAGGTTTTCTGCAAACGCAGCGGAAACGTTGGTTCCATTTATAGATAGAATTGGTAAGCCGTGTATTGAAGCAATAGGATAAGCAGAAAAGCCGTCTATGCTATTTATTCCGGTCGTTAATATTACGGTGTTATTTGCAGATGGAACAAATTGATAGGATTGTGCATGGGATGCGCCGACAGCAATCAACAACACTATCACTAATAAACCTATAACAAAACTCTTCATATGACTGCAGATGCTTCTTTATAATTTAAAGCTTTCTTCCAGAGCGCCTTTTAGCCAGACAATTCACTTGGCGTGTGCGTCGCAGAAGTCATTTATCCTTCGAATTGCTTCTTCCGTGACATCTTTAGGCGCCAGTGCGACTATCCTGAAATGCGATGGCGCACCAAATCCCGAGCCGCGCGTGGTCTGCACATATTTCTCTCTAAGCAGTTTTTCCACAAACTCACTGTCATCTCTAAGGTCTAGCAGATCCAGTCTTATCCTTGGAAATATGTAGAACGCGGAGTTTGGTCTCACCGTTTCGAGATAGGGGTTTTTGGCTAGCATTTTCATAGCCGTGTCAACTATCCTCTCTATTTTTGAGACCATATTCTTAATTGCTTTGGAATGCTCCCTTTCATTTCGCAGGGCGACTGCGAATGCGTATTCAGCAGGAGTATTGGCGGACAGTCGCACTCTTGCATAATCTACGAGTTTCTTTCTGAGGTCTACAGACCCACGATCTCTACCCGGAATTATCACATACCCCAGTCTAAAGCCAGTTGCGTCGAATGTCTTGGACGCCCCGTTCAGTACAGCGTACGGCTGGCCCCCAGCTACCTGTGATAGGCTAGTGAAGCTCGCACCGCCGAACACTATCTCATCGTATATCTCGTCACTAATAAGAAAGATATTGTTCTTGTTTGCTACCCTAGCAATCTCTTCCAGAGTTTTTCTTGATAGTACTGTTCCTGTGGGATTATTTGGATTAGTTATAAGCAGATACTTTATGCATGCATGCCTTTTTTTAGCGAGTTTAATGGCTTTTTCGAGCGCGTCCACATCCACACTCCAATTTGCCTTCTCCTGGTAATCGGCAAACACGGGCAATCCTCCGTTTGTCTTAAGTGCTGATAAGTACTGCACATAGTAAGGCCGGAAAAGTATGGCATACTCCCCCGCATTTACAACCGCGCCATTTATGAAAGATATAGCCTCGGCCAGTCCGGAGGTGACTATTACATTATCGCCATTCACATTAATTCCGTATCTTCTCTTGTATCTTTCTGATACTGCCATCTGCAGTTCTGGGATTCCTTGCGCCCTGGAATAACTGGTCTTCCTAGCCTGAAGAGCCTTTATATACGGTTCAATTATGTAGCTGGGGGTTGGGAAATAAGCAGCTGGATCACCCCGGTTAAGTTTTATTATGGTTTTGCCGTTGCGTGAAAGTTCCTCGGCCAGACCCTCCTCTTCCTGGATAGCGGTCCCCACGAACTTACTCCTCCGCGATAAAATTGTTGTCATGTTTGAATTGTTTCTGTGCTCACGATTCTCTTCCTCTAGCGCTTATAGCTGATGCCAGTCTCAAAAGATGTGGCAGTGGTATAACCGCGAGCAAAAGTGAATTTAGCGGATTATAAATTTCGCCGCTTATATTATCCCAGTCATTGTAAGCGTGAATTATCTTCTCAACTTTCTCACCATACTTATCTAAATCATACAGGTGTTTGTAAGCCATGGACCCAAACAAAAGCAACAGATCCCAAGCCCGCAGCCTGTAGTCAAATGAACCAACGGCTTGTTCTGCGTCTATTACAGAGACAGAGTCTTCTTTGTCAACGAGAAAATTCTCTATTTTTGTGTCGCCAAGGACGTAACCTGCACGATGTATATAACAGAGTGCTTTACTTACTAAGTCCGGTTTATCGTATGGTATTTCCCCTTCCAAGTATTCTCTTTTCAAAATCTTTTCTTCGAGATCGTAGCTAACCACTCTAGGCTTTTTTACACCCTCGATTTTGTAGTCAAAAAAGGCGAGTTCTCGCTCCAACCTGCTCTGCGGGCTAGCCGCAATTGGGTATATAGCGCTCGAAAAAAGGGCGATTATATACCATTTACTGGAATTTAATCTGTTATACGCTTTTATCGCAAATTTCGCTGTCCCTTCCTCTTTAAAAGTTATCTGCCCCTTGCTAGGATACTGATCCATTCAAATCATCTATTTGGATACATCAGTTTCTTCGCGGATGTATCTCCTTATTAATTCGTCGGCATCTTCCAGCGCCTTGAAAGTCTCTTCGATATATTCAACAAGAGTGGCGGAGTATACAGAAGGTTCAACTCTCTCATCGGTAAGCCTCTCAAGCATCAGTATAGAATCGTATAGTGCCTTCTGCTCCCTCAAACTCAAGATCTGTTCATTAGATAGAAGTCGCAATCTTAGTTCTTTTGCGATAGTCTCATAATTGCTGTGGTACTTACGTGAGGCGGTAGTGTGCTTACTCACATCATTAAAAGCATGTTTTATGTGTTCGTATTCTCTCTCTTTTAACAGCTCCCTGTAATGACTGCTTATAACTTTGTCAACGCTCTTCAAAAAAGAAGCATCTATGCCGGACATATCCTATGATGTATAATGAGGCTTATAAATTTACGGTCGGCTCCGCATTATCAAATTATTAGATTAGATTTAAGAACGGGGCCTATTCCCCGGGCTATCAGATAAGAAAGGCGTATCAGATCCCATGCCTTGACAGCGATCTTTCCCGCATATTTCTGCGGCAGGGTAGTTTGAAAGTAGAAATCGTGTTCGGCGAACTCGTTCCCTTTTAGAGAATTTATAAAATTTTCTCTGGCATGCGTATCCTCGTGTGTACGTTTGGAGAAAGATTTTATAGCACGCAGAAGTTCACGTTTGTGCGGTTTTCGTTTAGTTAGTGAGATTACTTCTACTCCAAGCTTTCTCCTTAATCCCTCCAGATCCAGGACGTTAAGCCCAGCAATCGCTATGCCATTCAAGGCGATTATTCTAACCTGCTCACGAAATTGAGAAGTTCTCAACATCTTTATTATCCGCTGAGTGCCATCACTTCCGTTGACATCCACAAACGAGGCTAGAACTCCTTCTACTAGCCCCCCGGCTCTGGCGACAACACCAATGAGTGGGACTCTTTTATTATGCTGTATCGGCCCACTCGATAATGCTAGAACCCTTACATTTTCTTTCATAGCGTAAAGGCTCCTTCCAGATTTATAAGATTTACAGCCGTTTTACATCTGCCCGCTTAGGATGTTTATAATTTCTATCCGCCATAATGCTTATTATCTGGATACTGGTTTAAATTCTATGGTTCTAACCGCCGCCCAACGGCGCAACTCAGGGATGATAATATTTTCAAGGGCAATTAAAACATGGTCACAGATCGCATTCGATCATCCACGAGAATATGATTTATTCAGGGGCGACAAAGATGTGATAATAACCGCTACGCACGCTATGCCACCGGATTCGGACATGTTCACTGGCGAACTAGCGGCCGAGATAGCCAAGCGAAGTGGCTTCACAGCTTTGATAGGAAAAGTATCCAGACACGAAGTAGATCTTAATAGGAAAGTTTCTGATTACCATCCATTCAGAAAGATTATATGCAAACTTATAAAAGGAAGCACAAAGAGAGTGCTGATAATAGACCTACACGGCAAAAGAGGGTCAAATTATATAGACATGGGTACTGCAAATGGTAAATCCATAGGCAAAGACAGTCTTACTGCTTTTACAAATGCTTTCAGTCTGGCGAATATAGAATTCGTTGTAGACAAGTATTTCAAGGGAAGTCTTAACGGAACCGTAATATCCACTTTCTGCGTGCCTAATTTGGTTAACGGAATACAATTGGAGCTACCTATAGAATTAAGATGCAATACTGGTAAACGTGTACTTATGAACGCTATAGACCACGGCGTAAAAAGATTTCGTGATGAAACCTAGATAACTCTGAGGGACCATGTCACTTTATGATTTATTGAGTGCTAAGGCGGTGATACTAGCAAGAAAGTGGATCGCGGGCGTGAATCCGGAGGAAGCTCTAGAACTAGCTAAGAAAATGAACAAAAGAGATGAAATCGCCACTATAAACTACCTAGGAGAAGAACTTGTAGATAAAAATGCAATAGATAACTCTGTTGACACTTATCTCCGTCTGATAAAAGAGATAAACAGGCAGAGATTACGCGCTGAGATATCAGTGAAACCAACGCAGCTAGGCTTAAAATTAAGCGAGTCTGAGTTTAGAAACAACTATGTCATTATAACGAACGTAGCACGCAAGACGGGGGTCTTTGTATGGCTGGACGCCGAGATGCCTAGCACGATATCGGTCACAAATTCAGCGTACCTGCATGTGCTTAACAACAGGGGGAGCAAAGGTACAAAAACCGGTGTATGCATTCAAGCGCGCCTAAAATCAGCTTACAAAAATGCGGAATTTATAGCTAAACGTGGCGGGATAATAAGACTTGTCAAGGGAGCGTACAAGACACCGGCTGCTGTGGGGTATACAACGCGAGAAGCTGTCGATACAAATTACATAAAGATTATGCGGATGTTGTTTTCTAATGGCGCTAAATTTATGGTTGCAACTCACGATATCAATATTATAAATATGGCTAGGAAAATGGAAAGCGCAAAAAATACAAGGGTAATGTTTGGCATGTTGAAGGGCATAAGAAGCAACGTGGCTCTTAAGCTAGCTGTTGATGGTGAAAACATTCACATATACCTTCCATTCGGGGAAGAATGGATAGATTATTCTATTAGACGCCTAAAAGAACAGGGACACGCAACACTGGCGTTAGCATCTATTTTCGGGAGATAACGCCAAATTTTTTACCGACTTTATCCACTGCTCTCCTATTCGCCTCGAATTTTACCATTCTGCTTGCGTCTTTAAAGCCTATCCACGCGAATTTTTTGTGCTCGGTATACACATTATTACTTATATTAACTTTTACATCCGCCTTAACCTCAACCATGAACACATGCTCATTTGCCGTGTCTCTCGCACGATTAACGAATATAAAGGAGAAAATTTCAGAAGAAGTAAGGATATCGGCCGCTACTATCCCGGTCTCTTCTTTTATCTCGCGTGTAAGCGCATCCACTATCGACTCACCGTCCTCAACCGACCCTGTAACACTCTGCCAGTATCCGCCTCGCTCATTCGTCCTTTGAAGAAGCAAAAACTCTAATGACGGCGTTCGTCTAAATATCACGGCTTGTATTTTTTGTATAATTTTGTCCATTTGAATTTATAGCAGGAATTCTTTAAATATTTTGATGCCTATGAGACTATTTTCCAAGGTGATTTTTTCTGTTTACAGGATGAAAGTAAGAATCCCGGGAGCAAATCGTATTATCGCGAGAAGGTGAAAAGACCGGACTCTGTTATGGTGATTCCGCTTATAGACAACAATAATATAGCGATGGTAAGAGAATTCAGGGCCGTGATAGGAAAATGGATACTGGTCATCCCGGCGGGAACCATGGAAAAAGGTGAGACATCGACCGGTGCCGCAAAAAAGAGAGTTGCTGGAAGAGACTGGGTTTAGAGCTGAGAAACTAAAAAGACTGATCGAGGTATACTCGTCTCCGGGATTTACAGACGAGATAGCTCACATATTTACGGCTACCGAACTAAAACGTGGAAAACAGATATTGGACGAAACTGAGCGCATAAAGGTGGTTCCCATGTCAATAAAGAGGGTCGAAAATGGTAGAAAACGGGTCAATAAACGACGCAAAGACGTGGGGGGCATTGCTACTGTTCCTTCGGCGTAAGCGGAAAAAGGGCAGTTTAAACCGGTAGAGCACGGTACTGTTCTCTATTGAAGTAGTAAGCCTTCACTCTGTTGCAATCCGGATTTGACGCTGCCCCCATTCCTATTTTATAATTGGCGTACTTCCTCTTTATTTTCTTCTGACTCAAACCCAATGACCGAAACACACCAGAAACGCCAATGTCTCCCGCTGATATGTAGCTAACTCCTATAGATTTAGCCACGCGGATAAATGAAGCCAATGACAGCCAGAATGGATACGGATCTCGTATGTCCAAAGCCCTCTCGAACTCTAAGGGGCCATGAGACCAATTCTTACCCTCTATTATGTCTATGTGGAGATACTTTTTTGAATTGCCGTCTATTCCTATAAATGCGCGGGAAAATGCAACGTATTCGCCGCTCCTATAATTCTTTATACCGAGTATTACAGTTCCCCCGCTATCCTTTATGTCCTGCATGTACGAATCGCTGAATCTAGAAAATTCATCTGTGTCCCAGCAAAGATCTACGTCTCGTGCCATCTTTTCTATTTCTCTAGCAGAGTCCTTCGGCGTTATCGCTTTTATTTCATATCTCCCGAGCGCAACGTCTAGGTTTGCACATAGCCTATTGAGCTCTAACCACTTAGCGTCCCGCCCCCGCCTCTTTCTATCTCCCAGAGTAAGGTCGCACAACTCAGAAAACGAGGCGTGTAATTCATCGTAAGAAATATCATTTATACGGCTTACAGAATCAACGACTTTATCTCTCAAGCTTTCTTTCGGCGTACCCAATAAACACGTTTCAAGACTCCCGGTAAGCAACCCGTGCACATTTTTTGTTATGTCCGAGTCAAGAGATTCCTCAAAGTCCCGATTCCGTTCTAATACCTTCTCAAGAACAAAAAGATCGTCGACTGTTGCGCTAAATCCAGAATTCGACTGCAACCTGTTTAGTACGCCCAATGCACGCGGGATGTCCATATACGTATTAAGGGCAAGATTACGCGTGTCGGCATTGTTTAGGTACTTTAAAACGCGTTCCTTAAGCTGATTGCGCTGTTGCGGATTCGCTGCTTTTATCAATGCCTCAACAAACGAATCGAAGGTTTCTCCCCCGGATGTTACGGAAGTGAGAGAATTGTATATCGATGCTATCAACCGGTCCTTGTTTGAGTTATTTATTATTAAGCGTATGTATGTGTCATCTATGTCTATACCCAAACCGAGTATATTGTCTACCAACGAATAAAATGCATCGGATTTCACCACTTCCTGCAGAGCATACCGCATACTATTGCTATGTACCTTACTGTCAGTTGTTTTTAGTAAGAATTCCTTAGTCCTGGGAACTATTCCGCTGTCTTCTACCTCATCGCGGTACAGTATGGTTCTTAATCCAAAAAGTGCTTCCAGACTTTTCAATAGTGCGCTTCCCTCCAACTGCATACTGCGCTCGCCGCGGCCTTCCGATAAAACGGCTTCAAGTCCGTCCTGGAGGGATTGTACGCAACTTGAGGAGAATGCTGTACTATGTATATTCTTTAGGTATGAAATTCCTCTCATATTAAAGAGGATAATGACCGCATGTCGCTTATAAGCCTTAAATTTTAGGGAGGCGCTTTACTAGATACTCGTTGTCTCCTCTAAACGTCGTATCTCCAATCTTCTTTGCGAATAAGTAAACTTTCCTTCTTCCCAGCCTGAAAGTGAGCGGCGGGTTAAGTCCTCTTGAATCACGAAGCCGCCTGAAATTGCTGTCAAAAGAAACCTTAACATTCTTTATGTCGTTCTTGTTTGCGGATATAAGCAGCTGTAATGCCTTGTCGTAGAAATTTAGTGCGTTTTCGTTTACGTACACAAATCCTTCATGTGCGTGTAGCTGTTTACCAAGCGGTTGGCTTAAATCAGAGGAGAGACGCCTCTTGACGCCGATGCCTTTCATTTCGTCAGAAAATGTCCAAACAGCCTCCAGAACACCCATGCTGTCGCGCAGGTAGTTCTCTATGAACTTGCTCCTTGGTACGTCTCCTCTGAAGAGATCTATGAAATTTGTAAGGCTATCATTTAGAGTTATGCTAATCTTGCTCTTCATAAGCTCAATATAAGCCACACCCTTATAAATCTCATTCGTATCCCCATAGCAAAATAGGACGCTACGGGATTTTTAAATACGGAGAGGTTAGATTTAATATGTTAACTCCAAAGAACACAAGAAAATTCCTCGCCAAACACATACTAGCTACAGGCTATGATATGGTATTAGACATGAAGAAAAGCAGGGGAATGAAGTTGTGGGACTCCCAAAACAAAAGATGGATACTGGATTTTTTCGGTTTCTTTGCTACCTCGGCCCTTGGCATGAACCACCCAAAATTACTGGAACCGCGCTTTCTGGAAGAATTGAAACACGCTTCTTTAAACAAGGTAACCAACAGCGACGTTTACACGGTAGAGATGGCAAATTTCGTCAAGGAACTCTCAACCGTTATCCCAAAAAATATGCCGCACCTGTTCTTTATAGAAGGCGGAGCACTCGCAGTAGAAAACGCTCTTAAAACGGCGTTCGATTGGAAAGTGAGAAAAAACCTGCTAAAGGGGGGGGATGAGAGTGGCAGTAGAATCATACATCTTAAGGGTGCGTTTCACGGAAGGTCTGGCTATACACTTTCGCTTACAAACACTTTTGACAAGAGGAAAACCGAATACTTTCCGAAGTTTGACTGGCCGAGGGTGACAAACCCTAAGATAACTTTCCCGTTAAATGACAAAAATCTAAGGGAAGTGAAAGAACTTGAGAATATAAGTCTCGAAGAGATACAGGCATCAATAGACAGATATGGGGACGACATTGCCGCTTTTATAATTGAGCCTATACAGGCGGAAGGCGGGGATAATCATTTCAGAGGCGAGTATCTACGTGCCGTGCAGAAAATAACCTCAGAAAATGATATACTTTTTATAGTGGATGAGGTGCAGAGCGGTATGGGCATAACCGGTAAGTGGTGGGCGTACCAGCACTTCGATGTAAAGCCCGATATAATGGTCTTCGGCAAGAAAACACAGGTGTGTGGTATAGCAGCAGGAAAGAAGATAGACGAAATCAAGGATAATGTCTTCAGCGTAGACAGCAGGATTAATTCTACGTGGGGCGGGAATATTGCCGACATGGTAAGAGGGAAGCAGATAATCAGAATAATGAAGGATGAGAGTCTTGTGGCGAATAGCAAAAAGGTAGGCGCCTATCTACTACGCAGGTTAGAGGATCTGGAAATCGATCGCCCGGAATACTTTAGCAATGCTAGAGGAAGGGGCCTTATGTGTGCGATAGACTTTAAAGACAGTACATCACGGGATAGGTATATTGAGCATCTCCTCAAAGCAGGGCTTCTGGTGCTAAAATGCGGCGAAAAGAGCATAAGATTCCGTCCGCCGTTAATAGCAGAAAAAAAGGATGTTGATAAAGCATTAGAGACAATGGAGAATACACTATCAACAGAATAATCGGTGATTACGGCAGTGGCATTGGATTCTCTGGATACACGACTATACCACTCTCAGTTATCTCCATCGGGCAAAGCTTGGTCATGTGACTGGAATTTCTCATCTTTATTACTCTCAGCCCGCGCACTATGCCCCCCAATCGCTTTATAGCTTTAAGCGAGACTATGCCGTCCGTTATGAATTCTTCAACGCCGAAATACGAAAGATAGTTCTTACCGTACTGGACCTCAGAAACGAGCAACCCTGTTGCTTTTCTCTGCTTTATCAGGAATTGCGTCTCTATTATTGCTTTTCTTATATCCGCAGACGTTCCGAAAAACATCTGAAAGTAAGTTATGGAGTCTATAACGACCCGCTCTGCGCCTATGGATTCCATCTCCGAACTTATTATACCCATGAACGAATCAAAATCAGAAGCTTGTACATCAACTAATTTTATAGCGCCGGAATTTACTAGGTTTATAAAATTTTTGTCGAACGCGGAGAATTGCTCTATGACCTCGCTGCTTTTTTGCTCCATCGCAAAGAATAGACCTTTTTCTCCCTTCTTGGCACCTTCTACTAGAAACTGCATAGACAATATGGTTTTTCCCGAACCGGTAGGACCTGATACTAGAATAACATCTCCCTTTGGTATGCCCCCGTTAAGAGCCCTATCCAAGCCTTCGGCACCGAAACTTATACGCTTGCGAGAAGTAATACCAGAATCCATTACTGAAGAATCTTCCATACTAGAATTAAAACATTCAAGTATTTAATAATTTGAATCAGTCAGGTTAGTAAGTAGTCAGAACTATTACTGGCGCTCCCTTAAGCTTTTCTCTTCCTTTTAACTCAGAGAGCTCTATTAAAAATGCGAAACCGGCTACTCTTCCTCCGGCGGCTCTTATCAGCGACGCTGCAGCCGAAGCAGAGCCGCCGGTTGCTAGAATATCATCGACTATCAACACACTCTTACCGTCTTCAACCGCGTCCATGTGCATCTCCAAGGAGGTCTTACCGTATTCCAGTTCATAGTCCTTATTTATTTTCTTATACGGAAGCTTACCAGACTTTCTTATTGGTATAAAACCTACGCCCATTTCGTAGGCTAGCGGTGCGCCTATTATGAACCCCCGTGATTCTATACCTGCTATGGCGCCTATTTCCATGCCATTGACTATTTTGTACAGTTCGTCAATGCACCGTTTGAATGCTGGACCGTCGGAGAGCAGAGGGGTTATATCCCTGAAAAGCACGCCACTTACCGGGAAATCTTTAATGTCCCTCACCCTGGCTTTTATGATTTTATCAACAACCAATGCCGCGTCATAATTGTTCGTTATCATCGAGATACCCAGCACATAAACCCTTACAGTTTTGAATCAAGCGCCTCAAGTATAAAAACAGTGCATTGGCGGGATTTTATTGGTGGGCCGCCGATTTTCTACTTTTTGTAGCGGAAAAAGTCAGCCGCTGACCTAAGTGCTATGAGAATAGAGGAGAAAAGCACGAGTGAAAACCCCACGGAATTTCCGAAGGATGAGCTTGGTCCAAGACCAAATCCAAACAAGTACGGCCAGCTAACATTAACGCTTCCGCTGTAGAGAGCTGTAAACGGCAGATTCGCGACAAGGTCTATTAACATAGCAAAAACGAATAGTGTGGGTATTACAAAGAACGGCAGCTTGTGGTAGTAGTCTTCCTTAAGCCAGATAATCAACAGTAGCAAAGAATTAAATAGTGTATAAGCTAACAGTATCTCCCAGTGTAAGAAACCCAAATTGAGTAGATTTTTGTCAAACGCAAGTAGATAGGCACCGGCTATCACAGCAAGTCCCACAAAATAGTTTATTCTTGGCTTTATCCACGATTGTATACGTTTAGTCTTAATCGACAAGAATGCAAAGATGAAACTGAGAGCGAGTATAGTCAAGCCCACGAAACCGTAAACCGAAGTAGATCCGAACGGGAAAGGCGTACCGAAACCGAATGGTGGTGGCGGAAGCGGGAGACTTGGAAGCATGGTCGTGTTAGTCTTCGATACATTATTGGACGTTGTATTCGAACTTGTTACGTTTGACACTGTCTTAGAGGAATTTTGTACCCGTGCAGCTGCCACGTTCAGTGTCAATACTGCGTCACTAGAAGACGGATCGTCGCCAGTCGCCTTAAAAAATAATTCGTAAATACCGGGTAATATTCCATTTGCGACCGAAACCGAGAAAGAACCGGAGAATGGTGGGTCTTGTACGCCACTGGGAAGCCCGGTTATAGACAATCCACTCGGCAGCGAAGAGTTTGCCGATTCAAATTGTGTGCCCCAAGTTCCGCCGCTTGCCAACTTCACAGTAAAGGAAATTGACTCAGTTGAGCCTTGCGAAACGTTAACACTGCTCGGAGCAATGGTTACGGAGGAAGCACCGTATCCCTGTCCGTATGAAGGACCGCTAAAAAATCCAAGCGATATCGAAAGCCCTATAAGAAAAATTACTGATGCAATTACGGCAGCGTTGACTTCTTTGACTCTTATTTTCATGATAATCCCGTTACTATATTTTTTATCTCACTGTAATTTGGTTCTACTTTCGGATCTTCGCTCACCCAAGCGTATCTCACTACACCGTCTTTATCGATCACAAATGCCGCTCGTTTTTCTACCGTCATACCTATAACACCCAAGAAATCGCTGTGTTGTGCACCGTATTTACTACCCACTTTTCTATCGAAATCGCTGAGCAGAGTAAAAACGAAGTTGTTCTCCGTCTTGAATCTTGCCTGAGAAAAAGGCTGGTCCACGCTGACTGCCAACACCTGTGCACCAACGTTGTTAAAGTCCATCATAGAATCCCTGACAGTGCACAATTCTTTAGTGCACACGTCTGTGAACGCCCCAGGAAAGAAAAGCAACACAACCTTTTGGCCCCTAAATTCAGAAAGCTTTCTAGGTTTCAAATCACTGTCTATCAAGTCGAAATCCGGTGCCCTATCCCCGACATTTATACTCATTTTAACACTAGACCTCTTTAGTATAAAAACTTATACGCTTAACCGGAACTTAACTCGTCGGATATGTTATGCGATTGCCTTTAACAACTGCAAAGCTGGTTAGAGAATGCTCTCTGGTTTGATTGTGGTCCAGGATGTGTGTCACCGGTATTCTTCTTATTATCAGAGCATCAGATATAAGAGAGCGGTGACAACGCCACGGCACTGCCTCCCCGCACATTATAGCAACGCGCGTCTTTTTTGAGAGGAACAGCAATCTCGACATCCCATGATAAAATCCCGCCTCTTTCATGTAATCAGCAAAACCTCTAAACGAGGAATTTCTCCACCCGAGATTTATGGAATCTTTTTGGGAAGGTCTAAGACCACCTAATCCTTTTATGTGCACGTACCTTATACCAGCACCCGAAAGCGAATTTGTAAGCGCCGATTGTTCAAACTGAGGGTTATGCAGCGATCGCGGTATCGAACGAACATCAACCAATCTGTCTATATAGTACTCCTTTAGTAATGCTATGAACTCGTTTATGGGCCTAGTAGAATGTCCGATGGTGAAAATCCTCTGGCTTTTTTGAGCGTGTATACTTTTTATCCTGTTTACACCGTCCAATTTGTTTATAACTCTGCACGTTTCCTTAGTTACTAGATTGGTCCAAGCCCCGGCTTCCCTCATTTTTCTTCGTATAGATGTCCCAGACAGTTCTTTTCGACCGAATAGCCCGACCGTGCGTACTGTGTGCCCCCTATCCGACAGAAGCGACTTCACAAGCGGGTTATTTGTATATGCGGCGTCGAAATCCGGTATCAACTTACCAATCAGGGAACTCCACCTAGCGTTAGAATGCAAATCCAGTATGTCAACTATATTGAAGTTTTTTATATCGGTTGCCGTAAGAGAAGAGGCTATCATCTCCCGCCTTTCGCTTGAGGTGAACGGATTGTCTTCCGTGAAAGAGTACTGTGAACTGCCTATCCCTATCACGAGTTTATCATCTTTACCCAAAATTGTACGTATAAGTTTAAGGTGGCCTTTATGGAACGGCTGGAATCTCCCTATAAAAAGCAGTTTCATGCGCTGGCAATACGGGTTGCGCTCATTTTCTGGCGTTCCTCTTTATTTCGGCGATTATAACTCTGTACCCCCTTACGGTTATTTCTCCCCGCGCAAGGCGCTCTTTAGCAATCTGAATAGCGATATCCTCGTCGTATCCATACTGACGTGAGCCCAAGAAAAAGAAGGGCGGATACGCATAAGCGGAATATCTATAAGTGCGCCAGGGCCACAAAAATAAGTAAGGCAGTATTCCAATTATCAGAAATACGCCGAACAGCGACCAGCCAACGTTTGCCACCCAATTAAGTACCGGGTACGAGCTGCCTAAGAAACTATTGACTATCGAGATTATTATCATAACGAAGAAAAAGGACACCACACCGGACCAAAAGTAATGTCTGCGCATCCCGTATGCGCCATAGTGCCTCATGAATTCTCTATCGGGCAGTGCGTTATCTTCGTATCTTTTGCTCCGCATAATAATTACATAGTATAGGTTACTTTTTAAACAGGTTGGGTATCACTACGGTTTCGTCTGACTGTAGAATTTACCCTTGTATTTGGCGTTTCCTTTTGTCTCTTCAAGAATTAGCTGACAGATTTTTGTGCCAGGTTTTATGGCCAGGGGTATCGGCGACAGGTTTGCTATCTCCAAAACTATCTTTCCTGCGGTGCCAGGCTGCACAAAGCTGCTACTCAGATGCGTCAAAAGGCCTATGCGCGCGAATCTAGAACGGCCGTCTATCCTTGCGGATATACCGACAGGGAGAGTTATCTTTTCCTCCGTTATGCCGTGCGCGAGTTCTCCCGGCAGTATTATGAAACTATCACCGTTCCTAACTTTCACTAACTGCGTTATTTTTTTGTAGTCCGCGTTATCGTTGACATAAAATATCCCGTGCGTCTTTTTGAACACCCTAAATGTACTGCCTAGGTGCAAGTCTATCGATCCGGCGCCTATCTGTTTGTAGCTGAAAGGGCTTATCTTTAGTCTGCCTTTCTTTAAGAGTATGATTATCTCGCCCCTTGTCAACACAGCCATAACTAGATTAAGAGAGGACCGTATTAAAGCATGAAAAGAAAGTGTTAAAAATGATGTTGTACAAGATACTGTATGGAAAACTGGTATAAATTTTTGAAGGGACAGGTTAAAAGACAGATTAAGATAGGGGAATACGAAGTACTTTACTCAAAAAAAGAACTTAAAGAAGACTCTTTTCCCAAGGAGGAAGGGAAGCCCGCTTTAGAAATAAACAAGGAGACGGTTAAGGTGCTCAGGGGCGGTAATAAGATAAAGATAAGAAAGGCTGAAAAATTAAGGCTTATAGACGCGATTAAAGCGGACAATCTGGAAAACATAGAAGTCGCACTCAAAGAAATTAAAGCGCAGTAGAAAACGCGTGTGCAAAAATTCTTCAGACACAGAAGCGGTGTAGTTGTAAGTATTAATATTTTCATGCAGTATCAATTATATGAAGACAAATAAGACCTGGAAGGTCGCCGTGCTTAATGGGGACGGTACAGGTCCCGATATCATGAAGGCTACTCTGCCAGTTATAGAAGCCGTCAAAAAGAAATTCTCACTTAACATAGAGCTTACCCATGGCGAAGCGGGCTTTAACTGTATAGAGAAGGAAGGTACAAACCTCCCGGAAAAGACAGTGGAACTCTTAAAGAGCTCCGATTGCATTCTTAAAGGCCCGATGACGACCCCAGAAGGGTCGGGGTCCGAACAGAGCGCCGCAGTAAAGATAAGGAAGATGTTCGACTTATACGCGGACGTAAGGCCGTCAAAGACCCTTCCAAATGTACCGAGCATAAAACCTGGAATAGACTTGGTGATAGTAAGGGAAAACACAGAGGGGATGTATTCTGGCCTTGACTTCCGGGTGAATGCAGACACGGCCATAGGCATGCGTGTGATAACGAGGACGGCGTGCGAACACATTTCGAGATTCGCATTTGAGCTTTCGAAGGGCAGGAAAAAACATCTTACACATGTCCACAAAGCAAACATACTAAAAGCGTCGGATGGCTTGTTTAAGGAGGTGGTCGCTGAGATAGCGAAAGAGTATCCCGAAGTAAGGGTGGACGACGCCCATGTGGATGCAATGACACAGTGGCTGATAAAGAATCCACAGGACTACGATGTTATAGTCACTGAAAATCTTTTCGGGGACATAATATCGGACGAAGCAGCCATGGTGGTCGGAGGGGTTGGCGTGGGCCCGTCGGCAAACATAGGGGATAAATATGCTATGTTCGAGCCTATACACGGTTCGGCTCCAAAATATGCTGGTCAGGACAAAGTAAATCCCATAGGCACAATATTGTCCTTCAAGATGATGCTGGATTGGATGGGATACAAAGACGCAGCACAAGCGGTATACAATGCGGTAGAGAGCATACTCAAAGAGGGCAAAACGCTCACGTACGATCTTGGCGGTCACTCTAAGTGTTCTGAAGTAGGTATCGCTATAGCAAAGATGATATAAAATAAGAGGGAATCAAAGCCCGCTGTCGACCACCAGAAATTAGATACAGTTACGTATAAACCGTTAGAAAACGTAATTTATACTGTGTTTTGAGAATCTTTATGGCGCGGAAAGAAAAGAATTACGACAAAAAAGCCCTGTATCTATCTTCAAAATATGGCGGGAAGATAACAATCAAACCCACAGTGAAGGTAAGATCTATGGCAGATCTTTCGGCGGTTTACACACCAGGTATAGCGGCAGTATCGGAGAGAATAGTTGCAGACCCAGAATCATCGTATGAATTCACCTGGCGGTGGAACACTATATTCATAATAACCAACGGCACCCGAGTGCTCGGCCTAGGAAACGAAGGTCCACTTGCTTCGCTGCCGGTGATGGAGGGAAAGTCGCTGCTGTATAAACTATACGGTGGCGTAAATGCCATCCCTATACCGATAAAGAGCACGGACCCGCGGGAGTTCACGGACGTCGTAGATGCGATATCAATAACCGCGGGAGGGATACACCTAGAGGATATAGCTTCCCCGTTCTGCTTCGATGTTTTGGAGAGGCTGCGCGAGCGCATCTCCGTACCAGTATGGCACGACGACCAGCAGGGTACAGCCGGAGTCACACTTGCCGGACTGATAAACGCGTTCAAGCTAGTCGAAAAAGACCTAAAAACCGCAAAGATAGTGCTAGTGGGTGCTGGGGCTGCCAACATTGCTTTGTTTAATCTTCTAGAGAAGTACGGTGTCAATGTTGGGAATATAATAGTGGGAGACAGCAAAGGCCCGCTCAATAAAAACAGACTGGATATAGAAGAGATAAAAATATCAAACCGATGGAAGTATAACGTGCTTGAAAGATCAAACCATACTGGCGTAATGGAGATAGACGAATCTTTCGATGATGCAGATGCGATAGTAGGCTTCAGTAGGGGCGGCTCAATAATGCCTTCGTGGATAAAACGAATGGCTAAAAAATCTATAGTGTTCGCCAATGCGAATCCCACACCAGAGATATGGCCCGCAGCAGCTAAAAAGGCCGGTGCATACATAGTCTCCACGGGCAGATCTGACTATCCTAATCAGATAAATAACAGCCTCGTATTCCCCGGATTATTCAGGGGCGTACTAGACTCGCGCGCAAAAAAGATAGACTACGGTATGATAATAGCCGCAGCAGAAGCAATTGCCAAGATCGCAGAAAGAAAAGGACTTAAAAGGGAGTTCATACTGCCGAAAATGGGCTACCAGAACCTTCACGCCGTGGTTGCAGCGTCGGTCGCTGAATACGCATCAAAATCTGGTAACTCCGCTATAAGGGGGAATTTTGAGTTCTTTTATAAAAACGCGAAAAATATAATATCCAAGGGATTTAGGCGGTAGTACCATCGCCGAAGTACTTGCCTAACCTATAAATTATAGCAGCCTTCTAGCTTTATAATGCGCACTACCAGATTATACAGATACCGAAAGGTGGGAAAATAATAGAAAGTACCGCGCGGCGCATATGCCGGTTGCAAGACTACCAGCATCTTCGGCAGGGTCTATGATGCGTGCACTTACGGATACAAAATGAACCCAGCGAACAGGGTATTTTTCACTGCCTTGAGGACGCCATAGCTGAATGTTACCGCCCATGCAAGAGTTGCAGGCCTATAAATTAAAAGGAATTCGCAGAGATAAAAGAGTTGGTACCGTTCGATACTTTGGAGGAATTCTACGACGCAAAGCCGGAGCGAAAAACCTAACTTTCATTCTCTTATTCAAAACATTGAACCTTACCTGGCATTAAACTAGGTTTAAGTTCTTTATAAAACTACAGTGCAAACGACGCAGCGAAAATAAGAAATCCGATAACAACGCTAACCTCCACCATAGTCATCTGAATCCGTATGAACTTGTATATTATGCCTGTCGTTATAATCATCATTAACCCTATAAAGAACAACGGGTATCTATATCTAGCAGGTATGTATCGTCTCATAAAAGTTTAAGTATATTTAAATCAAGTGGCAACCCCGCAGACAGCCCTCTGAGATAAAGGTCTATGCCTATTATAACCAGCAGACTCAGCCATGCAAAAAGTTCATGATGAGCATTCAGGAAAGACTGCTTATTAAATAAGGATTTTCTCTGTCTACCCGCGAATGCACACCCATAACAATCAGTTCTTCCGCCAGCGAGATGTCTAATTGCGTGGCACGAAGATATCCACAACGTAATAAGCACTGCATTAAGCAGCAGCAATACACTCCCCAATCTCAGCGAAAAGATACCTCCGTACATTAGTGATATCATGAAATCGTAATAAAAAAAAGGTAGTATTGCGATGCCCGCATACACAAAATATCTGTGTAGATTTTCTATTCTGAATAATTTTGTTTCGCCAGAATACCCGCGCATAGTACTGTCACCTCTTATAGATAGAGTACATGAATTTGGGTGTCTGAACAGGTGTTTGTGATAATCCTTTCTGTAGGCATAACAAGTAAGCCTGAATAGACCTGCTATCGGCACGACTAGGACTGTAGGGGCATAGAAAGGATCTATGTATCCATTAACTTTTCCCATTGGGAACATTAGCAATGTGCCCATCCCTAAAATTAGTAAGGCTATAAATGACCAAAGCCTCCAATTCGGCTCTAGTAGTTCCGACGGAACTATCTGTAGAAAAAGGTTTTCATTTTTCATGTTTACTTCTGCCTGTGTCTTTTATTTTCCTTGCAAGCCAGAATATCGGGTCATATGACCCGTCTACTGCCCGCTCCTTTTCCGGTATTATGGCGTTATCTGTTATTTTTATGTGCTCGGGGCAGACCTCCTGGCAGCATTTAGTGACATTACAGTAGCCTAACCCTGCGTTTGAATTTAGAAAACCGGATCTGTCAAGATCATCAAGCGGATGCATGTCAAGAGAAGCCACCTTTACTACGTGCCTTGGCCCCACATAGTTTGTGGTGTGTTCCCGTATTACATGACAGACGTCTTGGCACAGAAAACACTCGATGCACTTCCTGAATTCTTGCGACCTCAGTACATCCATTTCGTTCATTGTGAATGGTTCCTTAAGGCCTCTCTTAGGCTTGAAGGCCGGAATTCTCTTAGCAATCTCAAAATTGTGGGAAACGTCCGTTACTAGGTCTTTCACTAGGGGATAAGCGCGGATCGGCCCGACTTTTATGTGACTGCCAAGTGTGTCTATGCGGGTCTTGCACATTAGTCTGGGAAAATCATTTATTTCCGCAGAACACGAACCACAGCGTGCCGCTTTGCAGTTCCACCGCACGGATAACGTGGGGTCAATATTATTTTCTATATAGTGCACTGCATCCAGCACGACCATCCCCTCCTCCGCAGGAACTTCGTAATCCTGATACCTGCCTTCCTTGTCTACGGACGGGTCCTGCCTGAACACGCTTATCTTTACTTTATCCATATGATCAAAACTCATGTCATTACCAACTTCTTTAGTCTATCCGGCATCTCCGGCACCGGAGACATGGACAGTTCCATTTCTTCATTCTTCTTGTAACAAAGTATATTCTTGGCATAATTTGGATTATTCTTCGGGAAGTCACTTCTTGCGTGTGCGCCCCTGCTCTCCTTCCTCTCCAGCGCGCTTCTTATTATCGCTTCTGCCACGATTAGCATACCGTCCAATTCAAGGCACACTAGCAGTCCCGGATTGAATCTCAGACCGCCAGAAACGCCGACTCTTCCGGCTTTCTCTCTTATTCTTTTTATTGTGCTTAACGCCTTTTGCATGCCGTTTGCATCCCTTATTATGCCTACGTGTTCTGACATCGCATTTCTGAGCCGTTCCATCAGTCCATACGGATTAACGGGGTTCTTTATGCTCGCATAAGAATTAACTCTTGCAATCTGTTCGTTTATTGCTTTCTCATCCACGGCATATATGTGCTTAGCACTCTTGGTGTACTTAGCGGCAGAAAAACCTGCGCGCCTCCCGAACACCAAGATGTCAGCCAAGGAATTCCCACCGAGGCGATTGGCACCGTGAACGCCGCTTGCTACTTCTCCTGCCGCAAACAGCCCTTTAACATTAGTTTTGCACGACTCCGGATCCACGCGTATACCGCCCATCTGGTAGTGCACGGTCGGCGCAACCTCCATTTCCTCTTTTGTTATATCGACACCGGCAAACTCCTTAAACTGCGTGTACATGGCAGGCAGCTTCTTGTGTATGAAGGCGGCTCCCATATGGGAAATATCTAGATAAACTCCACCGTGTTTCGTGCCACGACCACGTTCTATCTCGGCATAAATGGCTCTAGCTACAACATCCCTCGCGTCTAGCTCCTTTTTAATCGGAGAGTACTTAAGCATGAATCTCTCGCCATTAGAATTCAAAAGTATGCCTCCCTCGCCTCTCACTCCCTCCGTTACTAAAAGCCCCCTGACCCCTGGCGGATACACCATCCCGGTTGGATGAAACTGTATCATTTCCATGTCTCTCAGTACCGCCCCGGCATTGTAAGCCAGAGCAACGCCGTCGCCAGTGGATTCCCAAGAGTTTGACGTGACTTTATACAGTCTGCCGCAACCGCCACTGCACATTATTATTGCTTTAGTCTGAAAGACCACAAATTTACCGGTTCTTAGCTCTAGACCGAAAGCCCCACTCACTGCATTGCCTTTAGTAATAATCTTGGTTATGAAGAGCTCATCCATAACTTTTATATCTCTGTGCAGGACCTGATCTTCAAGCGTCCTTATTAATTCCATGCCGGTCTTATCGCCCACGTGGCAAAGTCTCTTATAAGTGTGCGCGCCGAACGCGCGCTGCATTATCTTACCGTCGGGGGTCCTATCAAAAAGTGCGCCGTAACTTTCCAGTTCATAAACGGCCTTAGGCGCTTCTTTCACCAGTATCTCAACCATTCTCCAGTCCGACATGTACACCCCTTCTCTGATAGTGTCACTGAAGTGTACTTCCCAATTATCCTTTGGATCTACGTCGGCGACTGACGCTGCTATTCCTCCTTCCGCCATGACAGTGTGTGCCTTTCCTAAGAGGGATTTTGACACTATAACTACCGATGCACCGCCATCGCAAGCTTCTATTGCGGCTCTAAGACCGGCTCCCCCAGCGCCTATTATGAGTACATCAGAAACTACCGTTTTATACTCTGTCGACTTGGTTTCCATCTTCATGCCGTATACGTCCCTTTGAAAGGTTCTGTAATAAAGACTATTATTTATTGTCATGCAGTTATTTAACCTTTACACGATAGAACGCGTTTACGCACACAATATTAACACTTCTGCATGCATTGCACAGACAGTGACGGAAAAAGCGACACTCACCGCCACACGCCAAAATGCATAGTATTTAATTCGGAAAACATTCCATAACCATATGGTTAATGGGCTACCGATTATGACGGCAGATGCGCTGTCCCTAAACTATTTCATGATAGGGGTAGCGGCAATCCTCATAACCGGTTTCATAGGTAGGGCGCTAGCCAAGAGAACTGGTATAACCCACATTTTGTGGCTTATGGTTCTTGGTATAATAATAATACCTGTGTTTGGGCTCTTTTCCAGAGGGACATTCTTAGCGTTAATGCCAGATGTAGCTAGTGTTGTAATAACTATAGTGCTGTTTAATTTTGGGTTGGGATTAAACGCCCACAAATTAATCAAGCAGATTAGTGTGAGTTCCCTTTTGTTATCTGCAAATTTCATAGCATCTGTCCTGCTCGTGTTTATAGTTACACACTTCATAGGTTATAATTATCTGGATTCCGCCCTGATAGGCTTTGCTGTCGGGGGGACAAGTGCGGTTATCTTGCCGTTTGGCAGCATTTCTCGTTTGGTCGACGAGAAAACGAACATATTACTAAATTTGGAGGCCATGATAACCGAACCGCTGAGCGTAATATTTGTGCTTATCCTGATAGTAGTCGCAGCTCTAAACACCACTAATATGGAGCTCATACTCACTACGATAGTGGGCCAGTTCTCCACAGCTATCGTACTCGGTGCGCTGTTTGGCTTTGCATGGGTTCCATTAATGGCGTTCATGCAGCACCACAAATACGAATATTCTTATGTGTCCTCGTTAGCCGTGGTTTTCATCTTATACATAGTTACCCAGGATATAGGTGGAAGCGGACCTATGGCCGCACTAATCTTCGGGCTCCTTATAGCCAATGGGGAGGGACTTTATCATCTGCTGAAGTATAAACACAACAAGTATTTCACTTTAAACAGGGAGTCCAGATATTTCAACGACCTCATATCGTTCATAACAACATCGGCATTTTTCGTGTATTTTGGTGGCTTGGTAATCCCACAGGACATATACAGCTTGGTCGTGGGAGTGGCAATCGGACTAACTATAATTATAGCCAGGCAGATAGGTACGTGGACCTCGCTCGCTAGGTCTAGCACGCCCAAGGTGGACAAATTTTTCCTATCCTCGATGATGACGAGAGGAACTGGCGCTGCGGTTTCCGCCGCTTTACTGGTGGCGTACAACGTCTTCAATCCGTCTTTGATAACAGTATTTTTCAGTATTATTCTTGTCACAGTATTTATAAACGGGGTCATGTTCGCCAGGTTTAACGCTATCTACAAACGGCTGAAACAGCAGGAACCGCCTTCTGGCAGTCAAGCTCAGTGATCGATATGGTAGATCCAGTCACTTTAGGCTTTTCCATAGCAGCGATAATAATTTTTATAGGATTTGCTGGTGATGTGATTTTTAGGAAGACGGGCATACCGCCGATACTGTTTTTACTGCTAGTTGGAGTGATAATTGGGCCAGTCTTTGGATTTGTACCGACATCTCTGATTACACCGTTATTGCCGCTCTTCGCGACACTTACACTTATAATGGTGCTTTTCTACGGAGGGATGACGATGAGGATAAGAGCCCTGCTATCGAATAGCGGACGCACGGCCGCACAAGTTAGTATATACGTAATATCAAGCACCGTAATCATAGCATATTTGCTAAGTTACTTTCTTGGATGGCCACTTATAGAGGCGCTGATATTCGGGTCCATAGTCGGAGGAGAGACAAGCGGTGCGGTTGTAGTGCCATTAGCTATGAGTATGGGCTTTAAAGAGTCGCCTAAAAGTTTTATAATGTTAGAATCGGCACTGAATTCTGTGCTTACAGCGGTACTATTCATTTCTTTTGTTACAATTTATCAAATAGGTACCGGCATAAATATCAACAATGCAGTTAACTCCTTAGTTTCTACATTCTCCACGGGGATAGTCGTAGGTCTGGTAGTCTCTTTGTTCTGGATATTCATTTTGCACAATTTGAATAGGCACAGGCACATATATGTACTCACCCTTGGCCTTCTGCTGATTACGTATTCAATAAGCGAAGCGCTTGGGGGTAGCGGAATTTTTTCAGTTTTAATATTTGGTGTAGTACTGGGCAATTTCAAACTTTTTACAATCATTTTCAAAAAGAAGGTACGGATATTGGGCGTTAAGGAGCGACTGTTTGAATTTCAAGGGGAAATGACTTTTCTTTTAACCACGTTCTTCTTCGTTTTTCTTGGTTTATTATTCAACATATCTTATTCTAATCTCATGTATACGCTTATATTTGGCGGTCTTACACTCCTGATACTCTTGGGTGCAAGAGCGCTCGCTGTAAATGTATCGACATACAAATCGCAATTGAGCAAGGACAAAACTAGCATATTTCTGATGTGTGCGCAGGGTGTAACACCTCTTGTGCTTATGAGCCTTGCAATTGTGGACGGGGTTCAACTTGCAAGCCAGTTTATCCCTCTTGTCACATTCGTGATAATATCTACAAATCTGATAACCATTGTGGGTGCTGTGTTAAGAAAGAGGGGGATAGTGAGGGGCAGTGGGGTATCATCCAGACTGTTTTAACACAGATATCGTGAATGTGCTCCTTGCGGGATAGATATAAATTTTGAGGATTTGTCTAAGTTAGGTGAAAGAGAAAAATTTCAGGATAGAGCACGATTATCTGGGCAACGTAAAAGTCCCGGAGGAGGCGTACTGGGGCGCACAGACGCAGAGGGCGATAGGTAACTTCAACATCTCCGAAATAAAACCCCCTCGCGAATACATAACACAAATAGCCGTTGTAAAGAAAGCAGCCGCAATGGTGAATTTTAGGCTTGGTCTACTGGACAAAAATAAAGCGAGCGCGATAGCGAGGGCAGCGGATGAGGTAATAGCAGGAAAACACTTAAAAGAATTTGTGCTGGACGCTTATCAAGCGGGAGCCGGCACTTCCACGAACATGAACGTAAACGAAGTCATAGCAAACCGGGCAATAGAACTACTGGGAAGCAAGAAGGGGGATTATAAGATGGTGCATCCGAATGATGATGTAAACAAAGGACAATCAACCAATGATGTTATACCCACGGCTATGCGCCTGACGATGATTATTCTGCTAAATAACCTGAATAAGACAATTTTAAGGATGCACACCGTATTAATGCAAAAGGCCAAAGAATTTGACGGTGTAATAAAAAGCGGAAGAACACATCTCATGGACGCTGCACCAGTAAGGCTAGGACAAGAATTTGAGGCGTGGGCCAGAATGGTGCTTAAGACAGAAGCGAGAATAAAAGTCGCTATAGAAAAATTGTCCGAGCTTAACATAGGAGCGACCGCCGTAGGAACAGGTCTGAACTCGGATTCCCGGTATCGGGATTATATGGTTGAGGAACTCACAAAAATAACCGGGCTTAAACTTAGAAAGGCCGAATTCATGCCAGAGATCACCCAGTCCCTTGCAGATTTTCTGGAGACTTCCTCCGTCCTAAGGGCCATAGCGGTGGATCTCATAAAGATAACTAATGACATGAGGCTAATGAATTCTGGTCCTGTTACGGGATTAGGAGAAATATCGTTCCCGGCCGTTCAACCCGGCTCTTCAATAATGCCTGCGAAGGTGAATCCAAGCATTGCAGAGGCAGTGTGCATGGTGTGTTTTCAGGTGATTGGCAACGACTCCGCTGTTATGCTGAGCGCACAAGCCGGCCAGTTGGAATTAAACGTTATGATGCCATTAGTGATAATCAATTTGGCTGGCAGTGCAAAGATTATGACCAACGCGTGCTCAACCCTCACGGAAAAGGCGTTAACGGGCATAAGAGCGGATAGAAAAAGAATGGCGGAATTACTCAACAAGACGCCCGGAGTAGGTTTGGCACTAAACCCTTACATAGGATATGAAAAGGCGGCTGAAGTGGTAAAAAGGGCTATAAAAGAAGGGGAGAGTATTAAGGAAACGGCTAAGGAGATGAAAATATTAACCGATAAGGAATTGGATGAGATATTCGATCCATACAACCTGACATCTCCAGGAAAACCGAGAAAACGATAGGCTGTTGGATTAATCAAAAATTTCGCTGTTTTTAATATAGTATTTAAATTAATTCACTACTTATAAATAGAAAAAGTATTTATATATAATAATATCATTCATATATTGATGGAAAATAAGAACAACGCCAATTTAGACGGTATAGATCACGATGTTTATGAAACGCTGACGTCAGTAAACATGCCGGAACGTACTACTAAATCCTTTCAGATTAGTGATGGAGAAAGGGCAAAACTTGAAAATATGGCGTCCACGATAATAACTTATCTACACAAAGAAAATAGTCCTATCAGCAGATTAAATGTCGCCAGTGACAGGGGAGTACACTTCACTCCCAAGTACTTAGACGATATAGTAAAGCCGTCTAAAGGACGAGCTTCGGATGAAAACGACGAAGACCATGCTTCAGATACCTACGGTTCGCAGAGTGAAAAATTTGTAAGAGACATGCCAGCCTCGAACAGTTTATACGATTCTAACTCGAAATCCGCAAAGGGAATGAAACTTATGGATGATTTGAGTAACGATCTGTATTGGTATTTGAGTAGAAGGATGAACACTGATCAATTTCATGGCAGATTCGAAGGACTGCACATAGAATACATAAAGAGGACAGTCTACCCAACGATAAATGACATCAGTTTTATCAATTCCGACGAGAAGGGCGTAGTAAAAAGAGCGCTAGACGAAACATTGTATAGGCTAGGCAATGAATTCGGGCAGAAGTAAAACCTGGAACTAAATCGAGCCCACATCTTCTTTAAACTTATCGAGATAGAAATTCTTACCCAGAAAGCCGCTTAATTTGTATGCGTCTTGGAAAGCCAGTCTCAAACACGATGTGGCGCCGGGCGATGGCGTGACGTTGAAAACGATTCCGGGGCCTTCTATTCTCTTTTCACCCAAAATCAGCCTCCCCATCTTTAAGTCCACCAACTGCGGCCTTATACCACCGCCGCTCCTGTACTTCTTTAAATCCGAATATTTTAATGATGGCACTATTTTCTGTACTTCTTTAACCAAGAATAGCTCCTTTCCGACCACTGGCACAGAATAAGCGAGGTTGCTGGCCATAATCTTAAAAATGTCTTTCTTGCGTACAATCTTGCCGAGAGCAGCGAGGGTTTCCGTTCCTACCCCGAAGGTGCTCACGTAATCTTTTAACGTAAATATATTGTTTTTCTCAAGGAAAGGTTTTACTTCTACAGTCGGTCCAAACCGGGTTTTATCTGGGAAATTTATATCTGGATCTCCGTGTACCGCTGCGAACGGGATGCTTCCACGTTCGATTCTATACACCTTCCCATTCAGGACTTTAGGCGTATGGTAAAAATTACCGCCTACGGAAAGAATAGAAGTGTCGGTAGCGTAACCCATCATCTTTGCGAAGAATAGACTGTAAGAGCCGGCTGAGAAGACCACCGACTCTGCCTCGTAAGATTTATCCGCGGTGAAAATTTCATAAACCCCACCGTCTCTCCTTACATTCATAACATCGGAAGTCAATAGAACATCAAGGTCGTGGCTGCGCCTAGAGTTTTTAATGAAAGATTTAGCCAAACCTCCGAAATCCACCATGTACCCGTCTGGGGAAGAAAGCGCGGCTATGCGTTCGCCACTTCTTCTTTCTTTAACTATTGCGGGCTCTAATTCTCTAAGCCTATCGACGCCAAGTCTTTCTAGATTTGGAAAAATAGAACGTCTACGTTTCTCCATGTCATCCAGCGTTCTTAGTTCCTCATCGCCTACTGCGAGTACCATTTTTTGGCATTTATGGACTAACAACGAACGTTCCTCTTGGTGTAACCCGCCAAGGTAATTCAAAACCATTGACGAGGCGTTTCTTGTCTCAGCAGCCTTCTCATCGGTGTAATTGCTCTCGATATCACCGAAGTGCAAGGTTTGGCTGTTGCTTCTACTATCCGAATTTAGCGCGCCCAATTCCGGCCTCTTCTCTAGTAACAAAACACGCTCTACATCGGAATAATTGGAAATCGTGTAGAAAAGAGCCGTGCCAGCCACGCCACCACCTACTATAACCAGATCATATTTCATAATGTACAGCTCTGATATGATTAGTTCATATATTTTAACTTTCGCTTGCGGGAAAGCGAGTAACTTAAAAATTGACGGGAATTTTCTAGCATGTCATGATCATTATTGAAAAATGCGAACAGCGAGTGTGGCTTTAGCTTTTGTACGCTCGTGAGCGTCTCAGACAATTCATTTGCGGAATAGCGATGACTGTACCAGGAGCCTCTGCCATGAAAACGTATATAGACGTAGTGGGAGGTCTTCATTAGAAAAGTGCCAATGGGAGCGTCTATACTCACCATTGTCAGACCTAGAGTCTTGATCCGTTTGTACACCTCGGGATTAAACCATTTGATATTTCTTACCTCAAGTGCGAACTTTTCCTGAAGCGGAAATTTGTTTGCGAATTTCTCTATGTTCTCTATGGAATTTGGCGTCAAAATCGGGGGAAATTGGAAAAGATAGAACTTTATGTTACTTTCTAGCGGATGGAACAGTCTTAAAAATCTGCTAAATGCGTCATAGCTGTTCCTGTTAAGCTTAAACCTGTGGGTTATAAGCTGGTTGACCTTGATGCTCCAAGCCAGTGATTTTCCCTTTGAAGCCCATGCCTTGACTTGATTTGGGGACGGGAAACGGTAGAAACTAGAGTTTAGCTCCACGGCGTTAAGACCCGATTCCGCCACGTACCAATCGAGACTATTGCCTTCATTCCATTGGTAAATCCAACCGGATGTCCCTACGTAAGACCACATCAAGAGAAACTGTAAACTCCTCCAGTCAACGCTTCTCAATCGGAACGTACTTCAAATCCAATTGACCAGTGTAATATTCGAGGGGTCTGAAAAGTTTATTGTCCCGCCAGTAGTCTATCATGTGTGCACACCATCCTACAACCCTACTCGCAGCGAATATGGGTGTGAACAAATCCGCCGAAACTCCCGCCCATACGTATAACGGTCCAGCGAAGAAATCTATGTTCGGCCAGATTCCATGACTCTGTCCCAAACGGTCTATCATTATTTCTTCCGCGGCAAGCGCAATCTGTGTAAGGTTCTTTACATCCGGCGGTGCACTATTTACGCTCTCTTCAAGGTAACCCCTTAACAGCTTTGCACGCGGGTCGTATGTCTTGTAAACTCTGTGACCAAAGCCCATTATCCTTTGTTTTCCGGCAAGAGCATCATTAATGTAAGTTTCAGTATTCGCCGGGCTGCCGATTGCCTTAAGCATTTTAAGTGCAGCTTCATCTGCACCCCCGTGCAGTGGTCCTTTTAACGTTGCTACGCCGGAAGTAACCGCGGCATAAAGATCCGCTAATGTTGAACCGGTTACCAACGCTGAGAAGGTAGAGGCATTAGAGCTGTGCTCGGCGTGAAGAATGAACATAAGGTTTATCAGCTTAGATTGCAGCTCATTCGGCTTATTGCCTGTTAGCATGTACATAAAGTTATCTGTATGGCCCAGAGAGGCGTCCGGTGGTACGATCTCCAAATCATTTCTGGTTCGGTCTATAACTGCTAGTATTGTCGGCATTTTGGCGATAAGACGCACGGCTTTTCTAAAATTAGCGTCTTCACTGTTATCTGACATCTCCAAGTCTTCCGCCGCAAGAGAGGAGACTGCTGTCCTAAGAACATCAGTGGGGTGTGCTTTTTTGGACATCGACTTTATGATGCCTATTGTACTTTCAGAGAGGGTTCTATTGGCCTTAAGCTGGGACTCAAAATTTTCCAGCTCTTCTTTCTTTGGCAAAGAACCGTATAAAAGAAGATAAGCAACTTCCTCGTATGAAGAGTTATTTGCCAACTCCTCTATAGAATAACCTCTATAGTATAGTTTACCTAGGACACCATCAACTTTACATATAGAACTTTCATCTATGTAAATGCCCTGAAGACCGACGTTTATAACAGGTTTTTCTTCTGCCATAACATTGTGATTCTCACTTATCACCTCCTCCAATTTCAATGTCTTGTGTGAATCACTAGACATGCTTTAATAAAACGTCGGAAAGATATAAGCATTTATTACATTCGCATTATACTATGTTATGAATAATGCGGCGGAGGATGTTATAAGTCACGTAATATCGGAAGCTGATTTCGATTCTTTGCCATCTGATAGCATAAACGAAATAAAAAGAAGGATAATAGACTCTATCGGCGTTGCACGTGGCGCATTAAAGTCTCTGCCCGCGAAAATCGCCGCAAATACGGCAAAGGAGTACAAAGGCAACGCATTGATGCTAAATGGGAATCGCACTTCCCCGGATATGGCAGCCTTTTACAACACGCTCCTTATAAGGTACATTGACTTTAATGACACTTATCTTTCAAAGGAACCGCTTCACCCGAGTGATATGCTTGGCGCCCTGTTTTCCGTAGGGTCGCTGAAAAATGTTAGTTTGAGAGATTTGTTCCTGCCCACAGCGCTAGGGTATGATATAAGTATGAAACTGTGCGATTCAACTTCATTGAGGGAGAAAGGATACGACCATGTGAATTTCCTGCAAGTTGGTGCGACGGCTGCTCTATCAAAGATGCTAAACCTGAGCGACGCACAGACAAGAAATGCGATATCGATGACTATAATCCCGCACGTAGCCCTTAGGGAATCTCGTGTTGGCGCTCTTTCTATGTGGAAAGCTGGGGCGGCTGCGGACGCGAGTAGAGTGTCTGTATTTGCGTCGATATTAGCAAGGAATGGATTCACGGCACCCGCTACGCCAATAACTGGAAAGATGGGCTTTATAAAGGAGATTGCGCCGGACATGAGATTAAAAAGTAGGGCATTCGATCCATACGCGATAACACACACTTTCATAAAGAAATACCCGGTGGAGTATCATGCTCAAGTTGCGGTAGACTTGGCACTAAGGCTAGCAAGGCGGGTAAACTGGCCGGATATAAAGAAGATTGAGATTATCACGTACGAAGCTGGAAAGTCGATACTTGCAGATTCCGAAAAATGGGATCCCACAAACAAAGAAACTGCCGATCATAGCCTCCCATTTATAGTTTGCTCCGCACTTGCGCACAAAGATTTTTGGCTTGAAAACTACCTCAAGCTTAAAGATCCGGCTACCAGAAAACTTATGAGACTGACAAAGGTCTATGAGAACAGCGAATACTCGAAGGTATACCCCACTTCGTTGCCTACAAAGATAAAAATCTATACGAGAAAAGAAGTTTATGAAGATAAGTTGGACCTCCCGCGGGGACACTGGAAAAACCCCATGTCAAACGAAGAATTAAAGGCTAAATTCGTAAGACTTGGCGGCGCCCCTAAAGACTTTGACGATATACTGAAGACTGACGGAAAAAGGGTGAGTTCTCTTGCGAAATAGACTTTTATACCCTGGCTTTTTTCTTATCCCGGGCGTATTCAATCCTTTTGTAGCGCTGCAAGTAGCTCAAAAGGGATTCAAAGCGGCTTATCTTTCCGGCGCTGCGCTGTCATCATCGAAAGGCGTGCCTGACATAGGGCTGCTAACAATCGACAACGTAGAGGACACTGTGAGAGAGATAAAGGCCGCAGTTGATATCCCCCTCATAGTCGACATAGACACTGGGTTCGGTGAAGCTATTAGCGTATACAATGCGACAAAAAGACTCGAAAAGGCGGGAGCCGATGCTGTACAGATAGAAGATCAGAGAAACCCGAAACGCTGCGGTCATCTTGAAGGAAAGGAAGTAGTAGAGCCAGAACACATGATTGAGAAGATAAGAGCAGCTATTAGGGCGAGGAGAAACACGCTTGTGATAGCAAGGACGGACGCGAGGGCTGTGAAAGACCTAGATGATGCTATCGCTAGGGGAAATGCGTACAAACGCGCAGGAGCGGACATAATATTCCCAGAGGCACTTTTAAGTGCGATAGAATTCGCGAAATTCGCGAAGGCAGTTAAGGCCCCATTGTTAGCTAACATGACAGAATTCGGTAAGACGCCTATCATAAAAGCTGAAGAGTTCCACAAAATGGGCTACAAATATGTGATATTTCCGGTAACACCTTTCAGGGCCGCCGCGAAGGCTATGTCAGACGCTCTTGATACGCTGAAGAGAACGGGCACGCAGAAGATTATGCTTAAAAGACTATTGACAAGGTCAGAGCAGTACAGGATAATAAAATATGACTCCTTTACAAAACTCGATAGAGAGCTGAAACGCGAGTCAAAAACCCGCGTATAACACAAAAATTAAGGCTTTTAAACGATGTCTTACATAAACTAAGTTTGTGATAGCGTTAATAGGCTGACGGCAAATCCCGTTCCCTTTTCGAACACGGAAGATAATCGTTAGCGCGTCTTGCAAGTACTCCGTAAAAGGGGAAAAGCAAGTTGATGCTATCACTTTATTATGAAAACAGGGTTATGAATAACGAAAAGACGCCGCAGAAAGCGCAACAGAAACCGAAAATGCAGGAGAAAGAGGGCACCGAAAGGAAAATAATAAGAATCGCCGACACCGACCTTGACGGCGATGACATGGTCTGGAGAGCGATAGATAGAATACCCGGTGTCGGATACTCATACGCCATTACTATAACAAAAGTCCTAAGCATTCCGATGGATAGAAAACTGCAGGATTTGGATGATACGTTAACTGAGAAATTGAAAGAGGCACTCTCAAATCCAAGAAATTATGGTGTGCCGGACTGGATGTTCAACTGGCGGAGAGACGCGGTTACCGGATCAACTAAACATTATATAGGAAACGAGTTGAGGTCAAAGACAGCACTGAATATACAGTCTCTAAAGAACAGCCGTTCGTACAGAGGATATAGACATTCCTTTGGTTACAAAATGCGCGGACAGAGAGTCAAGTCCAGGGGCGCCGGCTTCAGAGGTAGAACTGGCGGTATCGTTGGCGTAACGAAGAAAACAGTTGCGGCAATGCAGAAAACGCAAACTGAAGAAAAGAAATGATATGGGTACTAGCAAGAAACAGAAAAAAAGATACAAGCACCCCCTTAGAACATGGGATACCACTAGGATAAAAAGGGACAAAGACCTAAAGAAAGAACACGGATTCAAAACCAAAAGGGAACTTTGGAAAATGGAATCGAAGTTAAGGAGCATAAGAAAGAGGGCGAGAGACCTGATTGCTCTTAAAGCGCTTGGTAAAGGTTCCAAAGAAGAGAAGGAGTTCGTAAGAAAGATAAGTTCCAGCGGGCTTGTAGACGAAAAGGCAAGTCTAGATGATGTTCTTGATTTGGAGCTGGAAGACTTAATGGGGAGAAGATTACAATCCGTGGTATTTAAAAAAGGAATGAGTAGAAGCATAAAGGAAGCGAGGCAAATGATAGCGCATCACCATATAACTATTGACAAAAAACTGGTAGATGCCCCTAATTACATGGTAAAAAGAAACGAGGAAGAGAAAATAAAATTTTCCTCAAGGTCGCCATTCGCCTCGAAGGGTGCGCCTACGCAGGATAGCAACGAGGTAGTGGCTAAAGGTGCTTAAAATGGAAAGAGGAAAAGACGGCATAGCACACATTTACGCGACGATGAATAACACAATAATACAGGTTACAGACATCAGTAACGCCCACACTTTTGCGATGCACAGTGGCGGCTCTCAGGTAAAGGCGGATAGGCTTGGTTCGTCCCCTAGAGCGGCGATGGACGCGGCGAAAAAGGTTGCGGAGGAAGCTATAGCTAAGGGCATAAGCAGTGTACACGTTAAGATAAGAGCTGCCGGCGGCATAAAATCAAAGACTACTGGCCCGGGAGCAAGACCGGCCGTGAAGGCGCTGGAAAGAGCAGGACTGAGGATACTGAGTGTAGAGAATGTCACGCCGGTACCGCACGATGGCTGTAAAAGGAGGGGGGGCAGAAAAGGAAGAAGAATGTGAGTATGGAAGCATCACTTATAAATCACAGCGACAACGCAGCGAGTATACTGATAGTGGGTTATAATATCCCACTAATGAATGCACTAAGGCGTTCTATTCTGAACAACGTCCACACACTGGCCATCGAAGACGTTACGATGTATAAAAACAGCAGCACTATGTATGATGAGGTCTTGGCTTCTAGACTCGGCTTGCTTCCGTTGAGGAGCATACAGTATGGCGGCAAAGGCAAAAAAGAATTCAAGTTCAAACTCGAGCAAGTAGGGCCCAAAACGGTGTACGCTTATGACTTGGTTCCGGAAGATCCTGATATAAAACCAGTATACGGTGATACTATTCTTTTAACTCTCAAGGAAGGGGAGAAGATAGAACTCGAAGCTAAGGCTACGTTTGGAACGGGCGCGGAACACGCAAAATTTGCACCCGCCCACGTATTTTACCACGCATATCCTTCCATAGAAACGACCAAATCTGAGATAAAGGGCGCAAGTAAGATTGCATCGTTATGTCCGGTTAATATTCTTGACGGAGAAAACAATAAATTATCCGTGAAAAAAGGACACCTACAAGAGTGTATACTTTGTATGGCATGCCAGGATTACGCTGGAGAAGACGTAATAAAAATATCCGCTGACAAAAACAAGCTTGTATTCGAGATAGAAAGCTGGGGCCAGCTAACTGTGAAAGATATATTTGAGGAGGCCTTCGATAATCTGGAAGAAGAGATAAAAGAGACCTCAAAGGTCGTTTAGATCTGCTGGTCAGTTACACACAAAAGATCATTACGACATTAATAAACAGAATGAAAAACAGCACGGCAATCCCCAAAGGCTACAAGATAGAACTGGCATTTGCTATATTCGGCGTGATATCCTTTATTGCCGTTATAGTTGCAGGCGTGCTGCTATCCGCATTCTACTTGACAGGAGCACTAAACCACGAGCAGTTTCCTGTAATGTACGCTGCCTGCAATGTCAGCAGGTTCAATGCATCGATACAGAATAATCTGCCAAACGGGATAGAACTATTGTCTGTAACACTTACTTACGCAAACGGAGTACGGCCACTAACCGTTCAAAGTTCACAGGCAATGCCGAGGCAGATTTTTAAGGTCTACGGCAGCGTACCATGTTCAGAACTCGGTCGCTGGTATTCTATAAATATCTCTTATTACTCTTTTAACAGTGAAAATGCTACAAACCCGAGCAACCTACTTAGTAGGGGAACTACTATAGAAGGAGCCACGGCCTGAACGCTATTGTAAAAGTGAATCCTTTAACAACCCTTTAGCTTTTAGATCATTCCACGCATTCTTTTCGTACCTGTACATTACGTCCGCCTTTTTCTCCCCTTCTATTAACCAAGGCTTTACTATTACAATGTCGCCTTCTCTCACCCACAGGTATCTGCTAAGGCTACCTTTTATTTGACAGATGCGTATTCTGTTGTCAGAGCACTTAACGTACATCCTCCCAAAGCCGAGTAACTGTGTTACATAACCCAAAAGTTCTTCCCCCTTGGGATACCTAAAATGTGGCGCTTCTGTCATACCAGCTTAGATTCGCATTTAAAGTATAAATAATTGACAGAAGCATAATGAAAATATGACAAGGGCAAGCTGGGACCAGTATTTTATAGACTTGGGTGAGACTGTAGCCACACGAGCAACGTGCGATAGAGGAAAGAGCGGCTGCGTGATAACCCGGGAGAACCGCATCCTTTCGACTGGTTATGTTGGCTCTCCGCCCGGCATGCCACACTGTGACGAGGTTGGGCATTTACTAAAGAAGGTCATAGACGACGATGGAAAGATAACGATGCATTGTTTTAGGACGATTCACGCCGAACAAAACGCTATAACTCAGGCGGCAAGATTCGGTATATCTCTCGAGGGGGCAACGCTATACAGCAAGATGGAGCCTTGCTCCACGTGCGCAAAGCTGATAGCTGCGGTTGGAATAAAGAGAGTCGTGTGCGCAAAAAAGTATCACGCCGCCCAGGAAAGCCGGGACATTCTAAAGCAGACGGGTGTAGTCCTAGACGTTCTCAGCAATGAAGTGGAAGAGTACGAAAAGCAGTGACCCAAAAATCAGAATGCCGCCAGAGATAGCTGCTTATTTATAGTTTCTCCGAAGATAGCGTCTATCTCGCTTTTCAACAGATAAAGTTCATTCTTTAGATACGTGGGAACAGCATATTTTTCTGCTATGTCTATGGATATTTTAAGGTATTTCTTCACATTGCCCTCACTAGAGGTAAGAACAAGATTTCCGCCGCACCGTGTACACTTACCAAGCAGTGGTGCCCTCGTGAATCTATGGCTGCACTTAGAGCACCGGAATTCTTCTGTTCCAAACCTTCGCAGATTTCCCTTGATGTCCTTTATAAAGTGTTTGTCTATTATGATTCTGGCAATATCGACCAGATCTACGGCTCGAATCTTTTCCTCAAGAGCCATCTCCGCGAATACTTTATCTTGCATGGTCTCTAGCGTCTTATACGCAGAAACATTGACTCCGCCGTTTATATCGTCCGTGTCATGCGTGAAAAAGAAAGTTCTTAACTGATCTTTCAGCAGCCCTTTAGCCTGCGGTATCACTACCTCCGAAGGCTTTGCGTATCTGAGTGTGGCTTCATAAAATTCATTTGGATATGTTGCCACTATGTCCATATTATAAGCCTCTGAGTCTATACCGTTCATGTCCAGTATAGCCGACAGAACCAACGGGGAATCCATGTATCGAGCACCCCTGGAATCCGGTAATAGTCCACGCTCGAAGTTCAATAGCATGTCATCCAAAAGCATCACTGCCGCCTCGTCGCCATCACAGTTTCTTCGCATTGCCGCATGGAAAAAGGGGTGACAAAACAGGCCCTGCGTATTGGAAAATCCGATGATTCTGCCGACCGTACCACCCGAGGTGTGCGGTGCCAGGCCGACAACAAGCTTACCCACCAGATCGTCCTTGGTCGAAACATTCAATATTTTGTCTTTCTTGTAAAATTTCGGAGCTAACCACAATCTTACAGAGCCAAGCTTTGTAGAATATATGCTTTCAAGTTCTTTAGCTATTTTTCATTATTTAGTATATGC
>JAJYWD010000006.1 GCA_021791655.1 Nanobdellota archaeon | reverse complement strand
CGAGATAGAAGCCCCGACTGGAAGATTGGACGAGGCTTGCAACTGGTTTCCTGTCTGGATGTTAGTGGGGGCATTTATATTCAGCTTAAGAATACTCACGTTAGAAACCGACGGAGAGACAGACAAGTTAAGCGAAACATTGTAAATACTTGTGCCGCTGAACGGTGACTGGCTAAGATTCAGATTATAGCTTACCAAGTACTGCCAAGGCGGCGTTGGCTGGTTGGAATGCAAAGTCAAAAATTCGTCGTTGTGGGTCAAATTCGCGTTGGCCTCACCAGAAGCCAGCAACGGTTTGCTTGACGGACTAGCAGAGGTACCCGGACCGCCGCCGGATACATCCCAAGACACATTGAATGCATCTCCAAAGTAAACGCCGACCTTGAACTTTCCGGCAAGGAGCGCTTTAAGCACGGGCATTGGGATATTAACTGTGAATGCAGCCGTCTGATTCGGTTCTATGATCGGAGGATATCCATTGCTATAGCCAGATGAGCTTAGAAACGTGTTTGATGAGCGTATAACTTTGCCGTTCCAATACTGCCACATCCCGAGAAGCGAGTCGTTGAATGGTCCATAGCCATAGTTAGAGGCTACAGACATAAATTGCTGTATCGGGACAGGATTCAGAGGGGCTCCGCTCTGTGTTACAAGGACATCTTCATAGTTTGAATTCAGTGAATTGTTGTATTGTAGCTGCAAAACGTCGCCAGAAATCGCATTAAGGAAATCCTCGTAGTTGTTATAAGCTTCATACGCATCGAACTTTCCGTTGGAGCCGTAGAACATGTGTGTTATATTGGTATCGTTGAACAGCACATACATGAATGGATTCGTTATGTTCGCATTGCCGACATTCTTAACGGATATAACGAGGGGAGCAACTCCGTTAGACGCACTGAACGAAGGGCACGCTATCCCATAATTCTGGCTAAACATGGTGGAGTTTGCCATCGGATTTACCGGATTCTTCTTCCCGCCGAAAAGACCACAGTACTGTCCGGCGTCATTGCTAAGATAAATGGAATTTATCCACGCATCCGTAACAGAATTCGGATAAATACCGTTCTTAGTGCAACTAACTTTAGATATGAATATGCCGTCCTGAAAATTTAGGAAATTTCCATCGGGTGTTACGCCCGTTCTACCAACAGTACTGAAACAATTGGAACTATTGAAGATGCCGTTGCATTTACCAATGGCAGAATAATAACCTTCTTCGGGCAATGACGGAATGACCCTAGTAAAACTTGGGGAAGAATAAAATCCGAGCGGCTTATTTGGTACATTTCCGTTGGAGAAAGACTCGTTGTAAAAGCAAAAACTGGAAAGCGCGCCCTGAGTAACTGCGTTCAGTGGGTTGCTGGGGTCATATCCTGGAGAATAGGGGGATGTGTCAAGGTTATTTGTATACGATGCCGGTGGAGCGAAGAACGGGAAAGAGGAACTAAAGCCCCCGACAATCGGGTCTGTTTCAAAGTCCCAAAAACGCTCGTAAGAGATCGGGTTCATAGATGACACATTCTCAAATGTACAATCCGATGCTACGTTGCCACTGCCCGAGGTATGGCAAAGCGGGAAAATGGCTGCCGTCTTCGAGTAAGCGAACGCGGAGGACGCGAAAGTATACGGGTAAGCCCCCAGACCGGGGTAGTAACCATTTTCCAGATTGGGAATTGAATACATTGATACGTTTTTATCGTGTTCGACTAAGTTTGTTACGGAAGTCGGATTCCCTGGATAACTCAAAACGATCTGGCTATCATAGTAGACAGAGAAGGGCTTGCCACCTATATAAATCGGGGTGGAAAAATTCTCAGACACGTTAAGATATTGGGAATCAGCATTGTTTCCATTCGGAAACTTTGCATAGTTTAGGGTCGGATAAGAAAGGCCAAAATTCATGGAAAACAAACCATACGAAGCAAATGCGCCCGCAAACTGCCATGGGATAAGGGATTTGTCTATAAGGTAAAAGAACAGAAAACCGTTGTTGTAACTCGCTAGTCCCACTGATGGCGTGAAACCGCTTAGGGATACTATGTGTGTCACTGGTCCAACGGCTAAGAGATTCAGCGGTATATAGTTATTTGGATAGGTACTCCCGCACGAGATCGAGGGGATTATTAAAGACGTGCCTGAAGGAGTTGGCTGCACATTACTGTTCTCCTGCTGATACGGTTTAAAGCTGTTGTTTACAGCGTAATAATAACCGGTATCTCCGTACTCAAAGATATCTGAATTACTCCAATTTATGAAATTTGGATAAAGCGATTCTATGTTCTTATTGGTTGCTGTATTCGTACTCGGCTCAGGCAAACAGGATATGGTATTTTTAAGATCAATTGATCCCGCACTGAACGACGAGTATATCTCCGGGCTTGAAGCAGCAAACAGTGAACATCCGTTATTTGAACCGCTGATGTCTTGTGGAAAACCGAGATAGCCCACCAAATTGTTATAATTCTGTGAAGTCTCGGATTGATCTTGCCAGCTTGGATAGTAAACTGTTATCGTAGCCCCAAGGATACTCACCTGCGTACTCTTTAATACAAAACCTGCCAAGTTTATTTCTCCATAAGCTTCACACGTGGGATGGTTCCCAACTGGTGGGGATATTCCGCTCCCTATGTGGAACTTTTCATCCAAAATGAAGCTGGATAATGGACTTACGACATACTGGCCCGAGCTCAAAAGTTCTGAGGCGGAAATCGCTGGATCTATCTGACCGGAACTCTGGAATACTGTCTGCTGTACGGCTTCTATTGGGGAATTTCCCGCCTGATGCGGCACTGGAGAGCTGTTCGGCTGATTCGTAGAAAGCTTAGCGGCTGAAAGCAAAAGCAATGCGATTGTGCAGGCAAGTAGGATTATCTGAACCTTATTAATCATATCCCACCCGCACACCCGATTTATTTAACATGTTAAATTTGGCACAATCCCCCACCCAAAGGTCTATAAGAGATAGTCTGTGAACCGCCGGCCACTAAGGTGCCATTCTTGGGGCTAGGTGTGTAAGCCTCAAACCCTACTTTCCCGCCAGACGTGCACGGCACAGCTGCATTGCCAGAAGCGAATGAAAACGTATTACCAGACGAAACGTCGAACCATATGACTTGGGAAACGGAGGTGTTCTGAGTTTTCTGCACCCCGTCATAGGTCATCGACCAGGTTGATTTCAGAGGTAGAGTGGAGTAAAACGTAGTATTTGCGGTTGAGCTGGAACCCGAACCCAAAGGCACCGCAGAGATTATAGTCAGATTTGGATACAAGGGATTGTAAACGCCGAAAAGGTCCTGTGTGTTGAATGGGGGTTTGTATGGTGAGTAAGATGCGTTTACAAGCGTTATGTTTAGTGTGGGTTTTGCTTGGACACACGCGAATTCTTGGTAGAACAGAGAAGGCGTCGAACTATATATGAATGGGGGGATGGGTCCGGACTTTATTAAATCGACGCCATACGAAGTGTAATTTATGCTCGATTGCAAGGAAGTTTGATTCAGTGAGAATCGGCCAAATCCAGTAAAGTTCGACATGAACAAAGGAAATACGTTGTCGGGATTGCTTGAGTATGCTTCATTATTTAGCGCACCGTCACCGTAAACGAAGTATAATGTGTTTGGGATAACCTCTGGTAATTTTACCCATAATATTGCGCCATTTTGTATTGCGGTCTGATTCCACCAATAAAGCTGGATAGTGGTGCTGTTTGGATAAACGCCAAACACTTCGAGATTTTGAGGAGACATCATAGATAAAGAGAAATCGTAACTGTTTAAAATTACTTCCAGTTGATAGCTTGTAGACAGCTTACCGAAGGGATTAAGAGTCACTTCCGTGTACTTTGTATTCAAATCTGTCAACAGATTGAAGGAGGCATTTATAAACGGATTTAAATCGACCGCACTCTGCGGTTGCGAAATCGATACTATGGGTGTATAGCTTGGAATAAATGTGGTTGCGAATACATACGACAAGGTATCATTCGAGGGGTATTGATCGGTGGAAAAGCCCAACATACCTATACCTTTATTTGAATTAAAGCTGGTCTCAGAACCATTAACTTGCATCTCAAGCACAGAATTTGAATACACTTGGAATGAGCACGAGTTCGCGGACAAGCAGAAGTTTCTTAGCTCGATAGTATTCGTGCCAGGCAATGCTGAAACACCCGCCTGCGCAATCGAAGTGAGACTAGAATTGCCCGAAAAGTTCAAAAGCTGGTCATTTCCATTATAACCGTTGAATCGCAGCACTGAAAATGGCTGACTGGTACTTGAATACCGACTGAGAAGTATATTCATAACCGGTGCTGGTCCTGACAGTATTGTACCCAGATGGATGGAAACGTTATTTGGTAAACTAAGTGCCGGCTTACTTATAAGTGAAAAGGTCCAATTGTTAGGGCTATCAACTACTTTATCGGCTCCGCCACCATAAGGTGGGGTTGAAATTACGCTATAGAAATTGTTGGTGGTGGGTATGACACCAGAATACGTGAAATTTTGGTTATCCACAACCACGAAATCGGGGCAGTTGTTCCCGTGCAGTATCCACTGATCCGCGGAAAAGTACTTGAAGTGGTAATTCGAGCAAACGTAGTAGGGGGTCGCTCCTGTCACTTCTTTGCAATTCCCTATGTATGAAGCGACTGAAGAATTCGTAGTCGCAAGGTTGGCTATGCATGTAGAGTTAAGGAACTCTTTTGGTAGTATAGGAGCGCAGTTGAATAGGGTGTGGTGTGCATCGGTGAGAACTGTTTCAAAGCCCGGATAACCGTTATTGTAAACAGAGGTCTGCGTGCCGCAACCCTCGGTCGGCTGGGCGTACAGTGAATTATTATAACCGAACACCAGCGAAATAGGTATCCCCAGAACCTCAGAAGAATTTAGCACACTCGTTCTAGGTGGTTGAAACGCGTAATTTACAGAAGAAGAATAAAGATTCGAATTGCTGCATGACTGCGCCTCCCTAGCGGACACATTTAATCCCAACATATTTACGCTGAACTGCGTACCTGACAAGAAACTGAGTTCTGCGGGGATCTCGCTCTCGAAGAGATACTTTAGATCGGTACTAAGCGTGCTCTGCAGAAGACCCCTGCACATTGTTAAAACACTGGCGCTGCGAGTGCAGTTGTACACGGTTGTCCCGTAGTAATTCTCCTTCGCCGGAGCCAGGCTGTTTATAAGGCTGGCGGTTCCTAACGGCGAACCTAGGCTTAAGATAAGATTTGAGTACCAATCATACTTAGGTTGACCTGCCACCGATACCGTCTTCATGTTTATCGCGTTTACCACATTTGCAAGATAATTGTAAAGTCTGTATTCTGGGAACCCCTGTATAGCAGTATTACCTACTTGGAAGGTCTGGTTTACAAAGGCGATTCCCATCTGCAGAAGATTGCTCAAGTAATCGCTAGATTCCAAATTGTTGCTGAGACTCAGGCAATTCTTCACTGTATACTGTATTTCATTGTAGGATACACAGACCTGAGGATTATAATAAGGAACAGTTGATAAAGAGATAAATATTGGATTGTTGTTTGGAAACAGAAGATTCTCGCTATTCCTGAGCTCAAAACTAGATATCACGTACTTATAATAAATGAACGAGGGCTGCAGTTGCAATACCGCGAAAGATGTAGGTTCTATTATGAATATCGGATTCACAAAACCCAGTGATACATTTGGAAGGAAGTCCTCGAACGAATATTCCACACCGTTGAGCACGAAAACCGAGTTGTTCGACACTGTTTGAGGCAGCGATTCCTCCGCGGCGGTGAGCGTTGAGGAATAAGATGGATATATCGGTGCTATCTCAAAGCTCTTCTGACTCGGCGTATCATAGATTATCACGGACTGGCCATTTGGAAATGATGCGAGTGCATACTGCGAATCTGGCGATAACCCCACAACACCTCTAAAGAATGGAGACAGTGCCGCCTGCTGGTTTAGTACTCCAGTCACCGCATCCGCCTCAGGCCCTATGTCGAAAGTGTACTTTTGGCTCTCAAGATAAAAGGTTCCCCCTATCGAGGTAGATTGGACCAGCGATGTGCCGGACCCGTTGAATATCAAAACCGAGGAGTTTGCCCTGAAAAACTTGAAGGTGTACGGAAATCTCAGATACGGTGCGGAGAAGCTACCTTGGAATACCTCACTCCCGACCTTTGAGAGATTTATGTCCAGATATGTCTCGACGTTCTGTCCACTGGAATTTATCGTTGAAAACTGCGTTTGGTTCAATAGACTTTCCAAGCTGTATACTATCTGCTGATTATTCGGAAGACATGTCTGACCGGAGACTGTATGCCAGTAATAAATTTTTGGTATGGGTATGAACGGAAGGCTAGTACTAGAATTTATATAACCACAGGAGATCTGAGGTGGGGCCAGCAGTAAGCCATCAAATACCTGCGCTTCATCGAATAAGTACGAAGTCTGCTGTGCGATGTAGTCTTTGAGCATTAGAGACTGATAGATGCTTGTCTGTGCGGTTAGGTCTATCTTTGAAGACATTCCGACCAGATTGACATAATTGAAAAGATTGAACATCACGTATATCACCGCGGCTATCACGCCTATCGACACTATTATGTTGGTTTGTCCTTTCCTGTTCAGCATAATAATCACTTCACAATCCCATAAACGTTATACGGCTGGCTCGGATTCGCCGGATTATAAACACTAAGCGCGCAGGTATATACGGGAGTGTATGATATAGTGGGTATCTGATTAAGGAAGACGTCCATTCCGAACGCCTGCAAAGTCGGGGAGTGGGTGTCCTTTATCAAGTTGAAGTAACTAATCGAAAAGGACGAGAAGTATTTTATAAAATCAGAAAAGAGGGAACTCGAGTTATCAAGGCTGTTCTGTGAGAACGAGTAGGCACTTGAACAATTACTACCGCATGTCGTTGTCAGTTGTTGGGCCGACCCGGAGGAGGCGGCGAAGTACAAGCTTGTGTTTGTGCTCTGAAGACTTGAAAGTGCAGAAGCAGTGTGCACGTAGTAACTTCCGTATAGAGCGCTCAATCCAAATATACACGATTGTGCTGTAGGCTCTATGTTAACCTCGTTTATGAGATTTGCAGTCTGGCTCTGCAGGAAAAACACGGAGATTATAAGAAGCATTACCACAAGTATCGGCACCATCACTAAGTCGAGTAAGGTCAGCTGTCCCCTTTTACCATTAAATTTATATTTGTGCTCCATACACGAAAGGATCATAATATATTGTTACTTGTAACACACCAGCATCCTGATGCGTTGGCTGATCGTTATAATTGGTAAATTGTAGCAGAACAGGGAACGACTCTGTGTAATGACTCTCAAAGAAGAAAGCAGAAGCCAGCGAGTACCGCGGTGCTATGGAATTAATAGAATTGGAGCCTGTCGCCAGTATAAGATTTGCGTTCAATATCCCGGCTGTCAAAGTAGATATGGTTATACTGAGGGCTATGCTTACGGCCATTGATGTGTACTCAGCGATCTGCGCCTGCTGAGCTACGGTGCGCTCTATTGCTGTAAATTTGCTGCCGAAAGTGAGTTGAGGAAAATTCGAATAGTACAAGCTGCCGCTGTTGCCCAAATCCGTAGGATCTTGCGTATCGGTTAGGACCATAGAAGCGCCAGCGAACGCACCTATCTGATTGGGTAAAACAGGCACGGCGGTGGCTCCCCCGAAGTATGTGTACTGGAGACATGACAGGAAATTATCCTCGGAAAACTTGCCTACATCTAAGACGCCGGGTTCTGTATTCGACACGGAGAAAATCGGGCCGCCGACTATGCTGTTCCCACTGTTAAAGTACTGGGTAGTGCTCTTATAGGCGAAGCAGTTCGGCGATGTTATTATTCTGGTTCCTAGGACGCCTGCAACGGATTTCGCGTTTGCGTACACCGCAACGCTGTTTATCTGAGAAACGCTTACGGACAGCACTATAAGAAGCAGGGCGAACGACACCATAAGCACGCCGCTGTTAACAAAAGACATCATTTCTATCAGTGCCATGTTTTATCAACCACTAACCGAGAAAGTCTTCCCTCCTAAGGTCACCCCTAAATAATTAGTCTGGGGTGCGTTTGGATAAACACCGAATATCATCCTATTGGATAGAAATGTAATATTAAGTACCTGCATGCCTGCATAGCGAGGATTTCCGCCGCTGTAAGTGTATTTGTTTACATTGAAAGTCACGTTCGCGTACGAGGCCTGATAAAATGTGTAGTTTGGCGGCGCGATTCCCCTTAGCATGGCCGCATTTATCAAATCGTCGATTATTGCACTACTGAACTGTAATTCCAACTTAGGTCCCTGCTGACGGAAGATACCAGCCACGAAAGAAAGTGCTGGCGAGTCCACACCGGTGATAAAACTGTAATTGTACTGATTGGCGACGATGTAATTCGCTTCTGGCAATGCGTACTGTGCTATGTAGTAAGGGTTGTTGAATATATTAGCACCGTAATTTCCCAGTAGTGATCCGCCCAAAAGTGCAGTCGACAGATTGTTCGGATAAACACTCGCCTTTATCGAGAAGCCAACGATGCTGTCATTATTAATAAAGAAGCCGTCACCATCAGTCAGGTATGGCTGAGCAGGCGGCGTCACTACGGGCTTGCTTACTGACCCGATAGTCACCAACACGTCATTGGAGTTTCTCCACTCGAGTATAATGCCTTTCGACCCAAAATCATTCGCTGTTAAATCGTATTGGTCAGACTCAGGAAGAGTAACTGTTGCAGGCGAGCCCCACGAATTGGTTGCAAACGAGTAGTTTACCACTTCTGTTCTGTTAGTGCTGGCGAGTATAGCTGAAAGTAACATGTATCCTGGGAGATATGCAAGCGTCGGAGATACGCTGTCGGCAGATATAATTGTCGCAGGACCAGACCAGCCAGAACTCGATTTATACGTGTAAACACTCACGGGTCCGCCAGAACTTCCAGTATTTGAGGGGAGAGTCGCGAACATTACCGCATCCGGACTAGTTTCAATCGTAGAGGTACCGGCATACGCGCCCGCGGTTTTTGATCCAAACGTACTATATGAGCCGCATGAATTTACTGTGCATATTGCGTAGTCGAAAGTCGAATCAGAATAACCGCCATAAACAGAGATTATCTGTGTGCTGGAGTCGGGCAGTGCCGCAACACCTATCTGCGGCGCATAACCAGTACTTGGTGTCAAGTCTTGTATCTGGGCCCAAGAGACGCCGAAGTCCTTGCTGTCATATATATAGTAGTGATAATCGCCGAAGCTCCCGGCTGTGCTAGGATTACAGTCAGAAAGACCCAGGAATAAATCTCCGTTTGAGGTGTTAGTGAAGGAGAAGCTCATGTATCCCGAGGCGGAGGTTAACTGTACAGGACTACCGAAGTTTATGGATCCGCCACTTGGCGTACCCGTCACCACGTATATTTTCACCGCTGTACTCGTAAGATTGCAGTTTCCGAAGGATCCGGTCGCGTATGCTATGTAAACCTTCTGCCCGTCGGTGTAAGTCGAGTACGTGCCAGTCGCCAAGCGATTGGTCGAAACAGCAGTAACTGCGGTCTTTGGTACAGAAAACGATGCCCCATCAGACGAACTTGCGTAGTAAAGAACGCCATTAGATTGCTCCCAGAAGGCATAGTAATAACCGTTTACATAGATGGGAGATCTCGCCTGGGGGGAAGCGAGTGTATACGCCGATGAGGTTATCGTTACTGGAGAGCTCCAGCTTAGTTTGGAGGGGGACGCAAAAGGCGTTTTAACTGAGGAATGACTATTTGGGACAATTACATTCTTCGCTAGCGTCTGCAGTGATGAGGCGCCCGATATAGCCGTCAATGGGCTAGGGAATGTTATTGTGTACTTATTCGCTGTCAGATTGCTGACATTTGCGCATGACACAGGTATCCCGTATTCGATGTTATAAGAATCAAACTGCATCCCGGAGGAAACGAATGCAGATTCTGCAGAGGACTGTTGTGATTTGTTGAACAGTGTGTAAATTTTGTTTGTTACGTATATCGGAGAGCCGGCAGAGTCCGTCATAAGTCGATATATGCAAACGTCTCCAAGCAGAGAACCTGAAAACCCTATGGCGTATTGGGGGGGCAAGGAAATGCTAACAGAACTCGAACCAGAATTAATCATGTTGTTGATAAATTGATTTAGTGTCTCTGGGAACAATGGATTGCTGGACGAACACTGTGTATTGAAGAGCCCTTGATTAATAGAAAAAGATAGACTGCCATTTCCCGCGGGAAAAATGCCCGACCGCAGATTAACGCCACCCTGATAACTGTTCTCAGCTATTGAGCACATGTCCGACAAATCTGTAACTATGGATGCACCCACTTCTGTTGGCCTCCCGTTCGCTTGGCCGTTCACGTATGCCTCTCCGCCGTATCCTACGAAGTAAGAACCTATGTCTTCTACAGATTTCACCTTACCGTAAATGTTGAAAAGAGAGGAGACTGCTCCATAAACCGACACGAGGTTAGTCGCTGCGCTTACGCCGTTTGTGTAGGAACTGGGGTTTATTAGCTGACCTACATCGCCCATGCATGATGCTGTTCTTGCGACGGTAAGGAATCCAATCTGTGCCATGCCAAAGATAGATGAAAGAGAAGGATCCCCGCTCGATGAGAACGATACTGGCGATATGAAAGCATTTGACGATGAAAGCGTCGCCGGAACGTTAATTCCGTTCATTGGCGTAGAAGACGGATTAAATGAGGATATGTCTGAGAGCAATTGATTGAGTATATCGGATTTCATTAGAAGTGAATTCGCAAAAAGCGTCTGCGCATTCGCACCATAAATGGAAGCAGGGTTTAGCGCAGCTGTTTCTCCCGCGAAATTAGTGAGCTGGGCTAAATTTTGAAGTTCTAGGTTAAACGCAGAAGCACTGGTAGATATGGGCTCTGAGGTCTGATAGGCAGAAAGTAGGGTTCCCGCCTCTGCCAGTACCTGAGAAGGAAAGTGTACCACCGCATCTACCGGCACCCCGTGTGACATTGAATTATACGTCTGACTAGGAGAGTCGAATAACCAGTAGATCCCCGCGCCAACACCAAAGAAGCCAGCGGCTATGCCTCCGTTCAATGCTAGGTTTATTATAGCACGTTTACCAACGCTCACCAAAGAATTCTTAAGGAACACGCCCAGTCTCGAAGCATAAGAACCCAAAATTTGAGACCACGACGAGGGTGGAGTGACGCCTATCCCAAACTCTTCTAACTTAGTCTGTCCTTCTTCTTCCAGAGCGGTTGCTGCCTCTGGTGCGCCGTCCTCGGCTGCAGTTTCTGCGGCCTTTTCTGACGCCTGCGACAATTGTGACCCCAAGTTATTATAAAGCTGCGCGCCCTTGCCGATAGCCGTAGCGGCGGAAGTTGCCTCAGATTCGCCCCCAGACACCATAAAATCTGTTAGAGAGGTCTGTGCAAGTGGCGCGGCCTCATCAGCAACTTCGCTGGAGGTCGAAACTAGGCCCTTAAACTGCGATATAAGGGAGCTACCAAATTTAGGTCCTAATCCGCCTACGAAACAAAGCGCAATGCTAAAAACGCTGTGTCCGGTGTCTATCGTTGGACCAGTTGCATATGACAGGTTGTTTATGATCGACCCGCCGCTGCAACTATAATAATCCGTTGACGGGTTCCAATTGCACAAAGAACTGTTTCCAGCCAGAGTTATTGTCATTGAGGAAGGGGCCATATACAACGCATTCTTTACAGCAGCGAGGTTATTTGCGAATAGTTGGAGAGAGTTCGCCCCGTTCTGGAAAAACAGACCTTGTAGCTGCGCAAAGTACAATCCTAAAAGCAAGAAAGCGGCTGATAGGATCAAGACTCCTACCGCCATTACAATCTGGGCTTTACCATGCATGATTTAAATATAACCGGAGTGATATTTAATAGTTTTAGGCATCCAAAACGCCAAAATCACAGCAGACGCAGGGCTTTCAACCTAAATACGGCATCTTTTATTATTGAACGGTGGTCAAATGCAATATCCAGGCCGTCTATTTCACTAGGCGTGAACGCTCTTACTTCGGTTATGTCTTTACCTGCACTCTTTTCTCCACCGATTATTTTACACAGAAACGAATGGGCGACGTCATGGTAGCGTGAATCGCGTTTTGGATCGTCGTAAAAACCAACGAATGAAGCCACCATAGAGTCGTTTATAAGAAAACCGATATCCAACCCGGTCTTAGTCTTTGCTATGCGCTTTACAGCCGTTTCCATCCGCTCGCCGGCAACGGCCAGGCCCCCTGGCAGGTGCCACTTTCCCGGCTCCGCTTTCAAACTTTTGCTCCTAAGAGCCAGGATTATTTTTCTGTCCCAATCAAGGATTACCGGATCAACACCAATGTAAACGTATTTTTGCTCCCCTAACATACTTGCTGCTCACTTTTATGGCGCCCGAGGCAGGATTCGAACCTGCAACACTGCGGTTAACAGCCGCATGCTCTGCCGGATTGAGCTACTCGAGCTAATCAGCTTTTCATTAGCGCCTTATCTGTGATATACTCCTCTATCTTCTTCAATATAAATTTATTTGGGTTGGAAAAAGAATACGTTTTGTCGTATGCTATCGTGTCTCCCGCTATGTACAGCCTTTTGTGCTCCTCAGCGAACTTGTTGAAATCCTCCACGTCTATCCACGCTTTGGGCCCCATAGCCATGTACATGTCTGTCTGTGGCACGGCGGATACTTCTATGAACGCTTCCACATAGCCGTCGCTAAGGACAAAATTGTTACTGTATATACTTATACCGTTCCGTCCCAGATCTTCACACAATGCGTTGAGCCTGCTGGTGTATCTAGACATGAATGAGTCAACTGGTTTTATTATTCGGGTCTTGGAACGAAAAATCTTGGAGCCCCGCAATTTAGATGTCGCTATGATAGTTTTTTTCTTGTCGCCAACTGTAAAAAATGACATAGAGGGGTTTAGAATGAACTGTTTTGTATGGAGCAACAGGCTGGCGAACTTATCGACGCTCAGGGAACCACAAACATTCCTCTTACTGTTTACCGGATCCACAAGTATCAAGGGATTTGTGTTCGCGCCGACCTCCCTCTTAGCTTCTTCTAGGCCGCCGTAGCGGTGTTCCAAATCTATGAACACGGGAGGCTTCCAATGGGACACTGCTTCCAGCAGCGACAGGAATCCGCCGTAATTTATAATCAGTAGTTCCAGCGAATAACCGGAAAAACCGTGTATAAAGGTCTCCGACCCGTAGCATCCCGCGGATTTACAGAACTGCTTCATCAGTATGGCATCCATCACAAGCCGCGGGTTCATTTTCCTGTTTACATAATTATAATGCAGCACGGAAAAGTCCACAGAATTTTCCACCTTTTCTATGTTAGTTACTTTAACCATCGGGATTATCTCCACCCTCACACCCTTCTCATTTCCCACGAAATACGTGCGGGTGCCATGCTCCTCTGTGTATCCGTTAGGAACCAGTTTGCGCAGGAGTTTCGTCCCTTCCTCAGCGGGGAATACAACGAACACGTCGATGTCGCTTGTCCCTTTGATCCATGTACCTCTAGAAAACGAACCACCCAAATGCAGTTCAACGTTTATCTTCTTTTTGCGAGCACGTTTATCTAGTTCTGACATCACAAAATCTGCGGTTTTCTGCAGCGACTCACGTTCGCTTTCTGATGGTGAAAAAGTTTTATAAGCTGACTCAATCACTTTATTAACTTTATAAGTCATAATGAAGATAAGAAACCAGAATATAAAAAGATGGAAGAAAATCCCAATCTAAGTTCAAAATTAAAAAAGGCGCTAGCCGCGTGTGGCTTCTCATCCCTCACAGAGATACAGAAGTTAGCCATACCGGAAATTCAGAAAGGAGACAATATAATCATAAGTGCACCCACTGGCTACGGGAAGACTCTATGCGCATTCATCCCGTTCCTAGACAGGATAAACCCGGAAGAGAGGGGGATAGACCTACTGTACATAACGCCGCTGAGATCGCTCAACAGGGACATCTTCAAGAGCGTAATAAGGCTTGCTAATCTGCTGGGGGTAGAGGTCGATATAAGGCACGGAGACACGACTGCGTATGAGCGTGCCAATCAGGTCAGAATGCCACCTCACTGTCTTATCACAACACCGGAAACGCTGCAGGCAATGCTACTCAGCAAGAAGATGATCGAGAACCTAAAAAGAGTAAAATACATAGTAGTTGACGAAGTGCAGAGTCTGATGGAATCCAAGCGCGGTACTCAGTTCAGCATAGGGCTAGAAAGAATAAAGAGGCTTACGAATGTGCAGATAGTTGGTTTGAGTGCAACGATAGCAGACTTCGATACGGCTAAGGGACTCTTAGGATGCACAAAGGCCATAAACTTCAAGGGCAACAAGCAGTATGAGGTAGAGGTCATTTATCCCGCCATAGACGTCGAAGACGAAGACATAGCACGGTCTGAGAATGTTAGCCACGTTACTGCAGACGGACTAAAATACATACGCAACGAGATAATGAATTCAAAGTCAACACTGATCTTTACCAATACGCGAGAGACCGCAGAACTGCTAGGATCCAGGTTGTCCAAGCTACTTAAAGACCAGAAAATAGAAGTGCATCACAGCTCGCTTTCAAAGGAGATAAGAACCGAGATAGAAAACAAATTCAAGATAGGAGAAATAAACGTGATGATCGCCACCAGCTCCATGGAACTCGGTATAGATATAGGCCGCGTGGATCTGGTGATACAGTACATGTCTCCAAGACAGGTGATAAAGCTAATTCAGAGAGTAGGCAGATCCAATCATCGCGAGATGGGCGTGTCAAAGGGGAAGATACTTACCATAAGCATAGACGACTATCTTGAGAGCCTTGCGATAGATGAGTGCAGGAAAGAGGACAGATTCGAGCGGGCACAGCTACCGCTCAATTCTCTTGACATCTTGGCGCACCAGATGGTGGGGCTTATAATAGATGGTGTAAACAAGCCAGAGGAGATGTTCGAGATTCTGAAGAGAACCTATGCATACTCAACACTGAAGAAGGGGAAACTCAACGAGATTATAGATTTCCTGATAAGGCACTATTTCATCAGATACTACGGTGAAAGCCTCATAAGGACTAGGAAAGGGCTATTATTCTACATACAGAACATTTCATCCATACCAGAAAAGAAAACATATCTCGTAATAGACAAGCAGCTGAACAAGAAGATAGGTTTATTGGATGAGAATTTCGTGGCGGAAAACAGCAAACCTGGCGACAACTTCGTGATGAAGGGGGAAACATGGAAAGTCGTTGGAGTAGAAAGTGGCAAAGTGAACGTGATAAGGGCGGAAAACAAGATAGGGGCAATACCAGCGTGGGAAGGAGAGCTAATGCCGGTCTACGATTTCGTAGCACAGAAAGCAGCCGAAATGAGAAAGAGGTTCGCAGACAAGTTCTCGATACTAACTGAGCAAAAGACGAATTTTGTGATGCCCGACGCGAAGACCATTCTCATAGAAAAGATAGACGAGTTCATAGTTATACACTCGACATTTGGCAACAGGGTCAATGAAGCTCTAGCGAAGGCGCTAGCAACCAAAATTTCGGAGATACTCGGCGAGAGCGTCCTCAGCAAGATAGACCCGTATAGGATAATAATAAAGACTGTACTGCAGCCCGATAAACTGCGCGAATTGCTGCACGAAATAAAAGACGTGAAAGCCTTGGTCGAGAGCAGCATAAAAAGGAGTTCTCTCTACGAACACAGATTCCTTAACGTCGCAAAGAGATTCGGGGTGATAAACCGTAACGCGGATATAACCAAAATGAGAATGCACACCCTCATAGACATATACAAAGGTACGATACTGGAAGAGGAAACGCTGAATGAGATACTGTCAGAGAAGGTCGACGTTTCTACGGCAGAGGCGGTAATAAAGGCGATAGACGCCGGAGATGTAAAGATAAGTATAAACTCCGGTATGCCGTCCCCTCTCGCTTATGAAGGGATAGACAGCACATACGGCGGATCCCTAATGCGGCCAGACGATGCCAAAAAGGCGTTCCGACAGATGGTGCTAGACAGGCTTGACAACACCGTGTTGGCGCTTACTTGTATGAACTGCGGTAAAAATATTGGGGAGATGCGTGCGGGAAACGCAGACGGCATAAAGTGCAGCCGGTGTGGGGCAAGGTATATCGCTTTCTATAAAACGACACAGAAGGACATCTATGCACCAGTAATAAAGAAATTGTTTGGTGGTAAGAAGACAAGAGGGGGGGAATTAAAGGTTGCAAATGCCCTTAAGCAGAGTGGAGCCCTTTATATCGCATATTCTGGCAGAGCCTGTATAGTCGGAGCCGCTTATGGCATAGGTCCGAAAACTGCCACAAAGATACTAAGAAATCCGAACATGGATGAGGAAAAACTTATCGACAGAATAATAGAAGCGGAAAGAAATTACATAGAGACAAAAGAGTACTGGACTTAACGCGAGTCGCACCCGAAAAGTGCTCTATGCATTGCCGGATGTTAACAAGTCCGGATTTTAAGCTACAGTTATACTGGTACAGGTGTTATAGCAAGGCTTGCGCAGGCAGTATACATCTAGGTACAAAACTTTCATAAGCTACGGTTGACTATTAAAACAATGGAAAGATTAGAACTTAGCCAATATTTTTCTGAAATCTATGAAAAGGGGGAGGTCCCGAGATTTAAGGTCTTTATAGACGGAAAATGGACCCTAACAAAAAACCGCGCTCCACTCATTTCCCCAGCTACCGGCAAGAAGATCGCAGAAATCAGTGTAGCAGATAGCGATGACGCGGACCGTGCCATAGAATCAGCAAACAGGAGCAAAGAAAAGATAAGGGATATGGCGGCGATAGACCGCATAGAACTAATAAATACTTGCAGAAAGGAATTGTCCCAGCACATGGATGAGGTGTCTGAGGTGTTAAGTTTGGAGGCTGGAAAAGCGAGCAGAAGCGCGCGGGGGGAAATCAATGCGGTTATAGAGAGGATGAGGCTGGCGATGGAAGATTCCAGGAAAATAATAGGTGAATACCTGCCGGGGGACTGGGCTAGCGATACCTCACAGAAGATAGCACTGGTAATAAGAGAGCCGATAGGCGTAGTGCTCGGCATAACGCCCTTCAATTACTCAGTGTTTACTTCTATGGCTAAGGTCATACCTGCTCTTCTGTCCGGAAATTCTGTCATAATAAAACCACCAAGTGCGGATCCCATCGCATTCCTTATGTGTACGGAGGTCCTAAGGAAGACGGGGGTACCAGAGGGAACACTGCAGGTTATTACCGGCTCTGGCGGGGCGATAAGCGGCAAACTGGTTGAGAGCGAGAAAATAAATATGATAAGCTTTACAGGCAGCACTGCAGTCGGTAAGAAAATAGCGCAGGATTCCGGGCTGAAAAAATTACATATGGAGCTCGGCGGAAAGGGTACAGCCATAGTATTGGAAGACGCAGATCTTGATTCTGCGGCAGCCGAGTGTGTTAGAGGCTCGCTAGAACTCGCGGGTCAGAGATGCGATGCAATAAGCAGGATACTGGTAGTAAACGGAATAGCGGACAAGTTCGTTGAACTGCTGTCCAAGCATATAAGCGACTATAAATTCGGCAATCCGATTGAAGATACATCCGTAACTATGGGGCCGTTGATAAACGAGGAAAGCGCAAAAAGGGTTGACGACATGGTACACGATGCAATCCGTAAGGGAGCGAAATTAGTTGCTGGCGGCACGAGAAATGGCAATTATTACGCACCGACAATACTGAAGGACGTGCCACTGAATGCTGTTATAGCAAATGAGGAGACATTTGGTCCCGTAATAACGGTGATAAGGGTCAAGGACAAGGAAGAAGCACGCACCGTGGCCAATGCCTCCCCTTTCGGTCTGGATTCGGCCGTATTCACGCAGAATTTCTACTCTGCGTGGTGGCTAATGAAGAGCTTACAAGTGGGGAATGTGACGCTAAACGCGGCCCCGTCGCACGGAACTGCCTATTTCCCGTTCGGGGGAGTCAAGGACTCTGGCCAAGGTAAAGAAGGAGTTGGGTATAGCATAGAGGAGATGATGGTAATAAAGACGATAATACTGAATCTGGCGCCGAAGGAACTCGGCAAGAAATACAGTGGAAAATTCAAGGATTTCGTGTGAATAAAACGATTTAAATACCCACGTAGTAGAAAATTCTTATCCAATATGCAAAATTGGGAGAAGTGGATATTGATGGCGGTTATAGGGATAATCGTCTTTATAGGTTTTGTATCGCTGTTCTACAGTTGGATAGACAGCGCTTTTGGCATTAATGCTAACGTCTACATGCTTACAGGGATGGCAGCTATCGTCGCGGCTGCGGTAGTGTACGTCGTAAACTATTACGAAGAAGAGTAAGGATGAGAACAAAAAGGAGGTATATACTATTGTCCATTGACGGTCCCAATGATGAAGAAGACGTTTCAAAGGTCATATTCTCAACCGTTAACCGCATGGACCCGTTCCTAAACATAAGAGCCAACCTTCGCGTAATAAAAGAGACTTTCGCGAGGACCGATAGTGGCTCCCTCATAGCAGTCGCTGTAAACAATAAATATAAATATAGCTTCATATTTAATGTATCGATGATGAGGAAGTTTTCTTCATCAAATGCATTGACACTGACAATGAGTGGCAGTCTTAAGAAATTGAAATTATCGGAGGCAAAATATGGAGCAATCTCAGAATGAATTAATGGGTTATGATCGTGCTATAACGCTTTTTAGTCCGGATGGAAGACTCCTGCAGGTTGAATACGCAAGAAAGACAGTTTCCCAGGGTTCTGCCACTATCGGCCTTGTTGGAAAGGACTCGATCGTATTTGTTGCGGACAAAAGGTTGCCGGAAGTAGAAAAGCTGATAGTGCCGGAAAGCATAGAGAAAGTATTCGAAGTCGACGAGCATCTCGGGGCAGCAATATCTGGGATGATAGCCGATGGGCATGCATTGATAGGAAAAGCGCAGGTCAGCGCCCAGCAGTACAGGATAACGTACAATGACCCCGCGGACATAGTTTTGCTCATAAAGGAGATAAGCGCGGAAATGCAGGCTTTTACTCAGTACGGGGGCGCAAGACCGTACGGCGTAAGTATACTGTTCGGAGGCATAAAGAGCGACAAGCCGATGCTATATATGCTGGAGCCCAGCGGGATATTCTTCCGCTACAAAGCGATAGCGATAGGCGAGAATTCGTCGGAGATAAACAAGTATCTAGAAAGCAATTACAAGGAGGGCCTAGATGAAGAGTCTCTCATAAAGATAGCGGTAAAAAGTTTGAAGGCAGGATCTGTTAAGATAAGTGCGGATAGGTTCGAGATCGCAACCGTTTCTAACAGAGGCTTCCGCAAATTCTCGAAAGAGGAAGCAGAGAAGTACATATAATAGTATAAGGCTTTTTTACAATTCATAGTTTGATGGAAGACAGGGTATTAGCGAAATTGCAGATAAAAGACAAAAGGTACGAGATTTGGGTGGACTGTGATAAGGCCATGCAGCTCAGGGATGGCAGGAGTTCTGACGTAAAGTCTGCACTGCTCGTCGGCAGAATATTTAAAGATGCAAGAAAAGGCGAAGTTGCCGGCAACCTCGAAAAGGAATTCAAGACCGACGACGTCTCCGCGATAGCAGCCCGCATAATAAAGGAAGGAGAAGTACAGGTGAGCAGCGCGTATAGGGCAAAGCAGACCGAGACTCTCAAAAATAGGGTAATAGATGCGATGGCCTCGATGGCGATAGACAGCACCACCAACTTACCGATCCCAAGAAAACGGATAGAACTAGCACTCGTGGGGGTGCACCATAATTTCGACGCTAACAAACCCGAGAGGGAGCACGTTAACGAACTGTTGGCTGAGCTAAAAAAGACGCTTCCGATAAAAATGGGGGAGTTCAATTACACCGCGGAAGTGCCGGTAGAATTCGGAAACGAAACACTTTTATATATAAAGAGATTAGGTGAAATTAAATCGAATAACAGAACTGACACCGGATTAGAAATAAGCTTCTCGGTTAAGGCTGGAAACGAAAACGAGCTTTTGAGCAAGCTAAGAAGTGTCACACACGGAAAGATAAACATAAGGAGGAATGATTGAGATGAAATATTTCGGCTCTTACGAGGCCGTAACTCCCGGAGAACTGATAGCGGACGAGGGCCGCGGCGGAGACGGGACATACACGGAAGGAAACAAGATATTCTCCAAATACTTAGGGACCGTCGGGTACAACGGAGACGTCGCGACGGTATCCCCGATAAGAAGCATATACATACCACAAGAAGGGGATGAAGTGATAGGCAAGATTACGGAAGTAAGTAACAAGTACTGGGTGGTGGATATAGGTGTCCCTTATTATACCAGGCTGGATGCGAGGGACCTGAACATGAGAGTAAACCCTGGCGAACTGGATAGCGTAATCGAGAGGGACGACCTTATATATGCCAGAATTTTCAGGGTGTCCCCGGGTAGAATGGCTGATCTATCAATGAGGGGTAGCAGATACTCGAAACTACCGACCAGAACGATAAGCAGCGTCGAACCGGTGAAACTTCCCAGGCTCATAGGGAAAGAAGGGGCTACCATAAATGCAATAAAGACAACGACGAAGTGCAATATACTCATAGGTCAGAACGGCATAGTATGGATTGACGGTGACGAGAAGAACAGGGTTGCTGCTCTGTCCGTGATAAAACTCATAGACGAGAGCTACTACGACCCAAACTTGAAGGAGAAGGTGGATAAACTTTTGGATTATGTACGAACAAAGATTTGACGGAAGAAAATTTGACGAGCTGAGGAAGATAGAGGCTGAAGTCGGTGTGGTCCCGAATGCAAAAGGAAGCGCCAGATTCAGGATAGGCAATACGGAAGCGATTGCGGCAGTGTACGGACCTGACGAAGTGAAACCAAGGCACTTCGAGAAGATGGACCGCGCAGTGCTTATGGTTAAGTATGACATGATGCCGTTCTCTGTACCTGACAGAGCTAAACCTGGCATAGACCGCAGGGACATGGAGATAGCTGAGGTGTTAATGAATGCCCTGAACAGGGCTATAATGGTCGAAGAATTCCCACAGATGATGATAAACATAAACGTTTACGTGACACAGGCCGATGCCGGAACTAGATGTGCTAGTCTTACCGCTGCTTCAATGGCATGCGCGGATGCCGGTTTGCCAATGCGCGACTTAGTGGCATCGGTTGCCGGTGGTAAGATAGGAGATTCGGTTGTATTGGATCTCACTAAGGAAGAGGAGGATTTTGAGGGTGGAGCTACAGACGTTCCAATGGCTTTTTTGCCATCAAAGGGGGAGATACTTCTCCTGCAGCTAGACGGTAAGGTGAGCAAGGAGGACCTCAAAAAAGTAATAGAACTTGGAAAAGAAGGGGCGCAAAAAATATACGAGATTGAAAGAGAGGCGCTTAAACGGAGGTTTTCAAATGAAAGTAAAAGTTAGAGGTATATACTCGACGGCTCTGTCGAAGATAATGCTGGACAATCAGATGGACATTGCACAGCCCACAGACGCTGTAAAAGCAACATTCAAGATCGAGAATGAATCAGAGCCCGATGTCACGATAGAGGATATAGAAAGCAGGGAGGGCGTATACGTATACGGTACAGAACCGAGCAAGATAGTTGACATAATAAAAAAGGTCCTGCCTAGAAGCGTGTACTACAAGGAAAATATAGGGAGAATATACTGCGGTATAATAAAGAACACCGACCAAAAATCGAAATCAATAGTAATCTCGCTGGCCGATGAGGAGGAAGGGATACTGGATCTAAAGAACTTCTGGGGTTATGTAAAGCCGGGTATGAAAATCTTAGTGCAATCCAAGGGTACGTACGATGGAAAGACAATGCTGTCGACCCAGATAAGACTTTTCGGCGAGCACGTCATAATAATAAAGAACGGTTTCACAAAGATGAGCCGCGGGATAAGATCGACCGAAAGGAGAGACAAGCTCTACGAGATAGCTAAAAGCATGAACCTCAAGGACTGGGGAGTCTTATGGGTCCAGGGTGCAGACTCGACAGACGAGCAGATTCTGCGCGACGAACTCGCCGCACTTGCTGACAAAGAAAAGGAGATAAACGACAGATTCGAGAAAGAGGCTGGCTCGTTAATACTATATGAAGGATTGGAAAAATATTTCGTGCTCTTCGGCAAGGAAGATAAACTACACCTGGATGATATAAGAAAAGATGCAATGCCGACGATCGACGGGCATCACGCGCTGAAATCCGCGGGGTATACGATACTAACCGATCTTGCGGAAACGATGCTGGACAAACTTACCAACGAAGAGGTCGAAAGGAGGATGAATAGTATACTAATGAGATATGGGCCGATAAAAGGCAAGCTGTACAAGGTCTCATTCACGAGATTGAACGGCACATCGTACAAAGTGGACGGAATCGCGTCAGACCTTGAAGTGAAGGACGAAAAAGTACGCAGAGTGGAACTAACTAACAGGAGCGATTGGGGCGATAGAAAATACATCATAGAGAGTGACAAAAACTACATCGAAATAATAAAAGGGGAGAGCAGTGAAAAGCTATTGGTGCTAAAGCCGGAACTATTCCCTAAGTTCGCCAAGATAGTAACGTTCGATATATCGGCCAAAAGAGAAAAAGAGGGGCTGAATGTAGTAAACGAAGAGCGCTTGGAACACATGATAAAGGTCGGAGAGATAACGCGCGAGCTCGGCGACGAGCTAAAGGGCGTTGTAGAGGAAATGAAAAGAGTATGAGCATAGAAGGCGATCAATACCTTCGCGAAACGGCGAAGGAAGGAATGAGACTAGACGATAGAAAGCCGCTTGAACGTAGGGCGATAACGCTTAACACGCACGTTATAAACCATTCTGACGGCTCTTCATCCGTTGAAATTGGAAAGACAAGAGTTATAGCGGGAGTAAAGGTCCTCCCCGCAGAACCTTTCCCTGACAAACCAAACGACGGCGCACTAATAGTAAACTTCGAGGCATCGGATCTCGCTAGCGGATACCCTATCGACAGGATCCTTTACTCTGTGGAAGTAGGTAGAGTAACCGACCGCGGCATTAGGGAATCGCAGCTTATCGATACAAAGAAATTGTGTATAGAACCCGGCAAGAAAGTGCTATTCGTTTATGTGGATGTTTTCACCATAAACAACGATGGTAACCTTCTCGATACCGCGAATATGGCTGCTCTTGCGGCACTTCTAGACGCGAAGTACAAGCCGAACGAGAACTCCGAACCTGTCCCGGTTCCGCTCAATAAGGCGAACATAGCGATAAGCTCCACATTTGTAAAAATAGGTGATACCATATTTATGGATCCGAACCGCTTAGAGGAGGACGCAGCGGATGCAAGACTTACAGTCGGCGTGGGCGACGGCATAAATTCCTTGCAGAAAGGGGGCAGCGGGTTCTTCACGCTGGATGAAGTAATGCAGTGTGTGGATAACGCTTTTATAGCGAAGAGTGATATCTTAAAGATGTTAAAAGTCTGAGCATGGAATACAACAAATTCGAGAAGACCAGAATAATAGGCGCAAGAGCACTGCAGCTTGCTTCGGGTGCACCCCCGCTCGTAAAGACGAACAAGAATGATAAGATGATAGACATAGCAAAAAGAGAGCTAGAAAAGGGCGTTCTTCCGATAACCAAAAAATAGGTTAATATCCTTGCATAGGCAATTCATTAGTATCTTGATGCAAGGGAAGGAAATTTATGGCTTTTGAATCGCTCGGCGACAGGCTTAGAGAGGGTATAAAGAAACTATTAGGATCCGCCGGTAACGAAAAGGTCGACGATGTACTTAATGACATCTCCGCCGCATTGATAGAAGGGGATGTAGACAAACAGATAGAAGAAAGATTCATGCAGAAGGTCAAGGAGGACATGAAATCCAACAAAGGAAAGGGCTTAATAAGCAAAGAAAGAATAATCGACGTGATATATAATGATCTTGCTGGGATAGTCGGCGACAAGGGCAGCAAGATAACAATCGACTCTGTGCCGTATAAGATACTACTGGTAGGCCTTTTCGGCTCCGGCAAGACAACTACGGCTGCCAAACTTGCCAACTACTACAAGAAGAGGGGCTACAAGGTACTGCTCCTCGCCCTGGACACTTTCAGACCCGCGGCGTACGAACAGTTATCACAGCTCGGGGCGCAGATAAACGTAAAGGTTATTGGTGGGCAAAGGGACCCAGAGGCGATAATAAAGGGCGCATCAAAGAGCTTCAAGGATTATGACATAGTGATAGGGGACAGCGCTGGACGTGACGCACTTGATGACGGCCTTGTAAAGGAGATAAAAACGATAAAAGAGGCGCTGAAACCCAACAACATAACGCTCGTGATACCAGCGGATCTCGGTAAGAATGTGAGCGTGCAGACCAAGGCTTTCCACGACAATCTCGGACTGAACAACATAATATTGACCAAGACAGACGGCACCGCAAACGGCGCGGGTGCCCTAACTGCAGCTTACATAAGCGGCGCTAAGGTAGTTTTCATAGGCGAGGGGGAGAAAATAAATGACATAGAAGAGTTTGATCCCCAGAGATTCGTCTCGAAGCTACTCGGTCTCGAAGGCTTGGAAGGCATACTAAAGAAAGCTGAAGAAGAAAACATAAAGATAAACGAGGGCAGCGTAAAGAAGATGCTTAAGGGAGAGTTCAACCTTATGGATATGTACGAGCAGTACTCAAACACCAAAAAACTCGGTCCGATGGACAAAATAGCGAAGATGATTCCGGGCTTGCCATCATCTGGGACCGCAAAGGAATTGATAGAGAGACAAGGAGAGAATCTGGGCAAGTTTGTAAACATAATGGATTCGATGACAAAAGAGGAGCTAGAGAATCCTAAAATAATAGACGCGGCCAGAATAAGCAGGATTGCAAAGGGCAGCGGAAGGAGCGAAGAACTAGTCAGAGAATTATTGGATCAGTACAAAAAGACGAAACAGGTGATGAAGATGTCGAACAATAGACAGGTTCAGAATATGATGAAAAGATTTGGCATAAACCTATGAAATGCTCAGTGTGCGGCAAGGATATAGAAGAGACGTTCCTAGGTAAGATAAGGGGTAATTATAGAAGAGAAAAGGGAGTACTGGAGGTAGTATGCAGTTCCTGTTCCAGACAAATGACGGAAACCACACACCACTAATCCCTATAAATCGACAGAGATTGCAGTTTCTCCTAATACAAGAAATTACTTTATATCCCACAAGCGAGCATCGTAAGACACCAACTACTAATAGCCGTTCTAAAAACGATTAATAGCCGAAAACGTTAGTATACTAGTCCCCATAGCTCAACTCGGACAGAGCAGCACCCTTCTAAGGTGACGGTTGTGGGTTCAAATCCCACTGGGGGCATCACCTCATAATAACTTTAAGATAACTCACAGTCGCTTTCAGCGCGAAAACGCATACTGGACATAAAGCACGGCTATGGCGCATCAATGCTCAAAGTTCGGCGACGAGGATCGGTAGAGAGCAGAGGTTGCTGGCGTTCCCAATGGAACGTCGTAAATTCTAAGATCGTCTACCTGTCCATCAAGATAACCAACGTACCACTTACCGTTGTAGTATGTTGACCAGATACCTCCGCCCAGTCTGGGTTCTAGATTAAGGTTGTCTTGTCCAACAAATGAGTTAGTACCAATCAGATTATTATTTACATATAGCGCATCGGAGTGAGTATTATCATTTACTACAGCAACAACGAAATTCCATTGTCCAATAGTCAGAGAGCCCCCAGATATCGAACCTACGCAACCGTTCGTAGAATTGCCAAGCTCTAGAAAGACTTGATTATTGCTATACGAAGAGCCGCCATAACTTATTTGAATCGAATTCGTACTGCACCCGCCGTTGCCAACAATACCGACGGACATCCAGGGAAGAAGCGCAGTATTCGGCTTAACCCAAAGGCTAATGGTTAGGGCACCGGACAAAGAAACGCTACCGGAAGATGAGAAATATGGACAGTCCCCGGACAGGCACTTGCCGGTGGTTTGGTTCGTGAATCCGCCGTTCATAGAAACGCTTGACCCGAAATTGCCCGCCTGCCAGCTTACGCCGCCTGTACCATTATCAGAATTCGCTTGAGTGAGAGAGCCTATGTTCCCCACCAGAGAAGAGATAGTGGTTCCCGAGCCGTCATCAAACGGCCAGTAACCTACTAACGAAGAAGTGTAAAGCGGATACTGCGTAACGGATGCTCCGGATATAGTGCCTGTAGATTGATAAGGCCCGGGGAAAACCCGGTAAGGCTCCGTGTAGGAGACAGTTACCGTGGCCGAGAAGTGTCCCGTATTGTTGGGGCAGGAGTTGACTAGCATGAAGCTGTTTGACATGGAAGGCTGGATATTGTAGTCTGACGCGTATCCTGCATAGGACGGGAAAATCGTAGAGTACGTATTTCCGTTGACGGTAACCGTTATGCCGGTGATGTTTATCGCGTTTCCTATAGAATTTCCCAGACTTATCGCCAGCCCACCGGCCTGGCACTGCGCCTCTATGCTGCCTAATCCTGCGAATCCCGTCACGGATTCTGTGGCTACGAAGGAGGTGGGGTTGAATATGCCTAGTGAATATAATACGGCAGCGACTATGACTATGATGAGTATGGCCCAGCCATACGTCATCATGTACTCGAGGGCGGATTGGGATTTTTTGTCAGCTAGAATTTTTCTGTCTGTCTGTCTGTCTGTCTGTCTGTCTGTCTGTCTGTAATATATACGGAGGACTCCGGCTTCATACCATCACTATGTACTATCACGATTTAATATGTTTCTTTTTACTGAGAGCGGATCACGATCCGCGGCTGCCTGCCGTACGGGGGATTGATGGAGGGATGATTTATAAATTACTAACATTGTTTCTAACTTTAAATTCTTACGATTACAAATTAAATCTGTAGGGAGTATGGTAAAATTTAACCTAAAAGAAATAGACAAGAAGTGGCAGGAACATTGGGAAAAAGAGCACGCATTCAGGCCCACCGTAGATACTAAAAGGAAAAAATGCTTTATAACAGTTCCTATCCCGTACCCGAGCGGATCTATGCACTTGGGACATCTGTTTACATGGGCGAGAGCCGACATATACGCCAGATTCATGCGAATGCTTGACTATAACGTACTGTTTCCCCAGGGTTTTCATTTCACCGGCGGACCTATAGTAGGCATGTCAGAAAAAATAAGGCAAAATGATCCGGCTACGATAGAAGCTTTTAGGAAACAGGGCGTCGCAGAGGCCGATTTAAAGGTCTTTGGAGAAGATCCCAAAAAACTAGCAGAATACTTCTCGTTATCATTCATTGAAGACTTCAAAAATACCGGAATGTCAATAGATTGGAGCAGAACCTTCATAACATCATCACTAAATCCTTATTTCTCTAAGTTCGTGGAATGGCAATTTAACAAGCTCAGGAGCAAAGGGCTCATATATGAAGGTAGACATCCGGTGGTCTGGTGTCCGAACGAGAATACGCCCCTCGGTGACCATGATAGAGCTGTGGGCGAGGGAGAATCTCCGATAAAGTTCTCGGTAATAAAATTCAGGTCAGAAAAATTCTTCTTTCCCGTAGCTACACTCCGACCCGAGACAATTTTCGGGGTTACAAACCTGTGGGTTAACAAGAACGTAACATACTGTATAGCTGAGGTAAATGGCAATGAAAAATGGGTTGTTTCAGAGGAAGCAATTAGTAAATTAGAAAATCAGTTGAATAAAGTTAGAATCCTGGACAAAATAAGCGGCGAAAGACTGATTGGACTTAGCGCAGAGAACCCACTTACAAATGAGAACGTGCTGGTGATAAGTGCTGATTTTGTCGATAAAGCAATAGGAACTGGGGTGGTGATGAGCGTCCCCATGCATGCACCGTTTGATTACTTTTATCTCAACAAAATAAAGAGTGAGAATCCTGCTATGTACTCCAGCATAAAACCGAAGAAAATAATAATAGTCCCCGGCCAAGAAAACTTACTTGAGATGGCAATAAAAGAATTCGGAACATCGGATTCAGGGCTTAAAGCAGCCACAAAAAAAGTGTACAAAATAGAGTTCAATTTGGGGATAATGTCTGACAAAACATCGGGCTTGGAAGGCATACCGGTAAAGGGAGCAGAAAAAACGGTCACAGACCTATTGGATAAGCATAAGACCCACGAATCGCTTTATGAATTGACCGGCAGAGTGGTGTGCAGGTGCGGTACAGAGGGCACCGTAAAAATACTCGACAAACAATGGTTCATAAGGTACTCAGACAAAGAGTGGAAAACCAAAACCATGAAGCTGATTGAAAACTTGAAGACTTACCCACAAGAAATAAAATTACAATTGCTGAATACTTTAGAATGGCTAGACGATAAGGCCGCTGCACGAACATCCGGTTTGGGCACCCCACTACCATGGGACAAAAAGTGGATAATAGAACCATTAAGCGATTCAACTATTTACATGGCGTACTACACAATAGCGGATAATATAGAAAAAATGAATATAGAAGATATAAACGATGCGACTTTCGATTACATATTTTCAGAGACTGAGAAAGATACAGAAAACGAACTTGTGAAAGAGATGAAAGACGAGTTTAACTACTGGTATCCGCTGGATATGAGAGTCAGTGCGAAAGAACTGCTCCAGAATCATTTCATTTTCTTCCTAATGAACCATGCAGCGATATTCGACGAGAAAAACTGGCCACGCTCCATAGGAATAAATGGCTGGTTGACAGTAAACGGAGAAAAACTATCCAAGTCGAAAGGCGCAACGCTGACGATTAAAAAGGGTCTTGAGGATTACGGAGCGGATGAACTCAGGATGATAGCCGCGGCTGGAAACGGTATGGACGACGTGGAATGGGACCCCGACACAATAAACACATTCGAACCAAGGTTTGAATTCGTAGCGGAACTAATGGAATTAAAGAAAACTTTTGAGAGCGGTCCGAACTCGTTCGATGCATACCTAAACAGCAGACTAATTTATCTTACTGAACAGACAAAGAGAGAGATGGAAAATTTCAGGTACGGGGCTGCCATGTCGCACTCGTTCTTCGAACTTTACAATGAAATAAAAGCGTATATGGAGCTAGGCGGAAACGATGAAAAAACAGTACGGCAAGCTGTTATGGCCTTCATAAAATTGAATCATCCATTCTTTCCGCACATAACAAGTGAGATTTACAGTAGGCTGAATACGGATGGAAGCAGAATCCAGCCCAGTTGGGAGGATTACCCGTCAGGTATAAGAAATGAAGTACTGGAAAATGAGGTAGCTATACTAAGAAATACAATCGATGATATAAAAAATGTCTTGAGACTGATAAAGAGAGCTCCCAAAAAGATAACTCTTGAGATAGCTGGCGAAAAGAAGTTTGAATTGTATAACAAAGTTGTAGCAGAAGCCAGAAGAACCAAGAATACGAACGAGATAAGAAAGACCCTTAGAACAAGCGATAAACTACTGGATAAGTTATTAAAGAACGTTAATCGACTGCCGGAAAAAGAACTAAATGGCAACTTGGAACTTAAGGTCTTAGAAGAGGGCAAGAATTATCTCGAGAAGGCATTCGGATGTAAAGTCGAAGTTTCTAGGAACACTGAAAATGAAAGGGCGGTGCCGGGAAAACCTGCAATCAACATAATTTAAGATGGTCGCACTAGAGAAAGGTGAGCGAAGGGGGGGGAAAACTTTAAGCAGCGGGACAGACATAGTTGGAGATGTAGCTATAGTAAAGATCCCTCTAGACTTAACAAAAAGGGATAAGGAAAGATTCGCAAAGAAACTAAAACGAAAGAACAGAAGTGTACGAGCAGTGTACAACAAGATAGGCAAACTAGAAGGTGAAGAAAGAAAGCCAAAATTGGTCCAAATATTTGGAAGCGGCGACTCGCTTGTCCTCCATAAGGAGAACGGCTGTCTGTTTTATGTAGACGTAAAGAAAGTTTTCTTTTCTCCGAGATTAGGGTCTGAAAGACTGAGGATAATAAAAAAGATAAATAAGACAGAGACGGTACTTGACATGTTCTGTGGGGTGGGCCCTTTTTCTATTCCTATTGCAAAAAGATGCAGACAGGTCTGCTCTATAGACATAAATTCTGCAGCCATAAACTTGCTAAAAAGGAACATAGAAGCCAACAAAGTAAACAACATTGAATATTTCTGCGGGGATGCAAAAAGGATTGTTCCCAAGCTCGGCAAGCACTTCGACAGAATAATAATGAATCTGCCGACAGACTCACTTAGATTCTTACAAATCGCAGCGAAGGCGGGTGAGCGCCAACACGTAATCCACTTCTACACGTTCGTATATATAAAAAACGGTTACGAAGAGGCGGTACGCCAGAAAAAAGACGATATAAAGCGCACTCTTGGTAACAGAGTTAAATTAATTAGTGCGGAGTTTCATAAAGCGGGCGAGGTAGCACCGTATATGCTTCGGGGCTGTTTTGACCTGCGTATCAAAAATTCCGTATAGTTTTTATTTTGGCTGAAAGTAATAAAGAAGGTGGTATACGAACAGCTCATAAAGAGGGGCTTCACGCTGAAGCTTCCAAAGCACTTAAGAATGGATCTTTCAGTGCCATTTGGAGAGCTAGTCCAGGAAAGAGAATTAGTAAGTAAGCTTAACGTCCGAAAAGACGGTAGAGTGATAGCGGTAGGCGACAGGACAACACAAACACTTCTGAAATACGGAATAGAGCCAGACTTGGCAATCTTTGATTTTAAGACGAAAAGGAAAAGAATATATGTTAGAGACATAAAAGAGCACTACAAAAATCACAGAACAGTAACTAACCCTGCGGGGGAAATCACCTTCGACTTATTCAAAGCAATAGAGATTGCTTTAATCCTGCACAAAAAGATAGGGATACGAGTAGAGGGAGAAGAGGACCTAGCGACTCTGCCCTGCGTATACTTTGCAGCCGATGGTGATAAGATCGTGTATGGGATACCAAACAAAGGACTGAACATAACAACGGTCGACAAAGCAATAAAAGAAAAATCAAGGGGCGTATTGTCAAAAATGAGACTGATAAAGAACACGGGAGTAAAAATGCACGGCACTGCGATCATCTCGGATTTCGATGACACCCTCTTCCTCACAGATGATGCCATTAGAGAAACATCACGCTCTATGCTTGGAAAGGCGCTGTCAAGAAAAGAGGTGAGGAAATTGCCGAGGAGCATAAAGAGCAGGATATACTATGAAGCGTTCTCAAAGAACATGGACTTGCTTATTCCTAACCTGAAACTTATAAAACTATACCGAAGGTATGCAGCAAAAGGCTACGATATAATAGTGCTAAGTGCTAGAGGTATGGATTTGCTGAATCACACCATCAATATGCTAAAGGGCAGTAATGTCCCATACAAAAAGCTGCTCCTCAGAAAGGATCTTAACAGTAAGGACCAGGAATGGAAATTGGAGATGATAAACGATATCGCGGACAGGTACAAACGATTGATAGCATTCGAAGACAAAGAAGACAACCTAAAACTGTTTGCCTCCGCCCTGAGGGGAGACAATATAGAGTATTTTCTTGTAAAAAGGAACGCTATTTCTAGATACAGAAATTAATCTTAACAAGATAGATGTGATACTCGCCAAATAAAAATAAAAAAAATAAAAATTAAAAAATTACTTATTCAGAAGTCCCAATTCCTGACGGTCTTTCTTCCGTCTGACTTTGCCCTCTCAACAGCCCTTGAAATCTTAGCCTTCACAACCTTGTCAAGACCTTCTACGCTGTCATCCGGGCATCGCATCTCCTTGCCGACTTTCTTTACCTCAGCTTTTACCAAGCTTTTCCTTACAAAATCTGCCATATTTTCACCTCTGTATTGTTTTATTAGAAAACCTCTATATAAAAACATTGGCGCCATAGCCTATGGAAGCGTTTTTACAGCGTTTTAGAGAGCGACCAAAACTCCGATTCTCTTCACACGACATGGGTCGCGGAGAGCACAAGCCCGCCAACGGAGGAGAAAACAAGCGTAACAGCAAATGCAATTATAATATAAAGTATAACAGAGGTTAGCAGAGTGTCCGCTATAGTACTCATCATAAAAACCTTGTCGCCCGGCTGTGCTATCATGGAAATTGCGTAACCGATTATAACGCTGAGTACAATCATGTAAATGCCGATTATCATCTGAAAGGTGTACAATGGGATTATGCCCCCCGATAAGTTGAAAAGACTGAAAGCGAACGGGATAACCGACGACAGAGAGCCGCCGGCCCCACTACCAGAAACGCTATTCTGTATGCTGCCTATACTCGATGCGAGAGACCTCAAAACGGTGCCTATAAGAGACGTCATCCCAACGACTATCCCAGCCATGACCGGACTCAGAAAACCGACTTCAACGCGCATTCCGGATGTGACCTCGTCCAGCAAGGACTTCACCTGCTGGTCTATAAGCTTGAGATTTGAGAGGTGCTTAGAGATGTAGAGCATCGCGGCAGCTGCACTCTGCACGCTCTTCTTTGAAGACTCTACGAAAACGCGCATGGATGCTATTAGCATGGAGGACGGGAAGTATCTAGTTGATCCGTTCGATTTGTCGAATAGGGCGGAACTGAGCGACATGCCTAGATTCTTTATGTTGCTTACCGTGATAGAGATAAAACCAGAAATTGGGGTATTCTGCATTGTATCGTTAAGCTTTAGGATTGTAGATTCTGGAGGATAACCTTGGGATAGGAAAGACCCCATCTGGAAAGCTGCGGCAGCAAACGAATCCTGCAGTCTTATCAATTCGTCCTCCGCAGTCTTAAGCTGCATAACTGAGAGCTTGAAGTAAACGTAGAGTGCTATACCTATGCCAGCCGTTATGAACAGTGAAACGTATATCTGCGTCGGGCCGAAGACCTCCAAAAGCTGGTAAAATGCCACCACTGGGATCGCAAATAGCGCAAATACCACCGCGGCGGGTATTATGGCGTTCACGGTTATTTTTGACTTGCCGACCTTCAAGAAAAAATGGCTAATTTTAGGGAGATTTGGGACCAGACTCAGATCCGGGGGCGCAAAACCTGCCGGCCTAAGAAGAAGCCTGTCACGCAACAGGTAATATATCAAGAGAGGCAACCCAACATCGTACATCAGCGCAAGCAAAACGCCGAAATCCGGAATCTGCACGAACGCCATCATCATAGGTGCTAGCACAAGCCCCAAAACCGGTAGCACCATACCAAGCATGTAGACCATGTTGAGTGGCTCTTTCAGGGTCGAAGCGTAAGCAGTCATTGATTCGTAAGTGCCATTGAGTATCCTCTGAGAAGCGGCATCGAGCAGCTGCAGTCTGTTTTCATCGGACTTCTGGTAGGTAGAGCTCTCTATAAGGAAGAGAGAATCGGTAAATGCGGGGCTCATCTTGGCCCACCTTTCGGAGTAATAATCGAGTGCGGATTTTATGTTAGTGTACTTTCTGGCAGCTGTGTCCCACAGCAACTTTTTAAGGTCAAACGAAAGATAACTGGTAAGATTCTCGGAAGCGAACTGCACAGCGGCCTCAAGATCCGGTGTCTGCCTCATGTAAATAACGAGATATAGCACGAAAGTGACTAAATCGCTGGATGATTTGCTTAGCCGCACCCGCATCTGCGAATCCGGCATTGATCTGACGAAAAAGAACGCGATTATGCCTATGAACATTATACTTATCCCTAACAGGGCCATTACGCTGATTGCGAGCGCGATACCTACGACAAATCCCAGCACAAGGAGGAAAAGGGCGAAACCGTACAGTTGCTTCACGGTAAAATCGTATCCTAAAAGATAGAGAAGCGTGTTCATCTTTTTCTCCTCATTTTTCGACACGCCGAACTGTATAGCCTTCCCTATGGTATTGGAACCGAAAATCACGAAACGCTCGAACAGTGAGGGATTCTTTTCCTTGAATATCTTGTACTCCACTGAGCGTAGATCTGCCCTAGCTTGTTCGCTCTTGGTGAAAACGGATTCGGGAATCACTTCCTCTTTTAGATAGTACTTATCTACGAAGTCCTTGGAGATCATTTCTTGCTCTTTAACCATATATCGAAAAGTCGCCCTATGTCCTTGCCCTCCGCCGCTCCGTACTGCTGCCTTAGGTTGTTAACTATATCATAGTACTGGTCTATGGCTTTGGATGAGAATTCCGCTTCAAGCAGAGACTTGTCTCCTTTCTTTGCAGCGAAATTAACAAGAGCTTGGAATATAGCGCTCCGTGCTTGTATGTTGTCCAGAACGGCGTCCCAGTTGCCAGCCCATCCTTCTACGTTTGATGCTATCTCCTTCACTATGTAGCTGTCCCCTTCGAGCAGATCGCTGGTCGGCGTTAGCGTGTCTTTCTTTATGTCATATTTTACCAAGTCCACGAAACCATTCTCATATTTCGGGTCCTCGTTCCATTCCTTACGCACTTCGGTGATGTTAAGTATGCGCCTTCTTTCCTTCAGCCTATCCATTGTTTTTATCTTGTTTACCGAGACTATTAAGTCGGTTGCCTTGAAACTCGTTCTAGGCACACCGAGATCGTTCACTACCCTGTCAAATACACCGTATGGATTTTCGCCGTGGATCGTGCCCATCACCACGTTGGACAGGGCGCCAACACGCATCGCTTCGTAAAGTGACTTGGCTTCAGTGCTCCTAACCTCCCCGACTATCAAGGCGCTATCGCCTAACCTCAGTGTAGTCCTTATGCCTTCCTCCGCCGACATCTCCGCTTTCTCGCCTATTATTGCGCTCTGTACTTTCAAGGGCAGGAAATCGTAACCCAACGATATGAATGCGTCGCTAGGGATCTCAAGAGTGTCCTCAACCGTTATTATCCTGTACTTCTTCATGAGCAGAAGCATCAGTGCGGTCAGCAGGGACGTCTTACCCGCACCCCTTGTCCCGCTTATCAGTATCGTCCTTGCACCCTCAACGCAGAACCACAAAAGACCCGCAGCGAACGGGGAGAGCATGCCATTGTTAACGAACAGCGGCAGCGTCCATGGTTTGTCCCTATGCCTTCTAAACGCTATGCTTAATCCGCCCGGTGACAGAGGGCGTTGCGATATGGAAACCCTGGCTCTCAATGCTTCTGTTATAAGTTCGGTATCCAGGACCGGATGTCCCTCGTCCAAAGGCCTACCAGATAGGAGCCTGAATCTTGACGCCCAAGCATCGACTTCTTTTGCGTTCGGTATTATGTTTGAAGAGCACTCGCCGTAATCCGTGTGCTTTACAAACATCGGCGACTTGCTTATCGGGGCGTTTATGTAAACGTCCTCTACTCTGTCGTCCGACAGCAGCACCTCCGTCATCCCGAAGCCTATGGTCAGTCTGACTAGAATCCTGGACAGCATCGCTATGTCCTTGAATCCAAGCTTGTAATTATTTTTAGTGTTTATCTCGTCTATCATGTCCTTGCTGATGTTGTAGAAAACCTCGCGCATCCTTAGCGGATCGGTGAACTCTTCGTGCTGCGGCTTGTAATCGATGAGGGCGTTACGGACCTGGTCTAGCATGTTGTATTCGTCAACGTTTAGCATAAGTTCTGGAGGGCTCAAGTGGTAAAGGAACTGCGACACCTCAGGTACTTTGTATATGGTAACATCGGTCCTATCCATATCCTTTATTTTATATGATTCCACTTCTACCGCTGCGAGCGGTGCTTCAGCCATGATTCTTGTGTAGGTGAAGTTCGGCCTTATCAGAGGCTTCAGCAGTGCGCGATAGGGCGTTCTGTCCCCCATCTTGTAACCCAAAACGAACGAGGAACTCCTTTTTATGAAGTCCATTGTCGACATTTTGTCGAGCAACGCCTGGAACCGATCCACGAACTTAAGAAAGTCTTCGGAAGACACGGTCTTGGCTTTCACCTTCGCTCCCCTAAGCATTCGGATCCCGAAAACGTAGCCGCCTATGGGATCCCTTTTCAGCCTGTCGTACAGGATGTAGTTAAAGGCTGACACTTCATCAGAAAACTTTCTCTGCAATTCGGAGTCCACAGCACCTACTATATCCGATTGGAAAACTTCCTTGTACTTGTCGACGAGATCATTGAACATCGCGACTTCATCAGAGGTGTATATATAATTCCTGTCACTGTTTATTACAAGCGAAGTCACGCCGCCGGACTCTATTATTGCATCCACGACCTTCTGGAACATGTCCTCGTTGTCTTCGGGATTCGGATAAAGCACTGTCAGGGGCACTTTATAGGTTAGTACTATCTCACCTTCCTCCCTAGAAATAGAATATGCCTTCTCCATACAACAGTACAATAGTATTAACCCAAAGGTAGCTTAAATCTTTGATATCAAAATGTTATTACGCGACAGTTTCGCCATTGAATTATCTCTCGAACAGTATAAGTACGCGGCTTCGTACGTATGACCGACCAATTCGCGTCTTTAATCTGTTTACGGAAATCGCGCGAAATAAAAGCGATTTAAATCAGCGCTGACAAATAATCCTTATGGATTTGTACATAAACGGAAGCAATATCCTGAACGGCATAATATCCGAAGTCATGGAGAAGACTCTCCCGGAAGAGGATGTGAAAAGAATAACTGAGGCGCTACGGCTTGAGAACGCCAAGACTAGCACGCTTGTACGCACAATCAACACGATCCTTGCAAAGGCCGGCTATGCGGTAAAGGCGAAAGACGTGCTTAGTAGGCTCATTGATGCCCTTTCAGACCGCGTTGACATAAGGACCGCGCCGGAGGAGATAGATCTAACAAAGGAAGACATACAAAACATATCCATAGATGTAATGAATAGGTTTGACCAACCTGTCGTGTTTGAGGTGAGCATAGAGGACAGGGACAACTTCCTGCCGTTACTGTACGACAAGAGCGAGGACGCTTACTTCAATAAAGTGCAAAGCGAGGGGATAATAGACAGCGGCTCGATAAACAAATTCAGATTCAAAATCGGTAAAAACTTGCAGGACAAAGTGGATAGCACGACCCTTTTCGTGGTAGTAAGATCGCGAGAAATAGAGGGCCTAAACTCAATAAGAAAATTGAAAGTTCACTTGAAAGAAGGCTCTAGATAACGATTGAGGGTCGTACCCAGCTTGCACTTTTCATCGTCGTGCTCTCTCTGTTCTTTTCTGTTTGCAGACGCGTGTTTAAACTTTAGTTTTGCCATAAATTCACATCTTCAGCCATTTTGTCTCGTAGTACGTGACGGAGTCTTCATCATCGACCACTGCGAACAGGACGTTTTTCCTGACACTGTGTGCGACTCTGTTGACCGCGGAGAACTGTAGGAATGGCATCCTTTCGTGTTCGCTAGAGACAAACAAAATCCATGAAGCGTGTGCTTCTCCCGGATGTTCACCCTTGCCATAAACACGGAAATCTCCCCCGTATTTTAAAGCAGTCTTCGGTATATATCCTAGTGAACGCAGGTCCCT
>JAJYWD010000023.1 GCA_021791655.1 Nanobdellota archaeon | reverse complement strand
AGTCCACTGGCACCATAGCAGGCTCCTCCGTCACCCAATGGCCGCTTTACACTTCATCGCTAGTAGGTTACTGGCCTCTGGATGAAGGGAGCGGTACGACGGCCCATGATCTGAGCGGGAACGGGAACACCGGGACTCTGATCAATTCGCCGACGTGGCTTTCAGGTCCCGACTGCAAGTTTGGGGGCTGTTTAAATTTTACGACCAAATCACAAACATACATTAATATCCCTTATCCTCCTACCAATTTCGATGCACTTACTTTTGTCGCATGGGTGTACTTGTACCCACAGGAGGACTATGGGACATACTTTACTTTAGGCAACGGTGTAAATGATCTGTTTAGAATGATAGCAGTAGGTAGTTGCGGTGGCTGCACACCGACATCTCAAATATTTTTAATGCAAGTCGGAACCGCTACCACTACTTACACTCAAATTTCGTCCGGCTTATACCCAACAGGCCAGTGGTTTTTTACGGCACTAACCTACGATGGTTCACAATATTGTCTTTATGTGGATGGCGCCAAATTGCAGTGCAGTCCCATGTCTGGGTCGATTGCGAGCACTCCAATATACATTGGTACGGGACAAGGTTACTGTAATTGTACAGTAGACAATCCAATGGCTTGGTCTACTTCCCTTTCTCCTGCGGCAGTAGCAGCGCTATATCATTCTTCCGTGCCGAACTTAGAAGGTTAATAAGTATCATTCTGCTGTAAGTGGAAAATTACTTTATAAGAATCAGTATGTAATTTTAAAAAGATTTATTTCGGTACTGGTTGCTAATTAACTATGGGTATATTCTTACTTGGCTGTGGGGAGATGGGGACCATTACTGGCACCGATTTGTTGGAGACTTACGAGGGGGATCTCGCCTTTGCGGACCGTGAAATTGGACGCGCACAAAAACTTGCTCAACGCTATCCGAAAAGAAAAGTAAAAACGTTTTCCGTAGACGTTAGGGACAAAAAAGCCTTGGTAAAAGCACTAAAAGATTCAAAGGCGACAGTTTTGATAAACGCAGTAAACTATTATTTCAACTTAGATATAATGTCCGCCTGTTTGGAAGCGGGCGTCGACTACCTGGACCTTGGAGGGATGTTCCATACCACGCTAAAACAGTTAGGATTAGACCGCGCATTCAAAGGAAAAGACTTGGTGGCTATACCTGGCATGGGCTCGTCTCCCGGCATAACCAATGCACTAGCATCCTACGCTGCAGAAGGTATGGAAAGAGTAAAAACTATTGACGTGAGTTTCGCAGATAAAGACTACACTGCCTACAAAACCCCGATTGTTCTACCGTATACAATTCTTACGCTATTCGAGGAATTCGGATACAAACCGGTCATATTCAAAGATGGAAAGTACGAACAATTGGAACCGCTCAGCGGAGAAGTAGACAAACGATTTCCCAGACCGCTTGGCAGTGCCCGCTGTTTCTTTACGCTGCACTCCGAGGCAGCGACACTCCCAACGTCGTTCAAAGGTGTGGAGAACTGCTGGTTCAGGGGCAGCTTTGATCCTGGTCTGGTAGACAAAATCAGATTTTTAATGGCGATAGGTTTTGAATCAAGAGAGGAAGTTAGACTGGCAGACGGCAAGACTGTAATACCAAGAGACGTTATAGTTAAGATGACAGAGAAATTTATACCGTCTTCTGATGTAAAAATAGACGATACGGAGTTCTTAAGAGTGGAAGTTGAAGGGATGCAGAACGGCAAATCAAAGAAAGTCGTGGCCTACTGTCAGAGTTTTACGAACAAGAAATGGAACATAGCTGCCGGTTCGTGGGACACTGGTGTCGCCCCATCTGTTGTTGCACAGATGATAGCCGACGGCAAAGTGAAGGTAAGAGGTGTTGTTCCTCCAGAGCTCGCCTTTAAAGCGGAAGAGCTGTTTAGCGGCTTAGAAAAGAGAAACATGAAGATCTGGCTGGATAAACCGTAAAATTTACGAATCGTGCGGCTATATGAAATATACCCATCTAAAAATGAATATTAACTCCAGACGCATCTTAGTGATATGCCAAAAAAAGGCATGTTTCCAGAAGTTACAGTTATAATACTGATTTTGGACAAATCAGGAAAGGTTCTACTAATCAAATCCCCTAAATGGGGACACCGCTATGTATTTCCCGGTGGCCACGTGGAGCTGGGCGAAACGGCTGCAGCAGCTGTCAAGCGCGAGGCTTTAGAAGAGACAGGATTAAAGGTAAAGAACATTGACTTCGTTACCTTCAGGGAATCGATTTTCGATCCACTATACTCTCGTCATAGACACTTAATAGGCCTGGTATTCACTTGCCAAACGACTGGCGGACACGTTAAATTAAACTCAGAAGGCGAAGAATACAAATGGGCGGCGCTAAGTGAGGCACAGATTCAAAAGATTCTCACTCTTTAGACGAGATATAAAGAATGCCATTCTAAAATGAATAAGAAGAAAACATAATACGTTCTTTCATTTTACGTTCTTTATAACTTTCTCCCCCATCAAATCGGAGTAAGTGACTTGCACGCCCTCTTTTAGCTTTTCTTTAAGCTCTTCTGGTACGAAAGCCTCGAACACTTCATAGGATTCGAGGTCCATTAGCTGGGCTTTTTCCCCGCTCACACTTATGATTTGGGCGTTTTTCTTCTCTATTATCGGTACCTGTGCGCGGTCTTCAGCTGACATTATTATGATCCTTTTCTTGTCGTCTATTACTCCAACCGCCTCTATCCTGGCCTTTGCGTGTCCATGTTTACCGGGTGCGCTTATGGTTATGTCCGTTATCTTGCAGATGTACTTGTCCTCAAGAAGTATGGAGTCGCCTTTTTTGAGCTCGTTTATGCCGACTATCCTGAATTCCATAGGGATAACCTCTTTTGTAAGTACGACTATTTTAATCTTATCGTGATGCAGTTTTCAATTAGATAACTATATATAGTATAACAAGCCAATAGACATAATGAAGTTCCCAATGGGGCGCTTCTAGAATAAATTATAGTTTTAAAAGTCTATGAAAACCGACTTTGGAGGTAGATATGGCGAAAATAGGTCCCGCTTCATTCAAGTATGTTCTTCATGCGAAGTTCACAGCGGACAGTTTAGTAGATAAACCGGACGTTATAGGTGCGGTTTTTGGGCAGACAGAAGGTCTCCTCGGTGAGGAACTCGATCTCAGGGAAGCGCAAAAGAACGGCAAAATAGGTAGGATAAATGTTGACACAGCCGCGTCCGGCGGCAAGACTATGGGTGAGATAACAATCCCCACGTCTCTGGACGTTGCGGAGACCGCACTAATCGGCGCAACCATAGAAACGATAGACAGAATAGGCCCTTCCAAGGCTACTGTGTCTGTTGATAAGATAGAGGACGTTAGGGTCTCTAAGAGGGAATACATAATGAAGAGGGCGGAGTCCCTGCTAAATCTCGCGTTAAAAGCAAATGCGGTCGATACGACCGAACTTCTTCAGAAGCTGTACGAAGAGGTAAGGCAAAAGGAATTCGTGGAATATGGTTCTGAAAAACTTCCAGCAGGCCCGGAGGTAAACGACGCCGACGAGGTTATAATCGTCGAGGGAAGGGCCGATGTCATGAACATGCTAAAACACGGTTTCTCCAACGTGATAGGAATGAACGGCACCAATATCCCCCAGACCGTTATAGACCTCAGCAAGAAGAAGACTATAACCTTATTCGTGGACGGAGACCGTGGCGGAGACATGATAATAAACGCCTTCTTGCAGCTTGGGCACGCCGATTTTATAGCAAAGGCCCCTTCCGGCATGGAGGTTGAGGAGCTCTCAAAGAAGGAGATAAACCAGTCCTTGCGTGCTAAGGTGCCTATGGAGGATTATGAGCCCGGCGCCCAGAGAAAGGAGAGTAGTCAAGAGAAGAGAGAAAGTGCGCCAAGACAGCAGGTCGATCTGCCCCAGAACGTAAAAGAGAAGATAATCCCGTTGATAAACGAAATAATCGGTACGCGCGGCGCTTTCCTGGTAAATGAAAACTTCGAGATAATGGGCAAGATACCATACAAAGAGGTGGAGGCTTCCATAGTGAACATAGAAAACATAAAATCAATAATTCTCGACGGTGTTATAACCGAAGAGATAGCAAGGGCGGCCGAAGAGAGCGAACTGACCTACGTTATAGGGAGCAGGGTTGTAGGTTCCAGCAAGTCCGTGGGCTTACTTTCATACGAAGACGTGGGATACAGATTCAGATAAGGCTGTAAACTACTCTCTATCTCAAGCGTGGGTCATTTAGCGTTTTATGAGCTTGATATTTGATTTGGACGGCACTCTGATAGACAGCGCACGTTTCCATGCGCATTTTCTCCTGCTAGGCATAGACAAAGTGTTGGGGAAAGGGCGCATTCCAGCGTCCTTCGTAAACGAAAATATAATCTTTCCGTCGTCAATATTCTTCAAGGAGATGGAAAAACACTATCACGTAGGGCTGACCTCTGTTACGATGCACGAGATAATATCAGCAAAGGACGCAGGCATAACCAGGGACGCGGTAAGAAAAGTCAAATTTTTTCCGTTTGTAAAGCAGTTGCTACGATTTCTGAAAACCGAGGGCATAGGTTTTTGCATGGCAACTTCTATGAACGATGCAGAACTCGCTTTTTTTTCATCAGCCCTTAATCTTCGGTATTTCTCTCGCATCTTAGTAAACTCGCACTCATTTAGGTCTGAGAAACCACGACCGTACATTCTCAACGAGGCGCTTAAGGAAAGTGGTTTCGCCAGAGAAAGGACATATTATGTAGGAGACAGTCCCTACGATCTGCTTGCCAGTAAGAGGGCTAAGCTAAAGTTTCTGGGCGTTAATAATCGCAAATTGAAAGCGTACGGCAACTTCGTTGGAGACATAAAGGGCCTTTACGAGCGTATAACGTCTGATATAGCGGCCTTTAGGTGATTTCTGGGGTAATTTGTTTGCGATCGACCGCCAAACCATTTATATCCGAGAAACTACTATAAGTTAAAATGAGAATAGCTGCCGTTCTGCTCAGTTTTGTTTTCGTGTCATTGTTACTCTCCGTGCTGCCCGCGTCGACAGCGTCATCGGGAAATTACTCTTTTAATGTCATGAACAAGACCATCGGGTTAAACCAATTTTTGTTCTTTAATATTTCAGCTTATTTCCCCCAGAACGTGACCTATACTGTTTACATCAATAACACGGCAATCTTGAGCGGATTCATCCACGCTGACTATCCGTCCTTTAGGATACTGAAGTACAACGTTACGAATACGCTGTCCGGGGAGTACAACGCCTCTGCAAAGCTTTCCGCGGTCACGTTCCCACTTTACTCTAGTTCGAATTTCTCCATAGCCGCATCTCCAGAGTTTTCTTTCAGTAACCTTCTCAATTACACCTATATAGTGAACAGGACCGCAAAGTTCAATATAACGCTGTTCGATGGGGGCAATACTCCCCTGTCTTTTTACTGGTCGCTTCCAGCGATAAACGGCTTGGCATTTTCAGTAAGTAACTACCGGCAAAGTTTTTCATTATCGCCGTCCGCCCTATTTGCCATACCTGTGGATGTTAATGTGACCTCGTCCAATCTTTCAATGATTGCGGTAAATATCCCGTTCTCTGGCACATTCGGCAACACCGTTATAAATCACAGCTACTCGACGGCCCTCGTATCCCCGGTGATAAACTTGTCAGATTTTGTCGTAAAATTAACTAATCTTACCAATAACACGACAATATTCTCAGCCTCATTCAAGAATCATGATACGATACCTGTCCCAGCGAACTTTTCCTTCTTTATATCGTTAGCAGGAAACCTCCTCTACTACAGCAAACAGGTCTACATAGCAGCGCAGCAGAGCAACATATCTATTGCTTTGCCCATAAGTAGGGTGCTTAACGCCTCGATCTCGTATGTGGGTGCGAACGGCACTTCACAGAGTATGCTGCTTTTTAGTTCGCCGGCGGGTACATCGGTCGGCGGGTTAATTTCCAATTCATTGCTTCAGAGCGTCCCTTACATAGTAATAACCGCGATAATACTAGCAATAATCGGTGTTCTTCATCTGAGATTTTCCAGAAAGGGCAAGTAGTATGCTCAACGGACCCACGCAAAGAAAAAACAGCACCCCGCTCGTCTTTGTTGAGCTTTTTCTCTTCATATTCCTCCTATTTATCCTTGGGGCGTTCAGTTCTGAGCTTTTGTATGTTTTGGGATCTCTCGCCGTCGTTCTCTTCTTGTCCGTTGTCGTAATGTTTACCAAAGACTTTATAGGTAGGTTCTATGATTTGGGTGTAAAAACGAAGCTGTGGCTTACGGGAGTGGTTTTTTCCGTGGTCCTTACGGTGGCTGCCTCATATTTCGTTCCAGTTGTCATACCCATAATTGCCTCTTCCGAGCACGGCAGAAGAAGCACATTGACTGGCCTACAGCGCGGCGAAGTTAAGATAGAGGAAAGGGTGGCGGTTACACTGCTGTCTTCGTCCGTTTTTATGTTTGTTACTGTACTCCTCCTGTTCTTGTACAGCACGTATGGCGGTGCCTTTCTTTTTGAAGGAGGCTCCTTTCTTGCGTTCTACGTGCTTGTCAGCCTGATGCCGATGAACAGGTTTGAGGGCTCATTTCTGGCTTATAGCAGTATGCGTTTGTACATCCTTGTGTTCTTGCTGGCGATATCATTTGTCATCTCACTATTTTTGGGCTACTTACTAGCTCTATTCGTCGCGATATTGTTCTTGTTGCTCACCTTAGCTTCCAAGCTGATGCCGTTGATGTTCGCTTCCAGAACCGGCAGGGAAAAGAGTGCTAGTTAGACTAGGAAATCTTCGTTTTCGCTGAATTCCGATATAACTGTTTTTATCGGGCCGAATGAGTTAGTCGATGTCTCGGCTATGAGTGTACCCGTTATCTTGTCACTGCGCGGTCTTTTGATGGTAGCCTTTGCATAATCCCTTAGCTCTCTAAGGCCTATGAGATCTCTGTCTGCCGGCGAATTTATGGACAATACAATTTCTATCCCTTCCTTAATCAGGGTTTTTGTTAAACTTTTTATTTTCTGATAGTTCCCCGCGGATATGTATACCTCCTCTTTTGCAGAGAAATCCACAGGGGACACGGGCTTGCCTTTTGGTGAATACTCTCTTATATATCCGAAATTTAATCCCTTTTTAATTGCATAAAATCGAAGGAACGTCAGGCCGTCTAACGGCTCCGTTAAGAGCACCGTTTTGAAATCCTTAGATGCTAGCTCGTTTTGCACGTCCCTTAGTATTTCGTCTAACATAATATTTACTTGAAAGTAACTTAATTTAAGCTTTTCCGTTGTCGCGTTCTTCCTTCTTTATCGCGTAATAGGATTTTGTAACGTACAACGAAGCGAAATCGGCTTCCGGCCCCTTCCTTATAAAAAGTTCGCCTAACGGTGGGAGCGGAGAGTATTCCGGCGAATACTGGTAGTTGATTTCCTCTTCGATGAATTTCGGCACTGCGAGCCGCCTTATTTCATCCATGAATATATCCCTATCTTTTATCTTGTCCTTGAGTGCTCCGGCCGCAAATGCTAGTCTATTGGCGGCCAGATAAATATCGTATCCTGCATATGGGAATCGCTCAGCAAGGCGCTCAAACGCCCTGAGTGCGTAAAAGTTTGCGGCGGGCTCTGAGATCTTTCCGGAGGCGTGTGCGAACTCATGCGCTACTGCGAAGTCGTACGACGGGTTTGCGCTTATCCTGTCTGTGTTAACGAAAATAGGGCCGTAGGCGTGTTTTCTTGTTAGTTTGCCGAAGGCCGCCGAGAAAATTAAGGTTATCCCACCCACGTTACTAGGTGAGTGATGGATTATGCTCTTAAGACTGACCTTCTTTTTTACCGCGTCCTCTATCGCTGGCAACAGATTTTTGTCGTGCTCATTCAGCAGGTGACGATTGCCTGCCGCGCTCTTGCTTAGGTCCGTTGTCACCAGCATGTAAAGCCCGTTTAGGTCGGCTAGACTAATCTCCAGTCTCGGCTTCTTAACAAACCTCTCTTCGTACTTTCTCCATACAGTGTTGAACTCCGCGGTGAATTTTTTTATGTCACTTCTTATCGTCTTTGTGTCTACGTTCTTTCCGGAGAATTTATAACCTTCGCCATATGTTATGCTCAGCAGGGATATCATGCCGGCCCCGAATATGAACCCTTGAGTGTATAGTAACTGTGAAGCATTTGTATACAGCGCGTACAGGCCGCTAGGTCCGCCCAGGGCAGTGGTAACGCCGTTAATGAAGGCAAATCCCAAAACCGACGCGAACAGCCCCGATGCCACAATTCTGCTTTTCACTCTGTCAAAAATGAAGTCGTACATCCTGGCCGCGGCAGTCGCCGGGAAAACCAACGCCTTTATGAGCTTGTCCCTTTTGTTGTGCAGATTTTTGTTCGTAGCGCCGTCGTCGTGCACGGTATCCGTCACAGTCTCCGTCACTCCCCTGTAAAATCTCTTTATGGCATCAGCGCCGTACGTAGACCTTATCTTGACATAATCAAGATAGCCTATGTAGTCTTCTGGCAGGGAGAATGACGTACACAGCATACGTTCCAATTCACCGACGCGTTTGTCATCAGTTTCGTTCGATATGCCAGTTACTATATCATCATAATTATTATCAGCTAAGCTTTTGACTACAACCATTCTGATATGATCAGTGTCTCCGTGACATCCTCCCATGGATAAATCCATTGGCTTCCAGTGCGCACGACCATCTCCGAAGAGACCTTTTGGCACTATTTATCGCCGACGGATGGCAAATCGTGGGGACAGCCTTTAAATGCACTCTC
>JAJYWD010000022.1 GCA_021791655.1 Nanobdellota archaeon | reverse complement strand
CTCCGGCTTCATACCATCCCTATGTACTATCACGATTTAATACGTTTCTTTTTACTGTGAGCGGATCACGATCCGCGGCTGCCTGCTATACGGGGGATTGATGGGGGACGAGTTATAGTTTTGTATAAAGTTAATTGTAATTTCTTAGAATTTAAATTATAAAGCCAAACGCATAGAAAATCATTTGCCGGTGCATGCAATCTATTTTAGGGGAAGCATGCTCTTTGCTTTCTCCAGCTCTTCTCTGGTCTTTATACTGACCCATGCCCCGTGATAAACATAGCCGAAAAGCTCACCTTCGTTAGCCAGCAACGGCAGAAGATCAGAATTTATCTCCCACTTCATGTCGCCGGGTGGTATATATTTGAATACGTCTTTTTCAACGATCAGGACAGAGGTGGCGACCAGTTTATGCGTGCCCTGCTGTCCATTGCAGCCATAGCAGACTACTTTATTGCCCTTCAATAGGATGCTGTCATTTGAGGAAGGTATGCTTTTCTCCGATGATGATATGGCGATGGATGCTACCCCATTGTTTGCAATGTGGAATCTTAGCATGTCTTTTAAGTCTATATCCATCACACAGTCTCCGGGCACAAATAGAGTGGTGGAACCTACAAACTGCTTGGCCCTTTCCATTGCTTTCGCACTTCCATTAGTGTTATTATCGTCGAGGTATTTTATGTCGACGCCGTACCCCTCGCCATTCTTCATGAGCTTGAATATGTTCTTGAGAAGGTCAGTGCCACCGGAGACGTAAATGTTCCTAAAACCGTTCACACGCAGGTTATTTACAATGTTTTCTATTACTGTATAGTTTCCGATCTTTAAAAAAGGTCGGTAAACACCGGAGCTGTCGAACGAGAAATCACCGGAACATAATATTATAGCGGTGTTCTGCCTTTCAAAAAATTTCCTCAGGATATCTTCCACCGCCTCGCTCTTTGAGCGGTAGGTTATATTATCCACAACGGTATCCAGTTTCGCAAGAACCGAACTGTTTATAGTAAACGATGCTCTAGCCTTCATACTATTATTAATCGTCCCACATTATTATAAATACTTCTCTGTAAGATAGAGGAGAGAAGGTTTATATGCTTTTATTATGAGACTCGCCGTGGTTTTCAGTGGCGGAAAAGACAGCACTTTCGCCATGTACAATATGCTCCGAGAATGGCATGAGATAAAATACCTCATAACGCTCGCCCCAAAAAGGGCAGACAGCTACATGTTCCATGTACCAGATATAAAATGGACAACTATGCAAGCGAAAGCGCTAGGAATCCCACAGCTGTTCAGAGAAGTTTCGGGAGAGAAAGAGAGAGAGGTGGAAGAGCTAAAAGCGGTCATAGAACCGCTGAAAGGGGAGATTGACGGTATTGTGAGCGGTGCGATAGCCAGCACTTATCAGAGGTCCAGAATAGACAGAATCTGCGAGGAACTGGGCCTACTAAGTATCGCCCCCCTATGGGGCATCAATCAAGAAAAGCATGTAAGAACTGTATTGGAGTCAAATTTCAGGGTAATCATCACAGGGGCATTCGCTGAAGGCCTTGGTGAGAACTGGCTCGGCAGGCAGCTTGATGAGGATGCAGTAAATGAACTGGTCGAGTTAAACAAGATATACGGAATAAACATATCTGGAGAGGGTGGCGAATATGAAAGCTTTGTATTGGATTGCCCGATATTCAGAAAGAGATTAGAGATTAAGAAAGCCGAGAAGGTGTGGGACAGAAAAGAGAAAAGCGGATACCTGGACATTCAGAAAATTGAACTCACGGATAAGATCAGCTGATTTTTATATGTGTCAGTATGTCATCGAGCTTCTTTTCCAGCGCTTCTGCAGAAGAGTCGTTCAAAAGGATGAAGTCAGAAAGTTCCTTGGTTTTCTTTATGCTGAAAAGCTTCTCCTCGTTCTCGTCCTCTTTAAGGAACTCTTCGAAGGATTTAGGGGCATCCATGCGCTTCCTATCCATCAATCTAGAATACCTAGTCCCCGCTGGAGCATCCACATACACGTTCTTAAAATTGCCGCCCACAAGCTTCCTGTAGAACTCGAGATCAGAAGGGGGGCGCGTACCTGCTAGAACTATCTTTGACTTGCCAGACTTGAGCATCTCGTCATAGCACAGCTGCATAACATAACTCTCGCCGTACACGCTGCGTTTCTCTGCTTGCCATTTTTGCTGGTCGCTTCTCGAAAATGAGTCTCCCAGTTCTTCTTTCAATATCCTGCGTATTATGTCTCCCGGGGCGATCTTGTAGAAACCGTGCTTATCAACAAGCATATCGGCTACAAAATCCTTTCCGGATCCTGGCAAGCCGGTTACACCAATTATAAACATTTTTGCGTTTTCCATAAGAACGTGAGATGCACAATAAAGTAGTATAGCCAGTAAATTTAAACTTATTTATTCCCCATCGTTTTAAGCTGGTATGAAACTGGCTTTCATAAAGGAGAAAATCGCAGCCCCGATATGGACGGAGATGACGGTAAGCGGATACGGCGACCTGGCTTTTCCCTGTTTTGAGGAAGCGAAAAAGCGCGGCATAAGCCCAAAACAGCTGGCCGAGGAAACGGCTGCTAAACTAAGAGCGGATCCCGATGTAATAGACAGAATAGAGGCAACTGGCGGGTATGTCAATGTCTACCTAAAACTTAACAAGGCGTTGGAAATTGTGCTTAAAGACGCGATAAAGGATGTTATAGCCTCTAAACTGCTAGACCGCAGTAACATAAAGATTGAATCCAGATTTTCGGGCAGACGGATATTACTGGAGCACACTTCTGTGAATCCTAACAAGGCCCTCCACCTTGGCCACATGAGGAATGTAGTTCTCGGGGATTTCATAAGAAGGGCACTTGAAGTGGCGGGAGCCAGCGTCAGCACGGCCAATTTCGTGGAAGATACCGGCGCACAAGTTGCTGATATCGTTCTCGGACTCAAGTACCTGAACAAAGAGAATTCCGACAACCTGAAATTCGATGAATTCTGCTCAAGGGCGTACAAAGAGGTAAATGACGCTTATGTGGCCGAAGAGAAGGAAGGCAAGGACGAGCTAAAAAGGCTGAGAAACGAGATACTAAAGAAGATAGAAACTGGGGACGAGGAACTTAGCGAGTACACGCGTGGCGTGGTCGACAAGGTGCTTAGAGCGAACATGGAGACGCTTCTATCGCAGAACATAAAATATGATTTCCTAAATCTGGAGAGCAACATAATAAGCGAAAACCTACTGGATAAGTCCGAAAGCCTATTGAAAGGGAGTCACCTGCTACGAGAGGCGAAATTGGAAGAGACCAAAGGCTGTATGGTTCTCGAAATGGACGGAAAGGAGATCGTGTACAGCAGGCAGAATGGGACCAGGCTATACGTTGCCAAGGATATAGCATACGCCCTCTGGAAACACGGTATAATAGAAAAGAAGATACACTGGAGCGCATTTGGCAAAAATTACGACGACACCGATATCTTTATCTCCGATGTGTTAGGCGTTGAGAAGAACCTGGGAAGATTTGAGGGCTCAATAACGGTTGTAGACGTTAGACAGGACGATGAACAAAAGGTAGTCGCTAACACAGTAAAAATTTTGTCGGAGGACTCGGATTACACGCATTATTCTTACGGGGTCGTAAACATTTCGCACAACACTGCGGAGAAAATGGGCATAAATACGGCTGACAAGAGCATCGGGATGAGCGGGCGAAGGGGATACGTGATAGAAGTGGACCAGATGATATCAAAAATAGAATCAAAGCTCAAGACCGAGGCCGTTGAGAGAAAAGAGGAAATTGACGACGACCGCGCAGCCAAACTCAGCTCTAACATAATAAAATACGAGTTGCTGAAGACTTCGCCAGTTAAGACAATAACCTTTGACATAGATGAATCAACAAAACTCAAGGGGGATACCGCGCTCTACATAAATTACACGTATGCCAGAGCAGTGAACATTCTTAAGAAGGCGCAAGGGCACAAACCGGCGGAGCTGAGGGAACTGGAAGCTGATGAAGGCGCCCTAGTCAAAAACCTCCTGTTTTGGGAGGAAAAGGTAAAGGACGCAGTTGCGAACCTTAAGGCTAATGTGGCGTGCGAGTACGTGCACGAGGTGGCTGATAGCTTCAATGTCTTCTACGAAAAGGCAAAGGTTCTGGGTTCCGACAGGGAAAATGAAAGACTTGCGATAGTGAGTCTTGTTGAGTACGTAATGCGTAGATTGATGGACCTAATTGGTTTGTTCAAGGTGGAGCGCATCTAGCTCCAAAACACTATATATATGGCATTATAAAAGAAAGTGTTAAAGCAAGGAGACGTATTATAAGGATAAGATGGACTTTAATGCTCTGTTTAACCCCACCAGCATAGCGGTTGTGGGGGCATCGAGGGACCCTAACAAAATAGGGAGCGCTATCCTGAAAAACCTAAGAATAACCTATCGAGGAAAGATATTCCCGATTAACCCATTTACCGAGGAATTACAAGGCGTAAAGACGTACAAAAATTTAGGGATGGTGAAAGAGCCCATAGACGTAGCGGTGATAGCCGTGCCGGCGAACGGCGTATTGGGGGTCCTGAAGCAAGCAGAGAAGAAAGGGGTAAAATTCGCCGTAATAATAAGCGCCGGATTCAAGGAGGTCGGCCCTGAAGGGGCCAAGAGAGAAGAGGAGATAAAACGTTTCTTGGTCGGCAAAAAGATGAGAGTGATAGGGCCTAATTGCCTAGGCATAATGAACATGGACCCACCTTACAACGCGACTTTCATCGACCCGATAGTTAAACCTCTGGAAGGCAATGCCGCTATAATATCACAGAGTGGGGCTATAATGAGCGCCATGATAGACGCTGCCATAGATAAAAGGATAGGATTCAGCAAGATGATAAGCGTCGGAAACGCTGTTGACGTAGACGAAGCCGAACTTGTACATGCACTTACAGACGACCCGAACACAAACGCCATATTTCTTTATCTAGAGGGCCTTATCAACGGCCGCGAATTTTTGAGGGCTGCAGCAAAGGCATCGGAGACCAAACCACTCTTGATACTGAAGGGCGGGATATCTACTGACGGCTCGAGGGCGGTAATATCACACACCGGTTCGCTATCCGGCGACAATACCGTATACGAGGCCGCGTTCAAGCGCGTCGGTGCAATAAAAGTAAAGGACATGGAAACGGCGCTCCTTCTCCTGAGAGATGCCCCAAAAATCAGGATAAAGAGCAACGAAATAGTAATCCTCACTAATGGCGGAGGCAACGGCATCCTAGCCACTGATTCGCTCTCCGAAACCGGCCTTACGCTTGCGAAATATAATAACAACACGATAAAGGAGCTAGAAAGGGTGCTTCCGAGGGGGACAGAGATAGGCAATCCTTTGGACATACGGGGAGACGCCTCGCAAGCCCGTTATAGAGACTCGCTGAAAAGCGTCGCCAGAATGAACAAACCCGTGATAGTATTGTTCTCGCCTCAGGAGGTCGCCATGCCCATAGAGACGGCTAAGGAAATAATAAATGTGAGCGCAGAATTCTCTGATGTTACAATACTTGCGGCTTTTATGGGGGGCACACGCGTTGAAAAAAGCAGGCTTTTGCTGCTCGAAAATATGGTGCCGGTTTACAGCTTTCCGGATGAGCCGGTAAAGGTTGTCGATGCGCTGTACAAGTACGGTCTGTACCGACCGCCGTCATTCTCTACTTACGAAAAAACCAAGATAAGCATTACAAAGCTCTCGCCTAAGACAAACCTATTCGGCCTGAAGGCGGCCACATTCCTTAAAGGTCTCGGGATAGACATCACCAAAGGTGTGTACATAAAAGGCCAGAAAGACGCTAAAGCAGCGATAAAGGAGATAGGATTTCCCTGCGTTCTGAAGATTTATTCCGGCGAAGCACCCCACAAGAACAGGATAGGGGGCGTGGTCACTAACATAATAAATGAGACAGAACTAAACAAAGCTTTCGGCACCATAGCAGAAGCCGCCAAGATAAACAAGGTGCCTCTACAAGGATATGAGCTGTATAAACACATAGAAAACTCAACCGGAATCGAGATAATCCTCGGAGGACACAAGGACAAGCAGTTCGGTACAGTTGTGGGAATCGGCGTGGGCGGCGTTAATGTGGAAGCTATAAACCAGATGTTTCACATGATTGCACCGATAACGGATGAAGACGTAAACGCATTCAAAGAGTCCGGCATAGCCAAAATAGTAGCTGCCTCCGGGAGCCCGCAGGCGGTAAACACGTTAATCGACTCTGCGATCCGATTGGCAAAGATAATGGACAAATACGAAAGAATAACAGATATAGACATTAATCCGGTGGTCATAAAGGACAACACCACTTCTGCTCTCGACCTAAAAATATTTGTAAGAGCTTAATACGAACGCATCGGATAATCACTATTGCACCTTGACGAACAAGTTTGGCCCCCTCGTGACTTTTCCTTTAAATTCCTTGAATACCGCGTCTTTTAGGCCGCCAGCTTCAACCCCGAGCTGACCGAATATCTTTTCGCAGGTCTCAGGAATGAACGGTGAGAGCAGTATCGCACTTATCCTTATCGATTCCAGAACATTGTAGAGGATGTTACCTAGTTCCGGGCCTTTTACACTCCACGGTTTCTTGTCGTTTACATACTTGTTTATCGACCTTACATATCTCCATATCTTTTCAAGGGCTTCATGTATCTCCAGCTTATCTATGTGGGAGGAGATTTCTTTTATGTCTACTAACCCCCCGGGCTCCGGTTCGCCCTTTATCTCCCCAGAGAACTTTTCAGCGATGGCTAAGGTCCTGGACAGGAGATTCCCAAGATCCGCGGATAGCTCGCCGTTCAGTTTTTCAACCAAGAACTCCTCGGAAAAGTCCCCGTCTCTGCCGAATTCCATCTCCCTTATCAATGCGAAGCGAACTGGGTCTGCCCCATACTTATTTACTAGACTTAGCGGGTCAACCACGTTGTGCAAAGACTTACTCATCTTCTGCCCGTTCACCGTAAACCAGCCGTGCGCAAAGACCTTGTTCGGCGGTTTAAGACCGGCAGAAAGCAGAAATGCGGGCCAGTAGATCGTGTGAAAACGGAAGATTTCCTTCCCCATTATGTGTACGTCCGCCGGCCAGAAAGTATTGAACGAGGCCGCCTCCGGCCACCCAAGCGCGGTTATATAATTTGGCAGCGCATCAAGCCAGACGTATATAGTTTGCTGGGGATCGCCCGGGAATGGAATACCCCACTTCACCGTCGCACGAGAGATGCTAAGGTCCCTCAGCCCGCCCTTTACTATATTTATTATCTCATCAGCCCGGTACTTCGGCGAGAGGAATCCTGGATTATCACTGTAAAGTTTCAACAGAGCATCCTGATACTTGCTAAGTCTGAAAAAGTAGTTCTCTTCTTTAACTTTCTTGACTTCTCTGCCGCACACCCGGCACTTGCCATCCACAAGCTCAGTTTCAGTCAGAAAGGTCTCATCCGGGACACAGTACCATCCCTCGTATTCGCCCTTGTAAATATCGCCGTTGTCTGTAAGTTTCGACACGAAGTTCTTAATCCGATTTATATGGTCCTCGTCCGTCGTTCTTACAAATTTGTCGTACGAGATGTTAAGTGCTTTCCATGCAGTCTTGAACTTGTCTACAACCTCGTCCGTGAAAGCCTTGGGGGTCTTTCCGGCATCGGCAGCCGCCTTCTCGACCTTTTCGCCGTGCTCGTCCGTCCCTGTCAAAAAGAAGACTTCGTCACCGGCCAGCCTGTGCCATCTCGCCAGTATATCCGCGGCTATCACCGTATAGGCGTGGCCTATGTGCGGTTTGTCATTTACATAGAATATCGGTGTCGTGACGTAAAACTTCCCCATATTGTTTATATAAGAGAATGAGATTTATATACGACTCTCTGAAGTCAGGAATCACTGTTCGAAGTTCGGCACGGATGACTGGTAAAGCGCAGCTACCGCTTGAGAAGAGAGGGGAATAATATAAAAGGATTCAGTACTTAGCAAGCCCGGGAATGGGGAACCCGCAGCATATCCAAGCCCCATCATGTATCCGAGAGAAGTTCCAGGTTTATAGTCCCATGATGCATCTTGATAGCTGGATACCAATTTACCATCAAGGTATAAAGACCCGGTAAACGTTGCTGCGTTATACACAAACACGGCATTGTGCCATGTTGACTTCAACGTTGACGGGGGCGAATAAGAAGGCCCGGGAAAACATGTTGATGGGGTACAGCTACCACTAAGATTATTATACCACTCGATTGAGACTCTTTCTCCAGAACCCGTAGAACTACTAGTAAACCAGTAAAAGTCAAAATCATTTCTAGGGGAATTACTTGGTGGCCCAAAATCGAAAAATTGACCCCAATTACTAGAAGACTCATAAACCTGTGGATCAAACCACACAGAAATACTAAAGGAGCGACCGTTGATTATATAACTATTAAAAATATTACTACCCAACGACACGCCTTGATTCATTATCGTCGGTGTATTAAATTCAAGTGCACCGCTTCCGCTGAATGGTCCCAAACTATAAGTCGGCGAATTTAGACATGTGCCAGTGTTTCCGTTCCCACTCAAATCATAGACACTTCCACTACATATGCCAGAGATAGATTCTCCAAGGGGCCAGTAGCCGACCAGCGAAGACGTGTAAAGCGGCCATTGGGTGACTGAACTCCCCGATATCGTCCCTGTGGACTGGTAGGGGCCTGGGAACACCTGACCGACTTCGGTGTACGACACGGTCACCGTGGATGAGAAGTGCCCCGTGCCGTTGGGACAGGCATTGGTGAGGATGAAATCGTGGGAC
>JAJYWD010000005.1 GCA_021791655.1 Nanobdellota archaeon | reverse complement strand
ACACCGCTGTAGTATTTCCAGTTATGCTATTCTTTGGGATAAATCTTGGTATAAGTCACTGGATACTATTTCTAGCCATCGTCACATCAGTAGCGATGTTCGCAGCTGCATTGTTTATGTATAGAGCTTACAGATTCGGTAATCTGTCAATAACCGCGCCCATAGTTAATTCTTATCCATCGCTTGTTGTATTAGGGGCTGTCTTCATTCTTGGAGTTGCTATAACAAAAATAGAAGTTATATCAATAGCAGTCATACTTATCGGTATAGTGTTGCTTTCTATCAGAAAAAGTGCGTTAAAAAATGGTGCAAGAATTACGGCGCTTGGAACTGGAAGTGCTGTGATTGCGTTAGTGTTATACGCGGCGGCTTTTATCTTTGCGGGCGCTTATGCTAAGGTCATAGGCTTTGCATTACTGACTTTCATATGGGATGTCACTAGCATTCCACTTGGTTTTGCGGCTTTATTCGCTATGAAGCAGAAAATAATAGTAAAAATGAGCAAAAAGATGATAGCTGCTGTGATTGTGTCAGGAGCTTTTCTTGGGTTTGGTATGCTCTCATTCATGTATCCACTGTTTGCAGGTGGGGAGGTAGACCTGCCTATAGTTTCCACCTTGGCAAGTTTTGCGGGCGGAGTAACAGTTATCTGTGCGCTGCTATTTCTGAGAGAAAGACCAGAAACGAACCAGCGGATCGGGATGATAATGGCTATAGTTGGCGTTATGGTTCTTTCGTACTTTTCATAGGCGTTGCTTTGTTTGATACAAAGTTTACCTATCTAATAATTTAAATGGGGCGGCTGGGATTTGAACCCAGGACATCCAGAGCCCAAGTCTGGTATCATACCAAGCTAGATCACCACCCCCCGTACACTCTATTTTTGATATTGCATAATTTATATGCATACGGCTATACATATAATCATACGCAATGTTTATCACTTCATGCAGATATATTGACACAGAATATGGCGATTTCTCATCTTACAGACAGGAAAAAGCAGCAAGTAATTTTTAACACGTTGAAATACGTGGAATCGACGCTTGAAGGAGAGCCTACCGGTCACGATTGGTGGCATTCTTACAGAGTCTGGAAGATGGCTAAACGGATAGCGGCAAAAGAGCACGCAGATACTTATGTTGTGCAGCTAGCAGCGATCCTACACGATATAGCCGATTACAAGCTTCATGGGGGGGACGAGGAGATCGGACCGAGAACAGCAAGAAAATGGCTTGAGTCGCAGGGGGTAGACGAAGGAGTTACATCAAAAGTCTGTTTTATAGTCAGAAACATGAATTATCAGGGCGCTCTCGGCAAGAGCATACCACTTCCAATTGAGGGAATGGTGGTCCGCGATGCCGATTGGCTGGATGCGATTGGCGCTATAGGTGTCGCGAGAACGTTCGCTTATGGCGGTTTTCACAAGAGACCAATGTACGATCCGAAGATAAGACCCGTTATGCACAGGTCGGCAGAAGAGTACAAGAAGGGTGGATTGACGACAATAAACCACTTCTATGAAAAACTCCTGCTCCTAAGGGAAAAGATGAGTACTAAGACCGGAAAACAGATAGCTTTCAAACGGGAGAGGTTTATGCGAGAATACCTCGCCAGATTTTTCGCCGAGTGGGATGGCAAGCTGTAGATTATACATCCAAAATCGGGCGTTATAGAAATTAGTTGCGCTTATTGCGGTTCAAATTACTCGGAATTCGCCACGTTTATTACTACTTCATCCTCTAAGGCGCCCAGGAATATCGCCCTGCAGCAGTATCTCTTGAGTCCGAGCTCGTCAAGCGCCTTTTTTTGGGATTCTCCTTTTATCTTCTCCCGGTAAGTCTCCCATAGGTGCGCTATCGGCTTTCCGCAACTGTAACATCTTATAGGTATCATAATTCACTCCATCTCTATCATAGTTACCGTCGTGGTTATGCCTTCTGTCTTTCGCACGGCTCTTACGAAATCCTGTATCTCGGCAACTCCCGGCACGTCGATTATGAACGCAGCATCGTACTCGCCGTATATCATCATGGACATCTTTACCTCTCTCTTTCTTTTCACTTCGTTGAATACGTCGTTTCCGTGCTTTGCGCCTATGCCGACCAGCACTAACGCTTTTACCATGCAATTTATTGTATCCGCATGCTATTTAAATCTTCGCCGTTTATCCTAAAATCCGACAGACAATGTTTTGTGGGTAACAGTAGCGGCAACCGTCATCTAACTAAACCTTTAATTCTAGTTAATTATAAAATCAGTAATACTGGGTGATTTAAAAATTCCCATAAGCGGTCATAATATAGTGGCAGTATGTCAGCCTTCCAAGCTGAAGACGCGGGTTCAAATCCCGCTGACCGCAATTCTAATTTAGTGGATTCTTAGAGTCAAAACCTCGCATACTAAATGACACAAAAATGACACTTTACAGGCAAAACCGCTATTTTGCATACAAAGTAATTTTGTGTGTAATATCCAGGTGATGACAATCAGAACAAGTTTAAAGACCGGATTTGTCTATACTTATTGTGCCGAGGTCGCATAGCCTGGTAGTGCGCCGGTCTCGAGAACCGGTTTCCGAAAGGATTCGTAGGTTCAAATCCTGCCCTCGGCGTTTGTTTTTGCGGATTGCTAACGCTACAATATTGAAATCCAACTATATTTAGCCGTATTGTAACTAAATTTAATGACTGGCACGGAGAACTATGTAGTGATACCTACGTACAAGGAGTGCGAAAATCTTAAGATACTACTGCCGCAATTGAGTAAGCTTAAGCTGATAATAGTGGACGACAATTCCAATGATGGCACCGAAGAGCTTTGCGGGCGCTTCAAAAACGTTAGACTTATCGTCAGGAGAGATAAACGCGGCCTTTCTTCCGCGGTACTGGACGGCATAAAGTCGATAAGGAGCAAAAATGCCAAGGTTGTGGTCACCGACGCAGACTTCGAGCACGACCACAGCCGTATCCCAGAGATATTCCGCCTTTTGGACAAATCAGATTTCGTGGAGTGCGTGAAGGTAGGGAAGCGAAGCGCGCACCGTGCACTTGTCTCCAAAGTAGGCTCCACGATAGCTTATTCCGCCGTACCGCAGCTAAAGGCGCTGAAAGACCCAATGTCGGGCTTTTTCGGTTTCAAGGTTGCTAAGGTGGACTTGGGCAGGATAAAACCTAGAGGATACAAGATAATGCTTGATATCTTCCTTTCATTCAAGAAGAAGCCCAGAATAGAAAGGTTGTTCTACAAATACGGCGAAAGGGAGCATGGAAAATCGAAGCTAACGCTTACTGTGATTCTGAATTTCCTCTCGCAGATAATGTCTCTTAATAGCTACCGTTTTCCGATTTTTCTGGTGATAGGGGTCTTCGGTATAGCGGTGAACGAGGGCTTGTTGTTCGTGTTTTATCGCGTGACTAGCCTGATATCGGCGTTGGCACTGGCAATAATCATCTCTGCTTTCATAAACTTCGTGCTGAACCACTACATAACGTTCGGGGCCAGAGCTCCCTTTTTCCCGTCCGCAGGTAAGTTCGGTGTCGTAGCAGTCGCTGGTCTCTCCATAAACTTCATTTTGGCCCTGTTTCTTTCATACTTTATGTCGTATCTGGCAGCTAATTTCATCGGCATACTGGCGGCGTTCGTGTTCAAATATGTACTATCTGAAGGGTATGTCTGGAAAGTAATATGGTAAAAAGAAGTAAGCCACATATCCCAAAGCTGGAAAAAGAGATCACTGCACTTTCACTTTTCATAAGTAAGCACAGGAAATACGTTCTCCTGGCTTATTTCCTGTCGTTCGTCGTGTTTGTCATGCTGCAGTTTCATATCTTGTTGAACTGGGACATGCTCGTCAGGATACTTAACGCTAATTACCTGTTCCACAATGGATTCTATTTCGAGAATCAGCGTGCGCTCTTGGAGAGTCTTCTAATAGGGCTCTTCGGCTTTGTGTTCGGGGGTTATGCGGTATACGCTTATCTGGTCGTTGCTGTGTTGCTGTTTTTCATTGCCATATGGCAGTTTTCCCGCTCGTTTGGCGTTGATTTCCTGCTGCTGACGTTCGTACTTTTTAATCCCTTCGTGATATTCTACATCGCAAAAAACGGTTCCGAGGTTTTTCTGATATCGTTTCTTATGATTTTTATCTCTTTTGTTAAAGGTAAAAAGTACTATGCCGGTATTTTCCTAGCGCTTGCGCTGGTTTCGAAGTATGATGCGCTCCTCTTTTCGCCGCTTCTGCTGTTCGTTTTAGACAGAGATGTCCTCAAATCACTCGTAAGGTTCGTGGCCAACATAGCAGTGTTTTTCGCTGCACTTATACCGTTCTTTCTGTACAATCTGATTACGTATGGAAATTTCATTTACACGCTCGCCCTGGCGTTCGAATACATAGCTGTCGTTGGTCGGCCGGTTTCTCTCAACTTATTGGGATTTTTTGAGCTGGTGGTGCCAGCAATAATCCTTATGCTCATATTTTTCATTAAAAGAAAGCTGGAATTCAATGGGAGTCGAGAGGATGCCCTGATTCTGGGTTCTGCGGCTGTGCTTGGTATCTATCCTTACTATTCTGCAAACGCCCTTTTTGTAGGAGGCCTCGGTGCGTTTAGATTTTTTCTTCTTCCATTGGTATTTGTCCTTATGGGCGTCGCATTTTTCGCTGACAAGCAGCATATACTCCCCCTCTTGCTGTTTTCAGCGCTGTCGCTAATGTTGGCGTTCTTCATGCTTGCAAACCAGCCACAGGCGCAGGCAGTGCCGTATGATTTTGCCCTGCAGGTTAACAGCTTTAGGGCGGTGTATAACACCACGAATTGCACCGTGGTCTCGCCCGACTGGGTTATCCTTGATTATTTTGGGTTGCCTGCACAGCCGCGTCCCCCCACTGTCTACAATGGAACGCCGATAGTAACGCTCGGCCCATACTGGGGCTCTCCTTATCCTCTGCTATCAAATGCTTCCGATGTATACATCTACGGGCAATCTTATTGTAAATTTCACAAAGTTGTATACAACTTTCTACAAAATCAGCCAGCAAACGTGTTACAACAGTTGCATGAAGCTGGGCCCTGTTCCTGGCTATTCAACGAGTCTTTGAAAATTGGACCGTTGTTTTACTCTTGTAATGCAATTAATTGGGCCCTGAACCGCACATTTGCATAGACTTCTTCCAACAAGACCAAACAATTTATAATACTCCGCATCAATTGTGTGTATTGCCCGCAAACACAATATTGAGGACCTAATCCGCGGATTGGACGATGACATCCGCAATCTGCAGTTTGTGGCCTACGACAAGGAACTTACGCATGATTTTCTAAGGAGACTTAAAGGAGAAATGAAACAGAAGCGCCTGCATTTCATAATATCAGCGGAGGATTACCATAGTGATGCTACTTTCTATCTGAGCAGGGACTTGGTGGAGAAAGGGCTTGTCAAAACCTCGTACGAGGAAGCCTTTTTGAAGGGACCGGTTTATCTGAATGATAGCGTTACGATACAGAAACTCATGGGTTTCGTTACATACCTGGATTTATTACTTTTAAGATTGATTTCAATCCATGCATGTTTTTCATTGTTTCTTACTGTCGTATGGTTTAGAAAGTCTTCTCTATGTAAGTAAGCCAGACAGCTAACAAATATGCTCGCATATCCCACGCAATTAGCAGTGGGCGTATCCGAAGAGAAATCGCGGGCGTCCTGCACGTACTTCGGCAGGGTTACTTACCTTAGGTCCGCCTTCGGGGGGCTTGGGGGGAGACTAAGTTTGTGCTTGTTGTTCTCCATCATTTTGAGTAGTTTAGAAACTGAATCCCCCGAAACATTGAAGTTCCTCGCGATTTCCCCCGGAGACATCTTTATTTTTGAGTCGAATAAGTAAAACAGTATCAGGTCCAGTCTTTCGTACTTCATGCCCAACTCTTCTTCGGCTGTGTGATTAATCCATAAATTCGGAGACGGCTCTTTTGTTGCTATCTTCCTGGCCACGTTTAGGTTTGCCTTCACTGAGATGTGTTCCAGTAAGCGCCTGACCTGCGTTTTGTAAAGGTATTCCGGTACATTCATGTCGACCCCGCCGTCGCCGTATTTCGTGAAATAACCCAGTATGTTTTCGCTCTTGTCGTCGGTGCCTACCACCAGGGCGCCGTGCATGTTGGCTTCCTTATACAGCATGGCCATCCTTATCCTCGCCTGTAAGTTCGCTAGAGCAATTTTGTTCTCCGGTTTCTTTAGGGCCGGGTCTAAGCCTCCAAAGGCATCCGCTACGGGATTGATTTCGCTGTAGATTCTGTTTATTTTCAGTGCCTTTATGAGCTCCTCTGCATCATTGATATCGTCCAGAGGTGTTACTCCTATGAACGGCATTATTAAGCCGGAAACATTTTTCTCCCCCAGTGCTTTCATGGTTATGAAAGCAGTAAGTGCGGAGTCGCTTCCGCCCGATACACCTATTACGGCGCGGTTTACCTTAGCAGTTTTGAAATAATCGCGTGTCCAGCTTATCCCATAGTTTAAGGCCTTGTCCCAGTTCAATTCAAGCTCGTCTGGCACGATCATTTTTTTACCTCAAAGTCATTTTTTGCTTCTTCCAAAGATTTTAGCCCTGCGTTGTAATTTTTTCTCATGTAATCAAGCCCGAAAGAATTTGCTTCGTCGGTTACGTCGGCAACGCAGTCCTTTACGACAGCAACGTCGTATCCCCTGAATGCGGCACCGGCCGCCGTATTAAGGTCGCATACGGTGGTCACCGTGCCAGTGATGTAGACTGTGTCTACTCCCAGAGTCTTTAAAAGATTATCCAAAGCGGTGTTAAAGAAAGCGTTGTATGTGCCCTTATCGACCCTGAATATCTTGTGACCCAAGACTATTTCCTCGTGAGATAAATTTGGCGTTTTCTCATCGTCATCAAGGAGACCATCGAGTTTTGGATTGCGTTTTATCGTCATCATGTTGTCCGTTATAAGATCATCGACTATTTCGCTGCCCTTAGTGCCTTCCATAGCATGGTCGCCCCAGATTTTAAGCTCGGAATCACCCTTTCTGTGCGCATCACAGCAGTATATAATGGGTATATTGTTCTTGACGGCGCTTTCTTCCAGTTCCCTCAGTTTCATCACCATTTTGTAAGCGTTGTCCACCGCCAGAGATGGATTTACGTCCTTGTACACGAAGTCTTTTATCATGTCGATGACAAGCAGAGCCTTGTTTGGCATATCATATCTCACAGTTAAATTAGACGCAGTGCTAATATAATTAGCTTATGGGAAATGACAATAATGACGATACCATAATGCGGGAATCGGACCTAGGCCTTTTTCTTGACTACTACGAGCTTACCTCTGGAAAAGCAGATTTCGATTCCATACACAACGGAAAAATAACGGAGAGTTACTTCTTTAGAAAAGTCCCGAGCCAGCTTGGCTCATACGCCATATTCGCCGGCTTGGAGCAAGTCATAAAGTTCGTGCTTAATTACAGAGTGTCAGAGGATGATTTAGCGTGGTTGGCGCGCACATCCGGCAATGACTTCAGCGAAGAATTCTTGGCCTACTTAAAGAATTTTAGGTTTTCGGGAGACGTGTACGCTGTTCCCGAAGGGACTGTGATTTTTCCGAACGAGCCGGTCTTGATCGTAACCGGCCCGTCAATCGACGTACAGCTTTTTGAGACTTACATTTTGAATGTGATAAACTTTCAGACGCTTGTCGCCACCAAAGCCGCGCGCATGGTTACCGCTGCCGCAGGGAAGACCGTATTGGAGTTCGGTTCCCGCAGAGCGCACGGACGCGATGCCGCGCTGATCGGCGCAAGGGCGGCACATATCGGCGGTTGCGTTGGCAGCGCGCTCGTGTTGGCAGGCAAGAAGTTCGGCATCCCGTATGTCGGCACTCTGCCGCATAAGTTCATTCAGGAAAGAGACTCCGAACTGGAAGCGTTCAGAGATTACGCTAAGTCCTTTCCCCACAATACAATACTGCTGATAGATACGTATGACACGATTCGCGGCGCAAGGAACGCGTGCATAGTCGGCAAAGAGCTAAGGAGTAAGGGTTTCGATCTGAAGGGTGTAAGGATAGACAGTGGAGATTTGCTGAGCTTGAGCAAAGAGGTTAGGAAGATACTGGACTCTGAGGGATTCAAGGATACCAAGATATACGTTAGTAGTGACTTGGACGAGTATGCGATCGAGGAGTTAACCAAGAGTAATGCGCCTATTGACAGCTATGGCGTTGGCACACGTCTGATAACTGGCGCGAATTATAATTCTGTGAGTAAGACCGGTGAGGTATCGGCATTGGGCGGTGTCTACAAGCTGGTCCAGGTTGAGAAGGATGGCAAACCCGTCCCGAAAATGAAGCTAACCAATGATATAGCGAAGGCTACTCTGCCAGGAATGAACACCGTACTCAGAAAATCAAAAGATGGCCTTTTCGTCGAGGATGAGATCGCACCGTGGGGTACAAAACCTGGAAACGATCAGCTGGAATTATTAACCAAAGTTGTGTCCGGGAGCCGCCTGCAATATGCATTTCCGTCTGTGCCAGCCATAAAGGAATACTGCACTGCACAGTTGGCTTCCCTTCCTAAAGACGTTCTTAGAATAACCGACCCGAAGCCTTATACGGTGCGTATCAACAAAGCCATAACTGATTTGCAGACGAAAATCAGAACAGAGATTCTTCAGTCAACGTCGCAATAGTCCCTAGAGTGATTTGTAAACACAATCCAGAACTGAACAAGAAAGTGGGGGTTACTTTAAGAACAAGAGATTTGCTCTTGCTTTTTTGGTACAAGTGAAAATGAAACTAGGTACTTCGGGTTAAGGTACAGTTCGGCGTATTTCATTATGCTTTCTCTGTTGACTGGAGAAGTCAGTATGGAATTTCTGCCGTACAGCATCTGATTTCTTGCGAGCGCCCGTGCCATCCTTGATGAGTTATCCAAGTGTCTTTCATCGTGGATGTTCATTCTTCTTGTACAAGCCTTCAGTTCCTCCTCGCTAGTTTCCCCCAGTATTATACTGTCCAGTTTTTTTACGATAAGGTCTCTAGTTGATTCTAACTTGCTGTCATTTGTGCGCATGTAAAGGAAGAGGCCGCCCAAATTTTTATTATACTCTGTCCACACCCCGGCCTCGGTCGCGAGTCTTAGCTCATTTATTAGAGTGTCGGTCGTATAGTCGTCCAAGACATACGTCAGCGTTTCTACCGAAGGCCATAATGAGTCGTCTTTGTCGTTGATCTCTCTTACGCCCGGCAACCTAAAGCCCATGAAGCTTATAGGACTAGTTATGCCGTTCGATTCAGAAACGTGGTCCCCTGCCTTTGGGTAGGTAAATCCAAGAGAAGGGCTCATCCCTCCGTACTGCCTGTCAAAATCTCCGAAGTTCTCCTTTACTAGGTTGAGAGCCTTCTCGTAGCTGAATTTTCCGTATACCGAAATGATGATATTGTCCGGAGTATAATTCCGTTGGTAAATATCAAACAATTTGTCTCTGCTTATTTTTGACATGGCGTCTTCGGTGCCGACCGTGTCTACGCAAAGCACATCGCTGAACAGAGCTTTCTCCAGGCCGATGTGCGCTGCCCACTCCGGGTCGTCCGTATCCGCCCTTATTTCATTTGTTACGGGGCCCCTCTCACTCTCCAACTCGTCTGGCGGTAGGGTGGCGTTCTTTATTCTATCAGCCAAAATGTCTATGGCTAGCGGCAAGGTGTTTGGCCGTCCGCTGAAATAGAAATTCGTTAACTCCTTTGTTGTGGTGGCATTCCACTCCATTCCGCTGCTTTCCACCAGCGCGCTCTCTTCCTTCCACGTGCGTTTCTTAGTACCTTTGAAAAGCATGTGCTCCAGAAAGTGCGCTGATCCGTTTATCGCCGGCACCTCAAACAGCGATCCGTAATTCACAGCCACAGAAGCGCCAAACGAGTGAAGCCCTAAAAATCGATTCAGCAGTACCTGTACGTTATTTTCCAGCAGAAGCGGTTCGCTCAGGGGACCGAGCGCAGGTCCGCTTTTCGAATTCTCTTCTCCCGCGAGGCTGGATTTTGATTTATAGTCGTATACGCTCATACGTTATCCTCCGGCTCCAGATCTATTGTTACCGTGTTTTCTGGTACCATGTGCGTATTAACAAACTGGACAATTTCGTCAGGCCCCACTTTTCTGATCTTAGCCAACACTTTCTGGTTTCCGTACAGCGATTTGTTTACAGCGCCGTTTTCTGCCGTCTTGTGTGGATTATCTAGGAGCAATTCCATCCGTGTTAGCTCCTTTGATACCGCATTCTTTATCTCTTCACCAGACAATTCTCCATTGCTTAATTTATTGAGCTCAAGCTGTATCACGTCGTTTACCCTTTCCCTGTCCTCCGGTCTGCTACTGAACTCTATAATAACGGTACCGAAATTCCTGTATATCAACCCATTTGAACGTATACCGTACACAAGGCCCCGTTTTTCTCTCACTTCCTTATATAGCCTCCGAGAAAGTAAGCTAGTGGTCACGACAGTGGTAGGCATATACATCTTGTTTGAGGGCGTATACCCCGGAGTCTTGAATGCCATCATTACCCAGGACTGCGACAACCCCCGCCTTCTGATCTCTTTCTTGTAATTTTTGTGTGAAACGTCTAGTTCCGGAACTGCGATGTCTGGGCGGGTGCGCGGGAGACCGGCAAAATGCTTTACCACGGTGTCTTCTGCATTTGACGGTTCCACGTTACCGGTTATTACTAGCACCGTATTCGGCATCGTATAACCTTTGCCTTTAATGGACGCCAGAGTATCTGCCGAGACATTCTTTATGGTTTCTGCATTCCCGAACATGTCCAGTCTTGAAGCATGCTCCGAGAAAAGCGTAGCCCACATACTCTTATAAAGGAAGGATTGGTGGTCATCCAAAACGGCCGTATTCCTCTGCACTAGCTCGTCTTTCTGCTTTTCTAACGTGTTCTTGTCAAAGTAAACATTGGACAGGCAGTCGCTAAGCAACTCCAGTGCAGTATCGAGCGTGCCATTCGAAGCCTGTAGCGTGTACGCTGTAATCTCAGGATATCCTTGCCTTTGCCCCTCCAATGCATTCTGCCTAATAATCTTTCGTACGTCTGCATAGCTTCTCTTTTCCGTGCCTTTGAACAGCATCTCACCTATCAGGTTTGAGGAGCCGCTGACGTCCGGCGTTTCGAATAGCGGGCCATAGCCCACAGCCGTGCTTATCCCGACGGAGTGCAGGTAATCGGTGGGTTTTATTATGAGCTCAAGCCCGTTGTCAAGGCGTTTGAACAAGCTCCGTTTCATCTAATGTCCTAGAGAGAATGTCGTATTAATATATGACTACACATATTTTTCACTAAGCACAACAGGTAAAAATATACAGCACAGATTGCGTGGGAACTAAACCTTTACCCTTGCTTCGCGTATCTGCTTCAAGGCCTCTTCCTTTCCCTTGAAATCATTGAACTCCATGAATTTTCCCTTCTCCAGCTCCTTGTAGTGCTCAAAGAAGTGCTTTATCTTGTCCTTAAGGTTCTGCGGTATATCACTAGCATCCTTGAAGCCACCGGAGGCGGGGTCCACTTTGTCTATAGGGACCGCTATTATCTTATTGTCGGAGCCTTCCTCGTCTGACATTTCCGCAACGCCAAGCGCCCTGCACTTTACAATCATCCCCGGCGCTATAGCAACCGAAGAGATGACCATAACGTCAAGCGGATCGCCGTCCTTTCCTTCCGTGTCTAGGATAAAGCCGTAATTCGTAGGATACGTCATCGCAGTAAAAAGCACCCTGTCGAGCTTTATCATCTCGAGTTTCTCGTCGTATTCATACTTACAGTTGCTGCCCGAAGGTATCTCGACCAGCACATAGAATGTGTCCGGGAAATCGTCCGTTTGTTTGTCCAAAGCCATATGCAGTTCTAAAAGCAGGATATATTTAAAGATTTCACCATTTCAGTTTGTACGGCGGAACCCAAAATACCAGAGTCTGTCTCATATCAAAGAGTTACATCGAGAAGTCTTCCTGGCTAGATTTCTATTTTGGAGTTTGAGAGCCAGCCCCCTACTTTTAGCACTCATCCGTAGTTTGCTTTGGTGTCTATATATAATTCCAGAATTTTCTCTTTGCAATAATCGCAATTCAGGCCGCAATAGCGGTTTTTGTACGCATCTAAGACTCTAGTGACTTTATAGTCGCTTACATAGCCTGCCTTTTCCAGTAAGCCACATAGCTCGCGCATCTTTACCTTTTTATTGCGATTATTATTCTTTTGTGCAGACTCTTCGTCTGTGTCCCGTTCAAGGAATTCTATTATCCACGCCCCCATATCTTAACGCCACCTCACTCTCCTTATCTTATAAATTGCGTCTTTCCATGAAAGTGTCTCAGATGCGCCGGAGGAAATGTCTTTTACGGTTACGGTTTTAATGGCAGCTTCACGACTTCCTATCACGCCCATGAATGGTATAGCTCTTTTATCCGCTAACTCAAACGCCCTTCTTACGCTCATGCCGAGTGCGATATCGCACCTTATGCCATAATCTCTGGCCATGGATACGAAGCTGACGCAGTCTTCCTCGGTGTCTATAGGAACGACCATAAGTACCGGGCAAGAATCTTTACGCTTTATGAACTTTCTGAACGACCTTGCATTTAACGCATCATAAATAGCATCCAAGCCGAAGGTCATGCCGACCGCTGGGTAGGAGCCTTTGTCCCCAGACATTTTGTTTATCATCCCATCCCACCTGCCGCCAGCCGCCAGCGAACTGGTGACAGTTCCGCCCCGCCCATAAATCTCCCAGATGTTTCCGGTATAGTAAGCCAAACCCCTGGATAAGGTCGGACTAAATTCTATCATCTCGTAAGTGCCGAAGATCTTTGCAAACCTAAGAAAGTCTCGTAACTCTTTTGTTCCTTCATTTTCGCCAATTTTCGCTTCTATGAGCGCCAGCTTTTTTGTGTTGTCCTTTTCGGCGTTAGCGGTTTCTATTAACCCAAATAGGCGCCCGCAGGAACTTCTGGTAAATCCCTTTGAGACCATTTCCGATATAACGCCAGTTCTCCCGATTTTCTCCAGCTTGTCTATGGAAAGAGCGGCGCTTACGAACTCCCTCTCCAGGATACCTGCCTTTTCCAACAGGCCAAACAAGAGTTTCTTGTTATTTAATCTTATTATTATTGGGAGATTTAATTCCGAGAAAACCCTTTTCGTAAGTGCGGAGAACTCGGCGTCCGCAATCAGGCTGTCCGTACCTATCTCGTCCACGTCGCACTGCGTGAACTCCCTGCTTCTGCCAGCCTTTACGGGACCATCCCTAAACACTTTACCAACCTCATAGCGCTTTATAGGCAGCGAAAGGCCGCGGTTAAGAGCTATAATCTTCGCAAGCTTGAACGTAAGTTCGTATCTCAGACAAAGATCCCTTCCTCCGGCGTCCTTAAGTCTGTACACTTCCTTTAGTATCTCCTCACCGCCGGCGTATTTGCCCGCGGCTATGTCATAATATTCTAATATGCCGGTCTCTATCGGGTTATAGCCGTATAATTTGAAGCTAGATCTTAGGACATCAAGAATCTTTTCACGTTTTGACTGTTCGTCCGGCAGAAATTCTTTGACACCCTTCAGCTGCCTTAGTATAGTTTTCTTGTCGCTCGGTGCCTTTTGTGTCCCCGACTTAGTGAACTAAGCCGGCGCTAGTTTCCATCATCGCACCGGTTTCCCCATTTCTTTTGTAAGCTTCAAATCTCATTGTTCATTAATGACGCCGTGGCATATTTAAGGCTTTCCGCCAGCATTTAGGGATTTCCGTTGCACGCCCCAAAAGACAAAAGAAAGCTTTAATGCATTAATTACCTCCTCATCGATCCCCGTACGGTAGGCAGTCGCGTATCGCGATCCTCTCACAGTAAAAAGAAACGTATTAAACCGAGAGAGTACATAGTGATGGCATGAAGCCGGGGTCCTCCGTATATATCACAGACAGAAAGAAAAATTTGCTGATTAACTTATCCAAACCAGACAAAAAATCCCAGTCCGCCCTCGAGTACATGATGACCTACGGCTGGGCCATCCTCATCATAGTCATAGTCGCTGCCGTATTGTATTCACTAGGTATATTCAACCCCTCTTCATCAATATCGTTCGCAGCCACTACTGGGTTCCAGGGTTACGACGTTAGCGCATTCTGCACCTCGGCTGGCGCCCTTGTGCTGAACGTGCTTAATCCGCAGTCGACCACCATAAACGTCACCGCTGTTTCAGCAACATTCGATGGTGCCACCACAAATGCAACGATGGCCAAAAATTTTGTCCTGCTTCCACAACAGTCAGCATCGGTTGCCGTGTACAATTCTTGTCCGTCTTCCGTTGGGGCTAGGTTCTCTGACAATGTTGCGGTCTATTATAAGCCCATAGGCTCTTTTTTTAACAACCCCTCTGTTCTTACCGGTGTAGTATCCGGTTCCGTTTCTGGACAGAGCTCTTCGCTACCGAATATAGTGGGCGGCATAGCGGTTGGTGGAGACAGTGCAGGAGATTGCTCGACAGGAATACCTAGTGGTGGAGACTACTATGGTATATACACTCGCGTTGGTACACCCGCATCACCTGTGAATGGTCTTTACAATGGAACATACGCAATAAACACGGCAGAAGGCTATCCTTACGACGGCTGGGAAGTGTATGGCACGATGTCTTTTTCGGATAATGTTACATTTTATACAGCTGTGGACGACCAGACCGAATTCTTCTATAAACCAGTTTCATCTAATACGTGGTCTGGAGCCGTAGGTTACTTTGAGGGAGCCGGTATACAGGTGCCAAAATCGATTTCCGTTACACCTGGTCTTTACAACTTTTCCTTTAACATCATAACCGATCACACTTGCGACAACGTGTTCTGGGTTATAAAGGGCGCCTTTCCCGAAGGAAACCTCCACGTGAGTGTCTGGACCCCTGCATCGGCACCGGTAACATATGCGAGTACTCTTACAAATCCAGAAACTCCAGGTAATGCGAGAGTGTATGCTACGGCTACATGGCCTTCTTCCTACTATTATTACACGGCAAGCTGATGCATCAATTGTGGATATAGCAGGATCCAAAGCTTCGCCCATTAAAAGCCCAATAGTTTAACTTATTAAAGGAGGGTATCTAAAAATCCATATGGATTTGGAAAATCTTAAAAAGATAGCAAAGGACTTTGTGGACCAGAGGGACTGGAGGAAATTCCAGACGACGAAGGAGCTGGCAGCGAATACATCGGTTGAGGCTAACGAGCTCCTTGAGCTTTTCATGTGGAGAGACGGAAAGGAGATAGATTCCAAGCTATTGACAGGCGGAGATTCGGAGTTATTGCGCAAGGTAAAGAACGAAACCGCCGATGTGTTCTTTTCGTGTCTAGCAATAGCCGATCAGGTTGGATTCGACCTAGGAGAGGCATTTCTGGACAAAATGGGAGAACTAGAGAAAAGATACGACAAGGAAAAAGTAAAGGGAAAAGTGGTAAAAATACACGCAAAAGATTAAAGAGTGCACACGATTCTCGATGCTTGATACGATATTTATCAATGTGAGCGGGAAAACCCGCACTATTCAGGGGTGGGATGAAAGCGGACTCAAAAAATGGAAAACATAAATAGTAGAAGGGATAAAACGATGATATGCCGACAGCATACAAGTTCAGGTTGTATCCCAACAAGGAACAGCAGAGCCTCTTCTCGAAATACTTCGGCTGCAACAGGATGATGTGGAACAAAGCTTTAGAGTTAAGAGAAGAATACTACAAGGAGCATAAGGGCGACAAATCAAAGAGAGGATTGAACTACTACGATACCACTAGGTTCTTGAAGGGATTGAAGCAGAAGGAAGAATACAAATGGCTCAAGGAAGCCGATTCGCAGTCCCTTCAGCAGGCACTGATGGGCCTGGACAAGGCATTCAGGGCGTTCTTCAAGGGCGTGTCGAAACACCCTAAGTACAAGAGGAAATCCAACAGGCAGTCCTTCAGAGCACCCCAGTTCTTCAACTTCGACGACGGCGTACTGTACCTCTCTAAGCTGGGAAAGGGGATAAGGATGGAAGTTCACGGGGGATTCTGCTAATACATTAAGTATGGCAAGCACGACGTATACAAAGATAGAACTAGCTTACAAAGCCGGTCTTTCGGACCTTACATCCGAAATCACTGCCTGGATTAAAAACGCCAAGGACAAAGAAGAAGTCAAAGAGACATTCGCTTCAGCCCAAAAAGCAGAACTTAACCTAGACTACTTATTGAAGCCCTCGTTCCACGATACGATGGTCGGCAGCAGGCACGGCCTTACCGTTTATCTAACCTGTAAAAACAAGGAAGACCTTTACGACCGTGTTTCTCACTCGTTAGACAGGCTGTTGTCGCAGGGCAACTTCGAGCAACCTCCGGGCGATTCTCCCTTCGATATAAAAATAAAAGTTAATGACGATGTAGCGAAGTTGAACAAAGAATGGAAAGTGTATGCAAATACCGGCACCGAGCTTTTTGATGTATCATATATACACGTGAGGAACTCAGAAAATGGCATGATAACGCTCTCAGTTTCCGACCTGATGGCTTCAAAGAAAGGCTTGGGTGTGTCAATCTTCTCTGCGATATGGGAAAAGATATTGCTGGACAGGAAGCGTCTAGGGTTGGAACTCCATGACAATAATTATTTTGGTCTAGAAATCTACAAGAGCGACGTTAGTTTCGATGACATAGGCGGTTACGCGGACGTGAAGCAGAGGGTGCTGGAAGATGTCTTGTACCCGGTTTCTCATCCAGAAGTGTACGAGCACATAATCAAGAAGACAAGGAAAAAGGGGGGCAGCCCACTTTCCAACGCGATACTTTTCTACGGCCCGCCTGGCACCGGCAAGACCCTGATGGCTAGGGCCGTCGCAGGTAGCGGCAAGTTCACTTTCATGAAGTTTTCCCTAGCCGCATTGTATAACAAGTACGTAGGGGAAACTGTAAGGAGAATGAAGATGATATTCGAGTACGTGGAGAATTACAGCAAGAAAAACGGCAACGTCGTGCTTTTCATAGATGAGTTGGACTCCACTGGCAGCAGGAGCCAAGGAACAGATTCGGCTTCGATGGAGAGTACGAGGGTGATAAATTTCCTGCTGGAGAAGCTGGACGGTCTGAACACCAACAAGGAAAAAGTAAAGTACACTGTTATAGGCGCGACCAATAACATCGCGGGGCTCGACTCCGGATTAGTCTCGAGATTTTCTACCGCAGTCTACTTCCCGCTTCCATCAAAGGGGGACAGGAGGGCCGTAATATCTCTGTATGCCAAGCAGCTGAGTGATGAGGAGCTTTCTACGTTTGCATCTGCTACCGAAGGGTTTTCGTGCAGAGACTTAGAGTCCGCAACTAAACACGCAGAGAGAGCGTTCGCAAGAGACATGATAGAGAAAAAGACAGAGAAGCTTATCCCCGACTTGGGTTATTACCTGAGCGCCGTAAAGAGAATGAGGCCAAACGCAGGAAATTCCAAATCTAGCAGCAACGTTGTATACGGCTAACAAGTAACAGCACGCTGTCACTTTCGCCGTCCAATTCCGTCCTTTCGTGCAATGCTTTAAAAGCCGCACGGGATAATCTTTCTTATGGGTGCACCATTTTTCAGCATAATTATCCCGACGTTTTTCGAGGGGAAACTGCTTAGGAATACTCTAGAGAGCGTGAAACATCAGCAGTTTGAGGACTACGAAATATTAGTGTGCGATTATGGTTCCACGGACGGAACGGTACAGATTGCGAAAGAGTACGGTGCTAAGATACTGCGGGTGAACAAGCCGGGCGCTTCGTTCGCGAGGAACTACGGTGCAATAAATGCGAAGGGTAAGTACCTCGTCTTCCTTGATGCGGACACCACAATGTGGCCCGACTCTCTCTCGGTGTTCAAGCAGGAAGTTGAGAAAGGTATTATCGCCGGTTTTCCGCTGATATACTGGGCTACAGACAACAAGTTTTTTGAGTTGTTCAGAACATATCTGATAAATCCTTTGTACTACCTAGCTTCTCTGCTGAGTGCTGATATTTCGTATCCCTGCTGCGATTTCTATGAAAAGAACCTTTTTCTTAATACAAACGGCTTTGATGAGAGGACTCCGTTGTTCACCGGCTTCGATCTGAATAAGGATTTAAGAAAGTACGGCAAGCTAAAGCTTCTGCCGACGGTCAAGTGCTTTACTTCCGACAGGAGAGTGAAAGATTTCGGCCTGCCCGCTTACTGCATGACTGGGGTGTACGCATTTTTGCTTAAGGTGTTAAGGAATAAGGTACTGCCCCTGGACTTCTACAAACCGGTGCGCTAATTATTTTGCTCCAGTAGCTTTGCTATTTATTATCTTTTGCAGTTCTGGTTTTACGTAGAGCCGGATTACTGCTTCCTCCAGCGATTCTTTCTGCTTGTCATATTTCGGCTCTTTCCCGTCGTAGAATATCTTTTCTAGCTTAGATTTTGTCCTTTCTGGTAGCTCGAAGTATTCTACTTTGATTCCAAAATGCTCTAACAAAGATGATTGGTATTCTGACCTGAAAACCGCGTCGTTCTCGTGTATGTAGCGTATCAGTGCGCCCCGATGGTCAAAGAATACCTCATACTGTGGAATCCCGGTCCAGTATAGTTTTTGTGGTGACTTGTCCAATGAATTTTCTGTCATAATACTCAGTGTTCTATGTTTTCAAGCTTGGCCATGATTAATTTTGCTGCTGCACTAGACTTGCGTTTTGTCTCATTTCCCATAGAAATCACCTCTGTTTCTGTAAGAGGGTATGCTTCCCGTCAAATAAAAACCTTGTGCGTGTCATTTGTAAGGGTTTATCACTCACCGGCTTTAGTGAAAAACCAGCGTATCGCATTGCAGATACTGTTAAATACCATGACTATCCACTCAATCATCTATGGGTTCGCCTTTGGATTTGTTAAGCCTGCTCGACAAGGACGGGCAGAAAAGCGTAGAAAAGCTATACGATACCGCACGGAATATCGGGAAACCCTACCTCCTGAATGCAATAAGCTACGCCAAGCTTTATTTCAATACTGCCGATGAGCACTACAGGCAGGAGGCCATAGAGAATATCAATAGCCTCGAGGATATGCTGAATCTATACAATCAGGTAGTTCCTAACTTGCTAAAAGACCTGCCATCAACGAAGAAACTGATGGGCGTCCCGTCTTATGCGTCGCGGGAAGATAAAGCGATGGTAAGGAATATAAATAAGCTACGTAAAAGACTTTCCAATCCGGTAGATCTTACGAATCTGAGGGAAGCAAGGGACGAAATGATTTGCTATGTCCCAAATACGGGAGATTCCAGCAAATCAGCGGTTACTGTTAAATCTCTCGAAGATTTTCAGCAGAGCCTTAACAGAAGTATAGAAGATTTTATCGGCGACACCGGTAAGTTGATTAAGATTTTCTTGCCAGATCTGTTAGAAAGATAGACTATTTCTTTTAGAAGAAGCCCTCGAAATCATAAAGTATAAACTGTGAGGACTCGTCAATCAAAAAAGGTCCGGCAGAATACTCCGGATATGTCCTAAAGGGAACCATGTAAAAGTATGGAATGGAAGGGATGCTTTGATTCTGGCATGACGAAGTCAGCTCATCGAATATGCGTGTCGTTTTAAAAATTCGTTTATGCGGCGTTGCTCCTCTTCGCGCTTTTCGAGGTAATCATTCAGTACGCGCTCAAACTCGATCGCTTTCTCATGCAATATTGATGTGTCGCTTATCCCATGTCCCCTCTCGTCTATGTGTCTGAGATAGCTACCCGGGCACGAAATAATCGCCTTGCGACCGCCCAAGTGATCTGACAGGCGTTCAGCGTCATTTATTATCACATCCAGATAGAGCGGGTCCATAAGGTCGACCCCGCGCTTTTTAAGTTGCTCCTGCGTCGTAAAATAATAAACGAATCTTCTTTCCCGTTCCTCTTTATGATCCTTGTCCTCGTATTCGCCGCGATATACTCTCGGTATCCCGCGTTCCCACATAATGGGTATACTGCTCTCGGTTACGGCGATTGCAACCTCGTCTACTAGCTTTTCCAGACGTCTTTTTCTGCCAAACATACTCGAAATCTCCAATTTAATATAAGTTTATGGCAGCCAAATCTTAAATACCTAATCTGTGAATCAAAGCTTATGGCGGTAGTAATTTGCATATGATGGATATCTGTGTTTTCGGGGCCAGCGGTGCTTATGGTGCTTTCGATGTAAAAGGCGGGGGCTGGGTTAGCAGGCTCAGAAAGTACATTGAGGAGAATGCGAAGCCGCTGCTATATATGAACCTTGTGTACAACTGCGGCGTTTCTGGGGACACTACAATGGACCTGCTGAAGAGATTCAAGATAGAGTGTCGTGCCAGGAGTAAAGGGGCGAGATATTACGGAGATGACTTTGCGATAGTATTCGATGTGGGGAAGAATGATTCAGTGTTAGACAGGAAAAATCAGATACCTGTGCCTTTGAGCGTGTTCAAACGTAACCTGAGACGGCTCGTCAGAGAAGCGCGGGGATTTACCACGAACATTTTCTGCATGAGTATACTACCCGTGGATGAAACGAAGAGCGCGCCTCGGGTAGGTAACAAAAATCTTTCCTATAAAAATAATCGCATATCAAATTATAACACAGCAATCAACGAAGTGTGTACGGATCTGCGGGTGTCTGTTATAGATGTGCACGCTGCTTTTAAGAGAATGGATTACAAGCGTCTCCTAGAAGACGGGTTGCATCCAAACTCGATTGGGCACAAAAAGATATTCAACACGGTAAAAGATTATCTCAGCAAAAATGGTGTAATATGAGCAGAATGCAGTTACCCGACCGCCGTATTATTATATAACTATCAAAAGTGAGCAGGAAAACCCATGCTCTTCGTGGGGGATGCCCCTAATATATGTCCGGAACGGAGGGCAGAGATTTGTAGTATTCTACGGATTTCTTTATTCCTTCTTCTAGGGTTATGCCTGCAGTAAAGCCGAGCTCATTTTTGGCCTTTGCCAAGGAAGCGCGGCCGACAAAGTTTATGTACGGCGCCGGGACATACTGTTTTTTTATCTCCTTTCCTACGGCTTTGCTGACTATCTCTACAAGTTCGTTCAGGTTCACGATCCTCGCAGTCGCTACGTTGAAGACTCCGTTTACGTCCTTATCGAAGGCTGTGAGATTTGCTTTGACCACGTCGTCAACGTGCACAAGATCCCTTTTCTGATTCCCGTCGCCGTAGATTTTCATCGGCTTGTCAAGGATGGCCTTCCAGATCATCTGCGACACGAGGTTCGCGTACACCTGCTTGCTCTCCTCCCCGTCTCCGTATATGCTGAAGTATCTCAGTGCTGTGAAGCGCACGCCCTCAATCTTGTTGTACAGCGTGGCCAGCCTTTCGACGGCGTATCTGGCTTCTCCGTACCTGTTGTCTACCAGCGGCGCAGCGCTTTCAACATGCGGGTCCTGCTGGTTGCTGAATATGATGGATGTAGACGCGAATACGAGCCTTGCACCGGTTTTCTTGCAGTATTCGAGTATGGACGTCGCGTCGGCTACGACCTTTGACTCAAGCCACGGGTCTTTGACGTACATCGGGCTGGAGGAGTAGATGCCTTGGTGGAATACGACATCCGCAGGCGGAAGTTCAAGCACCCTAGCCGCATCGCCCTTTACGAATTCATACTGGCTCTCTATGTCTCTCAGGTTCTTGAGGTCGCCAGTGGTGAGGTTATCTACAACCGTTACCTGCCAATCGTCCTTTACCAATTTTTTCGCTATGTGCGAGCCTATGAAACCCGCGCCCCCAGTAACTATAGCCCTCATTTTTTACCACCCTCATCTTTCACCAGTTCTTCTTCCGCTATCATGCAAAGCAGATGGCCCACTGCTATGTGCACCTCCTGTATTATCGGCGTCTTGTCCGATTCGACTCTTAGCGTATGATTGGCCAGATCCTTCATCTTGCCGCCGGATCTGCCGGTCAGTGCCAGCGTGAATGCGCCTTTAGACTTTGCCGTGGCCAGGCCCTTAATCACGTTAGGCGAGTTTCCGGACGTGCTTATGCCTATAACGAAATCGCCCCGGTTCACGAGACCCTCGACCTGTCTGGCGAATATGTCATCGTAAGAGTAATCGTTGCCTATAGCCGTAAGCACGGAAGTGTTGGTGGTGAGCGCAATCGCGGGCAGCGACCTTCTCTCGAACATGAACTTCCCGGACAGCTCCGCAGCTATGTGCTGTGCATCGGCTGCCGACCCGCCGTTGCCGAACGTGATAAGTTTGTTGCCGTTTTTTATCGTTTCATGCAGCCTCTTTCCCAATGAATAAATCTCCTCGTGATCCAGTCTTTTCCTGGCTTCTGCGCCGTCGTCTATGTACTTTCTGACGTCTTCTTTCATATAAAACGTACTTTATAATCCCTATAAATTTTGTGTAGCTTATAAAGTTTTAGCAGGGTGGATTCCCAAAAAGACTTTTAAAACATGCACGCGTTAGTCTAGTATGACCAAATGGAATAAAAAGAAAGAGGCCAGTACTTGGTGGCTCGTCATAGGGCTGCTTGGCGGGCTTGGTTACCTTATCGCACTTATATACGTTTTGGCTTCGGAGAACAAGAAAAGAATCTGGTCGCTTTTCTATCTTCTAGGCATAATCGGCGCCGTAGTCCTCTATTTCGTTTTCAGAGATAAGGACAGGCAGTTTTCTGACCTGTCGGTTAAACTTATCATAGGCAACATCATAATAGGCGTGGTCCTTCTGGTTTTCTTCGTTGTAGCGTTCGCGCTGTTCGGCGTCTCCTTTTGGCACCAAATGATGTACGGCAGCTTCACCTATCCCTAATCCGGCAAGGGTTAACGCAGGGAATTTACAATCCTCATAAGTCGCCTTACTCTCTTCTCGTCCACTGCATTATCAGTCACGCCCCCCTCTTTGAGGCTCGTGCCGACTATCGCGCCGTCCGCGTATGGCAGCAAGCGCCTGACGTTTCGTTCGGATAATCCGCTCCCTATGAACACGGGGGTCTCCCCGCAGACCTTATTTACTCTCAGGAGTTTCTCTTTTGGGGTTTCCAGCCCCGTTAGCCGGCCGGTTACGACTATCGCGTCAGAACCGTTTTTTATCGCCTGCAACGCAGAGGTCTCGAGTTTCTTGTTTGGCGGCAGGGTATGGTAATGCTTTGATTGGATGTTCGTAAATAACGCGAGATCCCCGAGTCCTAGACTGGCCTTGTATCTCATCACGCTTTTAGATGAGGTTTCCAGCTTGTAAGTGTGGGACAGATCGATAAGTTCGTCTACAAATGTGTCGACTTGCACGAAAGCCGCACCCGTGGCTTTGGCGATGTCAAATGCAGCTCTGTAATCGAGTGGCAATACGTTAATCCCATAAGGTAAATCGTATACTTTGGAAGCTTCTTTTATAACTGTAGCGATGTATTCTCTAGTATCTCGCATGGGTGTCTCTCCGATGTACAGTCCGCTCCAATTCTCATAGAGCAGCCCATCGATTCCACCGTCTGCTAGGCTTTTGATGTCCTTTAGCGCATCATCAAGAAACCTTTTCCCGCTCTTGTACGGGTTTAAGTGCACCATCCCTATGATCGGCTTGGTTACGCTGAAATTTAGTTTCTTCATGTCGAGTATCGTCGTTTGCGTGCCTCAACACGGAATTTGAAAATTGAGGGCCATCTTCCTACATCGGCAGTATCTTCGTCTTCTCTAGAGAATATTTCGGTTGACCACCTAGCTATCTCTTTTGTGTTATAGTCCTGCTGGTAATATTTTAATCTTTTGGCCAAGGGCGCGCCGAAATACAGTCTCTTTGGACCGAAGTCGTTAACCCAATCTACTACTTTTGCAATCGTCCTCCCGCTGTCTATGTCATCGTCTATCACTATGACTGATTTCCCCTTTATCTTGCCGCCGAATTCGTCAAGTGTCATGTACCGCGGGAGTTTTGGTTCGCTGTCGCCTGCCCTATAATGAGAATACCTGACTGGGAGCAGCTCCGCGTCCGGTTTCAGTTCCTTCAGCAGCAATGCGGGTTCCAGGGCCCCATGTGCTACATATATTATTACGTCTATGTTTACTTTCCCCAATTTTTCCCTTGCACTCTCGTAGAAGACATCCAGATAATGACCAGCGTCCTTTCCCAAAGTAGTTTCTAGATATCGATCGTGCGGTTTGGCGCAAGAAGATTTACTTTTTAACTCCCTCGATACATCCCGAAGGGTTTTTCTTATCGGATTAAAATACAGCGGTCTGTCTAGCCTGAACGCTGTCACAACCCGCTCGTCCGTTGAAAGTAATTTTTCTAGCGTTGCGCGTTCATTTTCTGTACCATTTTCTGTAGGCTTTCTAAACTCGGATGCTGTATCGTCCGAATCGTAAATGCCTACTTTATCAGGTTCTATCAGCTTGGTAAGATACAGTTGCGTGATGTCCAAAAGTTCGTCGGACAGCCTTCCCTTACTGCACTCTCTTAGCGCGGTTTTTAATATTCCGCTCAGGGTGTGCTCGTTTTCTTCGTTTTCTTCCCTTATCTTTAATGCCTTTTTGAGTGTGGACACAAATGCGTACCCCATTTAATATTACTGATACGAGCAGTTTATATACTTTTACACTACTATTTAGTGGCTTTTATCTTCTGAACTATCCGCACCGCTCCCACGACGATATCGAAAAAGAAATTTCCAATAGAAAAGTTAAATCCCCGCTGTGCATCCAATTTTGATGGATCAAAAAGAGTTCGACAGGCTGGCAAGCATAAGCAGGCTAAGGCTGGACGAAAACGAGAGGGAAAAATTCCTAAAAGAGATAGACGAGGTAATAAGGCTGTTCGATGAGATAGAGAAGGCAGATGTCGACTCGCTGGAGCCAGCCTTCCATCCAATAGATATCCCTCAAAGACTGAGGGGGGAAGAGCCGGAAGCCTTCGGCAACAAAAAAGAATTGCTTGGCAACACGAAGATCTACCGATTTTATGTTGTCGGACCTAAGATATGACTTCTTCAATATCGAAGTTCGTGCGTTCGGAAAAGCGGGAGGGATATTACGACCGCCTTGTGACGGATTTAACGGGACTGAACGATAGGCTGAACGCATTCAGTGTGATAGACGGTAATATGAAAGTGGGCTTTCCCCTAAGCGTAAAAGACAATCTATGCGTCAAGGGTTTCGAGTGCACCGCCTCCTCAAAGATACTGAGGGGGTACATCCCGCCGTTCAGTGCTACGGTGGTGGAAAGGGCCTTGAACGCAGGCTTCTCGTTCCTGGGAAAGACACGTATGGACGAGTTCGGCTTCGGCACATTCGGTATAAATAACGACAAGCCGGTAAGGAATCCTTTCGATGAGAGAAGGGTGGCGGGCGGATCAAGTGCGGGCAGCGCAGTCGCGACCAGCATAATGAAATACCACGTTTCCCTAGCCGAGTCCACTGGCGGTTCGATTTCCGCGCCAGCTGCGTTTTGCGGGGTAGTGGGTTTCACACCCACGTACGGCCTGCTTTCAAGGTACGGGCTTATAGACTATGCTAACTCTCTCGACAAGGTCGGTGTGATGGGCAGGTCATCGCAGGACGTGCGATACTTGTTCGATAAGGTCAAGGGCTATGACAGAAGGGACTCTACGTCCGTCGATTCGGCTCTAAAGAGCAGGGAAACTAAGAACCTAATGATAGTGGAGGAACTTCTGGACAAGGTGGAGGATCGCGTCAAGACCAGATTTTTGGGCTTTCTAGATAGACTAAAGGGAAACGGTTATTCGGTGGAGAGCGTGAGCGCAAAGGACTTGGAGCACTCGATCGCCGCGTACTACATAATCTCGATGGCGGAAGCTTCAACGAACTTGGCGAAGTACTGTGGTTTCAAGTACGGACTGAAGGTAGACGATTTTACCAAGGGCTACAACGATTTCTTTTCTGAGGCGAGGGCAAGTTTCGGGGCCGAGGCGAAAAGGCGTATCCTTCTTGGCACTTTCGTTAGGGGGAAGAGCGTTAGGAGCAGGTACTATTCGCGTGCCACAAAAATAAGGAGGGCGGTAATAAACAGGCTTAAAGCACTTACAAAGAAGGGGCTTTTGATTTCTCCCACCATGCCGGTGCTAACACCGACTTTTGAGGAAGTAGAAAAGCTTACACCGGTGCAGAACTACGCGATGGACATACTAACTGTGCCGCCGAACCTAGCCGGCATGCCGCACGTATCATTCCCATACGATTATCTGAATGGACTGCCACTCGGCGCGCAGGCGGTTTCCGACCACTTCGACGACTATACTCTGCTCGATTTTGTCTCTGAATGGGAAAAAGGATTTCGGTACGAGTTCAAGTACAATCTGGGTGACCTATGAAAATCGGTCTTGAGACGCACGTTCTGCTGCCGACAAAGACGAAACTCTTCTGCTCTGATGCGGTCGCGGTCGAACAGCCGAATTCTTCCGTGTGCCCAGTGTGCATGGGGCTTCCTGGTTCTAAGCCAGTTCTGAATAAGGAAGCCGTCGCCATAGCAGTCAAGATAAGCGCCTCGCTTAACTGCAGGATAAACAATAAGATATCCTTCGTCAGGAAGGTGTATTTCTATCCGGACCTGCCGAAGAACTTTCAGATAACGCAGCTCGAAGAACCCGTGGGAGAAAAGGGATTCGTTCAGATAAGAGGGAAGAAAATAAGGATAAGACGCATACAGATAGAAGAAGACCCTGCTAGTATAATCAGGGAAAAAGATTATACGTTGGTGGACTTCAATCGCTCCGGCGCCCCGTTGGTCGAGATAGTCACCGAGCCGGACATTGGTAATGAGGAAGAACTGCGCGACTTTTATACTGAGCTCAACAGCCTGCTTTATTACGTAGGCGTTGACATCGAAAAGGAGGTAAAAAGCGATTTAAACCTGTCAGTCGCAGAAGAGAGGGTCGAGGTAAAGAATGTGACTGGCATAAACAATCTGCTGGGCGCGGCAAGGTACGAGGCGGCTAGGCAGACTGCTGTTATTAAGTCCGGCGAGAGCGTGAGACTGGAAACGCGGTCTTATGATGAAAAGAGCAGGACCACTAAGGTATCTAGGGAGAAAGAAACCGAAGAGGAATACGGGTTCCTTTACGAAACCGACCTCACTAATTATGACACTGACTGGGCGCTTGTCCAACCGGTAAGGCCGGCGTCTCTGATTGCACAAGAATGGGCCGGTGAATACAACGTGCCTGAGAATAGGATAAGAGAAGCGATAATGTTCAACAAGGAGGCACTTTCGCTTCTGGATCATGGAAGAAATCTGTACGGCTTCGGCGAAATGCTTGCAGTTATCCGGCTTTTGAAGCAGGCAGACATTATGAACGTAACCTCGGAAGGGTTTGGCAGGCTCGTGTCTGCGGTGAAGAACGGTGCGAGTCCGGATAAAACGACATTAGAAAAGTACCTCAGAGGAGTAGAAATCCCCGATGCAGGAACGGTCGATGAAAGCGAGATTCTATCCGAAATAAAGAAAGTGCTCGAGAAAGATAAGAGCATAAAAGAAAAGTACAAGAAAAACCCAAACATAGTAAATTTTGTAGTGGGCGAAGTTTCGAAGGGAAAGAACGTAGACCGCAAAGCCTTAGCAAAGCTGGTCAAAAAAGAAATAGAAGACCTACTCTAGGCTTAAGGGTATGAATATCACTTGATTTCGTATAGAAATATGAAAGTTTATAAAAAAGAACTAGAAAGGATCCCTGTCCCGTATTGCATGTATAATACTTCTAATGGTAGTGATGACCCTACGAACCCGTTCAAGCGGAAATCGCTAATGAGTAACCCATACTGGCAAGGCCGGTATACTAGCTTTACACAGAGCTTAAGCTTTAACCAGACCACCGAAAAATCTAGATGAACCCGTACCAAAGAAGAAGTATCCCTATGAATTCAGAGTAATAGAGGAAAGCGGGGAACCCGACTATGTAAAGCGTCCCAGCCACGCTAACAACTATTACACCGGCTATTATGCTGAGCAGTTTGTTGCTTTTTTTCTTCATGTAGCTGAGTGCGGCAACCACGATAAGTATTATCGCCGCCGGAAAAGTGATCACGGACGACATGATTAGCACCCCGAGCGGGAGGTTCGGATTGAAAACCACAAAGGACGTAAGAAGGTTCGGTATCTGCTCCGTCAGCAGGAAGTAGATGAAAACTACGGAGGTGACTACCATGAACACGATGTAAGAGAGCCTAAGCTTCTCGTTCTTTACCAGAAACATCGAGCCCAGCGCAAGAAGTTCTACTATCGCGGCTACCAGGAAAAGGTAGGCGCCGGCCAGAAAGCCGGAATACACGTTGAAAGCGAACACGACCTCGATTAATACCGAGACTGCGAACACCCAAAGGCCGGATCCCCAGTACAGAAGGCTTTTGGACCTTTTTGCGAGGAATTTCTGCGTTATTACGGCGCTCAGGCCGATGGAAAGCAAAAGTATCACTACGGTCGATATCTCGACGAAAAGCTCCGAAGTCAGGAAGCTCACCATAATACTTCATGTTTTCCAGCTATAAATAAACTTGAAAACCGCTGATCTGTTGACTTACCAATATTTCCGCGCAACTTCTTCTGGAGCACTGTTATAATTTATCAAAAGTGAGCGGGAAAACTCACGCGCTTCAGAGCGAGTCGCTGTTTCCGGGAAGAAGCTGGCTGAAAAACTGCGGCGCACCTCTATTTTAGAGGAGCACGAGAGGCACTTCCATTTCGGCCTGAGAGAGACCGCCGTGGTTAGACATGTCGGACCTAGGCTTTTCGCCCTTTGGCGCGTATCTGTAATAGTAAGACGAGTCATCTAGTGGCACTCCGACGTAATCGGGAAGCCTGTCCTCAGTTCTCTTGTCGGTTGCGCCGAACAGTAGCTTCCTCATGTCCCTACCGAACACTCCTAGATTATAGCCAGCGAGTTCCTCGCTTATGTCGTACCGGGACCTGAAGAGCGGTGCGCGCCCGTCGCCGTACGGCGGTATCTCGAGTTTCCTCATCAGCTGCGGATTGTCGTTGAACTCTATCCTCCTCTCTATGTTGATGTGCCCGTGGTCTGCGGTGATTATAACGTTAACCTTGTCTTCGTATTTCTTTATCTTGGAGACAATATTCGAGAGTATGAACGATGCTGCTTCATAGGCCACTTCGCTCTGGCTGCCGTACCCGTGCTCGACACCGTCTATGAAGGGCACGTAAAAGTGGTAGAACCCGTACCTGCCGTTCTTCATTTCGTTGGAAAACACCTCCAATGCGTCCCAGACATTGTCGTAAGTGAAAAACTCGCTCGCTCCAGAAAGGACCATCTCGCTGAACCCAGAATATGTTATCCCAGATGGGTAAATCACCCCACTCTTTACCCCGCTTTCTCTCAGCGATTCGAACAGCGTGTGAACGCTGAACATCTCTTTGAGAGGTGTAGCCTGCCTAAGGATTTCATCGGCATGGATTGCAGCAAAAGTGGAATGGAGGGGTTTGACAATCCCGCCGCTCTCCTTTATGAATGCCTTGTAACCGATTATGCCGTGCTGCCCCGGCGTTGTGCCACTCAGTATTGAGGTGAGTGCGGTAGCCGTAGTTGAGGGGAACACACTCGATATCTTTTGCGCATTCAGTTGCTTTGATATCTTTAATCGTGAAAACAAGTTCCATCCCAGACCGTCCAGGACTATAAGGAAAGTCCGTCTTTTTTCCGGCAGGCTTATCGCCAGGTTGCTTTGCCTGTGCTTGACGCCGAAATTCTCAAGGATGCTGTCCGCGATGTTGGAAATGTTTCTTCTGTAATCCGGGTAAGTTATGTCCATAACCTATACTTTTCTTTAATGAAATACGCGTATTAAACCGTTGCAGTCTATTAATTTATCACCCTACAAAGTTTGCTATGGTGACACTGCTTTCAGAGATATTCCTGCTTGCTGAGGATCTCGGCTTTTCCTGGGCGAGGATGCTCATAGCACTAGCTTTATCGTTCTTGATAAGTCTGATGATAGGAATAGCAGCGGCGCGCTCTAGAATCGTGGAACGGATAACAATACCCGTAGTGGACGTGCTCCAGACGCTGCCCATACTCGCCTTTTTCCCGTTCGCAATCTTCCTGGTCGTCAGGTACCTGCCGGGGGTGATAGGCATAAACGCCGCCGTGATCCTTCTCATAGTGACAAGCATGCTCTGGAACATGATCTTCGGGGTATACGAAGCTGTGAAGACGATTCCGAATGAATTCACGGAGCTCGCGGGGCTTTATTCAATGGGGCTACTCAGCAGGTTGCGTAGGGTATTCATACCGGCGAGCCTGCCAAGACTCTCAAAGCAGATGCAGCTCTCATGGGCGATAGGTCTTTTTTATCTTGTCACGAGTGAAATCTTTTCTATAGGCAATTCCCAGTACGCTGTACAGCACGGCATAGGCATTGCCCTCACAAAACTCGGGCTGGCTGGCAACGTGCCTTACTATCTGCTTGGCCTGGGAATGTTCGTACTCGCAGTTATCGCAACTAAGCTCCTGCTTTTTGATTCCGTGGAAAAGTATGTGACGCGCTACGAATCCGTTAGGTACGCGTCCACGGGTCAAAAGCAGAAAATCCACCTTCGCTTCCCGCACTTTGGGCTTAGGATGCGCGCTAAGAAGTTGCGTCAGAGGGAAAACAACAACCATCGGGCGCTAGAGCGTGTGAAGGCGGGATCGTGGTACGTATCTTATGTGGTAGCAGCTGCCGTTATATTCATAGCGGCCTTTGCCGTTTATTCCAATTGGTCTGCGATTTCACAGGTATCTGCGTACCTTCCGTATTATGAAGAATTATCATTTGTCTCCCTCGCCTTTTCCTTTCTTAGGGTGTGGGGCGCCTTCGTTTTGATCCTAGTGGTAGCCGTGCCGATAAGCATCTACGTTTCGTTCGTAATGGTTCACAAGGAGTTCGCACTCACACTGTTCCAAGTGCTGGCTTCCATACCTGCGACCATACTTCTCCCATTCATAGCTTCGTCCTTTAAGGGCGTCTATGGCAGCAGTGAGTTTATAGCCATCGTGGTTTTCTTCCTGAGCGGGCTGTGGTACGTCATTTTTAGTGCGATTTCGAGTGTGGGGAACACTTACAGCAGCGTGCGGGAAGTAAAGTCGGTCTTCGGCGTGAGGGGGTTGCAGCTGTGGGACAAGGTATACTTCAGGTCCATGGTGCCTGGCATAATAACTGGAGCGGTTACTGCGATAGCCGCGGAATGGAACGCTAGCATAGTCGCGGAATATTTTTCTTCGTCCGTAATCGGAAGCGGAAACGTGATAAGTAGCGTTAGTATCGGCATCGGCAAGCTGCTTGACAATGCTCTGTCGGTTGGAAATCTCCTTCTCATGACCGTCGCTTTAATAAATATGGTGGTGATGATAATACTTGTGAACAGGTTCCTGTGGGACCGCCTTTATAATTTCGTGTCAAAAATATACAGATAACATGGAAATGATCAGAGTCGATAAAGTCTATTTCGAGTATCCGGGCGCGAGGCCGGAAGTAATCCTCAATAATATCTCATTTGTAGGGAATAGGTACGAGATGATTTCAATAATAGGACCATCCGGCTGCGGTAAGAGTACGCTTCTAAGAATAATGGCTGGGTTGATAAAGCCGACGAGCGGGGAAGTTTTCGTAACCAGAAGGAGAATGGTAAAGCCCACCGGTGAGGTCTCGTTCGTGTTCCAGGATTTCGGCCTGCTGCCGTGGCTTACAAACCTAGACAATGTGAAGCTGGGCTTCTCGATGTCAAACATGGATGATGAAGCTAAGGAGAAAAGAGCAAGAGAGCTCCTTGGCAACTTCGGCCTTGAGGGATTCGAGGACGCTTACCCGAACGTCTTGAGTGGCGGAATGAAGCAGCGCGTAGGCATAGCACGTGCGCTGGCCCCGAACCCGAAAGTGTTGCTTATGGATGAACCGTTCAGCGCCCTCGATGAACTCACTGCCAGTGCGCTAAGGAGCGACGTTCTCAGAATATTGAAGAGCAAGAAAATGCCTACGGATTCTGTCGTTATGGTGTCCCACAGCGTGGAAGAGACGGTGGAACTGTCCGACAAGATCATAATCCTTTCGGAGAAGCCTGCACGTGTAAAAGAAATAAAGAGCATCCGGCTAAAGCGCCCAAGGAACAGGCATTCAAAAGAGTTTGTGAAGCTAGTCGACGAAGTGTACGAGACTCTTACCGGCTAGTGCTTCTTGAGTTTCCAGCGGTCGTTGCGTGCCTCGTACGCGAACAGGCCGATTCTTATCCCCCAGTGAGTCAGCAGCCACTTTATGTTTTCTATGTCGTAGGAGGAGTACTGCGCAAGGATGTTCGCTTTGAGCAGTGCGAGAAGAAGCTGCGATGTCGTCATGCCGTTGCCTTTCTTCAGCAGACGGACGGATGTCTTGAAAGGTTCGACAGCTGCGACGTGGTCTCTTACGTCGTTTTGGAAGTCGTACAAGTTCAGTTCTTTTCCGACGCCGGTGACGCTTACCACACCACTCTTCACATTTATAAGACCGAGAACTCGTGCTGCCCTGAGGACCTCTAAAAGCCGATCAACACCCTCCTTCGTATAAGATGCAAGAGCCGACATTCTTATGGGCCCGCCGTAGTCCCGTATTATGTTCAGGAGCCCTTCGATTTCGGTTACTTTTATGTGAGCCGGCAGAAGTTCAGTCATTTTTTTATGAGTAGCCGCTATAATTAAAGCGTTTTAGGTTTATCGGCAATTGGTAAGGTTAAAAATCGTCATTGTCGTAGTCTTCAGATTCCTCATCGTCGTCTTCTGGACTATATTCGTTTACTTCTATTTCCTCTACAGGATTCTCAACTACCGCTCTTCTTTTTCTAGCCATAACACCTCCCGAATGCTAGACTATGAAGCAGCTTGTCCCCGGCTTCCGGCTTCGTTTCTGCCGCTTCTTTATAATTCATAGTCATTAACTTCTTTATAAACTTTTCTGTACGCCCTAATGTTTTATCCGCTGTGCCAGTGTTGCGAATATTTATTAAGTCGGCGAGTGTTGGCTTCCTATGGCAGCGGTAAACGGCAAAAAAGCCGAGATGGTACCACAGAGCATAACGCTTACGTTCTATCACGTGGGAAAAATAGTCTGTCCAATGACGAAGGGAGACAGCAGGAATCTCGACAAGCAGAAAAAGGCAGTGGTAGAGATGTGGGACACGAATCTTGTGATATGTATGGCTGGAAAATCCAATGTTAGAAGCGGCGATTTTGTTCTTGTAAGCTTCGATGGCATAGTGCAGCCGGCCGGCAATGTCCTGATGCACCCCAAAGAGATAACGGATCATCTATCGAGGGAAGACGGGGAAGAAGTCTGGCAGCGTTACAAAGAACTCTACGAGAAAATAAAACCCTCACATCCCCTGACCGGCTAGACAATCGATAAGGCTATTTATCCTGAAGGTGCAAAAATTGCTCTATGGACACCAAGAACCTGTTGACAAGGGTGTTAGATTCGGAGATGCTCGCCTACAGCATATATTCAAAGCTTTCCAGTACAGAGACGGATACTAATCTGAGAAAGAAGCTAAAGAAATTGCACGACTTAGACACCAGACACCTGAAAATCTGGGAAGGTATACGCGCAGACATGAATCTGCCGGAACCGAGTCACGTGCACGCACTCGAGGTGGCGGCGCTGGTTTTCGTAAGGAGGCTTTTCGGGAAGGGGCTCACCATAAGCATAGTAAACTCCATAGAGAACAGGAAGATATCAGACCTGTCCAAAGTTTTTCCTTACATCCCGGACAAGTACAGGCCGGACGTGATAAATTACTTAGTCGAGGAACTCTACCAGGAGAGGCTGCTGAAGAGGGACGGTCTCGAGGGCGGCATCCTCGCCAATATAAGAAACGTCGTCTTCGGCATGAACGACGGCTTGGTGGAAGTCCTTGCAGCCGTTGCCGGGTTCACTGGCGTGCTGCACAACAATCTGCTGATAGCGATAGCCGGTTCCATAGTCGGATTGTCGGGCACGATATCAATGGCTGTGGGCGCGTATCTATCATCCAAGTCGGAGATGGACGTTGAGACCGACGGCCTAAACAGGCTGGAATTGGAGTTGCAGGTCGCAAAAGAACGCCTTATGGGCGACCTGAAAAAGCACTCGGAAAACTATAGGAGACTGGACAAGAGCTTAGACGAATTGATTTACAAGCTCAAGAGCTTCAAGGATCCTGTTTATAAAGTCCTGGAAAGGGAGAGGAACAATCCGCTCATGAAGTTCTTGAAAGGCAGCAACAGGATTTACGAGAAAAGCTCGAAGGTGGGAAACAACCCACTAAAAGATGCGGTATACGTCGGAGCGTTTTACATAGTCGGTGCGATAATACCCCTGCTTAGCTTTTTGGTCGGCATCGCAACTGGGGCAGACCCATACCTGAATCTTGTCGTCTCCGTCGTGTTGACAGTAGTAGCGATATCAATAGTCTCAGCGGTGATAGCACTTAATTCAAACGAAAACATAAGCAAATATATCAGTAAGTCCGTAGGGCTGAGCATCGCAGCCACCGCGTTGACGTTTATAGTCGGTTATGTGGCTTCTTTCTATCTGCACGTAGCAGTTTGAGTAGTGTGAAAGACTGACCTGCAAACAGCGGTATTTCTGTGCTCGAATCGAGGAAACAACTCCTCTCGCACTGTTTTTATACGATTTTAAATCCAAACTGACAAAAACTTTAGTGGAAGAGAGAAAACCCAGCAGATTCATTGGAAACAAGCGAGCACAGCCTGCGACGGAATATCTTATAGTTTACGGGTCCGCGCTCTCGGTGCTGATAGTAGTGGTCGTGTTGCTATTTGAATCTGGTATCTTCTCTGTGAGTCCCGCGGTCTCCTACAAAGTATCAGGGTTTCCAAATTTCGGTGTGATACAGGCGTGTACGCCAGGCGGTGCTCTTCTTTTGTTCATAACTAATAACGTGGGGCAAATAGTTAACGTGACATCAGTCTCAGCCAATAGCGGCACTACTTACAGCTCGGCCAGCACTATGATTACGCTTTTTCCCGGACAGACTTCGGCCTACTACGTGCAGAACGCATGTCCGTCTTCCGTGGGCGCTTCGTACAAGCTTAGCGTAAACTTGAGTTATAAGGAGCCCTACAGCTCCGTAAAAGGTACTCTTGCATCTTCAGGGATCATACAGGGCTCTGTTACGAAGTTCAATCCGAATTACGCTGCGAGCTTTTTGGGGTATCAAACTTATATAGAAACGCCTCTAGTCCCAAATAACGCTACAAGAGAACTTACCATCTCAATGTGGATTTACGATTCAACGGCACAGTCATCTTATGATGCATCGATAGGCGGCACAATATGCCCTGACGGGATGGTGCTCGAAGTAAACCCTTCTAACGAAGTCTACATTGAATACACATTGGCACCTTTCGATGCCGGTAATAATTGTGCCGCAAACTCGATAGGGAGCAGTGCCATATCTTTTAATGCGTGGCACCAGATTGCAGTGACCTTTAATGGAACGGGTGCGACTCTCTATGTTGATGGGCAAAAAGCGGCCTCTAATAAGCCTGCGTCTTCCCAAAACTCGCTCTGGTACAACGCGGGCGGACAGGTGGACCTGGGATGCTATGTTGAGCCCACCAATAGATGCTTTAATGGGTTGATAGCTGACGTACAGTTTTATAACAATACAGTTCTTTCCGCTTCACAGATTTTGACTCTTTACAATGAAGGTAGTAGCGGTGCCCCGATTTCTAGCGCAGGCCTTGTGGGTTGGTGGCCATTGAATGATAACGCTCTCGATTACAGCGGGAACAATAACAACGGTTTGGTTTATAACGTAACTTTCGTGACACCTTGACGGGGTCTACTTTTGTATAAAGTCCTGTACAAAATAGTTGTCGAAGACATACATCTGTCTGGGATTATATGTATCTACACACATTTATCATAGCGAGCGGGAAAACCCACGATTTTGATCGTTGCGGATGTTCGCTTTCATCCCGCTAGAAAACTATAAATGGATAGAAGGCGTATAAACGACATAGATCATGAAGTCTATCCCAAAAAGGGTAGACCGATGCTTAAAGATAAAAGGTTGTCGACTAAACGTAAAACCTAAAAAAGGTCGGTCGAAAGACCGATAAAACACTCCCCAAAAGGGAGTCACCCTCGGACAGGGGGGGAAGTCAAGCCCGTCGAGAATCCGACCTATGCACCGCGGGAAACCGCATGCAAGTCGCGTCCGTGAAGCAGGGACCGGAAGCCCATCGATCCATTGATAGGAGGACGTCACGTTACCTGAGTGAGGATAACTATTATATGCGATTTGGTTTTGTTTCGGACATTTTGCTTATAATGTTTGGTACTGCATTCTCCGTTATAGGTCCTTTGGTACTGTGGGATATAGCACGCACAAATTTAGTTGCGCATAATGGTCTTTATTCCCTGCCGTTTGGCTATCCGATTGCATGGTGGATTGCTGGGGATCTGTTTATAGGCATAACTTTTCTTGGAGTGCTGCTGTTTTCTTTTGGCATTTTAAGGATAGCAAAAATGTTGAACAAAATCAAGTGAGTACTTATTATCGTGGCGAGTGCGTGGCTTACGAGTATGGCAACCACGCTAAAGAGAGGTGGATATTTAGTGTGCTCCGACGGCAGGGACATTATGGGGCCAATAATTGTTTCGTTTCCGATTTCTTGGTAAATTTTGCAGAGCCTGCGGTGGAAGGTGACATTCTGCGCGTGTTCGAGCTGAAGAAGAGGGTTTCAAGTGACCCACATGGGTAATTGAGGTCTATTGCCGCGTGACAATGTCTTCGGTGTTTGCATCCTTTCGCTCGAAGTAAGGGATAAAAGCGTGCGAACCCATCAAAAGGTATTATACTCGGGCAGACACCATTTTTGATATGGCTTACAAGATAATCATAGGCAGGAACGAGAGAGACCAAAGGAATTACGGCGAGATTGCTACCACTCTTATAGGCAAGCAGTACATAACGATGGGCACCGTCGTAAGTCTCGGGAACGAGATGCTGCTGGATGCCCTTAGGCCGCACGTCGTACTAATAGCGGGAAAACGCGGTTCCGGTAAAAGCTATACAATGGGGGTCATAGCGGAAGGCCTCGCTTCCCTCGACCCAGAAGTGGCGCAGAACATAACCTCTTTGATAATAGACACGATGGGTATATACTGGACGATGAAAAATCCCAATTACAAGGAAGCAGGCATCCTCAAGGAGTGGGGAGAAGAGCCAAAGAGCTTTTCTAACGTAAGAGTGTTTGTTCCAAAGGGCTCGTTTGAAAAGATGAAGGAAGAGAACCCGCTGATGGCTGATGCCCCTTTCTCGCTGTCGGTATCTGACCTCTCTCCTGAGGATTGGGGGGACATCTTCGGTTTTTCCATGAACGATGAGTATGGCGTGCTCATACACAAGGCGGTAACATCCCTGAAGGATGAGAACAGAAAGTACGAGATAAAAGACGTAACCGATCAGATAGCAAGAGAAATTGCGCCCGATGTCGTAAAGGACGCGTGCGTTCAGAGGTTTGAAGCGGCTAAGTCCTGGGGGATATTCGAGAGAGAAGGCACGCCCCTCGATGAGATCCTTGCGCCCGGAGTAATAAATATCCTGGACATAAGCCTTTATTCACACTCACTAGGTGCTTTCAATCTCAGGGCGATGGTCATAGGCATGCTTAGCCAGAAGATACTGGAACTTAGGACCACGGAGAGGAGAGTGGAAGAGCTCAATGAGATAAACGCTACGGTCTCTCTGACTAAACAGGAGAGCAAGAAGGCGATTCCGATAGTGTGGCTGTTCATAGATGAGGTTCACGAATTTCTTCCGGCCAACTCAAGGACCGCGGCTTCCGGCGCACTCACTAGGGTCATAAAGGAGGGGAGGCAGCCTGGAATCGGTCTCGTAATAGCGACGCAGCAACCAGGAAAGCTGGATACCGACGTGATAACTCAATCCGACATAATAGTCTCACACCACGTGACCGCGAAGCTGGACATAGACGCGCTGAATTCGCTGATGCAGACATATATGGTGTCAGCGATCGAGAAATACCTCAACGACCTGCCCAGGCTCCCTGGTTCATGCATAATCCTTGACGATAATTCGGAGCGGATATACCCAGTACAGATGAAACCCAGACTGACATGGCACGGCGGGGAAACGCCTAAGTCGGTGCCTCCGCCCGTCTCAAAGTAGGCGAAGCTGGTATGCTGAAGTTCCCTTTCTCTACTCTAAGGAGTGGGCAGGAGACGATAATAAACGCCGTGATTAAAAGCGCAGAAACGCACTCAAAGCTGATGATAAACGCTCCGACCGGAATAGGCAAGACCGCGCCCGTCCTTTTCGGGGCTCTGAAGGCGCTGGAAGGTTCGGACGGCAAGCTGGTGTTCCTGACAGCTAAGCACACCCACCAGAAAATAGTTTATGAGACGTTGAAAAAGATGCAGGACGGCGGGGACTGGCCAAGGTTCGCAGGCATCAACGGAAAGCGTTCTATGTGCCTTTTCGACAATAGCGTCGATGCCCAGAATTTCAATGAGTTCTGCAGGGTCGTGAGAGAAGACGGGCAGTGTTCATTTTTTAACAATACGTTTACGCCATCAAGGGACCTGAAGTCGCGTTCTGTCCTAGCACTGCAGGTTCCCCTTTCTGATCCAGAATCCGTGATGGACTCTGCCAGAACGTATCACGTGTGCCCATACGAGATATCGCTTCTGCACGCAAAGAGATCAAAAGTCGTTGTCGCGAATTATTCGCATGTATTTGACCCCGATATATCGCCCAATTTTCTGTCGAAGACTGGCATAGACCCGCGCAATTCGGTGCTGATAATCGACGAAGCCCACAATCTCTCAGCCAAGCTTATAGATATTTTCTCGCGTTCGATTTCCTACAGGACACTGGAGAGGGCATACAGGGAGACCTCCTCGTCTGGCTTCTCTGCTCTCGCGCACAAGATAGACAAAATAACTTCCATAATGCGCTCCTGCTCCATGGAGGAAAGGGTCGACATATATAATCTATTCTCAGATTCGGATGTGGAGGAGCTTGACTCGCTGACTGATATGATAGAAACATCCACTTCCATACCGGCTTCATACACGCTTAGCAAATTCGTGTCCACGTTACTGCGTTCCGAAAAGGGATCGTCCATAACGTTCGTCTCAAAAGAGAAAGACATCCAGAAGATTACGATAAGCGCTCTGGACCCGTCCATTTATGCCAGGGAAACCTTTGATTCCTTCTCCTCCGCCGTTTTGATGAGCGGCACGCTGAAACCCATGGAAATGTTCGCAAATATACTCGGCATACCGGACAGCGAGAGGCTATCGGTGGAAAGCGATTTCGTCGACAGCAACAGGTCCATAATAACGGAGACGGACGTAACCTCCAAATTCACCAGCAGGAACCTTCAGTCTGCCCTTATCGCCGAGAGGCTGGATGACATAACGTCGGAGTTCAAGATGAACGCGATATTCTTCTTTCCTTCGTATGCTTTCATGGATAGCGTGTTCTCTTTAATGAGAAACACTGGCAGGATAATAAAAGAGAGACAACAGATGGGTAGGGAAGACAAGCTTGGCGTGCTTTCCGTAATGCATCAGCAGGAGAAAATCCTGTTCGCTGTAGTCGGAGGAAACTTCTCCGAAAGCATCGGCATAAAGGACAATAAGGTTAAGATAATCGGCATAGTCGGCGTGCCATTTGAACCTCCTTCCGTTAAGCTCAAAGCTCTGCAGGAGTATTACGAAAGAAAATTCGGAGAAGGATTCGAGTACGCCCAGGTGTTGCCGGCCATGATAAAGACTATGCAAGCAGCCGGCAGGGGGATAAGGTCGGAAAAAGACAGAGCAGTGGTGCTGCTCATGGACTCAAGATTCGCTTCTCAGACGTTCAGAAAATACCTGCCAGATCGCGTGGACGAGATAAACGGCAGTCCAACCGCGCTGATGGATGAGTTATTTGCTAAAAACCTATCCTGAGGCATTACTTATTTCGATAGTCGCGTAAGGTTACTAAAATGTGCCTGCATGGCATTTAACCGAAGTTATACTTGTGTATAACTTCAGTGTAAGGATTAAAATTTTTGGCATTACCGACTCGCGACATCCTCCCATGGATAAATCCATTGGCTTCCAGTGCGCACGACCATCTCCGAAGAGACCTTTTGGCACTATTTATCGCCGACGGATGGCAAATCGTGGGGACAGCCTTTAAATGCACTCTCTGTC